>CAYYCP010000030.1:0-36698 GCA_964470375.1 uncultured Spirochaetales bacterium
CTTCGCGCCTTCGCGTGAACCTCTCCTCTTCGCGCCTTCGCGTGAGCTCCTTCCTCTTCCCCTCTTCGCAAGAAAGTGAGCGTGTCCCTACGCCTCGAAGCCTCCATCGCGGATGGTCGCGGCCAGGAAGAGCCCTGAGTCCTTGACCGTGCGCTCCTGGCTGGCATAGTCCACGTAGACCACGCCGAAGCGCTTGGCGTAGCCGGCGGCCCACTCGAAGTTGTCCATCAAGGACCAGACGTAATAGGCCTTGAGGGGGACTCCCTCGGCGATGAGCCTATGCGCGGTGGCGAAGTGGCCCTTGAGGTATTCAACCCGTTCCCGGTCATGGACGGACTTTTTGCCGTCGAGCCCGGATACCAGGGCGTCCCGGTAGGCGGCCCCGTTCTCCGTCACCATCAGGGGCAGACCGGGATATTCGATAGTCAGGCGCTTCAGCAAGCGGTAGAGCCCTTGGGGGTCGACGTTCCAGTCCATTTCGGTGACGGGCAGGTCTTTGCGATGGACGACGCTCAGGGCGTCCGGATTCCCCGGCACGGGAGCAGAGCTGGCCCACATGGGGAAGTAATAGTTGATCCCGAGGAAGTCCAGGGGCTGGCGGATGATGTCCATGTCGCCGGGCCTGACCTCGGGGAAGCGCCCCTGGGCCTTGTAGCCCCGCGCGGCCAACTCAGGGTAGCCGCCTAGGATGATGGGGTCTGCGTACCAGCGCGTTCCACCCAAGTGCACCATATCCGCGGCCATTCGGTCCTTGGGATCGGGTGTGGCCGGAAGGATGTCGGACATGTTGAGGGAGATGCCCACCTGACCCTTGCCGCCGGCCTGCCGATAGGCCTTGGTGGCCAGGCCGTGACCTAACAGTAGGTGATGTGCAACTTGTAGGGAATGGCCTGGATCCTTGATCCCGGGGGCGTGGTTGCCCACCTCGTGCCCGGCCATCACCACCACCTGGGGTTCATTAAGGGTGATCCACCTGTCCACTAAGTCGCCCAGCTCACCAAAGCAGACGCGGGCGTACTCGGCGAAGGCATCGGCTGTGCTGCGCTCCATCCACCCGCCGCCGTCCTGGAGGGCCTGAGGCGTGTCCCAGTGGAAGAGGGTCACCGCCGGGCGGATACCAGCCCCACGCAGGGCTGTGAGAAGCCGGCGGTAGAAGTCGATCCCGGGGCGGTTGATGCGTCCGCGTCCCTCAGGCAGGATGCGCGGCCAGGACAGGGAGAGCCGGTAGTGCTTGATACCGAGACCGCGCATGAGCTCGACGTCCTCGGGGTAGCGGTGGTAGTGGTCACAGGCCACAGCCGGGCTGTCGCCTCCCTCGATGGCCCCCGGACGGGCGCTGAAGCGGTCCCAAACCGATTCGCCCTTGCCGTCTTCCTTGGCAGCCCCTTCAATCTGCGCCGCGGCTGTAGCGACGCCCCATTCGAAATCCTCGGGGAAACGCAAAAAGGCCATGTCCGCCTCCTTATGTTAGGTCATTCTGGATCAAGTTATCACGATACTATAGACCAGCGGGCCGGGAGGCAATGCGTTTACAGCCTGTCACACGGATCCAGACGCCGCGCCCATCCATGGGGTGCCGCTCAAGCACCGGGCTCAGGAGTCTCCTAGGCGGAACTGGGAGAGGAGGCCCAGCTGAACCTTGGCCATATCGTATAGGGCTTGGGCCGCGCGAGAGACCCCTTGGGCCTGCACAGACATCTCGGCCATGGAGCTGCCCACCTCCTGGATGGCGCTGGTGCCGACGGCATTGGTCTCATATAGGGTGCGGGCGGTGGACTGTATCTTGGCGGAAAAAGCCGCCATTTGCTCGGCGGCCGCCAGGATGATTCCCATGCGGCGCTCGTTTTCCTCGGCCAAGGCCGTGATGGCGTCCAGGCTTGCCTCGGACTGCTCGGCATTGGCGGCGTTCTCCCTGGCGCGCAGAAGACCGTCCCGTGCGGCCAAGGCGGCCGATTCGGATTGGGCCTGTATGCCGCCCAGGAGTGGGCCGATGGTTTCAGAAAGGCGCTGGGACTGCTCGGCCAGGTTTCTGATCTCGCCCGCCACCACGGCGAAACCGCGTCCGCTCTCCCCAGCCCGGGCGGCTTGTATGGAAGCGTTCAAGGCCAGGATGTTTGTGCGGCTGACGATATCGCTTATGGATTCAACTATGCCGCCTATGCGGGCTGTATCGGCGCGCAGGGAGCGTATGGTCTCATCCGCCATGGTGGACACAGCTTCCAACGAGGCGATGGTTCGGCGCAGCCCGATGACGGCCTCGCGCCCGGCCTGAGAGGCGCTCAGAACCCGGCGGGCCATGTCTACGCTCTCTCCGGCGGCTGCGTTGACCCTGTCCACGTTGGAGGCCAGCTCGCTGATGGCCTCCTCGGTGAGCTCCATCTCCTCCTCCTGGGTCCTGATATTGCCCCTGATCCGCTCCATGGTCTCGCCGATGGATACGGTCGACTGGCTGCTCTCCTGGGCCGAGGCGGCCAATTCCTGGCTCAGGGAGATGAGGCCGTCGGCATGACCCGAGACCGATGAGATCATCTCGCGCAGGCTGACCGGCTCGCTGTTCATGGTGGCCACGGCCATGCCGTCGTCAACAGCCTCGTTCACCGCCCGCACAAGGGTTCGGTCAAAAATCGGCAGGACTATGCCGGCATAGCCTTGTTCCGCGGCGGCCTTAATCGCGGGCAGGAATGTGGCGGCCCGCAGGCCTCCCTCGGGCGAGGGCGGCGGTTCGATCCAGTCTACCCTGGCTCCCAGGGCTTCTAGTCTCTTCCCCGCGTCCATGGCCCCGCGCCTCACGGCCGCCCAGAAGCCTTGTGAGGTGAAATTCATGGCCGCTATGCGGATGGACCGGGGGGCCGAACCAGCCACGGGGACAGCCAGGCGGGCGGGATCGCCTTCAAGGATCCCCTGGCCTCGGCGCCAGAAAGAATCGGCATTTTCGCGAGAGACTGTCTCGAGCTTCACCAGGAAGCGCGCCGTCGCCGGCCTCTGGCCGGTGGCCAGGTAGTTATAGAGGCGGATCACGGGGTCATAGCCTTGGGCGTAGGCGTCCTGGGAGATGGTGGCGAAAATCCGCCCCGCCAGGACCCCCTCCATAGTGGGATCATTGAGGTCGTGGGTGATGACCGTGATCTGATTGCTCAGGCCCGCCGCAGCCACGACTTCCGCAACCGCCGCCGCCGTATGGGCCTCAGCCACATAGATACCGCGCAGGCCCGGGTGCTTGTCCAGGAGCTCCTTGACCGCCCGGGCGGCCCGAGCAGGATCGCGCATGGATTCGAGGGTTCCGGCCTCCTCTACCCCTCGGAATGATTCGTCCATATAACTCAGGAAGCCCTTGCGGCGCAGCTTTTGGTTGATCATGCGCTGGTCCGAGACGATGATGGCGACCTCGCCCCGGCCTTCCAGGCGGCGTCCCATTGCGGCCGCCGCCGCCCTGCCCTCGGCGTAACTGTCCGAGCCGACATAGAGGAGACGCCGGCATGGCTCCTCGGTGATGCCGTTGAAGTCCTCTATGCTCTCGCGCACCGCGTTGGATAACTCCGACAAGAGACCTCCCAGGGGGGCCAGGGCCCCGCCGCAGGCTGGATCCGCCGTCTCTTTCATGCGCGGCACCTTGGCGGAGAGATCCCCCGTGCCCAGCTTTGCGATCCCTGAGGAAAGCCCGCTCATAGCCTCCTTGGCCCCGCGCAGTGAGTCGATGAGGCGACGGCTGGACCTGAGGATGGACCGGATGTAGACCGCTATAGCCCAAGCGCTCAGGCCGATGGGGATGATATGCAGACCGAGCTGAAGAAAGGCAGTGACAGAGGCCTTGCCCATGGAGGAAAGCAACCAGATACCGAGGCCGGCGATTTCGAAAAGGGCGATGAGAATGAGGAGGCTGGGCAGAAGGCTTCCGCGCCGGTCTCCGGGTATCAATTTGATAGCCATGGTGCCATCCTCCAATTACCCGGCCTCCCATGACAAGTACGAGTCCGGGGAAGCGGCGAAAAGACTATCCCAAGCGATATGCATGATAGCGGAAATTCCATATCAAATCAAATGGATTATTTCCATGAAATAAATAAATACGCGGAAGGCCTTTGGGATCCTCGCCAGCCTCTTAAGGGGAATTGATTTCCCGCTGGCTGCCTATCGTTCTCCATACACACGCGATGGCCGGTGACTCATGAAGCGATAGACCTGGCGACGAATTCCACTCTGGCAAGACCGTACAGCACATGCGATCTGAGCCTGCTCTCATTCGCGATCCTCGGGTGATCGAATCCCTTGACGTAAGTCAGGCCGATCTTCTTCATCACATTCACCGATCTTGTATTGATCCGTGAAGTGAAGGAAAAAATCTTGTCGAATCCGAGCTTTTCGAAACCAGCCTGTAAACAAGCCTTTGCGCCCTCGGTCGCGTAGCCCTTCCCCCACGCCCGCCGCGCCAGCCTCCAGCCTATCTCCACGCAGGGGGTGAAGTCGGAAGGGAAGTCCGTATAGTTGAAACCGATGAAGCCGATGAATTCTCCGCCGGCCCGCAGCTCGGCGGCCCAGAGCCCGTAACCCCTCTCGCTGAAGCTTCCCTCGATCCTTTGGATGAGGGCATCGGATTCCTCCCGGCTGAGGGCCTTGGGGAAGAACTCCATGACCTCAGGATCGGCGTTCATCTGTGAGAAGGGAAGGCTGTCGGACTCCTCCCACCACCGGAGGATGAGTCTTTCGGTGCGTATGGTGTCCAGGCTTTTCATGTAAGCGATCCTTTCCGAGGCTATAGAGGTGCCCTGGTGGATCATCGCATGGAAGGGAGGAAAAAGAAAAGGAATCCTAATGCCCTGGACGGACTACCCAATAATATGGAGGATTTTCGCTTTGTGCTCTTCCCTATTACAGGGGCTCGATATGCGGCTTCCGGGATAGGGGGTAGGAATAAAGCATTGCTATGATTAGAAATACGATGTAGGGGGAAAGGGCAGGCGCTCTGTCCCCCTTCAGTATGAGCTGCCTTTCCATCGGAAACAGGGCTTTCTTGGCCTCGCGGTAGGAAGAAAAGTGGCTTAATTTTTATTTCAGTTTCTGTATTGACAATTAAGACAAGGTATAGTATGGTCTTCTTAGTTTGTCGAAAAGTGTGGAAATTGGCTAAACCCCACAGCCAGGGCTATAGCCGCCAGCCCATGACCAGTAAGAGGGGCCAATCCACATTTTTCGACGAACTAGGTATGATGCCCCGCAAGCCTTTGAGCCAGTCGGGGTCAAGCAGGCATAAAAACGAGGTCTACTGCCCGCAAAGGAGGAACGCATGGGAAAGACCATAGCGGAGAAGATATTCGACGCGCACCTGGTGGATGAGCCCTTCCAGGGCACCTACGTCTTGAGACTCGACAGGGTCTTCTGCCACGAGATCACAACGCCTATCGCCATCGCCGACCTGGTAGCCAGGGGCAAGGACCGGGTCTTCGATCCGTCCAAAATCAAGGCGGTCATCGACCACGTCACCCCGGCCAAGGACTCCAAGACAGCCGAGCAGGGCAAGGTCATGCGCGAATGGGCGCGGCGCCAGGGCATCCAGGACTTCTTCGACATCGGGCGCAACGGGGTTTGCCACGCCCTCTTCCCGGAGAAGGGCTACGTGCGTCCGGGCTTTTCGGTAATCATGGGCGACAGCCACACCTGCACCCATGGCGCCTTCGGGGCATTCGCCGCCGGCGTGGGCACCACTGACCTAGAGGTGGGCATCCTCAAGGGGGTGTGCGCCTTCAAGCGTCCCAAGACCATCAAGTTCGTCCTGAAGGGCAAGTTACGGCCGGGCGTCTACGCCAAGGACGTCATCCTCTTCGTGATCAAGCAGATCTCCGTGAACGGGGCCACCGACATGGTCATGGAATTCACCGGACCTGTCGTGGACGCCATGAGCATGGAAAGCCGCATGACCCTCTGCAACATGGCCATAGAGGCCGGCGGTACCTCGGGGATCTGCGCTCCCGATATGGTCACGGTGGACTACCTGTGGCCCTTCATAAAGGAAGAGTTCGCCACAAAGGCCGCCGCCCTGTCCGAGTACCAGAAGTGGGTTAGCGATCCAGACGCCTCCTATGAGAAAGTCATTGAATACGATCTCTCCTCGCTGGAGCCGATGTGCACCTTCGACTTTAAGCCCGATCAAGTGAAGCCCATTCGGGAGATGGCCGGCACGAGGCTGGACCAGGTCTACATCGGCTCCTGCACGAATGGCCGCATAGAGGATCTGCGCGAGGCAGCCAAGGTCATAAAGGGCAAGAAGGTCTCAAGCAAGGTTCGGGCCATCCTCTCTCCAGCCACGCCTCTGGTATACGAGACCGCGCTGAAAGAAGGGATCATTCAGATATTCATGGACGCGGGCTTCTGCGTCACCAACCCGACCTGCGGAGCATGCCTGGGCATGTCCAACGGCGTCCTGGCCGAGGGCGAGGTCTGCGCCTCCACCACCAACCGCAACTTCTTCGGGCGCATGGGCAAGGGCGGGACGGTGCACCTGATGAGCCCGGCCAGCGCGGCGGCCAGCGCCGTCGCGGGCGTGATAGCCCAGTCGCCCCTCTATAAGGGATAAGGAGGAAGGCATGAAGAACTTCAGCGGCAAGGTCCTCATCCTGGACCGCTCCGACATCAATACGGACGAGATCATCCCGGCCAAGTACCTGACCGAGGCGACCAAGCCGGCCCTCAAGCCCTACTGCCTGGAGGACCTCAAGCTCCCGGGCTTCGATCCCAGGAAGGACATCGCGGGCAAGGCGGCCATCGTCACCCGGGCCAACTTCGGCTGCGGCTCCAGCCGGGAGCACGCGCCCTGGGCCCTGGAGATGAACGGGATCAACCTGGTGGTGGCGGAGGGCTTCGCCCGCATCTTCAGGCAGAACATGTTCAACTCGGGCCTCATGGCCGTGGCCCTGCCCAAGGAGACTATCGCCGAGATCTTCAAGAGATTCGCGGGCGAGGAAACCGAGGTGAGCGTGGACCTGGGCTCCATGGCCATGACCTTCAGCTCAGGCAAGGATTCCATGAAGGTCGCTTTCGCCGTGGACCCCTTCGACCTGGAGCTGGTGAAGGCAGGGGGCTGGGTGGACTACGCGGACAAGAAATATTGAACCGCGAACGTTGAAGGGAGGGCGGGCATCCTCGCCCGCGCCCTCCTTTCTCCCGCGCCCCATCTTTCCGCCTGCCTGAACGCTGAATCCAATCGTTTCCTCCTTCTTCGTCGATACCCTCAAGAGAGGGGAAGGGTGCTATATGCCCGAAGCCCAAGCATGGAATCCGGAACGCTATCTCCGCTTCGCGGAGGAGCGGGCCCTCGCAGCCCAGGATCTCTGCTCGCGAATCCGCGTCGAAGCACCCAGTAGAGTCATTGATCTAGGTTGCGGCCCGGGCAATAGCGCTGAGATCATCTCTCGGCGCTGGCCCGGGGCGCGCATCACAGGCCTGGACAATTCCCCTAAGATGATCGAGCGCGCCCGTGCCGGGCACCCGGAATGGAACTGGATCCTGGCTGACGCGGGAAGCTACGAGCCCGCGGAGAGCTATGACGTAGTCTTCTCGAGCGCAACTATCCAGTGGATCCCGGATCACGAGGCTCTTTTCCGGCGCTGGTACGCGGTCCTCTCCCCGGGCGGGGCCCTGGCCACCCACATTCCCCGCTTCGACCTCATGCCCGCATCGCCCGTCATTAAGGAGACCGCCGGGGATCCACGCTGGGAAGAGCGCCTAAATGCCGTCCCCGAGCATTTCACCGTCCATGGGGCGGACTTCTACTACGGGCTCCTGGCCGGCCTAGGCGCCTCCGCCTTCGAGGCCTGGGAGACATCCTACATCCACGTGATGGACGGCCACTGCGCCATAACCGAGATGCTGCGCGCCACGGCCCTACGCCCCTGGCTGGGGGCCCTGGATTCGGAGGAGGAGAGGGATGCCTTCCTGGCCGCCTACACGGAAGCCTTAGCCCGCGCCTACCCGGCTTGCTCCGACGGCAAGGTCCTCTTTCCCTTCAGGCGGCTTTTCTTCGTAGCTTACAAGGGATGAGGAGGAGGGTATGATGGTATCCATGATCGGCACGGGGGGCACTGAAGCCGTTGCCCTCTTGAGGATCGGCCTGGCGCCCTAGGCCTCCTCCTCCCTGAGGCTCTTCACGGCCTCCCCGAATTCCTCGATCTTGGCCTTGTTGGTGGCGCCCATGGCGGTGATCTCGGCGACCTCGGCCTCTATCTTGCCGGCCGCGTCGCGAATATCGCGCATCATGGAGGAGATGGCGTCCGCGGCGTCCTTGATCCCGGCCACCGCCTCGCCGCAGGCGCGGACCTGCCGCACGCCCTCGCGGATGCGCTCGGTCACCTTGCCCGAGAGCTCGTTGACAGTGGAAGTCCCCTGCATGATCTCGCCCGTACCGGCGGAGAGCTCGGCCATGCCCCCGATGATCTCGCCGATGGCCTTCTCCACCCCGACGATCTCCTCCCTGGTGGCGGAGAAATAGCGCCCGGCCCGCTCGGTGATGCCGATGGCCTCGGCGGCATCGGCCACGCTGCCCTTGAGGGTGTTGGCGATGATCTTGATGTTCTCGTTGGTCTCCTCCGAGAGGCGGCGTATCTCGTCGGCCACCACCGCGAAGCCCCTGCCGGAGTCGCCCGCGTGGGCGGCCTCGATGGCGGCGTTCATGGCCAGGAGGTTAGTGCGGCTGGCCACCCCGTTGATGACGTCCACGATCTCCAGGAGCGAGTCCGAGTGGGCCGCTATGGCCTGGATGGCCTTGAGGGCGCTCTCCATCTCCTGCTGCACGGCCGCGGACGACTTGGCTAGGCCGGAGACCGCCTCGCGCTTGGACTGCGAGACGGACGAGATGCTGTTGATGGAGGCGGTGATCTCCTCCACCGCCCCGGAGGTCTGGACGACCACCGAGCTGTAGTCCTCGTTCATGGAGCCGATGGCCTCCATGGTGCGGACGATGTCGGCGATGGTGCGCGAGAATTCCTCTATCCTGCCTGACAGCCCCTCCACCCTGCCGAACACCCCGGCCACGCGGCGGTTGATCTCCTCCACCTTGGACTTGGCGTCCTGAGCCTTGCCGATCAGCGCCCCGCCTATCCCGATGCCATCCCTGGCCGAGCTGAAGATGGCGTCCATCCCGGCCAGGCGCTCGCGCTCCCGCTGGACTTCAAGCTCCGACATGCGCATGCGGTCCTCGATGATGGAGAAGGACACGATGGTGAAGCCGAAGTCCACCCCGAAGAGGAGGACGTCGTAGACGATCTCCTTGATGAAGATCGAATCCGGCTTCCACTCCCCTGTCCCCAGCTTGATCAGGGCGAAGGCCAGGATGCCCGAGAGGCTCTCCGCGGAATAGAGGATCAGCTGGCCGCGTTTGAAGGCGACCAGGCTGATCAGGGCCATCACCACCGCGTAGCACAGGCTCAGGCGCCCCAGCTCCAGCGAGTACTGGGTGGACGCCCAGTAGATGAAATAGATGGCCACCGGCCCGGCTCCCGCCAGGATGTAGACGGAGGTGTTCGGGCGCTTCATCCGCAGGAAGGCCAGGGCCAGGGCTATCAGCCCGGCCGCCAGGATGAGGATGACGATGGTCAGCACGGTGCCGGCGGTCACTTCCAGGAGGAAGAGGGGGCCGATGGAGCTGAGGGCTAGGAGGCCCAGGATGATGGAGCCGATGAAGAGGCCGCTTGTCTTGCGCCTGACCTCCATGGACTCGCCGGCATAGGGAACGAGGAAGTAATTGGGCTTTTTCATGTCTTTTTTCTCCGTTCTGCCTATAGTCTAGGTCGGCCCGGGCGGCCTGTCAAAGCTTGCGCGATCGATCGGCATGGCGGATAGTGATGGCATGCTCGTTAGGGAAAGCCGCTTCCTGATCTCCCTTTGCGCCACCTGGGCCATCGAGGCGCCCGCCTTCCTGGGCTTATGCCGGGCGGTCGAACGCATCTGGCCCGGGGCCTGCAGGCCTAAGGCCGGACAGCCCGAAGCCCCAAGGGGCACGGCCTTCCTGACGGGCCTGGCCTTGATGGCCTCCGCCCTGACCCTGCCCTACGTCTGGTTCGTGTTCCCGCGCTACATCAGGGGCCCGGCCTACCTGCCAACGGTCGAGGCCTTCGCCGTCCTGGCCGAGGCCCTCTTCTACGCCCTGGCCGCCCGCATGCGCCTGCGCATCGCCCTCCCCATCTCCCTCCTCTGCAACGCGGCATCCTGGGCGGCCGGCCTCCTCATCGGCCCCCTCCTTGTCAGGATCCCCTGACCGGCTGCACCCTCCACATTCGCGGCGGAGCGACTGGCTACGATGCGCTGCCCTGGACGAATGCAGAAGTATTCACGTCAGTGGTCTCAGATCTCTGAAAGCGCAATGAGGCTTGACCGAAGCCTCTCATGGCATTGGGCCGCCCGCGGAGGCGGTCCTTTTTTTCATAGAGCGCGTACTGCGCGGGCGCCGCGCTCCCGGAAGAGGGACAGGGCGATGGAGAGGGCCGCCAGTGCGGCGGCTATCGTTCCCAGCTGGGCCCAGGGCTTGTAGAAGGAATACTTGAGGGTGCTCGCGTTCACCAGGGCGCCCAGCTCCAGGGCCAGGCAGTTGAGCCCGAAGGCCAGGCCGGGGAAGCGCGGCACGATGCCGGCCGTGGCGCGCAGGGTCACGGGCATGGTCGCCTGGAAGAGGAGCATGCCGATGGCGGCCACCCAGAGGCTGCCCCCATTGAAGGCTAGGAGGGGGGCGGAGAGGGCCAGGGCGATCGCGGAGCTCCTCAGCCAGCCGAAGCGGTCGGCGGCGAGGCCCCCCAGGCCCTTGCCCAGGGCCGCCGCGGCGCTCATCGCGACGAGGAGGGGCAGGCCTTTCTCCAAGGGATACTTGGCCGTGGAGCCTATCAGCGAGCGGATCAGGATTGAACCCAGGAGAAGGACCAGGGCCGCCCAGGACAGGCGGACTTCCTCGCGCAGCTCGGCGCGCCTTTCATATCCGGCGTCTGGCCTCACGGCGGCGATGGCCGCGGCGGCCAGGCCCAGGAGAAGGACCATGAGGGCCGCCGGGAAGGCCCCGCTCTTGCCGAGCCAGGTTCCCAGTCCCAGCCCGAGGGCGCCCGGAGCCACGAAGAGGCCCACGCCGGCGGAGTCGCGGGGGGTCGCCAGGAGGCTCAAGGCACCGCAGCCCAGGTGGAAGAGGGCGTTCCCCGTCCCCGCCAGTATGACGGCGAGGAGGGGATCGGCCTGGAGGAAGAAGAGCCCCAGGACGGAGAGCCCGATGCCGGCGCAGGCGAAGGCGCGCGGCTTTTTAACGAAATCAAGAAAGGCGCCTAGGGGGGCCTGGGCGGCGAAGGCCAATAGATCGTAGAGGATGATCAGCCAGAAGCGCCTCTCGGGAGGAACGGCATGGAAGGCCAGGGCGGCGTAGAGGGGGCCGGCGGTAGAGGCGTCCACCAGGGCGTGGACGCCACCGTAGATACCGCACAGCCCGAGCCCGCCTAGGTGCAGGCCGCGGACCTGTCTCACCAGTAGATACTCTCCTCATAATGGGGCTGGAGGAGGGAGGAAGGCTCCACGGCCGAGCTGTAATCCACCTTGATCCGTTTACCGCCTAGGAGGAACTGGATCTCGGCTATCGGCGTATCGTCCCACTTGTCGGTCTTGTATACCTCTTTGACGGTGAAGCGTATCGTGCGCACGCCCAGCTTTGGATCGATGGAAATCTTCTGAGGGAGCATTTCGTCCTTGAGCTTGAAGACGCTTTCCTTTCCGTCCAGAGATATGGCCAGGGATTTCACCCGGTTGTTCTTCTTGAAGAAGGCGGCCTGAAACCACCCTGGCATGATCACAATGGTATCGGCCTTGAGGGGCCGCTTGAACGAAACCTCAATCCACTCACCTATCCCGGGGCCCTTGGCCCCTTCGCTCCAGGCTGTCCCGGGATCGCCATCGAAGGCATGGAAGGCCTTATAGCGCTCAGGGTAGGACTTTTCCGCCAGGAAGCTCGACGATTCCACCCAGGCCGCCTCTATCACATCGTCCATACGTTGGACTTGGGCTCCCTCGGACCAATCCTTTTTATCGCTCCTGCCGTTGGTGTAATCCACCTGCACCCCATAGACGTCCAAAAAGGCCCGCGAGCCCACCACGCAGCTGACGCGGTAGGTGATGGCCTCGCGGTAAGCTTCCACAAGACTATCGGGGACGTAGGTGGTGAAGGGGGCCAGGATGCGCTGAGAGGGAACCTTGCCCTTGGCCAGCATCTCCGGAAGATCCAGGGCGGACAAGCCCCCTGCCTCGTTAAGGGCAGCCCTCTCCAGTGACAGGATGAGAATGGGCAGACCGTCGGGATCGTCCAAGTTCTCCCCATCCTTCACCAGGAAGGCATGGTAGGGCGGGGAGAGAGAAGGATCCTTCAAGTCGATGTAGGCCACGAGGGCAATACCGGGGATCTTGTCCAGTCCGACGATGGAGACATCACGGGATATCTCGGTCACGTCGACGTCTGCCACGTCGGCCGCGGCCCAAAAGGAAACCAGGGCAAGGAGGATGGCTAGGCATCGTTTCATAGCGAACTCCTTTTCAAGACTCAACCATAGAATAATCCTGCTGTGCAAAGCCTGCAATATTCCACATGATGAGGACATGGCGGGCTTTACCGTCCCTTCACCCGGCACGCCCGCCCCCTTTACCGCCCATCCCTATCTTCCTGCATGGAGGTCCACAGCGGCGCATGTCGCCATTCCCGGCGATCTCGAATCGGCCCTCGAGGCCGGCGTCAAGGCCGAAATAGACAACATTGCCATGTACCAGGCATTCCTGGGATCGGCAGCAGCGGCTAAGCTCTCGCGGAGCTCCGGGAGTTTTTCGAGAACCTGATGAGGGCCACGGAGAGCCATCTGCAGGCCTTCCGGACGAATCTGGGTAGATATCGTTGAAAACGGGAATTGTAAGGCCCTTCCCCGCCCGGGAGAAGGGCCTTATGATCGGTCTGTTGGGCTTTCGGCTATCTTTGGATGCGCGCCGATCCGCCCTTGGCGAAGGCCTCCACTTGAGAGAGGCTGGCCATGGAGGTGTCTCCGGGGAAGCTGGTCAGGAGTGCCCCATGGGCCCAGCCCAGGCGCAGAGACTCTTCGGGGGACTTGCCCGCCAGGAGGCCATAGAATAGACCGGCGGCGAAGCCGTCGCCCCCGCCCACGCGGTCGTAGACGTCCAGCTCGCAGGTGGGCGCGACGTAGCTCTTGCCGTCCAGCCAGAGCACCGCGCCCCAGGAATGGCGGTTGGTGGAATGGACCTCGCGCAAGGTGGTGGCCACTGCCTTGATCCCTGGGAAGTCCCTCACCACGGCCTCAATCATCCCGAGGAATGCCGAGGGATCCAGCTTTCCCTTGGCCTCCACGTCCTGGCCCTTGAGGCCCAAGCCCTTCTGCAGGTCCTCTTCGTTGCCCACCAGAACGTCCACGTGCGAGACGATCTCTCGCAAGATGCCCGCTGCGGCCTCGGGGGCCTTGGAGGGGTCCTTGCCGGCCGCCGCCGCGGCCACGGCCCAGAGCTTGGCCCGGTAGTTGAGATCGAAGGACACCACCGCCCCGGCTGCCTTAGCCGCCTTCATGCCCTCTATGACCAGGGCGGGGGTAGTGTCTGAAAGAGCCGCAAAGATGCCGCCGGAGTGGAACCAGCGCAGTCCGCCCTCGAAGACCTTCTGCCAATCGAAGCTTCCCGGCTTGAGGAGGGCGGCCGCCTCGTTGGAGCGATTGTAGAAAACCACAGGCGCGCGCGGACCCTGGCCACGATCGCTCCAGACGGTGGCCATATTGGGGCCGCGCACACCGTCGTGGGCGAAGCGCACGTAGTGGCCCTTCACGCCCATGGCCCTCACGGCCCGCTCCACCCGCTGGCCGATGGGATAGTCCACTATTGCGCTTGCCACGGCCGTCCTCAGGCCGAAGCAGGCGGACAAATTGGCCGCCACATTATACTCCCCGCCGGAAACGTGCAGGTCGTAGTGGTCGGCCATGTGGAAGGGCACGATGCCCGGGTCCAGCCGGGTGACCAGTGCCCCTAAGCTGAGGAAATCGCAGGCCACCTGGGCGGCCGGTTTGACGCTGAGCTGGCTCATCACTCCCTCCTTAGACGTTATAGGCCGAGGAGGAGGTGGAGCCTCCCCGCCCGGTCCAGTTGGTGTGGAAGAACTGCCCGCGCGGCTTGTCCGTGCGCTCGTAGGTGTGAGCGCCGAAGTAATCCCGCTGGGCCTGGAGGAGGTTTGCCGGCAGGCGCTCGGAGCGGAAACCGTCGAAATAAGCCAGAGCGCTGGTGAGGGCCGGAGCCGCCACGCCGTTCATCACCGCCGCGGCCACCACCCGCCTCCAGGCGGCCTGGGCCTGATCCACCTTGCCGCGGAAGAAGGGGTCCATCAGCAGATTGGGCAAGGCCGGGTCGCGGTCGAAGGCCTCCTTTATCTTTCCCAAGAACACCGAGCGTATGATGCAACCTCCGCGCCACATCAGGGCTATCCCGCCGTTGTTGAGCTTCCAGCCGTATTCCTTGGCTGCTTCGCGCATCAGGAGGTAGCCCTGAGCGTAGGAGACGATCTTGGAGGCGTACAGGGCCGCCCGCAGGTCGTCTATGAAAGCCTTCTTGTCGCCGGAGAAGGCGCGGGCGGGCATGGTGTAGACCTTAGAGGCGGCCACGCGCTCGTCCTTGGCCGCCGATAGGCAGCGCGCGAACACGGCTTCGCCGATAAGGGTCAAGGGCACCCCGAATTCCAAGGCCGCTATGCCGGTCCACTTACCGGTGCCCTTCTGCCCGGCCGTATCCAGGATCTTCTCCGCCAGGGGCTGGCCGTCATCGTCCTTGTAGCCCAGGATGTCGCGGGTGATCTCGATCAGGTAGGAGCCAAGCTCACCCGAGTTCCATTCGGCGAAGACGGCCTGCATCTCAGGGTAGGACAGGCCCAGCACGTCTTTCATGATCTGGTAGGTCTCGCAGATCAGCTGCATGTCGCCGTACTCGATGCCGTTGTGCACCATCTTCACGAAGTGCCCGGCCCCGTTCTCGCCCACCCAGTCGCAGCAGGGCACGCCTCCGTCCACCTTGGCGGCGATGGCCTGGAAGACCGGCTTGACAAGGGGCCAGGCCGCGCTCGAGCCGCCGGGCATAATCGAGGGACCCAGGAGAGCGCCCTCCTCGCCGCCGGACACCCCGGTGCCGATGTAGAGGAAGCCCTTGGATTCCACGTAGGCCGTGCGGCGCATGGTGTCCTGATAATTGGAATTGCCTCCGTCGATGATGACATCGCCCGGCTCCAGGACCTTGAGGAGGCCATCGATGGTCTCGTCAACCGCCGAGCCGGCCTTGACCATGATCATGACCTTGCGCGGGCGCGCCAGGGAGGCCGCCAGCTCCTCGAGGCTGGCGCAGGCCTTGATACGCTTGCCCTTGCCGCGTCCGGCCGCGAAGTCGGTGGCCTTGGAGACGGTACGGTTGTAGACCGCCACGGAGAAGCCCTTGCTCTCCATGTTGAGCACCAGGTTCTCGCCCATGACCGCCAGGCCGATGAGCCCTATGTCGCACTTATCCATGTATTCCTCCTCCTTTACTTGCCGGTCCGAGAGGGCGTCAAGCCTGCCTCCTGCCGGATGCGCCCCGCGCCGCCGCTCCGAAAAGGGGCCTGAAGTGCCGCTCGAGCAGGTTAGCGGTCACATTCCTTTCTATGCTCTGTCTGGACAGGGCCAGGGCCCGGCGGTACTCCTCGCCCATCTCCGCGGCCACCTTGAAGCTCACGTGTAAGAGTTGCCGCACATGCGGATTGAAGTGCGGCTCGCCGGGCTCGTGGCGCAGGGCGGCCGCGAAGTCCTCGCCGGACCAGGATCGAACGACATCGACTCCCGGCAGGGCGGTCGGGTCGATGTCCACCACCTGGGCATAGGGGGCACACAGCTCCTGCCTCCGCCCCATGGCCCGTGCGTAGATTTCCTTGGCCAGGGCCAGCCCCGAAGCCCCGGATTCAGCCAAGCCCACCAGCTCCTCCAGCCAGGAGGTGCCGGCGGTCTTGAGGTGGAGGCCGGCCCCGAACTCGGCCAGGGCCTCGGCCATCAGGGGATAGAGGGTGAACTTGTCGCTGCCTGAGTGCACCGAGAGCTTGAGGGCCGGCGGCAGGCCTAGGAGGCCGGCGGCATAGGAGGCCACGCAGAGGTCCGCCCGGAATTCCTCGCGGAAGCGGGCCGGATTGCCGACGTAGTCCACGCCCTTGTTGAAGCGTCCGGAGAACTTGGGCGCGATGGTGTCAGCCGGGACGCCCTCGGCCGCCAGGGCCGCCAGGATGAGGAGGAGCTCAGCCGGGCCCTGGGGCTCGGCGGTCTCGTCCATGGACACCTCAACCACGAAGCTGCCCGCGGCCCTGTCCTGGAGAATGCGGCGGTAGACCCGCCCGGCCTCGCGGGCCGCCTCCAGGTAGCGCTCGGCCCCCGCGCGCAGCTCATCTCGGCTCAGACGGATCGGCTCGGACAGGCCGGGCACAGCGTGATCGCGGACCAGGGGCGCGGCTTTGGTCAGGAAGGCTTCCAGGGTCGGCTCGGGCGCCTTGAGGCCTATCGCGTCGGCCACGTCGATGGTGAAAAAATCGCAATGTGCTAGGAAGGGCTCCAGGTTCTTGAGGCCGATGTGGTCGGCGTCCACGAAGTAGGGAAGGTCCCATGCCTCCGCCTTCACGGCCGCATCAGCAGCGGCGCGCTGGTCGGCCGGGCTGCTGCCTATGATGGAATGCTCGCGGAAGCTCTTATTCCAGACCAGGGCCAGCTCCACGCCGGTTTGGCGCATGGCTCGGGCGGCCCTGATCTGGGCGCGCCCCTCGGAGGCGAAGCGATCCCCGACCCCTGCGGAAAATCTCGGAAGCTTGGGCACGGCCCCTCCTAGACGTTGTCGACGAGGAAGCCCCCGTCCACAGGCACGGTCACACCGGTGACGAAGCCTGAGGCCTTGCGGGACATGAGGTAGAGGACCGTGCCCACCAGCTCCTCGGTCTCGCCGAAGCGCCCCATGGGCGTACGCGATATGATGGTCTGTCCGCGGGCCGTCAGGCCGCCCTTCTCGTCCAGGAGGAGGGCCCGGTTTTGGGCGCCGACGAAAAAGCCCGGGGCTATGGCGTTGACGCGGATGCCGGCCGGGGCCAGCTCCTTGGCCAAGCCCTCGGTCAGATTGTAGACCGCGGCCTTGGCGGCGTCGTAGGCCCATACCCCTGACAGGGGCTTGTAGGAACTCATAGAAGCGATGTTGAGAATGTCACCCTTGACACCCTTTTCCATCCAACGCCTGGCGAAGGCCTTGCTGGGGATGACCAGGCCGGCCATCAAGTTGAGCTTGAGGATGTCCACGAAGGCTTCCTCGTCCAGGTCCACGAAGGCGCTCTTGCCGCGATTTCCTCCGACCCCGTTGATCAGGATGTCCGGCTCGCCCACAAGTGCGGCCGATTCCGGGATGGCCTTCTCTACCTCCTCACGCGAGCTGACGTCCAGGGTCAGACCCTCGATGCGGCAGCCTGAACCTGCCGCAGCGCGCAGGCGCTTGAGGGGCTCCTCAATAGGGATCTCACAGCGGCGCTCCCAGATGCAGACCGAGGCCCCGGCCTTGGCCAGGGCCGTCACGATAGCGCTGGCGATAGCTCCCGCCCCGCCGGTGACCACGGCGCCGCGCCCCTTGAGGGAAAACATGTCCTCGATATAGCTCATCAATCGCCTCCCGCGCGGGCGGCTTGGCGCCTGCCCGCGACCAGTACGTCCAATCCCAGGTCGCGCATGCCGGCCAGGGTCTCGTCCGCGATGTCCGCGTCCGTCACGATGAGGTCTATGCCGGCCTTGTCGGCGAAGATGGAGAAGGCCCGCGCCCCCGCCTTGGTCGAGTCCATCAGCAGAACCCGCCGATGGCTCAGGGCCAAAGCCGTCCGCTTCACCTCGGCCTCCATGGCGTTCTGGGCCGAGCAGTTGCCGGCCTCGTCGAAACCGGTAGTACCCACGAAAGCCACATCGGTCGAATAGCGCCTGAGGGCCTCTATAGTGGAGGGGTCGGAGAAGCAGCCCGATTCGGGCCGGTAAGCGCCGCCCAGGGCGTAAAGGGAGAAGCCCTGCTCGGAGGCGAAACGCTCTATGACCGGAAGGCTGTGGCTGACTATGCTCAGGCCCCGCCCGCCCATGCGCAAGGCGATGAAGTCGGCTAGGATGGCGCAGGTCGAGCCGGAATCGATGAAGGCCGTGGAACCGTCGCCTAGGAGCTGGACGGCCGCCTCGGCGATGGCTTCCTTGGCCTCGATGCGCTCTGTTTCCCGTTCGGTGAGGGCCTTCTTCACTGCCACGGCCCTTGCTAGGACAGCCCCTCCCCTCGTCCGGAAGGCGATTCCCCGACGCTCCAGATTGGCTAGGTCCTTGCGTATCGTCACCTCAGAGACACCAAGGCTCTCGACGAGTTCGGCTACTTGGACACGGCGTTTTTTCTTGAGGTTTTCATAGATGATGTCTTCCCGTGAGCCTTCCATCGACTTTCGTTCCGAAACCTAGCATTTTCGTTTCAAAGGGTCAAGGGAGGATAATCTCGGGGTTTCCCTTCGATTCAAAAGGATAGACCCTCGATTTCTTTTTCGTTTCGATGTATGGTATCCATGGAGGAAGCCATGCCCAGCACAACCTATCTCGCTCTTGAGAGTATCCAGGGCTTCCTGGATCCCCAGGAATACGAAGCCGCCTACAGCGAGGCCTTAAGCCAGGCGATGAAGGACATACTCGGAGGAGATAGGGCATCCACCGTCCTCATCTTGCCCCCGGACGGCACCCGCCTCCATTCAGGGGCCGGCCGCCTAACCGATTTAGCCGTCTCCCGCATCGGCCCCCGCCTGGCCGGCATCATGCCCGCCCTGGGCACCCACCTGCCCATGTCCTCTGAAGAGATCAAGCGCATGTTCCCCGGCAGCCCGCTTGATAAATTCCTCGTGCATGATTGGCGCAACGACGTGGTGGAGCTGGGCCGCATCGAGGGCGCCTTCCTGGCCCGCGCCAGCCAGGGCGCGGTGGATTACGACTGGCCGGCCCAGGTCAATAAGGCCCTCCTTTCGCCTGGACTCGGCATGGTCATTTCGATAGGGCAGGTGGTGCCCCATGAGGTGGCCGGGATGGCCAACCACGCCAAGAACCTCTTCGTCGGCGCGGGCGGCAAGGAAGGTATCGACAAGAGCCATTTCGCGGGGGCCGCCTTCGGCATGGAGAGGGTCATGGGCCGCTTGGACAACCCCGTGCGAGCCCTCTTCGACGAGGCGCTGGCGCGTTGGGGCTCCTCCATGCCGCCCGTCCTCTGGGCCCTGACCGTAGTGGCGGCTACCCCGGGCGGGGGAGTCGGCCTCAAAGGTCTCTACCTAGGCACGGGCCGGGATTGCTTGGAGAGGGCGGCGGCCATGGCGCGCCGGGCCAACATAACGGAGCTCCCCCGACCTATCCGCAAGGCTGTCGCATATCTGGATCCAACCGAGTACCGCAGCACCTGGTTGGGAAACAAGGCCATCTACCGCACCCGCATGGCCATGGCCGACGAAGGGGAGCTCCTCGTCCTGGCTCCCGGACTGGAGACCTTCGGCGAGGATAAGGGGATCGACGCCCTCATCCGGCGCTATGGCTACCGCGGTCGCGAGACCACCCTGGCCGCGGTCAAGGAGAGGCCGGATCTGGCCGCCAGCCTGAGTGCGGCCGCCCACCTCATGCACGGCTCCACGGACGGCCGTTTCAGCGTGCGGTACTGCCCTGGCCGAGGCGTCAGCCGGGCTGAGATCGAGTCTGTAGGATTCAAGTGGGGCGACCTGGATGAGGCTCTGTCCCTTTACGACCCCGCCCGCCTGAGTACGGGATATAACGCTATCGGCGGAGAAGAGATATTTTTCATCCCCAACCCCGCTCTCGGGCTCTGGTCGGTGGAGGGTCGGCTTTGAAATACGCCCAAGTCATGCTATAATGACGAATAGGCCGTTCAGCGTCGAGGATCGGCCATGTCGTTTCAAAAAGGAACAGGTCCATGGGCATCTTCAGCGCGATCTTTGGGAAAAAGCCACAAGAAGCCGCCTTCCTATCGGAGTTATCCGAGCGTGAGCGCATCGCCGTAGGGACTATGAGCCCGATGGTCTACCGGGCGATCGCTATGGAAAAAAACGGCCACACCATCGAACTACATGGAGTGGACCCAAACGTCCTGGACTGCCTGAGGCGCCTGAGCCCGGCCGAGCTGGAGCGCTTGGAAAAATCGGCCCAGTCCCTCAGGCGGGCCGACCAGTTCTCCAGCGACGACAAGATGGACGCCGCCGCGGCCGCCTACCGCGAGGCCTTTGAGTCAAACCCCTATAATGATCTGGCGATCATGAGCTACGGCTGCGCCCTCGCCAATTCAGGCGATGTGCGCGAGGGTATCAAATGGGTGGAACGCTCGCTGGCCCTCAATCCCGATAACGAGCGCGCCAAGCGCAATCTCGCGGGGATGCGCTCGCTTCTTTAACCGGCTAGATCCGCAACAGCTCCTTGAGCATGACTTCCATGACCGGCTTGGCGTCGTCGACGCTCTTGCCGGACTTGACCATGGCGTCGGCGATATACTTCATCAGCACCACGTGTGATTTGAGGATGTCTTTCTTCTTCAGGAAGAGGCCTTTGGCCTTGGCCTTGAGAGCCGCCAGACCCTTCTCGGTGAAGGAGCCCCCCTGCTGGCCGAAGAATTCGGCCAAGCAAGCCGCCCCGAATTCCGCGATACGCGTGGTCTTGGGAGTGAATATCGTCTTGAAAAAACCCATGCTGCGCCTCCAGTCCATGGAAGGATAGGCCGATCCAAGCGCATAAGCAAGCGAATTCCGCCGGATGCACCCATTTTCAACGCGCAGCCGAGAGGACAGCCAGCGTCTCCTCCAATTCCCCGGGACCGAAGGCCATGTCGGCCGTTGCCCCGACCCTTCCCAAGGCCCTGGCCATACCCCCCGCAACGCATTCATCCTCTTTGCCCTTGGGCAAGCGGGTGAAGGCCATGCCGGCTTCCAGGCGCCGTCCCTTGCCCACCAGGTGCCCCAGGTAGTCGCCCAGGCCCTCGCAAGAGGCGTATGGCCCGAGGGCCGCCGCTCAGGCCGTGATATCGTCGCCCGCCAGTGAAGCCCGGATCGCGAAGGCGTCTATATACTTAGGCGCGGCGTCCTTACCCAATCCTAGGCTCTTCTCCAGGTCGATGTAGTACGCGTAGGCCGCTTTGAAACCTTCACGCACGGCGCAGCCGGCTACAAGAGCGGTCAGGTATTCGGCCTTATTCCCCTGAACTAAGATACAGCGCCAGTACTCCCTTTGGATCGCCGATGGATGCCAGGACGCGCGCATCCACATCCTGGATCGGGGAGCCCATCCAGCGCCTACGGCAGCGTGGCTAGACGAGAGCGAGGTTCGGGCCCAGCTCAACGGACTGGCCGGCATGCAGCCTGAGGCTGGCGCGCGCACCTGCGCATTCCAGTTCCAGACTCCCCTCATGGTGCGCCGCGATTTTCGCCCCGGACAAAATCCCATTCTTCCATGACATGTCCAGGGAAAAGCCGCCCTTGAGGCAAGCCCCGTACAGCTCCCCCTCCGGCCAGGCCGATGGCAGGGCAGGCAGAAGCACGACAAAGCCTTTTTTGTCTCGAAACAACATTTCCATAATGGCCGCGCCTATGCCGAAATTGGCGTCGATCTGGAAGGGCGGGTGGTTACCCAGGAGACTGGGCAGGGTGAACCGCCCTATGGCCCGCCTGAGCATGGCGTAGGCCTTTTCCGCGCGCCCCAGCCTGGCGTAGAGGCAAGCCGCCCAGGAGGCGCTCCAGCCGGTACTCCCGGATCCGGCCTCGATGCGCCGGTCCAAAAAACGCTCGCAGATCTCCGCACTGACGGCTTCGGTCGGCAGCTCGCTTCCGGGATAGAGGCCATAGAGGGGCGAAAAGTGCCTATGCCCAGGCTCGGCCTCCTTGAAGGGACGGCCCCATTCCAGAATGGAGCCGTCTTCGCCCTGGGGGAGGGGCCGCAGACGAGCCAGGGCGGCCGAGGCGGCGGCGGCCACCCCGGCTCCCTCGCCCTCCTCCGCCTGCGGGCCAAGCTCCGCGGCGGCCTGCCCGGCTATGCTGAGAACCTCCCGGGCCAGGGAGATGTCCATGGCGGAAGAAATAGCGACAGCGCAAGCCCGGCCCTCATCGTCCAGGAATTTATTCTCCGGGCTTGTGGAGGGATTGGTCCCCAGGAGGCCCCCACCCTCGTCTATGAGCCAATCGATGATGAAGAGGGCCGCGCCCCTGATGACAGGCCAGGCCTTCCGGGAGAGGTAGTCCCGGTCACGCCCGTAGAGCCATCGCTCCCATAGGTGGCGCACGAGGATAGCCCCGCCCATTGGCCAGAGGAACCAGGAGGCGTCCCCTGAAGTGGGCCAGCTCATGCGCCAGATGTCGCTGTTGTGGTGGGCAACCCAGCCTCGGCAACCGTAGTTCACGCTGGCGGTCCTGCGCCCTGCCCGAGCCAACCCGCAGGCTAGGTCCGCCAGGGCTTCGTGGCAGTCTCCAAGCGCGCAGGACTCGGCCATCCAGTAGTTCATGCCGGCGTTCACGTTGAGAGTGTATTCGCAGAACCAGGGCGGCTGGACGTGGGGATTCCAGATACCCTGCAGGTTGGCGGGCTGGCTCCCCTTCCGGGACGATGCCGCCAGGAGATAGCGGCTATACGCCAGCATGAGGGCCTCCAGGCCCGGATCCGCGGCACCGAGGCGGTATGCTTCTTTGCGTGCCTTTATCGGCATAAGGGCTACAGCCGCATCGGCCGGCCCCAGGCGCAGGCCCATGCGGCCCATGATGCCCCTATGATCCTCCAGATGCCTCTTCAGGAGACCTTCCCAACCCAGCGTCCGGCCTTTCTCCAGGGCATCCCTGCAAAGGCCCAGCGGCGCCGGATCCCCTGGCTCGGGCCAGACGTCCCAGGAGCGGAAGTTGGAGGCCATGGCGATGAGGACCGTGACCGCCCGGGCCCCCTCGACCACAAGAACCGCCGCCTGGCCTTCGCCATCGGCAAGGCAACTCCCTCCTTCGGCCAAAATTTGAATCAGGCAAGTGAATTCGACGCTGCGGCCCTTCTCGTAGAAGACAGGGCATGGATGGTCGCCGCGATAATTCTCCAGGACTCGGCTGGGGAGACGGCCGCGCACCAAAAGGGCCTGCCCACCCTCCGGCGAGAGCTGGAAGGGATGGGGGCAGGAGAAAGAGGCGCGTAGGCGGGGCAGCCGGCCCGCTCCAGCCTCCCACCTGAGAGCCACTAATCCATCCGCCGCGCTGGCGAAGGCCGAGCGCCTGGTCATCTGATAGCCCTGCCCGCATTCAACGCGGAGGAGCCCATCATCGAGGTCAAGACTTCGACGGAAAGGTAAAACCCCGGCCCCATTGTCCGTCTCTTCCAGCTCCAGCTTGAGGAGGCCCAGGGGCTGGTAAGCGTCCGGCTCATAACCGGCCAGGCGATTCTCGGCGTAGACCGTAGCCTCATGGAAGCGTCCCTCGCGCAGCAGGGCGCGCAGCTTCTCCAGGTGGCGGCGCCCCTCGTAATTGACTAGGTCACGGGGCCCCCCGGCCCAGAGGGTATCCTCGTTGAGGTGGATGAGCTCGCTGCAAGGGCCACTCAGGCACATGGCCCCCAGGCGCCCGCTCCCCAGGGGCAGGCCCTCCTCCCAGGCCCCGGCCGCCTCATCGAAGAAAAAGCCTAAGCCCATATACAGCCTCCTGTAGGCCGCGCAACCGGCCCTCCTCCAAGCCCAGGCCGCAGAATCAGTCCGTCTCGGGGCTCAAGGTGATGAAGTGGACGTCGTTCTCCCAGATATCGATATTGAGGATAAGGTCACGGCCTTCCTCGGCCTGTACCGTAACATCGATATCAGGTTCATCGTTGGACTCTTCCTTGAGCCGGGCCACCTGTTCGCGCGTGAGCTGGCTCGGACGGCCCATGTCGATGTAGGCCATATGAGGGTCCCGGCATCGATAGCCGATCCTGCGCCGCTCCAGGCGATAATCGCCATGTGGTAGCCCCGAGAGCTCCACCCGCACGGGATCCGTTTTCCGGGCCGGGAGATCCAGGCAATAATGATCCTGGTTGTTGACCTTCCCTCCGGGATGGGAGGGGCTGAAATCCCAGAAGAGGATCTGGACAGCTCCTGCCCCGTCCCGGCATACGTAGGCGCGCCCATCCGTATGATCCAGCTCGACCGGCCCCAGTCTGTTCATGAAGGCATAGGAGTGGTAGGCAGACTTCTTGATGCCCTGGTAGTTGAGGAGACCGAAGCCCCCGTGGAAAGCCTCGAAGCGCGGACCGGCCTCCTCGAAGATGTCGCTGAAGACCCAGTAGGACATGGAGTCCGCCGAGTCGCCGACCTGCCTGAGCTTCTCAAGCACGTAGGACGCCTGGTGGTAGCTGTCGTGGATGGGGTCCCGGGGCGTATAGGAGGAGCTCCACTCGGTGTAGTGCAGCTCCAGGCCCGGCATGGCCGATTCGGAGATTTGCCGGCGCGATCCCAGGACATCCCCGCTGACCGCTTCCGGGCGCTCGTCAAGGACGGTCCCGGCGCTGCCAGTCTCGTCTAGAAAACCCTCGCGTACCCCGTAGCTGTGCGTGCTGATGAAATCGATGGGCAGGCCCTCTTTGACGCAGAAATCGATCATCTCCGGCACCCAGGCCGCCCCGGCGGTGGCCGGCCCGCCCACCCGGTAGGAGGGATCCACGCTCTTGACAGCCCGTACCGAGTGCCGGTAGAGCCGGAAATAATCCTCCTGGCTGCCCGCCCAGAAAAAGGACAGATTGGGCTCGTTCCAGACCTCGAAGTACCAGGTGGCCACCTCTTCCCTCCCGTAGCGTTCGGTGACGTGACGGGTGAAGTCCGCGACCAGCGCCTCCCATAGGGCGTAGTCCTTGGGCGGGGTGGTGTTGCCCTTCCACCAGAAAATAGTCTGGGTCCCCGAGGCCATGTCGGCGGGCATGAAGCCCAGCTCGATGAAGGGCCGCATGCCGATGCTCAGGATGAAGTCCAGGAGAACGTCGACATACTGGTAATTGAAGAGAGAGCGTCCGTCCTTGCCCAGGCGGTAGACCCCCATGTCGTCGTGGAAGAGGCCGTGCATGCGGATGTACTCGAATCCGCACTCGCGCCGGGCCATGGCCAATTGAGCCTGCCAGTCCGCCCTGAGGCCCTCGTTGGCCCGCCCGGCTCCCACGCAGCGGCGGAACATTGTGTTGAACGGCCCCTTGGCCTTCCCGTAGGAGGCCCTGATTATGCGGGCCGTCTTGCCTTGGCTGGATGGATCCATCGCAATTTCCTTTCCGCGCCTCGCGCCATATAGGCGCCCTCAGGCGCCCGTGCCGTCAGCCCTTCCCCTGTCAATAGCCTGGAAGAGGCGCTTAGATATGCCGCAGACAGTGTAGATGAGTATCATAGGGCCCGCCAGGGCACCGGCCACAAGCATCGGGCCGTTCCATGTGAAAACCGCAATCTCGAGCCCAAGGAGAAGGAGGATGATGAATGTGCGCCCGGGATAGCGGATGGATATGCGCATGGAATTCTTCATGGCCCTGATGGGCCCCGTCTCATAGCGGGCCAGGAGCGGGTAGGCGTACACGAAGGCGCAGAAGAAGAAGACCACTGAGATTATGCCGGCCAAAACGACGAGGAGGGGCGGATCCTCCAGCCTCGTGGCCAGCTGCCAATCGATGTAGAGGACGTATAGGGCCACTGCGTTGAGCAACCATACCAGGCTGGCTTTAAGGAAATTCGACTTGAACTCCCTGAAGAAGCTCCGGACGATGTAGCCTTCCTCATCATCCACCATCTTGAGGGCCACCGCGCATGCCGCCGTCGTGGCCGCGCCTATGGTCACTAAGGGTAGGCAAGCAGCCAACCAGAGGAAATTGAGGAGAACGACGTCGGCCAGCCTGCCTAGGAAGCCTTGGAGCTTATTGCCTTCGCCGTACTTGAAAATTCCCATAGCTCCTTCCGCCGCCCATGCAGGCCTGACATGAAAAAAGGCTGCCCGGCGATCGCCCGGGCAGCCCCAGCGCCTCACGCAGGCGTAATCATACCATAATCACTACTTCACCTTAACGGCGTTTTCGGCCGCGGCGCGGCGGGCGACCTGAGTCTTCGTGAAGGCCAGGCACTCGTCGAAGCCGTAAGACTTGGCCTCCTTGGTCATGTTCTCGACGATGGTGTTGAATTCCTTGTCGCTCTTGGCGTAGATGGCCTTCCAGGAATTGTTCTTGATGCATTCGGCGACCTGATTCCACTTCACCTTGAGAGTCTCGGGGATTGGATCCTCGGAGAACATAGTGCCCGGGGAAAGAATGTACTTGCGGGCGCCAAGGTAATCGTCGGGGGAGGCGGCCTTAGCCCATTCGCGCCAGCGTTTCTCGATATCGGACTTGGGGGCGCTCACGTTGCTGGCCCACTTGTCCTTGTTGTAGGTCTCGCCCTTGGTTTCCGGATTCGAGGCGTCAGTGGCCCAAGTGGTGTTGTTGATTTGGTTCCGCCCGTCCTTGAAGGTCCCGGAATAGGGGGGAGGCATAGGCTGGCTCGGATCGGTGGAGGTCAGCTTGCCGAGCTCCGTGAACACCGTCTTGCCGTTCTTGTCGTAATCCCAGGTGACGCCCTTGGGACCATAGAGGTCGGTCATCTTGCCCTCGGGAGTGGACAGCCAGTTCAGGAGGGCCATGCACAGCTCGGGATACTCGGTATCCGCGCCGATGGACCATATGCGGTTGCCGCCGTAGACGTTCTGTCCATAGCAGATGGGGGTGGCCTGCTCGGGGGCCACGGGGTACATACCCTTGCCGGCGCTGGTATGAGCCTCGGTGTTGTAGGTGCCGGAACCCATCCAGTTGAAGATGGTGAAGAAGGCCGTGCCGTTCTTGAAATCCTCGGCCTGCCCGTCGTACTTCTGGGTCTGGGAGTCCGGATCCAGGAGGCCCTTCTGGTAGAGCTTATTGAAGAATTTGAGAGAGGTCAGGTAGGGGCCATTCTTCTCGAGGCAGTCGTGGTACTTCTGGGTGGATGGATCGTAGAGGCCGAAGTCGAACTCGTCGTAGCCATAAAAGGCGGTGGCCGTGGACTTCACGTACATGACCATGTTGCCGTCCCAGTCATTGAAGATCGACATGCCGTAAGTCGGCTTGCCCTTGTCGTCGGTGGGGCAGATCTTCTTCATTTTCTCCAGAACGGTTACCAAGTCGTCCAGGTTCTTGATCTTGGGCTTTCCGATTTTCTCGTAGAGATCGAAGCGCAGGTCCCAGGTATAGAAGAAACCCTGGCGATCCTTTGAGCTGGTGGAGACATCAAAACCGAAACCGTACAGCTTGCCGTTGGACAGCTTGCGGTTCTTCTCCAGGGCGTAGGGCATGTTGGCCTTGATGTAGGGACCGTAGGTGTCCAAAAGCTTCTCCTCGTCCCAATCAAAAAGCATGCCGGCCTTGTAGGCGTTGACGTAATCCTCCTGGTCGTTCCCCCAGATCACGAGGTCGCCCAGGCTGCCCGAGGCCATGCGGGTCTGCAAGACGCCCGAACCCGCCGGCTGGCTGATGATGTTTAGCTTGACGTTGAATTTCTGCAGCAGCAGGTCGGCGAACCACCCGGTCTGGATACCGGAGTAGTTGGCCAATTGGTCGAAGACCTGTAAAGTCACGGTCTCCTTGGGGATGACGCTGGCCGGGATGTCCTTGGGCCCGGCCGTCAGCGCCGGCATGGCGGCCAGGATGCAGGCCGCGACCGCCAGAATTGCCAATCCACGACGACTCATGTGTTCCTCCTTCGTACTTCCTATGCTTCGTTCACCCGCGTCCCCAGCGGTCGGCGGGAATATGCTCAGCCCTTGACCGCCCCCAGCATGATGCCCTTCTCGAAATACCGCTGCATAAATGGGTACACCGCCAGGATGGGGATGGCGGTCACCATGGCGATGGTGTACTTGATGACCTTGACGTTCTGCATGCTCTCCAGGACGGCTCCCGAGATGGAGCTCGTATTGGTGGACATCAGGGCCTGTAGGTTGCTGGTGGTGTTCAGGTAGATCCACAGGCGGTGCTGGAGGGTGTAGAGCTTGGGGGCCGCCGACATCAGCACCAGCGAGTCCATGAAGGAGTTCCAGTTGCCGACCGCGCTGAAGACCGCTATGGTCGCCAGGATCGGCTTGCACAGCGGGAAGATGATCCTCCTGAAGACCATGGTAAAGGAGGCGCCGTCTATGGCCGCGCTTTCCTCCAGCTCCTTGGGAATGGACTCGATATAGGTCTTCACAAGCATGATATTGAAAACGTTCACAATGCCCGGGATGATGTAGGCCATGTAATTGTTGGTAAGGCCCAGCATCTGCATGTTGGTGAACCAAGGAATGATACCGGCGTTGAAGTACATGGTGATGATCAGCAGGCGGTACCAAGTCTTGCGGCGCCATAGCTCCTGCTTGGTCATCAGGTAGCCCACGAAGGCAGAGGCCAGGACAGTCAGCACCGTGCCTATGACCGTCCGCGACAGGGAAACCAGGAAGGCGTTACCCAGATCGTTCACCTGTCGCAGGTTCAGGTAGTTGTTCAGGTGGATGCCGACGGGGAAGAAGTTGATCATCCCGCGCCGCACCAACTCGTTGTCGCTGATTGTGTTGATGAAAAGGTAATAAAACGGGAAAACGCACATCAGCGTGAACAGGATGAAGAAAGAGTAATTGATGATGGCGAACACATAATCGCCGATTGACCGCTTCTGCGCCATTCCGTCCCTTCCCTAGACGATGCTCTTGCCGCGCACGAGTTTGGATAAAGCGTTGGCGCCGAATAGGAGCGCCACGCTCAATACCGACTTGACCATGCCCACCACAGTCGACAGCGGTATCTGGCCCTTGTCGATCCCCAGTTTGTAGACGTAGAGATCCAGCACCATGATCGGGCTGGAATTTGTGGGATTCTCAAAGACCAGGTACTGTTCCATGCCATTGCTCAGGATGCCGGCGATGGACAGGAGCAGCAGTACCATGTAGGTGGGGATAAGCTCCGGCACGGTGATGTGCCACATGCGCTGGAAACGCCCTGCCCCGTCGACCGTGGCCGCCTCGTAGAGCTGTGGGTCAATGCCGGTGATGGCGGCGATGTACATGATGGCGCTCCAGCCCAAGCCCTTCCACATGCCCCAGCCCAGCATCTTGAGCCAAATATGCTTATCGCCCATGAGGAGGTTCCGGCCCGAGTCCCATAAGCCGGTTTCCACCATGATCCCGCTCAGGAAGCCGTCGGTGCTGAAGATGCAAAAGGCCACCGCGTACACTAAGACCCAGGAGATGAAGTTAGGTACCGTGGTCAGGGTCTGGATCATGCGGCGGACGCGCGTGCTCCTGATTTCGGACAGGAAGATGGCGAAAGCCATCGGACACCAGCTGGTCAGGATGCCAAGTCCGCTCATGGCCAAAGTGTTCTTCATGACCCGCAGGATGTCGTTCACGGTGGCTTGGTTCTTGAAGAGGTAAGTGAACCAGAAGAAGCCGACGAACCTCTTCATGCTCAGGGTCTCGCCGGCCGTGTAATTAAAGAAGGCATAGCGCCAGCCCCACAGGGGCAGGTAACTGAAGACAAAGACGAGAGCCAAGAAGGGCAGGAGCATCAGGAAGAGCTGCATGGGCGGGGCTATGGCGGCCTTTTGGCCCTTCTGGGGCGCGGTCGAAAGGATCAGGTTCAACGCCGAGAGGACCAGCGTTATGATGCTGAATACCAGCAGGACCTTCAGGCCCAATGGATCGGCGGCCTTGGCCTTGGCCAGGTCGGCGGTGGCCAGGAATTCCGCGCGGGCCTTGGAGATGCCCAGATAGCCCGCTCCCAGGATGAGGCCCCCCACCAGACCGAAGAGGTAACCTAGGCGCTTGAGCCTCTCGTTTCCCACGGACATGCAGCCCGCGACCCCGCTGGCGATGATGCCCAGGCAGGCGGCCATGCTGGAGAAGTAGACTAGGCGCATGGTGCTCTTTTGGACCCAGCCCTTGTCCAGGATCCGGCCCATGTTGGCTGTCAGGCTTGAATAGAAGAAGCCCGAGCTGAACAGAGAGAGATTTCGATTGATCTTCTCGGTGATACGGGCGGGATTCAGGGCAGGGAAGAAGAGGAGGACGAAGAGGAGGAGAATGACGACACGGTAGCTTATTTCAAAGGAAGAAAGCCAAATCGGTCGTTTTGCCGGAAGGAGCCTTCCCTGAACATTGTTCTTTCCCATTCACTACCCTTCCTAGACAGTAGATGTATCGATACACCTAACGGCCAAGGCCTCATAGGGGATATCCCCGAGAGGGTACACCCACTTTTCTATGGAGTCAAGTGTATCGATGTACTTCCTTTCTCAGAAAAGTGAAAATCAAGCACTTCCACACCTTGGTCAAGCCAAACAGATAGCGAGTCCCAGCTCGTCTCGGGAATAGGGCCGATGGAGACGAAAGCCCATTCCGGGCCAAGCCCCCGACAATTTACTGCAAGCTCCTCGCTGATCACATCGGGTCCGCGCATAAAGGAAACCCTCATCCCGCCACTGGCGGAGGATCCTCTTCGGCGCAGCCGTGCGGCCAATAAGATACCAGATGACAGAGCCCCTCCCCTCGCCTCCTGGAAACCCTCATAGAGAATCCAGGCCGATGCAGCCCCCGCCTTCACGCCAAGGGCGGATGGGGGACAGAGCCCGTAGACAGGGGCGATGCCGGCATCGCCTAGGACAATATCCCTCGCGTCCTCGAAGGAATCCGCGCTAAAGGCCTCCGAGAGGGGCCGCGGGAGGAGCTTCTCGCCCTCGATATTCAGGTCTATTTCGGCCTTTTCACCAGGCGCGAGGGATTCGAAAGCGCTCGTACCGGCCAAGACGATGCGGACCCGTCCCTCTTCCAGGATCCAGGCCGACCTGCGCTGGTCCCAGGCCATGAGATCGCGTGCTTCTACCCGCAGCTCCGCCATCGCCCGGCCGCCCGCCGGGATAAAGAGGCGAACCGCCCCCACCAGCTTCTTGAGAGGCCGGCGCATGGCGGAGTCAGGGAATTGGGCGTAAGCTTGGATGACCTCTTCCCCGTCCAGGGGGCCCAGGTTCTCGATCCCTACCTTGATGAGGCTCTGTCCCCCGCGGGCCAGGCGGGCGCCCTCCACCGCAGCTGAGAGGATCCAAAAGCGCGAATAGGAAAGGCCGTGCCCGAAGGGATAGAGGACAGATCCCTTGAAATACTGGTAGGTCCTGCCGCCCCGGGCGATCTCGTAGTCCATGATTCCGGGCAGGTCCTTCTCCGAGCGGTACCAGGTCATGGGCAGGCGCCCGGCCGGGTTGTAGTCCCCCAGGATGACCTCGGCCAGGGCCCGGCCGGCCTCCTGGCCCCCATGTGTGGCGTAGAGGACGCCTGCCGCCCTCTCCCTCCATGCTCCCAGGGCGTAGGGATAGGATCCGATGATGACCACCACCGTGCGCGGGTTGGCATCCAGGACGGCCTCTATGAGCCTCTCCTGCTCGGGCGGCAGGCCGATCTCCACGCGGTCGATCTCTTCCTTTGCGTTGAGGAGGGGGTGGTTCCCCACGAATACCAGGGCCGCGTCCGCTCCCCGGGCCGCCTCGGCAGCCTCGGCCACCCCATCGTGGATGGTCTCCATGATGAGTTCGCTGGGCTCGGCCGATTCACCCTCGGGAATGATGGATAGGACACCGTCCTCGGCTATGCGGATAGGCCGGCCGTTCCAAGCCCGAAGGCGGAATGCGCTCGGGCGGCCGGCAGGCTCCAGGGAAAAGCGCTCCTTGACCCACCAGCCCCAGACCTCAGGGGCGCTGGCGCTCAGCTTTGATTCCTCCGCGGTGACGTAGGAGCCGCTCGTCAGGGAGCGGAAGGTCTGATTGCCCCAGCCCCAGTCCGTGCGGCGAAAGAGCTCTCCGCCCCGCTCGGGAGGTCGGTCTGCCACAAGCGTGCTGTCGTACCAGGCCCGGCTGCCAAGGTAGGGGCCGGCAGGGCTGCGGAAGGCCACCACATCGCTGCCGTCGTGGAAGGAGACGCGAGCCTGTGGCAGGCGGGCCGACAGGGCCTGGAAGGGCGTCACCAGGTAGGCCGGGGTGCCCGTATACCAATCCCGGTAGACCACGTCGGCCAGGGGGCCCAAGACGGCCAGGCTCCTCAGCTCCCCGGCCCTGAGGGGCAGAACATCCCGCCCACCGACGGGCCGGCGCTCCAGAAGCACGATGGATTCGCGGGCGGCCCGCAGGGCTAAGGCCCGGCTGCTCTCCCTCCACAGGACGGACTCGTCTATACCGGCATAGGGATCGACGCCCGGGGGATCGAAGTGCCCAAGGCGGAAACGCGCATGTAAAACACGGGCGATGGCCGCGTCCAGGTCCGTCTCGGCTATCAGCCCTCGTTCCAGAGCCCCCCGCAGGGCCGCCTTGACCTTATCCGCATCGTCCGAGAAGTTGTCCAGGCCGGCCTTGAGCGAAAGAGCCGCGGCAGTCTCCACGTCCGGGCAGCGCTTCTGCGCGCTCACGAGGAGTGGCAAGGCGCCCCCGTCGCAGACCGCGAAGCCGCATAGGCCCCATTCGCCCTTGACCACAGCGCCTAGATCCGGCCCGGCTATAGCCGGTATCCCGTTGATCGCGTTGTACGACGTCATGATCGATAGGGCGCCCGCGTCCGTGAACAGGCGCTCGAAGGCCCTTAGGTAGTATTCGTGCCGGTCGCGCGGGTCTATGGAGGCTGAGCAAGAGGCGCGCGCTTCCTCGTTGTTGTTAGCGTAGAAGTGTTTGGGCGTGGCCACGGCCTTGTAGTAAAAGGGATGCTCCCCGCGCATGCCGCGGGCCAGGGCCGCGGCCAGACTCCCGGCCAGCCAAGGATCCTCCCCGTAGCCCTCCTCCGTGCGGCCCCAACGCGGGTCGCGCTCCATGTCCACGGTGGGCGCCCACAGGCACAGTCCACCCAGGCCCTTGCGCCTACGGCAGTATGCCCTCGCCTCATCGCCCACCACGCTGCCCAGCTCCCTGAGCAGCTCCACATCCCAGCTGCATGCCAGCCCCAGGGTCTGGGGGAAGACCGTGCTAGGGCCGTCTTTGGTCACCAGGCCGTGGGCCGCCTCTCCGCCTATGTGGAATTCTCCCAGCCCCAGGCGCGGCACGGGCTCCTGGCGCGATGCCATCAGCCCCAGCTTCTCCTCCAGGCTAAGGCGCCCCAGGAGGTCGCGGATCCTCTCCTCCAGCGGAAGTCTGGCGTTCCTGAAGGGAGGTTGGCCCTCCCCCCGTCCGTGGGCGCGTGTCAAGGCCTGGACCGTCCCAATGCGATCTCGTAAGAACCCGCGGCCTTCTCGGGGACAAGAAGAGCCCTATCTCCCTCAGAGGACAGCCTCATGCCCGCCGCGCCCCCTATCTCCAGGCCGGAGACGGCCAGGCGCCAGGGCTTTTCGGAGCCGCCCGCCTCCAGGAAGATTCTATCGCCTACGCGCCTGGCCTCCAGGCTGAGGCCGGGCTCTCCGTCCATGAGAGGCACGCAGATGGAGCTTGTCCAACCATCAGGCGGGGAGTAGATAGTCACCAGGGCGTCCTGTGGGTAATCGTAGTCCGGGCGATCCTCGCATGCCCCGCTGGCGATCATGGCCCCCTCGCGGGCCAAGAGGGGCAGGCTCATGTAGCCGTGTTTTTCCCTGATCCAGCGTCCGCCGCGTATGGCCCGGCCGTCTATGAGGCTGGTCCACAGCCCCTCAGGCAGGTAGTACTCCACCGTGCCTTCGGGACTGAAGACCGGGGCCACCAGGATGGAGTCCCCCAGCATGTACTGGCGGTCCAGCTGGGCGCAGGCCGGATCATCCGGGTACTCCAAAACCATGGCTCGCATCATGGGCAGGCCTCGCCCGGACGCTTGGACAGCCATGGAGTATAGGTAAGGCATCAGGCGACACTTGAGCCTGGTGAAATAGCGCAGGACGTCCACAGCTTCCTCGTCGAAGAGCCAAGGCACCCGGTAGGAGGCATTGCCATGCAGGCGGCTGTGGCTGGACAGGAGGCCGAAGGCCGTCCAGCGCTTGTAGAGATCGGGCGTGGCAGTGCTCTCGAAGCCCGAGATGTCATGGCTCCAGAAACTGTAGCCTGACAGGCACAGGGACAGGCCCCCGCGCAGGCTCTCGGCCATGGACTCGTAATTGGCCGTGCAGTCCCCGCCCCAGTGGATCGGGTACTTCTGGGTGCCGGCCGTACCCGAACGCGCGAAGACCATGGCCCTGCCTCGCCCCAGGCGCTTTTCCATGGCTTCGAAGACCGTCTTGTTGTAGAGATGCGAGTAGTAGTTGTGCATGCGCTCGGGATCGGAGCCGTCGCTCCAAGATACGTCAAGGGGTATGCGTTCCCCGAAGTCCGTCTTGAAGGAGTCCACCCCGATGTCCATAAGCTCATCCAACTTGGAACAAAACCAGTCCCGCGCGCCCGGATGGGTGAAGTCCACCATGCCCATGCCCGGCTGCCAGGTGTCTACCTGCCATACCCCGCCATCCGGCTTCTTCAGGAGAAAACCAGCCCGCGCCCCCTCCTCGAAGAGTCGGGAGCGTTGGGCGATGTAAGGATTGATCCAGACGCAGATCCTCAGGCCGCGCTCCTTTAGCCGGCGCAGGAAACCGCGCGGATCCGGGAAGTACCGTTCGTTCCAGGCGAAGTCCGTCCAGTGGTATTCCCTCATCCAAAAGCAGTCGAAGTGGAAAACAGACAGGGGCAGCTTTCTGGAGGCCATGCCCTCGATGAAGCCGGTCACTGTCTTCTCATCGTACTCGGTGATGAAGGATGTCGTCAGCCAGAGCCCGAAGGACCATGCCGGCGGCAGGGCCGGCCGACCGGTCAGGGCGCACAGGCGTTCCAGGACACCTTTAGGATCCGGCCCGTTGATGACGAAGTACTCCAGGTATTCCCCGCGCGCGCTGAACTGGACCCTGGACACCTTCTCAGAGGCCACCTCGAAGGATACCAGGCCCGGGTCGTTCACAAAGACTCCATAACCGCGATTGCTTAAGTAGAAGGGCACCGCCTTGTAGCTCAGCTCGCTGGAAGTCCCACCGTCTGCGTTCCAGGAGTCCACTCTCTGTCCGTTCTTCACGAAAGGCGTGAAACGCTCGCCCAGCCCGTATACGCACTCGCCCACGCCCAGGGCCAGCTGCTCCTTGAGGTAGACCCCGTCCCCCAGGGTCTCCGTCCCCTTGGGCATGCAGTCCTGAGCCACACCCCCGCGCACTCGCACGTAGCCCGAATTTTTCCATCGGCTGTTCGTCAATTCCCTGTCACCGTCCATGAAATCCAAAGACCAAGCCGGCCCCTTGGCGATCCGGAGGCTCAGCCGCCCCGATCGCAGCCAGGCCGCTTCGTCGTCCTGGCCCAGCTCGGGCTTGAAGGCGACGTCTTCATCGATATCGAAAAAAGGCCCCTTGCGGGCATCACCCTTGAAGTGCCAAATCTGGACCCTGACCACCTCGGGCATGGGCGACGAGAAGCGGTAACTGAGGAGGGGCCCCTGGAGGGTCTGGCCACGGTTCTGGACGTCGAAGTAGGGGGCATAGGCGCGGATGGCGTTCTCTTCCATCTCGATGTCGTAGACCCTGGCCGCATTGAAAATTTCTACGCCCTCTCGAGCCCGCCAAAAACCATCCGTAAACTTCATATCCGCCTTCCTTACCCTATGTTGTATCGATGTACCAAGGCCGTGAAACCCACTCTATACTCCCACCTCCAAGCTGTCAAGGTGTATCGTTACACCTAATTTCATAGTCGATATATCGAACCGTGGCTTCGCCGATTGCCCCTCGGTCTTCTCGAATCCCTTGATGAGCTCGGTGGCTATAGACCGCCTGGTACATCATGCAGCCAAGATCGTGATCGAGGGTCGGCATACTGTGTCGTTAGCTTCGCTGTCCGTCCAAAGTCATTGACCCAGGGCCCAAAACGGGCGTAGCCTAGCTCTGTGGGGAGGGGGTCATAAAAATTGACGACCCAGGGTCACAATAAGTGACGGATGACACTTTCATGCCCTACGACCCGGTAAAGCCAGATAGGGAGAATTGAGCTGTTACAAATGAACGGTTCCGTTTTTTCAGTCTCCATGTTTAGCCGCCCCCCTCGATTACAAAGCACATCTAAAGCAAGAACCAGGCAGATATTTTACGATGAGGAGAATAAAATTGATACTGCAAAGAAATGAACGTATACTAGTTGTAACAAAAATATTGATTATTTTTTTTGCGACCTTTGTTTCCTTTTTTATTTTAAAAAGCATATTTGCAAACGTCGGCGGTATGCCGGAATCTTTTAAGAAAGTATACCCTGAGAGCATTTTTGTAAAACTTGGGATCATCAATCCTATTTTATTTTTAGTATTTACCATAATACTACTACATCTACTTATTAACTATATTAAGATATATACAAAAATACCATTTAAGAGTGAGATACGCGGCTCAATATTCGGAGGAATGTTCGGTATTTTATGGTTTCTTGGATTCTTGGAACTTTCTATTGTATATAATTCTAATATCACAAGGCACTTATTATCTGCATTTCGGGATATGTTGTCTTTACTTATTTTTGGGACAATCAGTGGTCTTCTATTTAAAACAAAAAGAAACACAAATAAATATTCTTGGAATATTATAAACTTACATGCCATTCTATTCGATGCTATATTTTTTATTAACATC
>CAYYCP010000031.1:0-35202 GCA_964470375.1 uncultured Spirochaetales bacterium
GCATAGGCCTGGGGCGGGTACTGGGGATAGGGGGGATATTGGGGCGGGGACTGGTAGGGCTGCTGCTCCTTGAAGGGCAGGGCCGGGGGCGTCATACGTCCGATGTCCTTGAGCCATTCGGGAGGCTCCTCAGGGTAGTGACGGGCTTGGGCCTCTCCGTGGGACTGGTAGGGGGGCTGAGGCTCGGCGTCTCGGGAGCGCCCGGGTTGGTCCCTGTCTCCGTAAAGCTCCTGGCCGTCCAGGAGGCCGTTAACCGGTTTAGAATCCGTATCGGGGATGTTGAGGAAGGTTTCGGCGGGCTCGCGATCTTCAAGGATTTCCTCCTCGGCGGCGCTCACGTCCAGCTCTCCGTCGAAGAAGTCGTCTTCTTGGATGGACTCTTCACCCTCATCCAGAAACACCATCTCGGCTTCTTCCTCAGGGGCCTGGGGGGCGTTTCCTGCCTCCATAGGCGCAGGGGCCGAGGGTGCATCCTCGGCCGGGGCGGCAGCCCGCGCTTCCAGCTCCTCCTTGAGCTTAAAGGCGTTTTTAAGGATGCGCAGGTTGCGGTCCCAAGCCGCACGCACGTCCTTGGAATAGACGCGAACGGCGTTCTCGTAGCGCTGAAGCCCGGCGTTCAGCTCCTCGATGTCCTCGGGATTGCCGCGCACGCCCCTAGCGCTGATGAGGGCGTCGATGGACTGGACAGCCTTCTCCTTGTCACCCATCGACTGGTAGAGGGCCGAAAGCTCGGCCAGGACCTCCGGGCCCGAGCCGGCGGCCTCAAGCTCCTTGAAAATCTGCAAGGCATGGTCGCGGGCTCCTGAGGCGGCGTAGACCCGCCCCAGCTCCAAGCGCGCTCGAGGATCCCCCGGGCGCTGGGAAAGATAGGCCTTCAGCTCCGATTCCGCGGTTTTCCAGTCCCCGGCCTGCTTGTGCAGCTCGGCCAGGTCCAGGTGGAAGTCAAGGGCCGATGGGTCGGCCGCCAGGATGCGTTTGAAGCACTCCATGGCGGCGCGGGTGTTGCCGCTCTTCTGGTAGACCGTGCCCAGGGCGCGCAGGCCGTCGACGTTGCGCGGGTCGCGCTTGAGCACAGCCAGGAGGGCGGCCGCTGCCTCCGGGTAATGCCCCAGAGTATACAGGAGTCGGCCCAGGTGTATGCCCACCTCAGTGTTCTCTGGCAGAATGGCCGCCAGGCGCTTGAGCTCCTCCAGGGCGTCGGTCAAGGCGCCGGAATCTTCCAGGACACGCTCCAGACCCAGGGATGCCTTGGCATGGGCCGGGTCGGCCTCCAGGGCGCGACGGAAACACGCCACCGCCTGGTCTTTCTTGCCTAGTTCACTGTAAGCAAGCCCGAGGGTCGTGAGGGTCTCGGGATCGCGCGGGGTAAGGGCGACCTGGCGCTCCAAGAGCTCGATGGCCTTGGCGGGCTTACCGGTTTTCATGTAGGCCAGGCCCAGGGTGTTGAGTGCGTCCTTCCAGGAGGGCCTGATCCTGACGGCTGCCTCGTACTCGGCGATGGCCTCGTCCAAGCGATCCATCGACTCGAAGGTCCGCCCGAAGGCGTAATGCAGGGAGGGGTTGTTGGGGTCCGCCTGGAGGCCGCGCCAGAAGACCTGGATAGCCTCTTGGCGGCGCTCGAGCTGGCATAAAATAGAGCCTAGGGCGTTGTACGACAGGGCTTCGCGGGGATCGAGCCTGACGGCGCGCTCGAAAGATGCCCGGGCCTCCTCCAGTCGCCCGGCCTGGCGCATGACTGCGCCCAGATGGTAGTGGAGGTCGGCTTTGGCGGGGGACAACTGGATGCCGCGCTGGAGGGCGGAGACCGCATCGTCAAGGCGCCCTTTGATGCGATAGAGGATTCCCAACTGGAGGAGAGCCTCGACGTTGTCGGGCTCCAGGCTGAGGAGGCCGGCGAACGCGGCTATGGCCTGATCGAACTTGTCCTGCTTGAGGTAGGACTGCCCCAAGAGGAGGCGGGCCGCGGCGTTTTTGGGCTCGGCCGTCACCAGGGCCCGCAGCCCCCGCTCGGCGCTCTCATAGTCCCCGATCCGGAAGGCCTGGCGGGCCCGCTCGAATGCGTCGGCGCTTTTCCTGGCAGGGGACATCAGGGCGCCTTCCTGAGGGGTCGCGCGCATGCCTCCGCGGAAAAGTCGCCTTCTTCATATCCGCCCGCCGCGGTCTGGTAAGCGACCACCGAGATGTAGTAGAGCTTGCCGTTTTCCAGCCCGCCCAGGCGTAGCGAGGTCGCGTTCCCTGCGTCCACCGGGCTGGGGCCGGCCGAGGAGTCCCGACCGCCGTAGAGCCGGGGAGCTTCTCCATAATAGACCAGATAGCCAAGGACGTCGGCTTCCGGTACGCGGGTCCAGGACACCAGGATTTCGCCATCGCCGGGCACCAGGCTGAGACGGGCCGGCGGAGGCGGAGGTGGATCCGGAAGATAGCTTACCCTGATCCCCGAGAGGGAGGGGCTGGTTTCGCCGTTTCCGTCCGGGTAGAGGTTTATCGCCACCTGGAGATAGCGGCCCTCGGGTGATCCTTTCACCGGGGCATCCGGATCGAAGGGTATCCAGGCCGGGCTGTCTTCGGACCAGCCGGCGAAAGTGTCGGCGACCCGGTAGGCGAATTCCATCCCTTGGGTTCCCCTGAGCTCGCGTTCCACGGAGATCGAGGCGACGCGCGAGCCGGAGAACTCCAGATCGAGAATGGGGCTGAGAATACGGGCCCCGGCCGCCGGAAAGGCACGCAAGATCGGCTCCTCTACGAAGGAACGGCTGATGCGCAGCTCGTCGATGAGGCCGGAGTAGCCCCTGCCTAGGACGAGGTCGCCGCGGCCGCCGATCATCGGGGGGTAGGGCGCGGCCTCCTCGCGGCCCGATGGGCTGGCGTGGGCGAGGGCCTGGGGGCGTCCGTCCATGAGGTACTCCAGGAGGCCGCTGTCCTGGTCGTAACGCAGGAGATGGTGGCTCCAGGCACGCGGCACCAGGGCGTCTCGGCCTTTCAGGTGCAGGGACAGCCCCTTCCGCTCGGGCGTGGTGAAGATGTTTTCCGCCGCGATGTCCAGGCGGCCTCCCGAGAAGGCGATACGCAGTTCTTGACTCTCGTAGCGCCCGGCCAACCAGCGCCCTGCATTCCATCTCAGGACCTGTTCGCCATCCCTGACCGAAGACGGGGCGAGCCAAAATTCCAGGCTGAAACTGCCCGGTTCCGAGCCCTGGGCCAGGAGGGCCGATGCGCCGGGACTTAGGGACAGGCCTTGCCCGCCTGAGAGGAAACGAGCCGCGCCCGCCCCATACCGGCCCTGACCAGTCTGGTAGGCGGAACGGGCCGGCAGAATCCAGTCGCCCGCCGCAGGGGCCTCGCCAGGGGAATCGAAGTGCATGATGAGATCTGTATCAGCGCCGGGGGTATATGCCGCGCCCTCCAGTACGTAGCGCGGGGCGGGTCCGAGACCTGGAAGGCTCAAGGCTCCTCGGAGAGTCCAGCCTGAGAGGGCATGCTCCGGGACGGATCCGGGCAAGAGGGAATACTCCTTCTGCTGGGGGGCCAGGGCGGTGGCCGGGAGGAGGATGGCGAGGGCTGCGATCGTTTCCTTTTTCACGGTTTCCCTGTACATTGAATATCGGAATTTATGAGCGAAGCCGACACCGGAAAATTGGCCCGCCTTAAGGCGGCCGCCCGCGCCGCGCCCCTGGAGAGCGGGGTATACCTGATGCGCGACGCCGACGGCAGGATCATCTACGTGGGCAAGGCCAAGATCCTGCGCAACCGCCTGTCCTCCTATTTCATCGGCCGGAAGGACGTCAAGACGCGGGTGCTGGTGTCGCGCATCGAACAGATCGAGTATATCGTCACCCGAGACGAGTATGAAGCCCTCATACTCGAAAACACCCTGATCAAGCAGCATTCCCCGCGCTACAACATCAACCTCAAGGACGGCAAGACCTATCCGGCCATCAAGCTCACCGGCGAAGAATTCCCGCGGGTATACCGCACCCGCCGGGTGGTTCAGGACGGCTCGCGCTACTTCGGACCTTTCCCCAGCGTTCAGACCATCGACGCCTACCTCAAGCTCGTCGAACGCCTCTTCCCCCTCAGACGCTGCCGGCGCATGGCTAAGCGCGACTCTCCCTGCATGTACTACCACATCGGGCGCTGCTCGGCTCCCTGCGCCGGGCGCATTTCCAAGGAGGACTATGCCATCTTGGCCGACAAGGCCGCGGCCCTCCTGTCCGGGGATACCGAGGGCCTGATCGCCGAGCTGGAGGGGCGTATGCGGGCGGAGGCGGCTGCCCTGCGCTTCGAGGCCGCCGCCGAATTGCGCGACTCCATCCGCGCTATCACCTCCTTCAAGCCCGAGAACGAGGTCTACGACTTCGACCCGGCCGACCGCGACTACATCGCTTGGGCATCGGACGGTCCCCTCGTCAGCTTCGTGACCATCCAGATGCGGGCCGGACGGATGTCCGGGCGTGATGTCTTCCGCTCGCGATCCCTGTCCGACGAGGCCGAGACCCTCCACGACTTCATCCTGTCCTACTACGGCCCGGCCCGCCATCCGCCGCCCTCGGTCTACCTCATGGAGGCCCTGGACTCCGAGTTGCCCAGAATATGGTTCGAGCGGGAGCTGGGCGTGACGGCTTCTTTCCTTACCCCGGCCGAGCCCAGGCACGCCGCGGCCATGGCCATGGCCGCCCAGAACGCCCGCGAGGACATCTCCCGTCGCCTGCGAGAGGGCGGCGATCCCGAGGCCGTGGAGGCCCTCAAGGCCGAGCTGGGCCTGAAAAGGCTGCCCTTGCGTATCGAGGGTTTCGACATAGCCCAGCTGTCCGGCCTCTACCCGGTGGCCTCCCTGGTCTCCTTCCTGAACGGCGTGCCGGACAAGAAGTACTACCGCCACTTCCGGCTGAGGAGCCTGGACGGGAAGATCGACGACTTCGAGTCCATGCGCGAGGCTGTCAGCCGGCGTTACGCGCGCCTCCTCAACGAGAAGGCCGAACTCCCCGATCTGGTCATGGTCGACGGCGGCCTGGGCCAAGCCAACGCCGCCCGAGGAGTATTGGACCTTCTTGAGATCGACGTCGAGGTGATAGGCCTGGCCAAGTGCGACGAGGAAATATGGCTGCCGGGAGCGGCCAAGCCCTTAGTCCTGCCGAGGCATTCGCCGGCCCTTCGCCTTCTCCAGCGCGTGCGGGACGAGACCCACCGCTTCGCCACCGGCCTCAACCAGAGGCTGCGATCCAAGGCCATTAGGCTGGAGCGCTTGGAGGCCGTGGACGGGGTGGGGCCGGCCCGGGCGCGCTCCATCATCTCCGCTTTCGCCAGCGTTTCTTCGGTGCGCTCGGCCAGCGCCGAGGAGGTCGCCGAGCGGGCCGGCATACCATACGAGGTGGCCCTGCGGGTCAAGGCTGCCCTGGAGGGCCCTGACCGCCCGCCTCACGACGCGCCACCAGGCACGGGAGGCTGAGGGGCTTTCTTCGCCCGAGCCTTTCCTGCTATTGTACCGCCGCGCATAAATAGAGGTATACGCATGTTGCCTAGTCGCCCGCCCCTTTCGGGCAGCCTTCCCGAGGGGCATTCCCGTGAGATGATCGAAGGGATCCACGCCATCTACGCCGATGCCGCCGAAGCCCTGAGTGCCTTCCAGGCGGCCTCCGGCCTACGTTGCCCTGTAGGCTGCCGCGGGGCCTGCTGCCGCGGCTTCGAGCCTGAGCTATCAGAGGCCGAGGCCCTCTACCTGGCCGCATGGATTATAGAGACTGGAATCGAGCCCCATCGGGCCTCATCCCCAGACGGCCGGGCCCAGTGCCCCTTTTGGGAGGGCGAGGCGACGGGCATGTGCTCGGTATACCCGGGCCGGGCCCTGATCTGCCGCCTCTTCGGCTTCTCGGCCATGCGCGGAAGCCGTGGCGAGACGCGCTTCAACCTCTGCCGATCGATGGAGCGCCGCGACATCGCTCCCCTCCTAGCCGCCCGGCCACCCCTGATGGCGGATTTTGGACTGCGCGTAGAGGCTCTGTCCCCGGGGCGCGGATGTCTGCCCATGGGAGCCGCGGTTGACGCCGCCCTCATGAAGCTGAGGTATGTCCTTGAATCCCTCCCCGCCTCAGTGCCCGGCGGCGGCCCTGTCGAGGCGGTAGCGCCAGCGCCTGAGGGCGTTGAAGACTCCGGTCCTGAGGCGGCTTAGGGGTCTTTATTCCTCTTGAATCGTTCAAGCAATACATACCATCATAGGACCCTGGCTTGGTTGCAGATATCGATTTAGTTTCAGAATAATGACTTACAAGTTGTTCCCTCTGTGATGATCATAATGTGCTTATTTGTCAGCTTGCATGAGTGAATGATATATACAAGGCACTCATATAGAGCGAAGAACAAAAAATACTATTGTAGAAGTATTAATGCTGTGATATCATGTTCAATGTCTGAACAAAAGCCAGAATACGTTCTGCTCTAGTAGAAAGCGGAGGAACTGAGGTATGAAAAAAAAGGCTCTGATTTCCGGGGTTACGGGACAAGACGGGTCCTACCTCGCTGAATTCCTCCTTAACAAGGGTTACGAGGTTCATGGCATCAAGCGAAGGGCATCTTCTTTCAATACCGATCGTGTTGATCACATCTACGAGGATCCCCATGAGAAGGGTGCCCACTTTTTCCTGCATTACGGCGACCTCACTGAATCCAGCGCCATCATCCGCCTGATCCAGAAGATACAGCCCGATGAGATCTATAATCTCGGAGCGCAGAGCCACGTTCAGGTTTCATTCGAGGAGCCCGAGTACACTGCTGATGTAGACGGTATCGGGACTCTGCGGATGCTGGAGGCTATCCGCATCCTCGAGCTGGAGAAGAAGACCCGCTTCTACCAGGCCTCCACCTCCGAGCTTTTCGGGATGGTCCGGGAGATACCGCAGCGCGAGACTACGCCCTTCTACCCCAGGAGTCCCTACGCCTGCGCCAAGCTCTACGCCTACTGGATCACCGTCAATTACCGCGAGGCCTACGGCATCCACGCCAGCAACGGCATCCTCTTCAACCACGAGAGCCCGCGCCGCGGCGGGACCTTCGTCACCCGCAAGATCACCCGGGCGGCCGCCCGCATCAAATCGGGCCTGCAGTCCCGGCTCTTCATCGGCAACCTGGATGCCAAGCGCGATTGGGGTTATGCCGGGGACTACGTGGAGCTGATGTGGCTTATGCTCCAGCAGGAAAAGCCCGGCGATTACGTAATGGCTACTGGTGTCACTACCACAGTCCGCGACTTCACTTCCATGGCTTTCCGCGAGGCTGGCTTCGAGCTCGAATGGAAGGGCAGCGGTGTGGAGGAGAAGGGGCTGGATGCGCGCACAGGTGAGATTCTGGTGGAGGTGGATCCGCGCTATTTCAGACCCACCGAGGTGGACATCCTCATCGGCGATCCCTCCAAGGCGATGAGGGAGCTGGGCTGGAAGCCGCGCGTGTCATTGCCTGAATTGGTGAAGATGATGGTCGAAGCCGACCTTGACGAGGCCGAGCGCGAGGTGCATCTCCGGGAAGGTGGCTTCAATCCCCTCGGACGATCAGAGTGAGGGGGTGCCATGAGGGCGGATTCCAAGATTTACTTAGCCGGGCATGATGGGCTCGTCGGTTCGGCTATCCACCGGGCGCTCCAGGCGGCCGGCTATCGCAACGTTGTCACACGCGGAATCAAGGATCTCGATCTCCGTCGCCAGGCGGACGTGGAAGCCTTCTTCAGGGCCGAACGCCCAGAATATGTGATCCTTGCGGCCGCAAAGGTGGGCGGCATCGTCGCTAATTCCTCCTTCCCTGCGGAATTCATTTATGATAACCTCATGATCGCCGCTAATGTCATCCACTGCGCGCATGAGCATGGTGTTAAGAAGCTCCTCAATCTGGGCTCCTCCTGCATTTATCCCAAGCTGGCTCCCCAGCCCCTCAAGGAGGAATACCTCCTTACGGGTCCCCTGGAGCCGACCAACGAGGCTTACGCCGTGGCGAAGATAGCCGCCCTACGCCTCTGCAAGCATTACCACGAGCAGTACGGCGAAGAATTCATCAGCGCCATGCCTACCAACATGTATGGCCCAGGAGATAATTTCCATCCTACCAGAAGCCACGTCCTGCCTGCAATGATCCGCAAATTCCATGAAGCCAAGGTCGCTGGAACTGGCGTGACGCTCTGGGGAGATGGCACGCCATACCGCGAGTTTCTCTACTCCGACGACCTAGCCCGGGCCATCGTCTTCCTTATGGAGAAGGCCACTTACGCCGATACGGGGGACTTCATCAACGTGGGATCGCAGAGCGAGCTGACTATCGCTGAGCTTGCGCGTAAGGTGGCTAAAGTCGTCGGATACTCCGGCGAGATATCCTGGGATACGAGCAAGCCCAACGGCACGCCCAGGAAACTCATGGACTCATCAAGACTGGCCGCCCTAGGCTGGAAACCTCTCATTGGTCTGGAGGAAGGCATCGCCTTGGCCTATGCGGATTTCCTCAAGCGCTTCGGGAGTGGGGAGGGTGGGCGTGGCTAATCCTGTGAAGCTGCGGACAAGGGTCTCGCGGATTATTCCACATGGTCAGGGCGTTTATGAGGTTGGCCTGACGCCCGAGGGCCGCGTACCGCGCTTCAAATCAGGACAATTTCTACACCTAGCTCTGGACGATTACGATCCCGCGGGAGGCTTTTGGCCGGAATCCCGTGTATTCTCCATAGCCTCGAGCTATGCCGCGGAAGAAATCGTGGTTGTTTACAGTGTGAAGGGTGCATACACCCATAGAATGGAGGCCGAGTTAGCGCCTGGAAAAAACGTATGGTTAAAACTTCCCTATGGCGATTTCCACGTAGATACACAGGTCAGGCGCCCGATCGTCCTGGTTGCTGGCGGTACGGGTGTCTCGCCCTATGTTCCTTTCATCGAGGAACTGGCTGTGGCAGGTCCGGATGGCCCGCCGGTACGCCTTTATTATGGTGCCCGGAAAGCGGATCAACTTCTCTTCATCGATCAAATCGCCGGGTGCGCCCGCGGCCAGGGCAGATTTTCTTTCGTGCTTTATGTGGAAGCAGGGGCGGAAGATGCCTGCGCGCGCCTAGGAGTATTGAATATTGGTTCTATCCGCGAAGAGACGCGCGGACTGGGGCAAGCTCTGTATTATCTATCGGGGCCACCAGACATGATTCGGACCTTCAGGGAACGCCTTGTTCAAGATGGTATGGCGCCCTGCGACATAAAAACCGACGAGTGGGAGTGAGAAGTGTGAAGAACGAGCGTGGGATCAGGGCTGAGATAGCAGCATTGGTGGCGGAATATTACAGTATCAAGTTCCCAAATGTGAATTTCAACGCCGGCAAGGATACGGTCCATTACGCGGGCAGAGTCTTCGACGAGAAGGAGCTGCAAGCGGGAGTGGAGGCCTGCTTGGATTTCTGGCTGACCTCTGGGCGTTTCTCCGAGGAATTTGAGGGCATGTTCGCGGATTACCTCGACCGCGAATTCGCCTTCCTAGTGAATTCGGGATCCTCTGCTAACTTGGTGGCCTTCACGGCCTTGACTTCGCCTCTCCTTAGAGACAAGGCCCTCAAGCCGGGCGACGAGGTCATTTCCGTGGCGGCCGGCTTCCCGACTACCCTCAATCCGGTCATCCAGAACGGGATGGTCCCGGTATTCGTGGATATTGACATCGGCACCTATAACGTGGACGTGAAGCAGCTGCGACAGGCCATCGGCCCCAAGACCCGGGCGATCTTCCTGGCTCATACCCTGGGGAACCCCTACGACCTTGGGGCGGTCATGGAGCTTGTGGAGGAGAAGGGTCTATGGTTGGTCGAGGACTGCTGCGATGCGCTCGGATCAACCTATAAGGGACGCAAGGTGGGAACCTTCGGCCATATTGCCACTTGCTCCTTCTATCCAGCCCACCACATCACCATGGGCGAGGGAGGCTGCGTCTTCACCAACGATGAGCTGCTCGCCCGGGCGGCCCGCTCCATCCGGGACTGGGGGCGTGACTGCTACTGCGCCGGCGGCGAGAGCGACACATGCGGCAAGCGCTTCACCGGGCAGTACGGATCCCTCCCCAAGGGCTACGACCATAAGTACGTTTATTCGCACATCGGCTACAACCTGAAGGTCACCGACATGCAGGCGGCCATCGGCGTGGAGCAGATGAAGAAGCTGCCCGGCTTCATCGAGTGTCGCAAGGAGAACTTCAGGCGCTGGACCGATGGCTTCAGGGAATTCGAACGCTTTTTCATCCTGCCGCGGGCCACCGAGGGCGCTGATCCCTCCTGGTTCGCCTACCCGGTTACGGTCAAGGCCGGCAGCGGATTTACCAGAACGCAGCTCACGAATTTTCTCAACAGCCGAAGGATTGAGACCCGTAACCTTTTCGGCGGCAACCTTCTTAGGCAGCCGGCCTACGCGGGCGTCCCCCATCGGGTCGCGCCGGGGGGCTTGCCGAACACGGACATAGCCATGAACGACACCTTCTTCCTGGGGGTGTATCCGGGATTGGACGAGGCGCGCATCCGCTACGCTCTCTCGGCTATAGGAGAATTCATTGCTGGAAGGGAGTGAGGCCGCCATGAAGGTAGTTATCCTGGCTGGAGGTTACGGCACGCGCCTGGCCGAGGAAACCGAGATCAAGCCCAAGCCGATGGTAGAGATAGGTGGTAAGCCCATCCTCTGGCATATCATGAAGATCTATTCCAGTCACGGCTTGGAAGACTTCGTGATCTGTTGCGGCTATAAGGGCTACATGATCAAGGAGTACTTCGCCAATTATTTCCTGCATATGGCGGATGTCACCTTCGACATGGCAAACAACATAATGCATGTCCATCACAAGCATGCTGATCCCTGGCGGGTGACACTAGTGGATACGGGCTTAGAGACTATGACAGGTGGACGGATAGCGAGGATCAGAGAGTACGTGGATGACGAACCCTTCATGCTCACCTACGGAGATGGGGTGGGAGACATAGACATTATGGCCTTATTGAAATTCCACCGCGAATCCGGTCGCCTGGCCACCCTCACCGCGGTCCAGCCTCACGGGCGCTTCGGGGCCATCGATATGTCCTCCAATAGCGCCGTGGCCGCCTTTAAGGAGAAGCCGGCCGGAGACGGCGCTTGGATCAATGCTGGCTTTTTCGTCTGCCAGCCTGGCGTATTCGATTACATAAAGGAAGGCGATGCTACGGTCTGGGAGCGCGGCCCGCTGGAGGAACTGGCGCGGGATGGCCAACTAGGGGCGTACCGGCACGAAGGCTTCTGGCGTCCTATGGATACCCTGCGTGATAAGCAGGAGCTTGAGCGGCTCTGGTCCGAGGGTAAGGCGCCATGGAAAGTCTGGTAATGAAGGGCTCGACTTTCTGGCGCGGTCGACGGGTCTTCATGACCGGCCATACGGGCTTTAAGGGCAGCTGGCTCTGCGAGTGGCTGCTAAGCATGGGTGCGGAGATACAGGGCTATTCCCTTGCGCCGGTCAGCAAGCCGAACCTATTCGATATGTCCGTCCTTGAAAAGCGCATGGGCCATGCGCTCGGAGATATCCGCGATCTCAAAAACTTGACCTCTTCTATGAAGGCCTTCAAGCCCGAAGTGCTCATGCACCTAGCTGCACAGCCCATTGTACGCGATTCCTACAAGGATCCGATCGGCACCTATCAGACGAATGTCATCGGCACCGCCAACGTCCTGGAGGCGGCGCGCTCATGCCCGGAGCTGAGGTCCATCCTGGTGATCACGACAGACAAGGTCTATGAGAATAGGGAATGGGTTTGGGGCTATCGCGAGAATGAAGCCTTTGGCGGCTACGATCCCTACTCGTCTTCCAAGGCCTGTGCAGAAATCGTGACGGCTTCGTATCGGAATTCTTTTTTCAATCCTGCCGAATACGGCCGGAGTCATCATGTCGCCATCGCCACGGTGCGAGCTGGGAATGTAATAGGTGGCGGGGATTGGGCGTCTGATCGCCTGGTACCGGATTGTCTGCGGGCCTTCGGTCGCGGTGAGAAAGTCAGGATACGAAATCCAGGATCGACTCGGCCCTGGCAGCATGTGCTCGATCCGCTATCCGCATATATCAAGCTGGCTGAGCGCTTATACTATGGCATTGAATACGCAGAGGGCTGGAACGTAGGCCCAAGTGACACCGATTCCAAGCCTGTTGAGTGGATCGTACAGCGAATGTGTGACCTATGGGGCGCGGGGGCGGACTACTCCGTTGATGAGGGATCGCATCCGCATGAAGCCAATTTCCTCAAGCTCGATTGCTCCAAGATCCGTGCACGATTAGGCTGGGAACCGCGTTGGGACCTGGCAACCGCCCTGGAGAAGACTGTTGCCTGGGAGAAAGCGCGACTTTCCGGCGAATCGGCGGCGGGGCTCTGCGCGAGACAGATAGTAGAGTACATAGAGGAAGGGGAATTTCCTTGAATCGCATCTTGATGGAGGATTTCCAAGATATCTATTCATCACTTGGTGCGCACTGGGAAGCATTCCGTGGCAAAAGAGTATTTATGGCCGGTGGCACAGGTTTCATAGGCTCATGGCTGACTGGATCCCTCCTCTGGGCCGAGCGCGAGACGGGCTTGGGCCTACGCCTGACCCTCCTTAGCCGTGACCCTGAGGCTTTCAAGCGGAGGCGCCCCGAGATAGCATCGCTCGGAGACATCGAATTCATCAAGGGCGACGTCAGGACCTTCGATCCCTCGCTCATAGAGGCAGATTTCGTGGTGAACGGGGCCGCCGAAGCCAGCGCTGTCCTCAACGCGGAAGCCCCCTTGCTGATGATGGATACCATTGTCGATGGCGTACGCCGAGTGTCCGGCGTAAAGGCGGAGCGCACCCTCTTCCTCAGCTCGGGGGCGGTATACGGCAAACCACCGGCTGGACTAGCGGCCTTCACCGAGGATTATCAAGGTGTGCCTTCCTCGCTTGACCCGGCCCAGGCCTATGGAGTTGCCAAGCGCCTGGCCGAACTCTACGTGATATGTGCCGCAAGGAAGGCCTGTCAGGAGGTGGTCATAGCTCGCTGCTTTGCCTTTGTAGGGCCCTTCCTGCCATTGGATACCCATTTCGCCATCGGCAACTTCATCCGCGATGGCCTGGAAGGGAAAGCCATTAGGATAAACGGTGATGGGAAACCCAGGCGCAGCTACATGTATGCGGCCGACATGGCCAAAGCACTCCTTCTACTTATGATCCGTGGAAAATCGGGCGAGGCGTATAACGTTGGATCAGATGAAAGCGTGTCCATCGCCCAACTTGCGAACGCTGTCTCACAGACCTTCGGCGGCCTCCCCGTTAGTGTCCTCGGGGAGTCGCGACCGACTGACAGGAATCAGGATTACTTACCGGATATTCGAAAATTTTCAGGTGAGTTCCCCGGCTTCAAAACCAGGTCCCTGTCCGAGGCGATCGCAAAGACGAGGGAGTACCACCTCGAGGAGGGCGCGCGATGAGGGTCGCGGACTATATAGCAGATTTTCTCGCAGATGCCGGCATCGCGGATGTCTTCACAGTCACCGGCGGCGGGGCTATGCATCTCAATGACGCTTTCGGAAACCATCCACGCCTGCGCTGCACCTATTTCCACCATGAGCAGGCGGCCGCCATCGCGGCCGAGGGCTATTTCAAGGCTTCGGGCAGGATACCCCTCGTATGCGTGACCACGGGGCCCGGGGGCACGAACGCGCTGACCGGCGTTCTGGGGGCCTGGCTGGATTCGGTCCCCATGCTGGTGATCTCTGGGCAGGTGAAATTCGAATGTACCCTGGCCTCCGTGCCCGGATCGGGGCTGCGGCAGCTGGGCGACCAGGAGTTCAATATCGTCGACGCGGTTCGGCCGATGACCAAGAGGGCTTCCATGCTGACGGAGCCGGATACGGTCCGGCGCGAGCTGGAGGAGGATCTTTTCCTGGCCCGCGCGGGCAGGCCTGGGCCAGTATGGCTCGATATCCCCCTCAACGTCCAGGCGGCGCAGATAGAACTCGGGTTCCTGGCGCCTTCCGAGCCCCGGCGCGCAGATCCGGCGACGCCCTCCATGGACGCCGTAGCCGCGTTCCTGGAACGGCTACGGGCGGCCAAGCGGCCCGCCATGATAGGCGGGGCCGGGGTGCGCCTGGCCGGCGCAGCGGAGCTCTATCCCGAGTTCGCGCGGGCCCTGAATGTCCCAGCGCTGACAGCTTGGAATTCCCACGACCTGATCACGGACGACGACCCGCTGTACGCGGGGAGGCCGGGCACCATCGGGACCCGCGGGGGCAATTACGTATTCCAGAATTGCGACCTGCTGCTCGTGCTGGGCTGCCGGATGAACCTGAGGCAGATAGGCTACGCCTGGGACGACGTGGCCCGCGGCGCGTACAAGGTGATGGTCGACATCGACCCGGCTGAGACGCGCAAAAAGACCTTCCGCGTCGACCTGCCGATCATCGCCGATTGCCGCCTTTTCATGGAGGCCGTGCTGTCGTCCGGGTACAGGAAGGAATACACCGCGGATTCCCGCTGGCTGGCGTGGTGCCGGGAGATGGCGGGCAAGTACCCCGCCGCGGCGGAAGCATCCCCGACCGAAGGCTTGAATCCCTACGCCTTTTTCGATGCCTTCCTCGGGGATCTTCCTGAGGGCCAGACGACCGTATGCTCTAATGGCTCGGCATGCGTCATACCCTTCCAGACGGCCCGGATCAAGCGCGGGCAGAGGCTGTTTACCAATTCCGGCTGCGCATCGATGGGCTACGGGCTTCCCGCTGCCATTGGCGCCTGCCGCGCCCTGGATGGGCGCAAGGTCATCTGCATCGAGGGCGACGGCAGCCTGCAGATGAACGTACAGGAGCTCGCCACAGTAGCGCACAACCGCTTGCCGCTCAAGCTGGTTGTCGTGAATAACGGCGGATACCACTCGATCAGGCAGACCCAGGGGAATTTCTTCAAGGGCCGCTACGCCGGCATAGACCCGGCCTCGGGGCTGGGCTTCCCGGATTTCCGGGCACTAGCGGTGGCCTACGGGTTGGCCTACCTGCGGGTGGCCAACGCGGACCAGGCTGTCGGCCTGGCCGACAGGCTACTTGCCGACAACGCCCCGATCCTCTGCGAGGTGCTGGTCGACAAGGCGCAGCCCTTCTCACCGAAATCCTCCTCCAAACTCCTGCCCGACGGGAGGATGGTTTCCGCTCCGCTCGATGAGATGCATCCTTTCCTTACAAAAAAGGAGCATGAGGCCAATGCATACAGGGAAGGCGGTACATGAAATCGATAAAGCTACTCGACTGCACCCTCCGCGACGGCGGATTCGTGAATGAGTGGAATTTCGGGCTCGGGAGCATCAAGAGCATCGTCTCGCGGCTCGCGCGAGCTGGCATAGACGTGATCGAGCTTGGTTTTATCGATGAGCGTGTTGGATTCGATCCCGATCGGAGCATTAGGCCGGACCCGGCTTCTTTCAATCCGGTCATGGAAAACGTCGACAAGCATGGCTCGATGATTGTCGGGATGATTGACTACGGGACATGTGGCCTCGAGCATGTCCAACCGGCCGGCGAGACGGTTCTGGACGGTATTCGGGTTATCTTCAAGAAGAAGGACATGGACGCCGCGGTGGCGTTCTGTGCGGGCATCAAGGCCAAGGGCTATCGGGTCTTCGCCCAGCCCGTGTCCGTTACCAGTTACGGCGACCAGGAGATGGAACGGCTGCTGGATGCGCTGAAGGCCATTGGGCCCTACTCGGTGTCTGTGGTGGATACGTACGGGCTAATGCACAAGGAGCAGTTGTTGCATTTCTTCGAGATGATGGATGCCAGCCTGGGGCCCGATACCATGATAGGCTACCATTCGCACAATAACTTCCAGCTGGCCTACTCCAATTGCATCGAGCTGGCCAACATTGACGCCTCTAGGCACCTCCTTCTGGACGGCTCCCTATATGGGATGGGCAAGGGCGCGGGCAACGCCAACACCGAGCTCCTGGCCATGAACATGAATCGCTGGCACGGCGGCACCTACGATATCGATCAGCTGCTAGAGTCCATAGATGTGGATATCATGAAGGAATACGAGCGACACTACTGGGGCTACTCCCTGCTCTTCTACATCGCCGCCCTCAACGACTGCCATCCCGACTACGTGAAGAACCTCATCGCCAGGAAAACCTTCTCCGTCAAGTCGATAAACGCCATCCTGCAGCGCATCCCGCGCGAGGAGCGGCTATCCTATAAAAAGGATCTGATCGAGCACTTGGCCGAGGATTTCCAGTTGCGCGAGTACGATGACCATGACGCCTATGCCCGGCTGGGCGCCTTGATAGCCGGCCGGGACGTGCTGGTGATCGCGCCTGGCGCCTCCCTGGAGAGGAATCGTGGGCAGATAGATGATTACCTGGAGTCCCGGAAGCCACTGGTCTTCTCCATAAATTTCGTGCCCGATGATTTCGACGTGGATTTCGTATTCATGGGGAATCCGAAGCGGTACAACCAGTTCTTCGACAGGATACACTCGCCCGACAGGAGGGAGAAAGTCATCTGCACCTCCAACATCAGTGATGCGGCCCAGGGGATAGATTTCCTTCTGGATTTCAAGTCCTTGATGTGCGAGGAGAAGGTCGTCCGCGACAATCCAGCACTGATGCTACTAAAGGCCCTGGCCAGGGCCGGTAAATCGAGGGTGGCGATGGCGGGCTTCGACGGCTACTCGTCCAGTGGGGCAGCTGACTATTGCAGCGATTATGTGAAGTATCTCTATTGCGATGAGGACGTGATGAAGCGCAACGAAGCCGTACGGTCCCAGCTCAGCAGCCTATCCAGTCGCATCACCGTCGATTTCATTACTCCGTCGGCCTACCTCGAGGCCAGTGCATGAGAAGCTACGCGGCCGCTATTTTCGACGTGGACGGGACCCTCCTGGACACTACCGCGGGGATCTCCGCCGCGGTGAGGGAAACCATTGCCGAGCTGGGCCTGCGGGAGGTGGACGAGGAGCGCCTGCGATCGTTCATCGGGCCTCCAATCCAAGAGTCCTTCGCCAGGGAGTACGGCTTGGACACTGCGGAGGCTCAGGCCGCGGCGGAGATTTTCAGGAAGCACTACAAGGGTGCGCACCTCCTGGAGGCCAGACCTTATCCCGGGATCCTGGAAGCCTTGGCCAAGGTCAGGAGGGGCGGCACGCGGATAGGCATCGCGACTTATAAACGCGCGGATTACGCCACGCTGATAGTAGATCACTTCGGCTTCGGGGCTCTCTGTGAATCTGTCAACGGGGCCGATAACGAAAACCGTCTACGGAAACAGGACATCATCCGGCTGACGCTGTCGGACATGGGTCTGGACGACCCGAGCCAGGCGATCTACATAGGCGACACCGTTTCCGACGCCCAGAGCGCCGAATCGGCCGGAATGGACTTCATGGCGGTCACCTACGGGTTCGGTTTCGGCCCTTTGACCGGACTGGAGGGTGTTCCGCACATAGCGGCGGCCCGCGACGCGACGGAGATAGCAGCCTTCTTGAGTGGTGCGAAGAACCAATGAAGACGATAAGGAGCGAATGTGAGGATCGGCATCTGGAATAACTACAAGGTTTTCTCGAGGAACAGACTGTTCGATGCACGCGCTTATGGCATCGGCGAGGACCTAGGGTATCCAGTGCGCTACTTGAGGGAAAAGCTTGAATCGCAGGGTCATTCCTTGGATACCCTCGACATGTATAGGGGCAGAGTCTTTGATAAAGTAATTTTTTTTGATTATCCAGATGATCCGCGTTTTTCCCCGTCTAGATACGCGTGTGACGGTATACCCTGCTACCTTATCTTGACCGAGACAGAGCTTATTAACCCATCTCAGTACCAAAAGGTTAAGCACACGCCATTTCGAAAGATCCTCACTTATGTCGATACTCTGGTTGATGGGAGTCGATACGTGTTGTGTAGACTTCCGCATCGGCTCGCAGCTGATCCGGTGTCTTTTAGAAAGGGATTCGGTGAGAGGCCCGGATTGGTGGTAATGATCGCTTGCGATAAGTCTAGTCATGATCCGCGCGAGCTTTACTCGGAGCGTAGGCGGGCTATTAAGTGGTTTGAAGACAACGCTCCTAATGATTTTGATTTATATGGCAAGGGCTGGCGGCATTATCGCTTCACAGGGCCGAAGCTGATCAGGGCTTTAAACCTTTTAAAGCCTCTGACAAGGCTTCTTGGGGAGAAGAGGCCTTCATACCGCGGAGAGGTCCGCTCTAAATATGAAGTAATGTCGCGCTACCGATTTTCTATTTGCTATGAAAATTCGAGAGACATCCCTGGATACATATCTGAGAAGATTTTCGATTCCATGGCCGCTGGCTGTGTTCCAGTGTACCGAGGTGCACCGAACATTTCCGCGTTGATCGATCAGGACACGTACATAGATGGTGATGGATTTAAGGATTACGGATCTTTGTATGAGTATCTTAAGTCAATCGGGCCTAAGGAATTCGGGAAGCGCCAGAAAGCCATGGCCTCGTACATGATCAGCGCGAAGGCCAGGCAGTTCTCAGCTGAGGGTTTCGTTGAAGTAATTGAGAGGGAGATTGTCAATGACTGACGGATCTTCCAATGCGTCTCGAAGTCGTGCCATAGTATTTCCGATATACTCCATCCGGTTGAGTGATGACGAGGCCGCTTCCATAAGGATATCACTAGCTTCTGCCAAGGGTATGGATGTGGTCGTAGTATGTCCGATGTCATTGCCATTGACGTCCATTGAGGAAATGTTAGTGCGGGCATGTGGAAGAAGAGTGTGTTTCAGGGTAGAGAGGTTCCATGATCACTTTTTTAAGGACTTATGGAGTTATAGCCGTCTACTCTTGCAAGAAAGTTTCTACGAACGCTTCATGCATTATGAGTACATACTTATCTGCCAATTAGACGCTATACTGATAGCACCATCAATCGATATCATCGGGGAATATGATTATTACGGCGCTCTCATCGAATCAGGCGCACCCGAAGGGGGCTATCTCGATGTTCGTAATGGAGGATTCAGCCTGAGGCGGGTAAGCGCCTCCCTGGCCGTATTACAGTCCAGGAAAATAACAGTTGACCAAATTAGATTCGATTCCCTGAGGGCCATGTATGGTCTAAAGAACCTAATGCTGCTATGGATCTTGATGAAAATCGGGAAGCGAATCAGACTGCGCTGGGCACATGTATTCTGCATGTTTGCGCGGGTCAATGAAGATGTGTTTTGGAGTGTCTTTGCGCCGTTTTTCAATCCTGCATTTAGGGTATGCGACTTGGACGCTGCTCGGGCCTTTTCTTTCGAGAAGAATCCTAGTTTGGAGTACGCAAAATTGGGGCGCCTACCTACAGGTTGCCATGCATGGTATAAATACGACCGCGATTTCTGGATCAAAAAAATCCCGGCCCTGAGGGAGGAATAGATGCCCAGCGATCTACGCCGGAAGGGCGTCATCATATCGGGCATCAATCAGCTTTGGCGGCTGCTGGCAGGCCCGGTTGTCTCGGTTTATTGCATTCCTGCCTTCCTTAGCCCTGAGCAGCAGGGATTGTGGTTTACTATAATAAGCCTATCAGCGCTCACGACCTTCGCCGATATGGGATTCACCAATATTATTATGCAATTCGCGGCTCATGAATTTGCCTTTCTCCATTTTGACCGGAATAAGCGCTTGAGCGGAGAACAAGAACGTATTGAGAAGCTGATGAGCTTGTTCCGTTTCTCCATGAAATGGATTGGTATGGCGACGGCATTATTCATGCCTGTGATTATGGCGGTAGCCCTGTTTTTCTTTACAAAGGAAGGCCGGACCTGGTCATGGCTCTTTCCGTGGTGTATCTATCTTATTGCCGCCGGGATCGGAATGATCCTTAATGTGGTTCAGTCATTCCTCGAGGGATGCGATGAAATTTCGACCATTCAATCGATCAAGACTTTGGGCGCAATAGTAAATTCGACCTGCCTGATAGCGATGCTGGCCAGTGGCTGCGGGTTGTACGCTCTTGCAGTATCCGCCTTTTCCTCCAACGTCATCTTAGGTTGTCTGACCATCCTAAAATATAGGAAATTCCTTTTTGCCTATAGAACTACTGTTGCGACTGGTGCTTCCGAGAAGGAGTGGCTGCGCGGCATTCTCAAGTTGTTATGGAGATATGCTCTCAGTTGGGCATGCGGCTATTTCAGCCTACAATTTTACGTTCCGATAATGCTCAAGGCTCGTGGAGAAGTAGCTGCCGGAAAGGTCGGCCTGTCTTGGAGCATAATGAGTGCGGCTTTCTCCCTGGCGAATGTCTGGATATACACCGCCATACCACGGATAAACATTCTCATAGAAAAGAAATCATGGATAGAGTTACGCAACTTGGCGGTAAGGAGGTGTCTGCTCTCCTTAACGACCTATGCCTTTGGGGTAGGTGGGTTCATAGTGGGCCTGGGAATTATAGGGGGAAGCTTGGGCATACGCGATCGTTTCCTGCCCATAAACGGCCTAGCTATCGTAGCTTCTGCCTGGATGATGCAAATGATTCTGAACACAATAGCGACTGTATTGCGAGGATTCAAGGAAGAACCTTTCGTGGCTCTCAGCATCGCCGGAACTGCTTGGACAATAGCGAGTTCTATTCTATGCGCCCGTTTCATGAATATCGAAATGTACTTTCTCGGCTTTCTAACCAGTTTTATTATGACCCTGCCTTGGGCCTTTCTTTTGTTGGCCTGTAAGGTTAAGAAAATAAGGATCGGAATGGTATGCGCTTGACAATTGCAATACCGACTTTCAACCGTGCGGCATATTTAGCCGAATGCTTGGAAAGCCTGGTTCGGGAGCAGTGCCCAGGATTGGAAATAATTGTATGCGATAATGCATCAGTTGATTCAACCCAGGCAGTGGTTGAGAGCTATCTTCGTAGGCTAGCTGGTTTACGATATATAAAAAACGACAAAAATATCGGTCCTGATGCTAACTTTCTTAAATGTCTTTACTCATCTGATACAGATTTTATTTGGCTGATGTCCGATGACGATATTGTCTTGCCGGGCGCTGTCAGTAATGTGATGAAAGTCGCTGAGAGGAATCCCGGAGCGGGTTTGATCATATTGAACCATTGCGGCGGTTTCTTCGATGTAGCAAAAGCTGAGGAGTGTGGAGCACCGGCTATGCCGGTGGATCCTGAAGTGGTACTCACGGGGACGCATCGTGTCCTTCAGACTGCAGGAGTCTACGTTACATTTGTATCTACTCTAGTATTCAACTCTAAAGCTGTGAAAGAAATAAAGAATCCTAAAAAGTATATAGGAACTAACTTGTTGCAAGCATACCTCGCCTATGAAGCGGCCCTCAACGCTGGCGAATCGGTACTGATCGGGCGTCCGTGTGTGGCGGCCCGGGCAGGCAATAGCGGAGGGTACCAGTTATTTAAGGTGTTTTGTAGGAACTGGCATGCACTGTTGTATGGCACTGGAGTGCGGGCGGGGTTACCAAGGAAGATGGCTAGGCGAATTTTTTCAGATACGATAGCAAGGCATTTGAGGTATTGGCTTATTATGGAAAAAGCGGGAAAAGGAAATTTTGGAATAGATCCGCGATATCTGTTTCCGGAATCCTTATCATATATATCTGCTTGGTTGCGACTATATCCAGTTTTGATGGCTCCTAGGAAAATAATACGGCTATTAGCTATTAGGAGAGGATTGTTGAAATGAGCCCCAAAGACAATATTTTCCGAGTGGCCGCCTCATTGACTCCTTGGGGAATGCTGGATCTACTGCAGAGGTTGGCGGATGGAGCCGTATCGGCTCGTGCGAAGACTAGGGCTCGGAGCACTGGGGCAAATTTCCATGTAGCACGGGACGCAGGATTGAAAGGGCTGCGCTATATCGAATTTGGTGATGGTTTCAATGCAGGCCGTCGGCTGCGCCTCGAAGCGATAGACAGGTATTATGGGCAAGCGTTTTCCCCGCGAATAAGAATAGGTCGGAATGTGATAGTGCAGGACGATTGCCATATAGCAGCTATCAATAGCGTAGATATCGGCGACAATGTACTCATCGCCAGCAAGGTTCTTATCTCCGATCATTCTCATGGAAGAGGCGAAAGCGCGGAAGCTGATCTACCACCTGTCGCCAGGAGCTTGTATTCGAAAGGCGGTATAAAAATCGGGAAGTGCGTATGGATTGGTGAGGGCGTATGTATCCTCCCTGGAGTTGAAATAGGGCCGTTCGCAGTAATTGGGGCGAATTCGGTGGTGACTAAGGATATACCAGCTTACGCCGTGGCTGCCGGGAATCCCGCTAAGGTAATCAGAATTCAGCCGCGCATAGGGAAAGATGAGCCATGAGGATGGCCTCTAACAAGCAAATCATAAGCGTCTGTCTGCCGGTCTACAACGCCGCGCCATACATCGCGGATACCATCGCTTCGATTCAGGCTCAAGATTGGAAGGACCTACGCATTCTGGTGCAGGACAATGCATCATCGGACGGCACGTCCAGAATCGTTCGAGGCATAAGCGAGCGGGATCCAAGGATAGAGCTCCAGGTCAATCCGGAGAATATCGGATACTGTGGCAATATCCGCAGAGCCCTTGACCGAGCCGATACAGATCTGGTCTGCGTTTTCCATGGCGATGACCTCTACCGTCCAGGCCTCATCAGCGCCGAATATGCGGCGTTGAAAGAAAGCGGCGCTGCAGCAGCCTTCTCATCGTACAGGATATTCTATGGGAATCCTTCGAAATCCATGCCCTATCCCATAGGCCCAGATTTTCAGCGAGGATCACGCTGGTTCGTGGGCGGCCTCGATGAATACCTCCCGATCCTGCTCGAACGCGGCAACCCCTTCGCCTGCCCCACCCTGCTTACCTACAGGCGTGTCCTTCTGGATCTGGGAGCCTTCACTGATCGCTATCCGTCCAACGAGGACCTGGATCTCTGGATACGCTACCTCAAGACCGGGCGGCGGCTGGCGATCGTCCGCGAACGGCTCTTCCTGTACCGCCGGAGCGCCGCCCAAGGATCGGCCTACTGGGACAACCGGGACGAGCTGCCCGTGTATTTCGACCTGATAGATGAAGAACTCCTCAAGGAAAAGCCGGCGGAGGGGCGCACTGCGGCGGCCTACGACAGGCTGAAGGCCAAGGCACTATTACAGGCAGCGGCTAATGCGGCCAAAGCCGGAAGGCAGGAAAAGGCCCGGGGCTTCATGGAACGATCGATCGCGCTCTACAAGATGAGGTTGTTGAACGGGGGCTGGTACCTTTTCCAGCGCAGCCTGCCGACCTACCTCGGCTTCATGGCCATGAAGGAATCGCTCAAGAGGATGATCCAGCGATGAGGATCCTCTACCTCACGACCGGCTTGGCCCTGGGAGGGGCCGAACGGCAATTAGCCCTCATGTCCGGCATCATGGCGAGGCGGGGCCACGAGGTGCGCATAGTCTCCATGACTGACACGCCGCCTTCCGGCGGCGTGGCCATTGATCCGCGTGTGGCTGTGGAGAGCCTGGGAATGAAGTGCGGCCACGCATGCGCCGGGGATGTCCTAAATCTGGCGCGGCTCGTGCGCCGCTGGCGGCCGGATGTCGTGCATTCCCACATGATCCATGCCAACATGATGGCCTGCGCCTGCCGCCTAGTGTGCAGGATTAGGCGGCTGGTCTGTACTGCCCACAGCGATATAGAGACGGAGAATACAGTGATGCTGGTAGCCTACAAGGCGGCTTCACGCATTTGCGATGTTTTTACCCATGTGAGCGAACCGGCGGCCGACATCTTTCGAACAGCGGGCATTCACGGCCCGCATGGAATCCTGACCGTGTCGAACGGCATCGAGTGGTCCAGGTTCAATGCAGTTGGTGAAGCGGATAGGCAGGCAGTCAGGGCGGAGTTGGGTATCCCCGATGATGCTTATATTTTCATCTATCTCGGGCGTTTCGAGCTGGTAAAGGGCGTCGATCTCTTGGCGGAGGCCTTCGAGCGCATCCGGGCCGAGGGTTCTCTATCCAGGTTGATCATGGTCGGCCAGGGAAGTCTCGGACCGGATCTTCGGCGACGGTACACGGACACGGGTTTCTCCTGGATCGGTTCGACTGTCAGGCCTGAGAAGTGGTTGAGCGCGGCGGACTGTCTGGTGGCCCCCTCCCGCAATGAAGGATTCGGTCTCTCAATCGCGGAGGCCATGGCGGCCGGCCTGGAGGTCATCGCAAGCGATTGCGCCGGTCCACTCGAGATCCTGCAGGGCGGGCGTTTCGGGCATATCTTCCCGCGAGGGGATTCCGGCGCGCTGGCGCGGCTGATGCGGGAGCGGGAACTGGAAGGGCGCTTGCCTCATCCGGAATATCAGGAATATAGTAGGGAACGCTTCGACGCGGAGAGGATAGCCGATGTATGGCTTGAGCTCTACGGCGCCACGCGGGGGAGAACGTGAATCGTCGAGAAATCACCTTTGTGGCCATTAGCGCCTCTTTCTCTTCGAGCACCCTACTTTACCTCTTTCAGCATCCGGCCGCCCCGCTGGTATTCGTCGCTTCATCCGCGCTGATGCTGGTTTGGCTCACAAACCGAGGCCTGGGCGTACGCGACCAGCTGGCCCATCTCATGGTCTGGGCCGTGCCATCCTCTTTCCGTAATATTGCCGGAGGCGAATACGGAGCTTTCCCGCTTTCCTGGTTCAACATCCTGTTCATCGCCCTTTGCGCGTTCAGTTTTATGTTTTCCATGAAAAGATCGCGGCACGACCGGCTTCCTCTACGCGATGCAGGCATGTTTATTCCAGTGCTGGCCCTCGTCGCGGGAACGTCCGTGCTGGCCTCGAGCCTGCTATCCGCCTACCCCGCGGACGCCATGCACGATACGGCCAATGTTTTTGCCTTCATCCTGGTAGCAATCCTTGTATCCGGTTGGCAGATCGATAGGGACCGGCTAAGGCGCAGCTGGACGATATCATCCTTGTCGATGGCTTTCGCCCTGTGCATCCAATTCGTTCTTTACAAGGCAGGCGGCCAGGCTATCGGAACTGTGAAGGTCTTCCCCGATCGCGCCGTGCTCTGCGCTATCTTCAACGATTCTAGCTTTCTTTCGCTTTACCTGGCAGTGGGCGCCTGCATGGCCGCGTTTTCCAGCGGCGCATTGAACTTGGCGGCCGCCCTTTTCCTCCTGGCGGCCTCCGCCCTGACCACCGCCAGGACGGGATTGGCGGCCGCCGGCGCCGCCATGGGACTGGCCATAGCTTGGAGGTTCATGCATAGCCTGAGGCTGCGTTATGTAATCGCAATCGCGGGGATGGCCTTGATGCTCTTCATTGCAGCGGCTTATCTCTCCTATTCGAGGGGAGGGCAGGCCATCCTGGCCGACAACGGGAGATTCCGAACCTATGCTTCCGGTTGGGATAACTTCATCCATTACCCCCTCCTAGGCATTGGGCCGGGCTTCGAAAATTACGCCAATTCACCTTACACGCGCGCCGAGTTCCCACACATGACGCTTCTACAACTACTCGCCCAGCTCGGGCTGCTAGGCGGGCTGCCCTTGGCCGTATTGGCAGTGTCCCTGCAGGTAAGGGGAATCCGGCGGCACGGGCTCTCCGCCGAGGCGGCCGCCATTCTGTGCTGCCTAATCGGATCATTCTTCGTGCCGGATATGATGAATTCGAGATTCCTGCCTCTTCTTTACGCGGGGATGCTGCCTCGGGAGGCCGCCTAAGATGCGGATCCTCCAGGCTATCACGCTGTCAGAACTAGGCGGGGCTCAATCGGTGCTGATAAGCCTCTCCAACGCCCTGGTCGGGCTCGGCCACAAAGTGGTGGTCATGTCCGACCCGGGCGGGCAGCTCTGGGACCTGATCGACCCGCGGATCATGCGCGAACCGTGTCCGCACTTCATCAGGAATGTGGACTTGCGACACGACCTGCCGGCCATAGCCTGCATCAAGAGGACGTATGCAAAATACCGGCCCGATATCGTGCATCTGCATTCTTCGAAGGCCGGCGCACTGGGGCGGCTGTCACTAGCCGCGCAGAGGGATCGCATCATCTACACCATACATGGGTTCGACACGATCTTGAAGGCCAATCGGCAGTACCTTCCCGTGGAAAAAGTTCTATGTGCCTACGCGCGCAAGCTCGTGCCTGTCAGCGCGTATGACGAGCACAACATGCGGTCGCACGGGATACGCAATACTGTATTGGTCGAGAATTCCTGCCCTGACCATTCAAGATCTAACCGCAAGGATGAAGAGCTGGAGGCGATACGTTCCAGGCATGCCTTCCTGGTTATGTGTGTTGCTCGTGTCGCGCCGCCTAAGCGCTGGGATCTGTTCGCTGATGTGGCCAGGCTATTCCTGGGCGTTGACATGGCCTTCGTCTGGATAGGTAAAAAACAAACCTTACCGAGCATGCCTCCCAATGCGTATTTCTTGGGAGAGCGCAGCGATGCCGGCGGACTCATGCATTACGCTGACATTTTCATGCTTCCAAGCGATTATGAAGGCCAGCCTATTACTATCCTGGAAGCTTTCTCCTGCGGAGTCCCCGTGATTGCCTCAGCGGTAGGAGGAATTCCCGACATGCTTGATGGTGAAAATGGATTCGCCTGTCCCAATGATGTACGGGAATTCGCCGGCCGTTTACGCTATCTGTTGGAGAACCCGGCCGCCCGGAGGAACGCCGGAAACGCCGCGCGGGCGACTTGGGAAAGCCGTTTCTCGATCGAGCGAATGGTGCGGGGTTATCTTGCGATATATGAAGAGATGATGGAGCGCAAGAATGGATCATGATATCGGATTCGCGGATTTCCTGGCCGTGCTGATACGGAAGCGTCGCCTCATCCTGGCCGTGGGCGCCTTGGGCGTCCTCATTGGGGCCGCGATTTACTTGCTGTCCCTTTTCGGAAGGCCGAAGGATGGAGGAGGTATGATCGAGGAATCCCGGCTCAGCTACGCGGTGTACAACGACGCCATGGCGCTGACGAGGGATTTCTCACTGGGAGACGATGCCATGGCATCGGCGATGGAATCGGCCGGAGTATCCTGGACTACTGCGGGCCCGATCTCCACAGGAAGCGGAACAAGTACTAGGCCCATGGGAGATTATGGGCATGCCGAGGCCTCCATGAAATGGCCGGAATTCCGTGAAACACCTGTCCCACGCGTTTCCGCCATGGGCACTCAGCTGGATCTGGCTGTCGTCTCATTCAAGCCAGGCATGTCCGCGCTCTTTCTCGAAAGCCTGGCGAGGACGATGGAAGAGAAGATAACCGACTATAACCGGAAATTGGACGAGTGCGCCCGAATTCAGGCTTTCGCGGATGATCCCGCAGTAATCGCGAATGAGCATTATATCCTTGCAGTGAGGGTCGGTCCGCTTGCCACTGTCGAGAGGGCCTTGACAAGGCCGCGGCCCAGCCTGAGGCTGCCTGCGACGATAGCGGTTGCCGGCTTCATCATCGCCCTGGCCGCGGCCTTCATATCGGCCTGGCTCGACACTTTCATACGCGATCCGGAGAATAGACGTATCATTCATGAGGCGATTAAAAGCCGGAAGGCCGAGGGCAGGGAGTGAGGATCCTCGTAATAGCCGCCAGGAACCTGGGTCGGCATCCGGGCAAGACCGCCCTGTTGGGCGCTATCATGGCCGCTGGGACTTTTTTGGCTACGGTTGCCGCTGGGGCTGTTATCGGTGCCGATAGGGGGTTAAGAGAATCCTTGATCGATTGCTTGACCGGAGAATGGACTGTATTCCCGGCTAAGCCCGATGGCCAGGGCGTCTTCGGCAATGAGGTACCGATCGTGAGCGAGTACTCAGTCATGCCAACGCTCGAGGGCTACGAGGTACTAGCAGCGCGCCTCAGAGCCGATCCTACGGTTGAGCGCTGGGTGCCGGTGGCCGGTACTGGCGCGGTCCTCCAGCTAGAAGGGACCAATGCACCGGTATTCTGCTTCGGGACTGACGCCCATAAGTACTTCGAGTGTTTGGATGGCCTGAAGCTCGTCGAGGGCGGCTTGCCGCCTGCTGACAAGCGCTGGATCATGCTAAATCAGGAGTTGCTACATAACTTGGAAGGCTCCCTTGGGCGGAAGCTGGCGATGGGCGAGGCGCTGCAGTTGAGTGTATTTTCGAACAAGGGTTTCAAGCTCCGACCGGTCTCATTGGAAGGAGTGTTCGCCTATCCGGCCACCAACAAAACACTCGATCGTGTCGTGCTTTGCGATCCCACTACTGTACGATCGTTGGCCGGTTATACCCTCGGCTATGGGAATGCCATGACGTCTGCACCCGGGGCCACGGGATCGGAAGGCACTAGGGCCGCCAGCATGGCCGCGGACGATCTAGACACCTTATTCAGCGCCCCGCTTGACCAGATTGGATCCGAGGCCATGAAAAGTGGCCCTATCGCACTGCCAACATCCGGCATACTAGCCGAGGTCGAGCGGGTCTTGGCGGACACCACGGAGCGTGACGCCTTGGCCTTGACCGATGATACGGCCTGGAACTTCGTCATATTGCGCCTCGCCCGTGGCAAACGGATCGCGACGGCCCTGCGGAGTGTCATCTCGAGCGGCGGTCAGCACCGATTGGCGGATTGGCGTTCGGCCGCAGGCCTTTCCATGCAGACGGCGTTTGTGCTACAGGCAGCCCTGATAGGAGGTGTAGGCTTTCTTTTGGCGGGCATATCGCTGGTGACGATGAACGGACTTATGATAGCTGTTGCTGAGCGGCAGAACGAGATAGGCACGATGCGTGCTATAGGCGCCCGCCGACGCTTCGTGGTCGGCATTCTTGCGGCCGAGGCCACCATGCTTGCTGTCGCTTCTGCCGCCGTCGGCTCGACCGCGGCATCTGCATTTTGCTTTGCTCTAGAAGCGGCCGGCGGCGCTCCGCTCGGGAATGAGCTGCTAGCCTCTCTCTTCGGCGGCCCTCGTTTCGCCCCACCCATCACACCAACTAGTGTCGGCATCGGTGTGGGGGCCACACTGGCCATGAGCCTGCTAGCCCTATGGCCGCCACTGCGCCAGGCCCTGTCAATACAGCCGGCGGAGGCCATGAGCCGAGTATGAGGGCCTACCTCCGGATCGCGGCTCGAAATGCACTTTACCAACGTAATCGCTATTCAGCAATCATCATATCAATCTGCATGGCTATGGCTATCATGACCTTCATATCAGGAGTCATGGAATCTATGGTGGGCTCACTGAGGGATAAGGCCGCTCGGTATTACTCAGGGCACATTAATCTCTTTGGCTATGTAAACTGGGATAGGAGTCTCCCTGACGCAGACAGAATAGCCCGTCTGGCTATTGAGGCCATGCCGGGTGCGCGGGGCGCCTACCCGCGCAGCGTCTACTATATTATGGATTGTATGCTCTACTTCAACGGCAATTCGGTTCGCCAGCGTAGGCTGAATGGTTTGGATCCAGACGCCGAGGCGGCCGAACTTGCGCGCATGAAGTTCATCGAGGGAGGCTGGGAGGGCCTCAGGGCCGAGAACGGTGTCCTGCTAAGCCGCGATGCCGCCGAGTTCCTTATGTGCCGGGCTGGCGATGATATCCTCCTATATCTTACCACTGCCAGCGGCCAGAATAATTTAGTGACCTTGGCGGTGTCCGGCATTTTCGATGAATCCGGGATCTTCGGCTACGCGGCTTACCTCAACCGCAGGGGACTCAACAGGGCCATGGGGGTACCGGAAAATTTCGCCTCCGAGGTGGCTGTGTTCATGAAGGATACCGGGCGCCTGAAAGCCAGCGCCCGGAAGCTGAGGGTCGCCCTGGGACGTAGCGTACCGGCATTCCCCGAGCTGGGATCAAAAGCCGATCTTAAGGCGGCCATCGACTCCAACCAGGGCTTTCACCTGGCGATCATAGACGTGGACGCCCAATTGAGTCAAATCCGTGACACAACCGAAGCCTTCCTGGCCATCTCCTATTCTGTGCTGCTGCTATTTCTGGGCATTATTGCGGTGGGAATTAACAATACTATCCGGATGTTGCTGCGTGAACGGACCGGGGAGATAGGGGCCATGCGCGCCATGGGGTCCTCGCGGTCCGGAGTGGTCGCCTCGTTGATGGTTGAGGCTTTGATTGTGGCTGTGGCGGCGGCGGCAGTGGGTTTCGCCATAGGCTGCAGCATCCTGGTTCTTGCTTCTTGTGTGGACTTAAGTCACTTTCAGGGAGCTGGGATGTTCTTGGAGAAGGGGCGGCTGAGGTTCGGTATCGACGCACAGTCTGTCTGTACCAGTCTGGCCATTATGCTAGCAGTAACGGCCATGGCCTCGGGGTTACCGGCTCGGCGCTGCGCGGGCCTGGATCCGGCACACGCTTTAAGGGTGGTGAGATGAGGATAAGAGCCATGTTGGGTTTGACGTTCCTAGTGGCTTCCCTGCTGCATGCGCAGTTCGACTCGGCCAAAGCCACACGGATCTTGCAAGCCGTAGATGAGTTGTTGACATTTAAGAACAATGACTTTTCGGCTGAGTTGAAAGTTGAGCAGAGCATCCCAGGGGGGGGAAGCTCCACTACCCTTGCTGCTTTATTCAGGCGCGACCGGAAGGATCAATTCTTGATCCTGGTACTTGAGCCGGATGTAGACAAAGGTAAGGGATATCTCAAAACTGGTGATGGGATATGGCTATATGACCCAGTAGGGCGACGTTATACCTTCTCCAGCGCCCGGGAGCGCTTCCAGAGCTCGAGCGCCCAGAATTCCGACTTCTCGCGTTCGAATCTGTCAAAGGATTACTTTCCCGTAGACTCGGAGTTCCAGAAGCTGGGTGTCTATGATTGCGAGGTGATTACCCTGAAAGCTGTCTCCGACAGCGTGCCCTACCCCAAGATGAAAATATGGGTGTCAGCGGACGGCCTATTGAGGAAATACGAGGACTATAGCCTCTCCGGTGCACTCATGCGGACCACGGCAATCCCGGGCTACCAGAAAATCGGTGGGGCTTATGTGCCCTCGACAATGGTGATCCTGGATCACCTTAAAAGCAAGGAAATTGACGGAAAGAAACAGTACGCGACGACTAAGGTGAGCATAGGAAAGGTTTCCTTAGCGGCGTTGGGCGATATCGTTTTTACCAAGGAATACCTGGAGAAAGTCAACAAATGAGGATCGGACCGGCTTGGCGAGCCCTAATCACGCTCGTCCTGACCCTGCGTGTGGCCATGGCAGTCTCAGCTCAGGCAGCTGCCGTGGACGGTAAGGCTGAGGCTGACGATAGCTTGGACGGACTCTTTGATGGGACCGCCGACTCCATTGGGGCGGATGCCGCAGCAGAATCATCGGATGTCCTACTTAACAAGCTCAACACTCGCGAAGGCCCTGCTCTAAGCTGGGCCTTCGATTCATCCGCCGGTCTGTCCTGGGACTTGAGTGCGCTGGTCGGGCCAGAGGCCCTCAACGGGCTCATCCCTGAGGCTGGAGCCACGGCCAAGTCTCTGATAGGAATTGACATCAAGCCTGATTCAGGATTTCGCTTCCTAGCCCGAGGGGGCGTTCGCTTGGATTCCACCCCGGCCTTCGGCGACTTCTTCCTGGATGAGCTCTTCGTCGACGTGGACCTCAGCGGTGTTGGGATGCTGAGGATAGGGCAGAGTCGCATGGCTTGGGGTAAGGGTAGGATATTCTCCCCAGCCAACCTGGCTGCGACGGCGGACGGAGTCCTAAATGCGCGCTTATCCCTGCCTACTCTGGCAGCCGGTCTCACCGGCCTCGTAGCAGCCAACCCGGGCCTCATGCCGATAGCGGATGCACAGAAGCTCTATGTCGCCGGGAAACTTGACCTCCTCCTGGGCATGGTCGACGCGTCCCTGATGGCTTCGGCCCAGTATGATCTCGGTCTCAGCGGAGCCCTGAGCCTCAAAACCGTGCTGTTCGGATTCGAAGCGGTGGCGGAGGCCACCCTTGGCTACCGCTCTGGGCCAGCGCCAGCATTTCTTCCCAAGGCCATGGTTGGCATCTTCAAGGAGTGGGCGAACGTCCGTTTCAGTATGGGCCTAGAGTACCTCTTCGACGCAGAAGACTATTTCCTGGTTCGGGCCGGGTACGCTGTGTCTACTCAGAGGGCCATGAACCATATCATGGGGCTGCAGGCTGGATGGCGAAACTTTCTCGGTGAGATCGATTTGGCTGCCTCATGGATACATTCTTTCACGGAAAGCTCGGGATCCTTCGAGGCCATGCTCAACATACCGCTCTGGAATCACGTAAGGCTGCGGATCGCAGTTCCAGCGTCTTATGGAACAACATTCATGGAGTATCGGGACGAGACTTTGACGGACACCCTCGATGGATTCGAGCTACCCAGGTTCGGCCTGATTTTGGGCATAAACGTCTTCGGACAAGGATGAATCCCTCCCCGCCTCAGTGCCCGGCGGCGGCCCTGTCGAGGCGGTAGCGCCAGCGCCTGAGGGCGTTGAAGACTCCGGTCCTGAGGCGGCTTAGGGGGCCCCAGGCGCAGCTCCGGCTGAGGGTTTCCAGGCGGCGGCCGTAGAGGTCATAGAGCCGTGCCATGGCCTTGGACCGGATGGTTCCGCGCGGCAGGGTCTTGCGCAGGACTTGTTCCAAGCCTATGAGCGCGGCCTCGGCGATGAGGAAGATACCGGGCTGAGCTGGGTCCCCAGTGCGGGTGCCGCAGTAGAGGGCGCGCATGCTCCCCGACAGCTCGATAGCGGCCTCCTGGAGGGTGAAGGCGGTCAGTTCCGCCTGATAGGCCGGATGCCCGCCGAGGCTTCCCGCGGCGGCCTCCAGGGAGCGGCGGGCCTCATCCAGGTAGGCGTAGATCTGCTGATAGGCCTCGGCCCTGGCCTCGTGGAGCTCGGGCGCCTCGTCCCAGGGATCCATGGGCTCAAGGGGGCCTTCAGCGCCCCTGTCCAGAACAAGCCCCCAGGCTCCTTCCATGTCCCTGAAATAATCCCTCATCGCGTGTGAGGGCTCAGCCTCTCCGGCGCCGAAGACGGTCGAGATGAAGCTTGTCCAACCCCCCGGATCGTCCTCAGTATCCAGGCCATCGCCCTCGCGCTCGAAACATGCACGGGAGAAGGAGCGTGCGTTGGCCGATGCTCTGCCCGCCAGGCGGGTGGAGACTACAAATTGGAGTCCGCTCGCACCCAGGGCCAAGGCATGGGCCGTATCGGCCGCGACGACCGACGGCAGGGCTGGGGGAGGGGCGGGGAAGAGGCCATCGTCGTCGTGGCGAAGGCGCAGTTCCGGGGCTGCGCCTGTCAATCCTGCCCAGGCCTCCATGGCCGTTCCGAGGATGTCCCGGGAATAGGGCGCGTTACGGGTGCAGGCCGGGTCGCCCAGGGCGTGGACCCGGCAGCGCAGCCCGTCATCCAGGACGAGGTGGGGCAGGCGGGCGGGATCCAAGCCGTCCCTGAGCGCATCGCGAGCGGCTTCCAAGATCGCCAGGGCTCCCTCGGCTGGATAGAGGAGGCGCAATGGAGATGTCGCAAAAAGGGCTGCGCCGGACAGATACGCTTTCAGGATGGAGGGGGCCGACTCGGCGGCCAAGGGATCCATCCCTCGCGGTGGGAGGAAGATCGGGGACCGGCTTCCCGAGCGGGGGAGGGGGAGGGATTTCGCGCCCGGGTTGTCCAAAGCCAGGAAGACATGGTCAGCGGGGGAAATGGCATCAGTGAAGGCCAGGGCCCTGGCCCACTCGGCCCAGGCGGTGAGGGGCGGGACGTCAACGAAGACCGCCGTTCTCTCCGGGGACAGGGCGCGGGCGTGGCGCCAACCTGATGGAATGGGGTGATGCTCTCCAGTGAACGCAGGGGCATCAGGCCAGGGCGGCGGGGAAAGGCCGGCGAATTCCAGGAAGTCGTATACGCCCCACCCGAGAGACCGCGGTGAATCGGCGAATATCTCGAGGCGCTCGCCCCTGCAGCGCCAAGAGAATGACGAGGGCCGCCCGGAAGTCTGGCCGCCCGAGTGGTTGAGCAGGGCCACGGGCCCGGACGGATCGATGCTGCCCGGGGCCAGGACGGTATGGCCTAGCCGGGCCAAGCCCCTTGCCAGGGCTTCGCCGGCGGCGAGGGTCTCGGCGTGGTTGTCAGGGAGCTGAAGGCTCCATGGCCGCGTGGCGGGAGGCATGGGCGCTGGGCCGGCCTCAGTCCGCGCCGGTGGGGAGGCCTTGGGAAACGGCGCCCTCGTCGGCCAGCGAGACGCGGTTGCGCCCGGCGGATTTGGACATATACAGGGCCCTGTCGGCGCGGTCGATCACGGACTTGCCGGTGATGTCGCGGGAGGGATCGTACTGGGCCACGCCCAGTGAAATGGTGATGGACAGGGAAAGGCCCTCGTACTCCAGGACGAAGTCCTGGATCGACTCGCGGATCCGCTCGGCGATGAGGGCGGCGTCGTGGAGCGAAGTCTCCGGCAGCAGGACCACGAATTCCTCGCCGCCGTAGCGCGCCGCCAGATCGTTGGAACGCACGACTGACTGCACGATCTTGGCCACCTGCTTGAGCACGGCGTCTCCGCAGGAGTGGCCGTAGGTGTCGTTGAATTTCTTGAAGTGGTCGATGTCCATCATGACCACGCACAGGGGATAGCCGGATGAAGCGGCCTGTTCCATGCGCTCTATCAGCACGGTGTAGAAATAGTGCTTCATGCGCAGCTTGGTCATCATGTCGGTGGTGGTCATCTCGAAGAGGAAGGCGTTGTTGATGGCGATGGCGGCCAGCAAGGCGATGTTGAGGACGTACTCCTTCTCGTACTCGGTGAAGACGTCGGTTTCTATCTGCTCCCCCAAAACGATGATGCCGTTGATGACACCCTTGGCCTTGAGGGGCACGATCAAAGTGGGCTCAAGGCTGGCCAGGGACTCCAGCCCCTGGAATCCGCCCAGTTGGCGCTCTATGTCCTGCAGTGTGTAGCAGGCGTAGTCGCGCTGGAAGAGGCGGATGAGGGGATGGTCCTCGTCTATGTTGTAGTCCATGTCATGGTTCAGCTCGAAGCCCTTATAGTTGCGGTGCAGGGTGAAGGTGGGGGTGTCCAGGCCCTTCTTGGCGAACAGCCCTGCCTTGAGCACCTTCATCTGGCCCATGATGGTGTAGAGGATGGAGTCGATGAGGATGTTGTAGTCCAGGGTTGAATTGAGGCTCTTGGATATCTCCAGGAGTTGGCGTAAGTCGAATATCTGCTTCTCGTAGGCGTCGCATAGGCTTTGAATCGCCTCGTCACCGAGCATCTCGGGGGCGGCGTCGCCGAACTCGGACTCGCTGACGGCCACCGACGCGATGTC
>CAYYCP010000032.1:0-8831 GCA_964470375.1 uncultured Spirochaetales bacterium
GTCCCTAGGTCGATGCCCAGGAGCTCCCTGCAGGAGAGGGAGCCGCGATCGCGCGAAAAGCGCCGGGAGAACTCGGTACAGAGGGTGTAGACATCGCCCAGCTTTCCCTTCTGGGCGGGGGATTCCGGTCCCAGAACCCAGCCGAAGGCCATATAGGCCCCGGTGACGGCGCCGCAGGTGAGGCCCTGGCGGGCCATGCCGCCGCCGAAGGCAGCCCCTATCCTATTGGCAGCGGCCTCATCGAGGCCACGTTCCGCCGTGAGGGCGGAGAAGACAGCTTCGCAGCAGTTCAGGCCTGCATCGAAAACATCCATCGCTAGGCTCTTCCGATCCATGTTTCACCCCCGGAATCGGGTGTAGTCCATCCGCCTATCGGTATGCAAGGGCTTGGGCCGAAGTTGGGCTTGGGGGTGAGGCGATAGGGTGAGTACAGGGTAGCCTCCGCCTATGGGGGTGTAGGAGGCTAAAGGACTACTATCTATGGTATGACCAAGGTAAGGAACTGGCAATGCATGTATTGACAGAGGCAATTTTCTGACTACAATGTGCACGCCTTTTGTATAATAGGCTATTATATGGTAAGGAATGCGTACGGATACATGTTTTTCGATACGAAACGACACTGGTTCCTTTTCCGAAATGTACTCTCCTTGATCGGCATCGTCTTTCTCTGTCTTTCCTGTTCGCTTCAAAGCCAGGAAAGGGTCTTGGTGCACAACAGCCCCACATTAAAGGAAGAAATCATCAAGACCCTGGACGGCCCTGTGACCCGCTTTCCCCTCAAGGCTGATGAAGATCATGACTACCACGCCAACCTCTATGCTGATCCGCGCACCCGCTCTTCACTCATACGTTTCTACGCGCGCATCTCCGGCTCGGAGAAGATAGCCAAAGCCATCCTGGATGCCGCCATCAAACAGAACATTGACGTCACTCTGGCCTTCGCCCTGGCCAAGGCCGAGAGCGATTTCCGACCCGCCATCCAATCGCGCAACAGCGACAACTCGGTGGACATGGGGCTCTTCCAGCTCAATTCGCGCACCTTCCCGGGCTTGAGCGCCAAGGAGGCCTCCGACCCCTACATCAACGCCCGTAAGGGCCTGGCACACCTGCGTTTCTGCATCGACTATTCCGGTGACGAGGTGCGGGCCCTGGCCGTTTATAACGCGGGTCTCTCGCGGGCCGAGCGCGGGGCGATCCCCGCCTCCACCTACGGTTACGTGGAAAGGGTCCTGACCTACGAGACCGAGATCGAATCGCGCTTCCGCGACGAGGTCCTGCGCCTATGGGTTCCCTTATCCGACGCCTGAGGTCCCTCTGGAGCGCCCTGGACTGGCCCTGGACTAGGTAAGGGGCTCTCAGTTCGTCGAAAAATGTGGATTGGCCCTTCTGTACGGGCCATGGGCCGGTGACTATAGCCCCGGTTGTGTCGTTTTGCCCATTTCCACACTTTTCGACAAACTAACTAAGGGGCCGATAGTGGTCGCACTTGTATCGGCCGGGCTTTGGGGCTAGAATCCCGGCATGGATCCCGTCGGCAAGCGCAGCCCCCTGTACACCTGGCATGCCGAGCGGGGCGCGCGCATGGCGCCCTTCGCTTCCTGGGACATGCCGATCCAATACGCTGCCGGCCCCCTGGAGGAGCACCGGGCGGTGCGCCGCTCGGTTGGACTTTTCGATATCTCCCATATGGGCCGCTTCCAGGTCCTCGGGGCGGGGGCTACGGCCTTCCTGGATTCTATCTTGAGCTCCTCCATGGCCTCACTGGCTCCGGGCGGGGCGCGCTACGCCCTCATACTGGCCGAGGATGGCGGGGTCCTGGACGACCTCTTCGTCTATCGCCTAGAGGACTCCTGGCTCCTGGTGGTGAACGCCGCCAATGCGGAATCCGACTTGGCACGGCTACGCGCCCTGGCCCCCGCAGGCATCCTTGTGAACGACATCAGCCCCGGCACGGCCATGATAGCCGTTCAGGGGCCTCGCGCCATCGAGCTGCTGGACGCCCTTTCGGGCGGAGCCCTGGGGCCGCTGCCGCGGAACGCCTGGACCCGGGTCGAGCTGGTCGAGCTGGGCTGCATGGCCTGCCGCACAGGGTATACGGGTGAGGATGGGGCTGAGCTCATCGTCCAAGCCGCCCTGGCCAGGGAACTCTGGGATGCCCTCATGGATGGGGGCGCCCGGTCCGGCATCGAGATCCTGCCGATAGGCTTGGCGGCCCGCGATAGCCTGCGCTTCGAGGCAGGCATGCCCCTCTACGGGCACGAGCTCTCTGCCTCCATCGATCCCCTCTCGGCCGGCCTCTCCTGGGCCTGCGATTTCTCCAAGGATTTTACGGGCCGGGCGGCTTTGGATGTCATCAGGGCGGCCGGGCCGGAGCGCCGGCTCAGGACCCTCAGGGTGGAGGGCGGGGTTCCGCGCCAGGGCACGCCCATCCTGGACGCATCGGGGCGGAGCGTGGGGGAGGCCGTATCCGGAATGTTCTGCCCATCCCTGGGCATCTACGCCTGCAACGCCTTCCTGCCTGTAAACCTGGATGCCAAGGGCCTGGGGGCCCTGATCCGTTCCAGCGTCCGCCCCGCAGAGATCGTCGCCCGCCCCCTCTACCAGCCAGCCTACAGGAGGAAGCAGCCATGAAGCTCGATGAATCGGCGCGCTACGCGCCCAGTCACGAATGGATACGCGCCGAGGGCGCCGAAGCCCTGGTGGGCATATCGGACTACGCCCAGGAGGCCCTGGGAGATATCGTTTTCGTGGAGCTACCCGCGGTTGGCAAGCGCTTCGAGGCCGGCCAGGCATTCTGCGTCGTGGAGTCGGTAAAGGCCGCCAGTGACGTCTACATGCCGGTGGCGGCTACGGTGACGGCGGTCAACCCGCAGCTGGCGGCCGATCCGGGCCTCGTGAATAGGGACTGCTACGGCGGAGGCTGGCTTGTGCGGGTCAAGCCCGAGGACCCGGCGGCCCTGAACGCGCTCCAGGATTCCGTCGCCTATGCCGCCGGCCTGCCTGAGAGGCATTGATGCCCTTCATCCCCCATACCGAGGCCGATATCGGGATCATGCTCGGGCGGCTGGGCCTCAAGCGGGTCGACGATCTCTTCGATGACATCCCCGAGGGACTGCGCTTCCCAAAACTGGACCTGCCGGCCCCCCTCTCTGAGCTGGAGGCCCTTGACGATGCCGAGCGCCTTGCGGCCGGGAACGCCCACGCGGGCTCGTACGCCTGGTTCCTGGGGGCGGGTATCTACAACCACTTCGTGGCCTCGGCGGTGAAAGCCCTGGCGTCCCGAGGGGAGTGGGCCACCGCCTACACGCCTTACCAGGCCGAGGCCAGCCAGGGCACCCTCCAGGCCATGTTCGAGTACCAGAGCATGGCGGCCGAGCTCCTGGGCATGGACGTGGTCAACGCCTCTCACTACGACGGGGCCACGGCCATGGCCGAGGCCGTCCTGATGGCCCTGCGCCGGGACGCGGAGGGGGAGGCGGGAACCGCAGGCTCTCACGGAGGCGGTCCGGTGGTCATGCTGCCGGCCATGCTCCATCCGGAATACCGCCAGGTCATGGAGACCTACCTGTCCCCGCGTGAGGTCAGGCTTATCCAATACTCCAAGCCCCCGCGCGAGGCAGCTCGAGAGCTGCCTAAGCGCATCGCCTGCATGGTCTGCGCCTCGCCGGACTTCTCCGGGGAGATCCACGACCTGGGCGGGGTGGCTGAGAGGGTGCGGGCCGCGGGCGGCCTCCTTATCGTCCAGGCCGATCCAGTCATGCTGGGACTCTTCAAGTCCCCGGGAGACTACGGGGCGGATATCGCCGTGGCGGAGGGCCAGGGCCTGGGCATGCCCATGAATTTCTCGGGCCCCACCCTGGGCATGATGGGCGTGCGGACGGAGCTCCTGCGCCGGATGCCCGGGCGCCTCGCCGGCCAGGCCTTTGATGCCTCGGGACGGCGCGGCTTCACCTTGACGCTCTCGGCACGGGAGCAGCACATCCGCCGGGAGAAGGCCGTATCCAATATCTGCACCAATCAGGGCCTATGCGCACTCCAGGCGGCCATGCACATGGCCGCCCTCGGACCGGAGGGCATGCGCCGCCAGGCCAACCTATGCTGGGACAAGGCCCATTACGCGGCGGCGGTCCTCTCGCGCCTGCCTGGTTGCTCCGTGCTGAACCGGCTCTTTTTCAAGGAATTCATCCTGCGCCTGCCCGTCCCGGCGGCCCAGGCCGCCGAGCGCCTGGCTGAGAAAGGCATCGTGGCCGGCCTGCCCCTGGGGCGTTACTGGCCCGAGCGGGTCAATGACCTCCTCGTCTGCGTGACCGAGATGAATCCACGCCGGGAAATCGATGCCTTAGCCGAGGCTCTCAGGGAGATTATATGAGGAGCGACGATTTCCCCCTCATCTTCGAGCTGTCGCGGCCAGGCCGCGAGGGTCTGGGCATGCCGCGTCCGGACGTACCGCCCACGGCCTTACCTGAGCAGCTCCTGCGCGATGGGCTCAGGCTGCCCGAAGTGGACGAGGCCACCCTTGTGCGCCACTACAGCCGCCTCTCAAGGCGCAACTTCTCCGCTGAGGCCGAATTCTACCCACTCGGCTCCTGCACCATGAAGCACAATCCCAAGGTCAATGAGGCCGCCGCCGACCTGGCGGGCTTCGCCCGCAGCCACGCCGCCCTGCCTCCGTCCCTCTGCCAGGGGGCCCTGGAGCTGATGTACTCGCTTCAGACGATGCTCTGCGAACTAGGTGGATTCGAGGCCTGCTCACTCCAGCCCGCCGCCGGGGCCCAGGCAGAGCTAGCCGGTGTCCTGATGATGCGCGCCTATCATCGCGACAGGGGCGATACCGGGCGGCGGGTCATGCTGATCCCGGACTCGGCCCACGGCACGAACCCGGCCACATGCAGCATGGCCGACCTGGAAACCCGCGCACTAGCCTCCGGCCCGGACGGTCGCCTGGACCTGGCCGCCCTCGATGCCGCCCTAGGCCCGGATGTCTGCGGGATCATGCTCACCAATCCCAACACCCTCGGCCTCTTCGAGAGTGGGATCGTGGAGATCTGCGCCCGTGTCCATGCCGCGGGGGCCCTCGTCTACGGCGATGGGGCCAACATGAACGCCCTGGTGGGGGCGTTCAAGCCCGGCCGGGCCGGGGTGGATGTGATGCACTTCAATTTGCACAAGACCTTCTCCACCCCTCACGGTGGAGGGGGGCCGGGGGCCGCCGCAATACTGGCCGGTCCGGGGTTGGAAGACTACCTCCCCGGCCCCATCGCGGCAGAGCCGGCCGAGGGAGAATATGCCTGGGAACGGCCGGCCCGCAGCATCGGGCGGCTGAAGGCCTTCCACGGCAATTTCGCTATCCTGGTGCGAGCCTACGTCTACCTGCGGATGCTGGGGGCGCCTGGGCTCAGGCGGGTCTCCGAGTCCGCCGTCCTGGCCGCCAACTACCTCAAGGCCCTGGTCGCGGAGGCCTTCCCGGCCGCCCGGGAGGGGGCCTGCATGCATGAGTTCGTGGTCTCCGGGGACATCGCCCCGGGGATACGGACCGTCGACGTGGCCAAGCGATTGATAGACCTGGGCTTCCACCCGCCTACGGTCTACTTCCCCCTCATCGTCAGGGAAGCCATGATGGTGGAGCCCACCGAGACGGAGTCGCGCGAGACCCTGGAGGCCTTCGCGGCCGCCCTCCTGCGCATCGCCGCCGAGGCCCGCGATGATCCCCAAGTCCTCAAGGACGCCCCGCACAGGACCCCGGTGGGCCGCCTGGACGAGGTCGCGGCCGCGCGCTCTCCGGTCCTGCGTTATCACTGGCCTGATGAGGGGGAAGATCGGGCCTAGGGTGATTCGGCATCGATCCATCCCTCAATGAGAGGGCCCATACAGCCGATACTCTGACAAGCGGTTCCGCGTCCGGGGACTGTATCAGAGCGCACGATTTACCGGAGTATCCACATGAAGCATCGCGCCCTTTCGGCGGCTCTCCTGGCCGCCTCCCTCCTGATGGCCCTGAAAGCTGATGAGATCCTGCGCGCGGCGGAACCCGCCACCCTCACCAGCCCCGAGCCGGACCTGAACCAGGTTGAGGCCGCGAGCGAGACGGGCTTCGTCATCGATCCGAGTCCCTATATCACCGTCCTTCCATATAATAGCCGGGCGCTCAGATCCGCGCCCTACCGCTCCACTGACCCCTTCGGGGCGGCCCCCTTTCCGCGCCTTCTCTTCACCCTCGAGGAGCCTCTCCAGGGCTGCCAGCCTGAGCCGGGGCCCCTGGATGCCTGGTACGCCGGCCTGGAGTACGATCCCCTCCTCAATGACGATGTCCTGGCCTACTATGGGAAACCGGGGGTCTCGACCATGGGCATCCTCGGACGCCTGTCGAAGGAGGAGAACGACAAACGGCTGGAGGCCCTGGCGGCCCAGTACGACGCGGCTAACGGGCAGCGCGGGGTGAAGCGGGCTTTCTACCTGATCTACGGCACGGTCTGGCCCGAGGGCGAGATAGGCATCCTCAAGGAGGCCACCACCCGTGAATGGGTCGAGTACGCCCTCAGGCGCGGGATGATCGTCTTTTTGGACCACCAGATCGGCAAATACACCGTGGAGGAGGCCATGGCCCGCCTCCTGCCCTGGCTGGCCTATCCCAACGTACACCTGGCCCTGGATCCGGAATGGCGCACGACCAAGCCGATGAAGGAGATCGGTTCCGTCAAGGCCGATGAGCTCAACGCCGCCCAGGCCCAAATGCAGGCCTATATCGAGGAGCGGGGCCTGCCGGGGCGGCGCATGCTGGTAGTCCACCAGTTCAAACCCTACATGATCCGCGAAGCCGAGACCCTCAGGGCGGATTTCGATCGGGTTCACCTGGTGCACTGCGCCGACGGCTTCGGCAACCCGGCAGTCAAGCTGGAGGCTTATCAGCGCAACGCGGCCAAGACGAATCTGCCTCTCAAGGGCTATAAGCTCTTTTACGAATCCGGCTACCCCGGGGCGGGCTTCGACAAGCCCCTGATGAGCCCGGCCCAGGTTATGACCCTGAGCCCGGCCCCAGCCCTGGTCATGTATCAGTGAAGCCGGGCTGCCGAGCCCGTCAAAAAGTGATATATTCGTCATGCGGGGTCGATGTGCGCACGATGCCGCCCGTCTCCACCCGCCTTCCGCTCTTCCGTACCCTGTAACCCGTTCGCGCGAGGGCCCTTTCCTTACAAGGGCTTTATGCGCCCAGGAGGTAAGCATGAGCGTTCGCAGGTTAACAGCCCTCGCATGCCTGGTCGCTTCGGCGGCCCTGGCCGCCTATGAGCCGCCCTCGGGCGGGGAGGGGCTCTACGAGCTCTACTCGCCCCTCTTCTCGGGCGGGGGGCCATCGGTGTCTTCCACGGCCGCCCCCGCAGGTGACGCCATCAATCCGGCCGCCCAGGCATCTCTCCAGCGTTTCACCCTGGACGCCTCATACCTGGCCATTATCGGACTGGCCTCCGAGGACGGCTGGGGCAACGTCATCAACCTATCAGCATCCATACCCCGCCCGATAGGAGTCTGGGGCGCGGGCCTGCGCTATGTCCACGTTCCGGCCGGACTGGCCAGCATGCCCCTGGGCGACGTTTTCAACTTGCGTGGGACATTCGCTAAGGACCTCTACGAGAATTTCTGGCTGGGCATAGGCCTCCAGGCGGCCCTGGGCGCCCGCGCCGGATTCGATTGGTCCCTGGGGGCCGACATCGGCCTCATGCATTCCCCGGGCGATCTGAGCTTCATGAAGAACTTCCGCTGGGGCCTTGTGGCCGCCGGCCTGGGCAAGTGGTACGCTCCCCTGGGGGCCGAGGGCTCCGCAGGCAGCGCCAACCTGGAACATGCCTTCCCGGCCCCCTTCACCCTCAAGGCCGGGGCCGGATTCGACTTCTTCAAGACCGACATCCTGCGCCTTTCGATGACGGCCGATCTGGCCTTCCCATTCTTCCAGAATCTTGTTTTCGATACCGGCCTGGCCCTTTCCTTTAAGGAGGCCGCCACCCTGTCCGTGGGTTGGGGCATAAACGCCGTCGAGCTGGCCGAGGGGAGGGCTGCCAGCCTCTTGCCCTCCTTCGCCCTGAGCTTCGCCTTCCCGATCACCACATCCAAGAACCAGGATTCCTTCCTCTCCAAGCAGGGCTGGGATTCCAGCGAGCTCAGACCCTCCATCTCGGCCGCTCCCCTCTACGGCGGCGCCTGGGCCTTCGGGGCCGGGGCGGTCATGCCCCTGGGCGTGGTGGATCGTAAGCCCCCGCGCATCCAGGTCTCCTACCCTGAGAGCCCCTACGGTCAGTATTATTTGTCGCCCAACGCAGACGGCAAGAACGATGAATTGGTCCTGCCCATCGGCATAAACGACGAGCGCTACGTTCAGGGGTATTCCCTCAGGATAACCGACGCCCAGGGCGCCACGGTGCGCGAGATTCTCAACAAGGAGGAACGCCCTGAGAACGAGGGTGTGAAGGGATTCTTCGACCGGTTGGCCTACAAGAAGAAGGGCGTCAAGGTCCCGCCCGAGCTGCGCTGGGACGGGCGCTCTGACCAAGGCCAGCAGGTAGCCGACGGCGAGTACACGGTGGTGCTCTCGGCCGTGGACGACAACGGCAACCGCGGCGAGAGCCAGCTCTACAAGGTAGCCGTGGACGCCACCCCGCCTTCGGGCTCCATCCAAGCCCCGGCTGATCCGTCGGCACTGGTCTTCTCTCCAGATCAGGACGGCAACAAGGATTCCCTGGCTATCCAGGCCTCCGGGACGAAGGAGGATCTGTGGCGGCTCGAAATCCGCGATTCGGCCGGCAACACGGTGCGCACCTTCGAAATCAAGGACGCCGCCC
>CAYYCP010000032.1:8931-14206 GCA_964470375.1 uncultured Spirochaetales bacterium
ATCCGCGATTCGGCCGGCAACACGGTGCGCACCTTCGAAATCAAGGACGCCGCCCTGGGCCAGGTGGATTGGGACGGAAAGAATGACCTGGGCCAGGTAGTCCCGGACGGGGTCTACCGCCTGGTGGCGGCTGCGGAGGATAGGGGCCGCAACAACGCCTCGGTGGCCCTCGAGAACATCGTCATCGACACGCGCCAGCCGCCGGTCTCCCTCACCATCGATGCAGCCCAGTTCTCGCCCAACGGCGACGGCTCGCGCGACACGCTCACCCTGAGCCCCGGGGTGCCGGTGCGCTCGGGCCTGGCCGAGTGGTCCCTGGCGGTCAAGGACGCCTCCGGGGCGGAGGTCTGGAGCGTCAGGGGCCAGGATGCCACATCGCTCAAGAATGAGTATATCTTCGACGGCAAGGGCGCTTCCGGTAAGGCCCTGCCAGAGGGCAGCTACCAGGCTGTTCTCTCGGCGCGCTACGTCAACGGGCACAGGCCGAGCATCTCCTCGCCGGCTTTCGCCATCGATATCACCAAGCCATCGGCCAGCGCCAAAGCCGACGTGGAGGTCTTCAGTCCCAACGGCGACGGCCGCCAGGATACCGTGCTCTTCAGCATGAGCGGGTCGCCCGAGGATAAGTGGACGGCCGAGATCCGCACGGCCGAGGGTGCCCTGGTTTACGCCCAGGACTACTCCGGCAAGCCGGATCCCGAACTGCGCTGGGACGGCACCGACGACAGGGGTGCCCAGGCACCGGACGGCCTCTACGTCTTCAGCCTGGTGAGCAAGGACAGGGCCGGAAACTCCGGTTCCTCGGCCCCGGTCAAGGTGCGCCTGGATACAGAAAAGAAGAGCGTCATGCTCAGCGTGGACAACAAGCAGTTCTCCCCCAACGGCGATGGGGTCAAGGATACGACCGCCCTCCTAGCCAGCGTGCAATCCCAGGAAAACGTGAGCGAGTGGCGCCTCAGGGTCAAGTCCGAGGGCGGCGCGGACCTGCGCTTCTGGTCCGGAAAGGGCCGGGTGCCCGAGCGCAATACCTGGAACGGCCGAAGCGACGCCGGGAGCCTGGCCGCCGACGGAACCTATTCGGCCGACCTGTGGGTGCGCTATGTCTCCGGCGACGAAGTCACGGCCCAGCTCCAGGGCATCATCCTGGACACCCAGGCCCCGACGGTGGAGCCTAAGGTCCAGCCCCTCCTCTTCAGCCCGGACGGGGACGGGCGCAAGGACAGCGTCTCAGTCACCCACGGGGCGGCCTCCAAGGACGCCTGGACAGCGGCTATCATCGACCCGGCCGGCCGGCGGGTCCGCGAATACTCCTTCGCCCAGGGGCCTGAGGACTTCACCTGGGACGGCACCGACGCGGCCGGGAACAAGGTGCCGGACGGACGCTACCGCTACATCATCAGCGCCACCGACCGGGCCGGCAACAAGACCGAGCGTTCGGTGGAAGGCATCGTCGTGGATACTCGCGAGACGGGCGCCTTCGTGACCGCCTCGCGCCCGGGCTTTTCGCCCAACGGCGACGGCCGCTTCGACGACATCTCATTCGGCATCATCATCAAGCTGAAGGATGGTCTCTCAGCCTGGAGCTTCGACATCCGCGACGCCTCCGGGGCGGTACGCAAGACCTGGTCCGGCAAGGATGCCTCCAGCCTCCCGGCCAACCTGCCCTGGGACGGCAAGGACGCCGCCGGGGCTCTGGCCAAGGGGAAGTTGGTCGGCGTGCTGAGCCTGCGCTACGAGAAGGGCGACGAGGTCGAGGCCCGCAGTCCGACCGTGCTCCTGGACGTGGATCCGCCCCAGCTCAAGGTCAGCCTGTCCCCCATGCCCTTCTCCCCGGACAACGACGGGGTTGATGATGAGGTATCGCTGTCTCTGGCCGTCCAGGACGATTCGGAGATCCGCGATTGGCGCCTGGAGATCGACGAGGCGGCCGTGGACGATTCGGCCGCCAAGGACGCCAAGCTGCGCCTGTTCATGAAGTACGAGGGCCAGGGCATGCCGGCCGCGCGGGTCACCTGGGACGGCAAGTCCCTAAAGGGAGAGCTTGTGGAGGCAGCCACGGACTACCCCTGGTTCTTCAGCGCCACCGACTCTCTGGGCAACTCGGGCAGGATACAGGGCATCATCCCGGTGGACGTGCTGGTCATCAGGGACGGCAACCGCCTCAAGATCAAGGTGCCCTCCATCGTCTTCCGGCCGAATTTCGCTGATTTCAAGGATCTGCCCCAGGAGACCGTGGAGCGCAACGTTCAGGTCCTGAGGCGCATCGCCGAGATCCTCAACAAGTACCGGACCTACCGCGTGCGCGTGGAGGGCCATGCCAACTCCATAGGCAAGATCTACGGCTACAGCGCCGACAAGATCAAGGCCGAGGAGGAAAAGGAGGTCCTACCCATCAGCCAGAGCCGGGCCCAGGCGGTCAAGGACTTCCTGGTGCAGTACGGCGTGGACGAGAAGCGCCTCAGCGCGGTGGGCCTGGGATCCGCAGAGCCGGTGGTGGATCCCAAGGACGCCGAGAACCGCTGGAAAAATCGGCGCGTGGAGTTCATCCTCGAGAAATAGTCCCGTTCTGTTTCGAACGCGAGAGGCCGCCCCGACGGGCGGCCTTTCCTTTTTTCGGGCGTGCTTTGACGGCCGCGCGCGGATGGCCTAGAATCGGAATGGGAGAGTACAGCCATGGAAGTCTACGGGAACCCTATTGATCCCGCCGTTTACCGCGCCTGCGTCGCCAACCGGCGGCGCTATGAGAGGAAATTCGGCTTCGATCCTTCAAAGCGCTATATATTGCGGGCTGTTCCCGACCCTTGGGTGGGGGCCGATCTGGGTTTGGAACGCCTTGTCGAGGAGCCCGGGGGTGCGGAGATAGATAGATCCAAGGCTGTGGTAGTGGGGACTATCCGCATGGGCTACGGGCATATGCGTATGGGCTTGGCGGCTGCCAGCGCCGCCCGCTCCATGGGCTACCGGCCCTACTGGCTCGACTTCATGGCTTTCCCGGATTCCACCGCCAGCAAGGTCATAGCCTACCTCAACAAATGGTACTCCCTCGCCTCCCGTGTCTCCCAGAAGTGGCGCTTCTTCAACGACTTCATCTGGGAGAAGGCCACCAGCGAGTGGTCCCGGCCCATCACCTACTACGCCCGTAACGCCGTGCTGACGGAGCTGTTTGCCTCCGTGCCGGCAAGCCTGCCGTCCGACCTGCCCTACGTGGCCAGCCATCCCTGGTGCGCTCAGGCCGCGGTACACGCAGGCATGCGCAATGTTGTCAATATGATCCCGGACAACTGGCCACTGTCCTTCCACCTGGCCGAGGGGGCCGTGCTGGCCGTCCAGAGCGCCTCCTGCTTCATCGGCTACCGCGAGCTCAGGAATATGGGCCCGCGGCGCGAGATCCTGAAGCCCATCCCGGCCGGACAGGTGCGCTACACCGGCCACTACATCGATCATGAGATCGTCTCCAACATCCCGAAAGACTGCGAGCGCCGCCTGAAGCGCCTGCGCGACGGCCGGCCGCGGCGCATCCTCATGACCATAGGCGGGGCCGGCGCCCAGCAAGCCATCTTCGAGGGGGTCATCCGCCACCTCATGCCTATGATCCGCGAGGGTAAGCTGTTGCTCCTGGTGAACATGGGCGACCACCGTGGCATATGCCATGACATCTTCGCCAATCTAGGTTTCGCCGAGGGACGCGACTACACCATGCACCAGGACTGGCCGGAGGCGCGCGCCTTCGCCGCCTCCCTCCTGGAGGGCGAGGAGACAGGACTGCACGTCTTCCTCTACGACCATCCCATGCCGGCGGTCTACACCACCAATCTGCTGATGCGCGCCGCGGACGTGATGATGACCAAGCCCTCGGAGCTGGCTTACTATCCGGTGCCTAAGCTCTTCGTTCAGCGGGTAGGGCGCTTCGAGGCCTGGGGGGCCATCCGCGGGGCCGAAATAGGCGATGGGACCATAGAGACCGATACCTTGGACAAGCTCTACCAGACACTCAGGATCCTCCTTAAGGAGGATGACCTATTGAGTCTGTACTGCCAGAACATCCTGCGCAACCACTCCATCGGAATGTACGACGGAGCGTACAACGTGATCCGCATCCTCGAAGAAGGACGGCGAAAGGCGGAATAATCCCAGAGTGGGTGTTTCAAAAACCTGCCTGGGATGCTATACTCTCAAGCGGACGGGGCCGACCCCGCCCGGGCGCCAAGGCATGAAGACCTGCGGACGGCATCCTGACAGCCCTCCGCCGCCTCCGGAAGGGGGTGTCCCCGCGGACTTCCGTATGGAGGGGCAGGGGGCTTCGCCGAGGGACGCGGATGTATCAGGAGGAGCGAAACATGGAAAAGGCGAGCATGGCCGCAATGGTTGCGGACTTCCTCAGGTCCGAAGGCTACAGCCCGAATGTCGACAAGGACTACGACATCACCTTCAAGATCGAGGGCAAGGCTTACCTCATTATCCCGGATCCGAACGACGAGATGTACTTCGGCATCCTTTTTCCCAATTTTTGGCCCATCGAGAGCGAGGCCGAGCGCGCTAAGGTGACCATCTCCGCCCTTAAGGCCACCGCCGACACCAAGGTCGCCAAGATTTACCCCTACAAGGACAACGTCATCGCCTCGATCGAGCTCTTCCTCTCGCCCTACGACTCCTTTAAGCTGGTGTTCAACCGCTCCATGAGCGCCCTGCGCGCCGCGGTCACCAACTTCGTCAACATGATGAGGGAATAACCCGCCTCCGGCGGCCCGTCTGTCCCGGTCGGGGCGGGCGGGCGCCTATTTGCGGGGGCTCCCCCGCCCGGGCGATTCAAAAGGCTTCTGCCTACGCGTTTTCGTCGAGGCTGGGACTGTCGCGTGTCTCGTTAAACGATGACAACCGAGTTGTCGGCGTCGGCGTAGGGGCTCTGGATGTACTTGTCTGCGTTCCAATCATTCTCCCAGGTTATGCCATCGATGAGGTAGCGGAAATAATACTGCCGGCCGGCTGAAAGGCTCAGGGTCACTGACCAATTTCCGTCCTTGTTCTTCTTCATCTCGGTGGCGGTCTCGCTCCAGTTGTTAAAATCCCCCACCAGGAAGACCGTCTCAGCCCCCGGCGCGGCCGCGTCGGGTAGCTCGAAGGTGACCTTGCAGGTTCCTTGGTCCTTCGAATAGCTCTTCTTCAGGCTCACGGGCCGCACCCCCTTTTTGCGGGAATTTGGATCTTTTTCCTTAGAAGAGTGTAGAATCTCGGGCCGCATCTTGCAAGGCCCAGATTGGCTTTCGAGGCTTGGCGG
>CAYYCP010000032.1:14306-19494 GCA_964470375.1 uncultured Spirochaetales bacterium
GTAGAATCTCGGGCCGCATCTTGCAAGGCCCAGATTGGCTTTCGAGGCTTGGCGGCGCCTATTTGGCGCGAGGGCGGCGCCTATTTGGCGCGAGGGCCGAGTTCCAGGATGAGCTCGACCTCCCCGCGCGAGAGCTTGGTGGCACGGGCGATTTCTTCGGCTGTCCAGCCCTGGCGCGAGAGCTTGAGGACGGAGTCCCGCGTGGTAGCTGTAGGGGCGCCCTGGTCTCGGCGCGAGCCGGCGGTCTCCTTCTTCATGATGTCCCCGAAAAGCCTGACCTGCTCCTGGGCCTCCTTGGCCAGCTCCTCCAGCCTCGTCTCGGTACGCGCCAGCCATTCCCGGGCCTTCTGCATCTCGGCGATACGGCCCTCTATGGCGGCCAGGTCCCTGTCCAGGCTGGACAGGCGTTCCACGGCCGCGGCCACCTTTTCCTTGTCCCCGGTCAGCCCGTCCACAGACGCCCGCAGCTCGGCTATCCGCCCGGGCAGGCTCTTGAGCTCGGCCTCCTGGGCCTTAAGGGCTTTCTCAAGCTCGCGCATGCCCTGGAAGGCTCGGTCGATGCCCTCGGCGGTGCTGTCCAGGACACCGCCCTTCTTTTCAAGCCGTTCGAGCTTGGTCTCGGCCTGGGCGCCCATTTCCATGAGGCGGCGCATGCGCGCCTCGATCTCGGTCAGGGCGTCGCTTGAGGCGGTCACGCTCTCCAGGCGGGCGTCTATGCCCTGGGAGATGCCCAGGAGGCGCTTGAAGTCCTCTTCCATTGAATCGATGCGCTTGCGCTCCGACAGGAAGCGGTTCATCTTTTGGTTGATCTCGTCCTCGAGTCGGCGCACGCGGTCCAGCTGGGCTTCCATTTCAGCCAGCTCGCCGCGCTGGGCTTCGGCCCGGGCCAAGGCTGCCCTCAGCTGCTCGACATCCTGGTCGAGCTTGGCCGAGAGCTCGTCGGCGCGCTCGAAGACCCGCGTGCGGGCGGCGAAGTCGCGTTCGCGCTTCTCCAGCTCGTCCAGGGTGGCTCCCAGGGCCTTGGCTTCCTCATCGATCCGGCCCATCAGGCGGGCTTGGGTTTGCTCGACCTTGTCCTTGATTTCGGCCGCGGCGGCCTTGATCTCCCGCAGTTTGGCATCCATCTGGGCGGAGGCCTCAGCAGCCCGTTGGCGTGCTCCCTCCAGGAGGGAGTCGTAGGTCCGGGCCAGGGCCTCGGCGGCCTCGGCGCTGCGCCCCGCCAGATCCTTACGCAGGGCCGCGGCCTCAAGACCCAGGGAGTCCAGCTGGACCGATAGGGCTGTGCGCTGGGCCTCGCCGGTCTCGTGGAATTCGCGCATGGAACGCTCCAGCCCGGCCTGCCAGGCGGCCAGCTCGCGTTCGGCCTTCTTGATGCGCTCGCCCGAGTCCAGGACGAAGCGCGACAGCTCGGCGTCTATCGCGGCGCGGGAGGCCTGGACGGCCTCCTGGAGGCCTGAGCGGGCCATCTCCTGGACCGCGCCCAGGTCGGCGCGGACCGCCTCCACGCGTTGCCCGGCGGATTCCTCAAGGGCCGACAGGCGATCCTCCAGCTTGGCGGCCTGCTCGGCGAAGCGCGCCTGGAGCTTGGCCAAGCGCTCCTTGAGGGCCTCGGCATACTCGCGCTCCACGCGTCCACGGGCTTCCTCGGCCTCGCCCCCGAGGCTGTCGAGGCGGGCTTCCAGGGCGGATCGCCACTCGGCCATCCGGGCTTCCGACTCTTCGGATCGCTTCTTGAGGTCGCGGAAGAAACCATCCTCGAAGAGGCGCAGGCGCTCGGACATGTTCTGGTAGGCCTCTTCCTTGAGCTGAGATATGCCCTTCTCCAGCTCGGCCAGGGATGCCTGCAGGGCGTTCATTTCGCCGGCCAGGCGTTCTTCCTCCTCGGCCTGACGCGCGCTTATGGACTCGCCGAAGGCGCGGAAATCGGCCTGGATGCCGGCTTCCACCTCAGCCATGGAAGCCCGGATGGCCGAGTCCATGCGCTCCACGTCGGACTCGGCTTCGGCAAGCTTCTGGTACTTGTAGTCCATCTCGGCGCGCAGCTCCGCCACAGAACGCTCGATCTCCGCGGCCAGCTCCCCGAAACGCCCCATCAACTCGGATCTTCGCTCCTCGAAGGACGCTTCCATGTCGGCGCGGGCTTTCTCCGCCAGAGATGCGCCGCGGGCCGAGAGCTCGGACAGGCCGGCTCCCAGGGCCTGTTCGGCGGCAGACAGGCGCTTGGCGGATTCGGCCTCCAGGGCGCCAAGGGCCCGTTCCAGCTCGGCCGATACCTGGGCTGTGGAGGCTTCCAACTTCTTGCGCAGGGCGGCCTCGCGGGCGCTCGTATCGGCATCCACAGCCTCCATGGCCCGGGCCGCCGCGGCCTCGGCCTCGGCGATGCGCTTCATCAGGGCTTCGATCCTTGCGGCGGCTTCGGCCGCGGCGGCGGCCGTTCCCTCTGTGAGGGAGCGTGTCTCGGCAAGGTACTCAGCCTTGAAGCCCTTGAGCAGGGCCTGGGTCTCCTGTATGCGCTCCTTGGCGGCCGCCTGCAGGCTTTGATATTTCTCTTCCAAGGCCTCCTGGAGCTTCTGGGCGCGCCCGGCTATGGAGTCCCTGAGCTTGGTGAAGGCGGCGTCTTCCAGGCGCTCGGCCTCGCGACGCGCCTTCTGGAAGGCGGCCTGGAAGGCCTCCTCCAGGGCCGAGAGCTCGTCGCGGGCCTGGGCCGCCCTGGCCCCATCCATGCGGGCGGTTTCCTGGCTGGCGGCCTCGGCGCGGGCGGCGGCCTCAGCCGCGGCTTCCGCAGCCGCGTCCACGCGGGCCTCCACGCGCCGGCTGATCTCGTCCATAAGGCCGGCCAGGCTCTCCTGGTTGGCCCGGCGGAATTCCTGCGAGAGCGCCGGGATGCCGGTGGCCACCGCCTCCAGGCGTGCCTCGGCCTCCTTGAGCTTCTTGGCCACCGTGTCGGCGAAGGCGCTCTCCTCGCGTATGCGCCTGAGATTCTCGTCGGCGCGCTCGGTCATGCCCATCAGCTCGTCCAGGACCCGGTCGTACTCGGCGATGCGCCGGCCCACCGCGTCCAGGGCGTCGGCCCGCTCGTTCAAGCCGGCCTCAATCTCGCGCACCCGCCCCAGCACCTCCTTGGCGGCCTTCTGGCGCACATCCAGCTCAATGGAGTAGTCCTTGAGGGCGGCCTCGCGCTGTCCGACGAAAGCGGACAGCTCCTCCTTGAGGCGTTCGGCGTACTTCCTGACCTTGTCCAGGGATCGATTGTTGCGGTCGAGGAAACGATACAGGGCCAGCGCGGCGACCACGATGACCAGAGTGACGATATTACCTATGCCAAAATCCACTTGTACACTCCCAGTTCCGCGCACCGCCCGGCGTCCGGACGGCCCGCGTCCCGCCCCGGCCCCCTCCGCGGCCGCGGCGAGGCGCCGGGCGGAAGGGAAGGAGCTTCCCCTGGCGTAGTATACACCATAATGACGATGGGCGACAGCCGCGCTTTTTTATAGCGGTCGGCGCGACTAGGACTGGGACAGGAGCCAGTCGGCGAGAGAGTCGAAGCGTGTGAAGACGGCCTGGGCGCGGCTTTTGCGAGGACGGCGCCGGGCTACCAGGACGGCGCGCATACCCAGATCGGCCGCGCCGGCCACGTCGTAGCGCTCCGAATTGCCCACGTAGGCCATCGCGGCCGGCTCCGTCCCAAGGGCCCGCGCCAGGGCCAGGAAGGGTTCGGCGCCCGGTTTGAGGCGCCCGACCTCCTCTGAGCATATCTTGGCGTCCCAAAGGCCCTCCAGGCCCAGGCGCTCGAGCTTGTCGGCTAGGGGGAAGTCGGAGAGCAGACCTGTCTTCAGTCCGGCAGCGCGCAGGCGCAGGATTGCCTCGCGAACCCCGCGGCGCGGGCGCACGTGCGAGAATATGGGCGGCCAGGCTCGATAGATTTCCTCGTCGAAGAGGGTTTGCAGCCGCTCGGGCTCGAGGCCTAGGCGGCCGGCGGCTAATTCGGCCTGCTGGCGGTAGAAGTCGGTTCCCGCGGCGGGGCGTCCGGGGCGCCTAAGCTCGGCCCGGGCGTGGCCCATGGAGAGGAGTAGGGGCGTCCGGCGCATGAGGAAGGGCAGGAGGCGCAGGTGGAAGCGGTAGTTGGGGTAGAGGGTGCCGTCCAGGTCGAAGCCGACCGCCTCGAGTCGCATGGCGCCCTTTATATCCCGGGCCGTGCCGGGCTGTCCATGCCTTGGACAGCACGGGTGTTGAGATGGCGGCTGCACAATTGTATACTGAGCGCCTTCTTGAGAGAGTCGATATGCTGAGCATGGAGGGACGCCGATGCGACTGATCTTCCTCGGCCCGCCTGGAGCGGGCAAGGGCACCATCGCGGTGAAGGCCGCAGAGGAGTACGGTATGCCCCATATCTCCACGGGCGAGGCCTTCCGTGCTGCCATAAAGTCTGGTAGTCCCCTCGGCCTTAAGGTCAAGGGCATCATCGAATCGGGCGGCCTGGTACCCGACCAAGTGACCATCGAGCTGGTGCGCGAGCGGCTTGCCCGGCCCGACGCGGCGGCCGGATGGATCCTGGACGGCTTCCCGCGCACCGTTGCCCAGGCCGAGGCCTTGGAGGCCATGGCCGCTCCGGACGCGGCTGTCAACTTCGAGGTCGAGGACGCCGACGTCATCGCCCGCCTGTCCGGGCGCAGGGTCTGCCGAGGCTGTTCGCGCAATTACCACGCGGACTTCATGCCTCCGAGGACCGAGGGTGTCTGCGACGACTGCGGCGGGGAGCTGTACGTGCGCGACGATGACAGGCCTGAGGCTATCGCCAAGCGCCTGGCCGTATATCGGGCCCAAACCGAGCCCCTCATCGCCCACTATAGTGCCAAGGGCCTCCTCCGCGGGATCGATGCGGCTGGGGCTCCCCATGAGGTGTTCGAGGCCCTCAAAGCCGCCCTGTCCGGCCTGGGTTCCTAAGCCGGGGCAATCACATCGGCTTTTTTAATTCGAAGGGCGGGCAGGAGGATTCAGCCTATCTCGCGGACGAGCTCGACGCGGGATCGGCGCCCGCGCGGGGCGGGGCTCTCGGCGGGATAGCCCAGGGGGCTCAAGGCCACCGCCTCCCAACCCTCCTGGAGACCCAGGAGGAGGGCGGCCTCGCGGGGGTCGAAGGCGCAGATCCAGCAGGTGCCCAGGCCCAGGGCCGTGGCCGCCAGGACCA
>CAYYCP010000032.1:19594-30807 GCA_964470375.1 uncultured Spirochaetales bacterium
TCGAAGGCGCAGATCCAGCAGGTGCCCAGGCCCAGGGCCGTGGCCGCCAGGACCATGTGATCCATGACGATGGCCGCGTCGATATCCGAGGAGGATTTTCCGTCGAAAGAGCGCCGCCATGCGCTCCGCGTGTCTGCGGCCACTGCCAAAACGAGGGGGGCCTCCAAGAGCCAGGGCCCGCGGTAGACCCGCGCCAGGGCCTCGCGCCGCCTGGCGGTGTCGATGACGTATATGCGGATGGGCTGGAGATTCTTGGCGCTGGGGGCCAGGATGCCCGCTTCCAGGACCGCATCCAGCTTCCCCCCCTCGATGGGTTCAGGCGAGTACCTGCGAACGCTCCGGCGCGATCTCACTGTCTCGAAGAAGTCCACGGATCAGTCCTTCCCGCCGGTTTCAGCCTTGGCTTTGGCCTTAGTCAGGTGATCAAGGGCTCCCGCCACCAAGCGGTTGCGTGCCTCGGCCACTGCGTCGGCCTCTATGGCCGTCAGGGGCGGGCGCGGTCCGCCGGCCCCGGTTACTACGGACACCGATCCGGCGGGATAGGAGGCCAGCGTGGCCGCGAAGGGCCCGAAGAGCTTGTCGAAGTTCTCGATCAGGTAGGCGCGGCGGGCGTCGGCCCCGGCTGACTCCAAAATGGCCAGCTTGGCCTCCAACTGATCCAGCTCGGCCATGGCCAGGGCCGAGTAGCGGGCCACCTCGGCCTTGGCGTCCAGGATGGTCTTGTCGCGCTCGGCCAGGGCCGGGGTGACGATGTCGGCCTTGAGCTGGAGTGCCACCGCCTCTATCTTCTGGCGCTCGGCCTCTACCTGGGCCTTGATGCCGGCCACCCGGGCGCGCGCCTCGGCGGCCGCCTGCTCCACGCCCACGGCCTGGCGCTGGGCCTCGGCCCGCACGAGGACGCGCGTCTCCGCCTCCACCTGGGCGTACTGGTTTTCCAGCGATTTGACGGCGGTCTCGGCCCTGCGGGCCTCCTGCTGCTCGGCGGCCGTGGCGCGCGCCTCGGCCTGGGCCTGGCGGGCCTTGGTCTCGGCATTGGCGGTCTGCACGCGCTTGAGCAGGGCTATGTACAGGTCGGGCTCCTCCACCCCGGGCAGGCGGTGGTCGTCCACATCGGCGATGTTCATGGTAGTGATCTCAAGGCCGATGTTCTCCAGGTCGCTCTTACAGACGTTGATCATCTTGGCCACCAGGACGTCCTTGTCCTTCATCACCTGCTCGGGGGTCATGGAGGCTATCGAGTCGCGCAGGTGGCCCTCGATGATGTCGGCGGCCACGCGCCGGAGGTCCTCGCGCCGACCCGCCAGGGCCATGGCCCGGGTGACCGCGTGCTGGCGTCCCAGTTCGTTCGAGGCGATGGCGAAGGACACCGTGGCCTTGGCGTTGAGCGGCACCACTCCGGCGGCGATGGCCGAGTCCACGGTCACCTCGATGGTGATGGGTGTCAGGTCCAGCTTGCCGAAGCGCTGGAGCAGGGGGATGATGAAGACGCGCCCGCCCGAGAGGGTGCGGAAACCCTTCTTGCCGGCCGAGCCGGAGACCACTCCCAGCTCGTTGCCGCCTACGATCTTCATGTTGGTGAGGAGCTGGATCAAGACGGCCAGCCCGGTGACGCCGGCCAGGGCTATCAAGAAAATGATCATTCGGCCCCTCCTTCGGCGCCGCCGGGGAAGGCCAGCGAGCGCACGTCCACTCCGAAGGCCTCCTTGAAGGTGGCCAGGAGGTCGGCGAAGGCCCGCGGGCCGCGGTTGACCGCGCCGGCGAAACCCTCCTCGTCGTTCATGACTACCAGGTTGTCCACGCCCGAGCCCTGGATGGCCGCCGAGTAGGCCGCGAAGAGTTCAGGCAGCTTCTGCTGGAGGAAGAGCACCGAGGCCGCGTCCGAGCCGAAGCGGGCCAGCAGGGCGGCCTTTCGTTTGAGTACCTCGTTGCGGGCCTGCTCCCTGATGAGGACGGCCTGGCGCTGGCCTTCGGCCAGGATGCGCGCGGCCTCCTCGGCCGCCTCAGCTGCCAGGGTCACCTTGCTCTTGTTGCGCAGCTCCTGGAGGGCGGCGTATTCGGCCTGCATGGCCGCCTCGCCCCGGTTCTTGGCCTCCTCGATGGCCTGGTCGGCGGTGTACTTGGCCCGCTGCACCGAGCCGGCCGACTCGCGCTTAAAGACCTCCAGGCGCTGGCTTGCCGCTAGGATGGCCTCGTCGGCCTTGGAGCGGGCCACGCTGATCCGCCGCTCGGAGTCGGACTCGGCTTGCTCGGCGATGGCCTTCAGGCGTGCTTCCTCGATCTCGACCTGCTGGCGCTTCTCGGCCAGGGTCTTCTGGGCCAGGTTGGCGATGTAATTGGAAGTGTCCCAGATTTTTTGCAGGGATACCGAGACCACTTTCATGCCGAAAGAGCGTAGGTCCGAGTTGATATCTTCCAGGAGGCTGGCCCGGAACTGGGCGCGCTCGCCCAAGTCCGAATCCCCCTCGTCTCCGGCCACGTCCTCCATGCCTATGGCCTGGAGGGGGGTGGCCTTGTTGAGGGCTCCGCGGAAATTGCCCACCAGGGTCTGCTGCACTTGGCTCTGGATGGACTTGGCGTCCTTGCCCATAAGGCGCTCGACGGCCGAGTAGAGCATGGACTCCTCGTCGTCGTCGATGCACACGCAGGCGGTGGCGTCCGCGCCCACGGTGATGCCGTTGGCCGAGTTTACGCCCTCCACCTTGACGTTGACCGGTATTACGCCCAGATCCAGGGAGCCGATGGATTGGAAGTACGGCATGAGGAAGGTGCGTCCGCGTTCGACCGTGAAGCCGAAGACCCGTCCGCCGCGCTTGGCCCGCCGTCCGGTGACTACCATGACCCGGTCGGGCGGCGCTACCCTGATGGTGGCCTTGAGGACCCCCAACATGAGGAAAAAGGCGCCTACTCCCAGGAGGCCCGCCAAGAGGCCGCCTCCCAGGCTCAGGATTCCGTCCATGGTTCATCCCCCTTTTCTATGCCGGCGTCCAGGTCGGCTGCGCGGACGGCCAGGTATTCACCGTTGATCCGCCTCAGGAGCCTGATCGTTTCGCCTTTATTGGCGCGTCCATTGGATAAACGCGCGTAGACTTCCGTCTCTCGCCCGTACTTTACAACGCGCGCCTTACCCAGGCGGCCTTCCTCTATGGGCACCACGACCACGGCCAGTTCGTGGAGGAGATCCTCGTCGCGCAGGCTGGAGTCCAGGTTGCGCCTGAGGGCCCGCCTGAGGGTCCTGGCGAGGACGGCGATGATGAAGCCCGAGATGAGAGCCCATAGGGCCGAGGCCAGGATGCCTTCGCCGCGCAGGGTGCCTATCAAGCCCATGGGACCGGCCCCTAGGGAGAAATAGACCAGGGTCCGCAGGGCTGAGGCCAGGCGGGCCACCGCCTTGACGCCGCGGGTGCCGGCGGCTATCAGGGAGCCGGTCCCCCCGCGGCCAATGTCTGGGACCGGATGGGCCTGGTCGCTGGAGACACCGTGGTCAGCGTGATGATCGGCGGCATCGTGGCCCGCGTGATCGGCATCATGATCCGCAAGATGGTCGGAGGCATCGTGGCCGGCGTCTATGTCATCGCCCGGGACATCGTGATCGGCGTCATGATCGCTGCTCGACGCGTCGTAGTCTGCGCCCGCGCCATGGTCCGAGGCGTCGTGATCGGAGCCATGGTCATCACCCAGGCTATCGTGATCTGCATGATCAGCGGCATGCCCCTCGTGTCCGCCGTCGTGGTCTGCGGAATCCTCGTGGCCCAGGGCCCCCAACATGTCGACAAGGGTGACCCCGGCGCCGAAGACAGTCACGGCTATGTAGGTGATGAGGAAGGGATCCATCTCAGTTGCTTGCGCGGCCAAGGCCTACAGGGCCGTTTTTTCTCATTCTCCGCCTCGCGTAGAAGTATAGGCCCAGGACACTGGACGGTCAAGGCGAGGACCGCTCGGCCAGACGACCAAGGATACGGGCTGCCGCAGCAGGCACCTCGGGCATCCCGCTTATAATTGCATCATAGCAAATAATCCCCGCGCCCGCCCGGTGGCCGGGTGCTCCCTCGCGCCGGAAGAGGATAGTGCGCATGCCCGCTTCCGCCGCAGCCTCCAAGTTGGCCGGGCGGTCGTCTATGAAGACGATCGATGTCGCAGGCTGACCGGCCCGCTCGATGAAGAGTCGGCAGGCGCGGGGATCAGGCTTCCGCAGACCGGCCTCGCCCGAGACCAGGACGCAGCTGAAGAGGCTCTCCAGGCTGTGTATGGCCCGCAGCCCCGCTGACCACTCGGCCAGATCGTTGGAGAAGAGCCCCAGGTCGGCCCAAGCCCCCAGTTCGAGGGCCGTGTCCTTGAAGAGTGGATCCAGGCGCAGGCTGCCGGCAAGGTATTCCGTCTCGATGTCAGGATACTCTCCTCCAAGGCCTAGGGCCTCCCAGAGATCTGCCGCACTCAAACGGCCCAAGCTGGCCTCCCTATAGAGGGCCAGCACTTCCTCCTCGGGCAGGCGGGATCCCTTGTTGCGTATGAAGGGAATGAGGCAGGCCGACACATCGTCGGAGTCGATGAAGATGACGCCCATGGCGTCGAAGGCTACCAGGGGGCGATCGCGCATGATGGGGCCATTGTACGCAGGAGGAGTCGCCGAGGGTAGGGCCGCGGCGAGGGCGGCCTTGCCGACCTGAGCGAAGCGCGGATACAATCGGCTGATGCTATATAGTCGCGTTCCGCTCATCGACCCCGAATCTATCCCTTCGCCCCTCGAGACGGGGGCGCTGATCGGCGCCGAGCTCATGTCCCGGGCGGATTACATGCTCTACGAGGTGCCGCCGGTGCGCGGCCTCCACTATGCCGAGGCATGTGCGGCCTTCGGCCTGGCCCGCCTAGCGCGCCTGCGCGGGGACCTGGATCTCATCCTAGCTCTGGCCGAGCGATATGAGGAGTCCCGCCTTCCGCCCAACACCGAGAACCACGTGGACGTCAATGTCTTCGGCATCCTGCCCCTGGAACTGGGCATGGCCCTGGAGGAACTCGGCGCCGAGGCGGATCTGGGTACGCGTCTGATCCGACGCGGCATGGCCCTGGCGGACGGGCAGTGGGCTGGAACCGGCCCGAACGGCCCCTGTCCTCAGGCGCGCTTCTGGATCGACGACGTCTGGATGATAGGCAGCCTACAGGTTCAGGCCTACCGGGCGAGCGGCCGGGCCGAATGCATCGATCGAGCGGCTTCCATGGCCGTGGCCTACCTTGAACGCCTCCAGCTGCCCTCGGGACTCTTCCATCACGGCCCGGCCGCCCCCCACTGCTGGGGCAGAGGCAATGGCTGGATGGCGGCCGGCCTGGCGGAAATCCTCTCGGCCCTGCCGGAGGGGCATCAGGAGGCTGCGCCGATACGGCGGGGTTTCGAGCTCATGGCCCGGGCGCTTCTGCGCTTTCAGGACGATGAGGGCATGTGGGGACAACTCGTGGACATGCCCGGCGCATGGGCCGAGTCCTCCGCCAGCGCCATGTTCGCCTACGCCCTGGCCCTTGGCGTAGCCCGCGGCTTCCTCTCCAGAGAGGAATTCTCCGCCGCCGCCCTGCGGGCCTGGGGGGCCCTGTGCCGCCGCTTGGACGAGCGAGGCCTCCTGGCCGATGTCTGCGCCGGGACTTGGCAGGAGGATTCGATCGATTTTTACTTGAACCGGCCGCGGGTAAGGGGGGACCTCCATGGCCAGGCGCCCATGATATGGCTGGCCTGGGCCCTCTCCCTCCCGGCCTGGAGTGCCTCCTGGCCTTTCCGGGCCAAGCCCGCGGAGTCGGCCGCCGAAAGAGCCTCGGCCCGGAAGACCGCGGGGGCCCAGTCCATCGGCCTGGATGATATCATGCAGAGGATCAAGGCCGCCTTGAGGGGCTCGGAGTTCGACATGGTGGTCGGTGTGGGGCGGGGGGGCATTCTCCCGGCCTACCTGGCCTCGCGATTCCTCGATCTGCCCTTGGAGGTTCTCCACCTCAACTTGAGGGATGATTCCCATGCCCAGGTGAGGGAGGCTCCTCTTCTCCTGAGGCCCCTGGGCTTCAGTGCGGCCGGGAAGCGGGTCCTCCTCTGCGACGATGTCTCCAACACGGGCGCCACTCTGGCCAAGGCGGCCGCCCTCCTGGAGGGGGCCTCGGTGAGGACCCTGGTGATCTCCGGCAAGGCCGACTACTCCCTCTTTGGCCCCCACGAGCGCTGCATCGCTTGGCCTTGGGCGGACTGAGCCTCGGAGCCCAGGGCCGGGAGCAGGGTAGGGAGCCACAGGCCCCCTCGGAACCGCGGCACGCCTTGGAGGACGCTGCTTAAGTCCTGGCCGGGCGGCCAGCGAGCCCGGCGCGCCTTGACCAGGGCAGAGGCTTTCAGGTATATATTCCCATTGTCCGCGACGGGGCCGGCGGTCCCGACGCGAAAGGCATCCAGCTATCCAGGACGGAGGGTTTCCCCCCCATCGTCCCCGCTCTATCCAGGAGGAAGCCCGTGGTTCGCATCAGGCTCAAGAAATTCGGCACCAAGATGAGGCCTTTCTACAGAATCGTCGTCATGGACGTCCGCTCCCCCAGGGACGGCCGCACATTGGACGAGATCGGCCTCTACCATCCCATTGAGAAGGGCGAGAAGCAGATCGTCCTGGACGCGGACAAGGCCAAGGCTTGGCTGGCCAAGGGCGCCCTGCCCTCCGACACCGTGCGGGGACTGCTCAACAAGCGGAACGTCACGGTGAAGTGAGGCTCCCCGCCCCGCGCGGGATAGCTGCCGCCCGCGGGCGGCACGGGAGAGCGTTGAAATGGAAAAGGACCTAGTAGAATACATCGCCAAGAGCCTTGTGGATGATCCCACCCAGGTGACAGTCAATCAGGTGGAGGGCGAAAAGTCGACTATCCTGGAGTTGCGGGTAGCCCCGGGCGACTTGGGTAAGGTAATCGGCAAGCAGGGCCGGATCGCCAAGGCGGTTCGGACCATCCTCCTGGCCTCCTCGGCCAAATCCGGCAAGCAGGTCACTCTCAACATCCTTGATTGAGGAGGGCGAGCTCAGTGTTGGGATCCTCAAGGCCCCCTTCGGACTGGAGGGCTGGCTGACACTAGTCAGCCATTCGGGTGAAGCCGCCCACTTCGCCGGCCTCTCCGAGATTGTCCTTCTCAAGGAGGGAAAGCGCAGCCCAGCCCGCATCGAGGAATTCCGCCAGGGCGAGAAGGGCCTCCTGGTCCGCCTGGCCGGCTGCCATGACGCCGAGACCGCCCGCCGCCTGGCCGGTTCCGAAATCATCGTGCCGCGGGCCAAGGCCGCCCCCCTGGGGCCCGGGCAGTACTACGCCACCGACCTGGCCGGCTGCGCCCTCTGCCTGAACGGCGCCAAGGCGGCCCTCATCCTCTCGGTCATCGAGGGCGGGATCTACGACTTCCTGGAAGCCGAGCTCCCCGACGGCCGCCGGGCCCTCGTGCCCTTTTCCAAGGAATTCATCGGGCGGGTGGACCTGCCGGGGCGCTCCGTGGATCTCCTCAAGGAGTGGATCCTGGAATGAGATTCACCATACTGACCCTCTTCCCCGAGATTCTAGAGGGCTTTTTCGGCAGTTCCATCATGGCCAAGGCCGTGGAGCGCGGCCTCCTCTCCTACCGGCTGGTGAATATACGCGACTATGCCTTGGACAAGCACCATAAGTGCGACGACGAGGTCTATGGGGGCGGACCGGGCATGCTCATGCTGCCGGGCCCCCTCGGGCGGGCCCTGGACGCGGTCGGAGCCCGCGAAGGCGGTCGGCGGGTAGTCTATCCCAGCCCCTCGGGACGCCCCTTCAGCCAAGCCCTGGCCAAGGAGTACTCCCGCGAGGAGGAACTCATCCTGATCTGCGGGCGCTACGAGGGCATCGACCAGCGCATCATCGACCTGTACGTGCATGACGAGGTATCCATAGGCGATTACGTCCTTTCCAGCGGGGAGGTGGCCGCCTTGGTCTTGGTGGATTCGGTCTACCGCCTGGTGCCGGGGGTTATTTCCGGGGAATCCCTGGAGGAGGAGAGCTTTTCGGACGGCCTCCTGGAGTACCCCCAGTATACAAGGCCCGAAGTTTATGCTAATCTTCGCGTCCCCGAGGTCTTGCTCTCGGGGCATCACGCGAATATAGAGCGATGGCGCCTCAGGAAGCGCGTGGAGAAGACCCTGCGCTGCCGTCCTGAGCTCCTCGAACGGGAGGATCTGCCGGAGGCGTTGGGCTCGTTGGCTAGGGAATTGCGAGAGCGGGGGTATGGAAATGGATATTCTGAGGACACTCACGGCCGAGCAGAAGAAGGCTGATATGCCGGGATTCAGCGTGGGCGATACGGTCCGCGTGCACTTCAAGATCGTCGAGGGCAAGACCGAGCGCGTCCAGGCTTACGAGGGTCTGGTGCTTTGCTTCAAGAAGTCGGGCATAGGCCGCAGCTTCACCGTGCGCAAGAACTCCTACGGAGTCGGGGTCGAACGGGTCTTCCCCCTGCATTCCCCCCGCATTCAGAAAGTGGAGGTTCTGCGCCCCGGCAAGGTGCGCCGGGCCAAGCTCTACTACATCCGCGGGAAGGTCGGTAAGGCCGCCAAGATCAAGGAGCTCATCCGCTTCCACCAGGCCGAGAGCGTTCCCGCGTCCCAGCCGGACGCCCAGTAAGCAGGGCGGCCCATGGCCCTGGGCCCCCTCGAGCCTCCCGGCCCCCGTTCGGGCGGACCGGGCGCCGCCGGGGCCTCTTCTGCAGCCGGCCAGGCTCCTGGCCGGCCCGCAAAGCCTTCCAGTGATATAACTCTCACCTCTCAGCCTCGAACTGGCTCCGCAAAAGTGGATTCTCCCCCCCCTCCCTTCTTTATCAAGGAGGCGGCCATCGTCGGACTGCCCTTGAGCGATACGAGGGGCCTTTCGAGCCTCCTTGGGGCCCTCTCTGGGACCCTTAAGGCCCAATCACCCCGTCAAGGAGGGGCGGCTGGCCATGCCCCCGCTGCAGCGGCCTTCAGGCGCGGCGCTGAACAGTCCGGGCGTAGCCTGCATCAGCCTCAGGAGAGACTCCGTCGCGCCGCCATTATCGGATCCCATCTCCTCGATGCCGGACTCGAGCCCGGGGCGGCCGCCATCCTTTCACTTGAGGATGCTTGGATGAGGCGGGGCGATGGATCCGAATCGTTCTCCAAGACCGGCTCTAGGGAGGGGGGAGGGATATCCGATGAAGGCGGGGGCGGAAAGGAAAGCGGCTCTGCCCCCGACGGTGGAAATGCCGGGGCCGATGGGGGCTCAGCCTCCTCTGGGGGCTGGCAAGACCGTGAAGGAGCCCAGGGCCGCGGAGGCGCCCCGGAGGCCGTCAGCTCAAATACTCCACAAATCCCCCCTCGGGTCGATGACATCAAGGCCTACCTCAAGGGACTCTTTTCCATGAAAGGGGCATCCTGTGCCCTTTGCCTGGGAGCTCAAGCCCCTGGATCCGCGCATTCCGCGGCGATGGCTGCCGGCCCCAGGCTTCCTCGTAAAGTCGCAGGCAAGGCTGATGGAGTCCCGTTGGACTTCGGCGCCTTAAGCGACAATAATGGAGATGCCGCAGGGCCCAGGGACGGGGGGGGCGAGGAGCCAGCCTGGGCCCTCCTCCCATTCGCATTCAGGGCCGGAAGCGTTGAAGCCCGGGGCTTTTTCCGGATACTATGGTCCGAAGGAGGAGGCTTGGCCTTCCTAGGGGCGGAATTCGAGGCTGGCCGTCGCTCCTATTCCCTGGCCCTCCGGGGCGATCAAGCTCTCCTGCGCGGTACAGACGCATCGGCTGAAGAGGTGTTGGATGCCGGCGCCGGCCCTGTCCTGGCCGCCCTCGGCTTCCGGGCAGAGGCCTCAAGCGCCGAGGGTTCCATCATGGAGGTCCGGGCATGAGAAAGCAGGCCCTGGCCCTTCTGTACCGTGAGGGCCTTCCGGCCCCCCTCCTGGCCGCCAAGGGGGAGGGCCGGTTGGCCGAGCGCATCCTGGCATTAGCCGGAGACGCCGGAGTGCCTGTCTTTGAGGACGCCCCCATGACCCAGGCCCTCTTTCCCCTGGGTATAGGAGAATTCGTTCCGGAGCGCTATTTCGAGGCTGTGGCCGCCATACTGGCCGCGGTCGTAAAGATAGAGGAAAAGCCATGGTGAAATTGCAGCTCGACAGGCTGGCGGCCGGGATGAAATTCTCCCAGGACGTCTTCATCGACGGGCACAACCTCCTTGTGCCGGCCGGTGTGCCTATCCGCCAGAAGGATTTAGACCAACTCAGGAAGTGGGGCATCACCCAGGTACAGACCGATGGTGAGCCCCTGCCGGACGCCGCCCAGGACGCGCAGTCAGCCGCCGAGCCGGCCCACCCGGATTCCATCCTCAAGCCCCACGCGGTCTATGGCAACGCGGAGTCCTACCGCCTGTACACAGACATGGTCTCCCAGCTGGGACGCTTCTTCAAGGACTTTAAGGAGGGCAAGGAGGCCGATAAGCGGATAGTCGAATCCATCGTGCAGTCCCTGATCCAGGCCATGAAGGACAAGCCGCGCGAGATGATCGGCTTCATCCTCGGCGGCGACGTCCAGGGGGCGGCCCTGGAGAAAAGCTCGGTCAATGCGGCCATCCTGTCCATCGCCGTGGGGATCCAACTCAAGCTCCCGGCTTACCGCCTCCTCCACCTGGCCAGCGGGGCCCTCCTGCACGACATCGGCATGCTCAGGGTGCCCGAGTCCATCGTCTCCAAGCAGGGCGACCTGTCCGGAGACGAGGTGCAGAAGATGCGCGCCCATCCCCTCCATTCGCACAAGATCATCACCAAGGAGCTCGCCTACCCCGAGGATGTAGGCCAGGTGGCCCTGCAGCACCATGAGCGCTGGGACGGCGAGGGCTATCCTCGCAAGACCCGCGGTCAGGATATAGATCTCCTGGCGCGCATCGTCTCGGTGGCCGACGCCTTCGAGGCCATGGTCTCGGAAAAGCCCTACCGCGATCCCATGATCGGTTACAGCGCGGTCAAGGCCCTCCTCTCAGACAATTCCCGGCGCTTCGACCCGGACGTCTTGCGGGTCTTCATTCGCAGCATGGGTATCTACCCCATCGGTTCACTGGTGCTGCTCAATAATGCTGCCATCGCCCGTGTTTTGGATGTGCACCCGGATTCGCCCCTGAGGCCTAGGCTGAGGATCCTCATCGACGAGTACGGGCGCCAGTACGCCGACGAGGAGGGCGACATAGTGGACCTGGCCGAGGAGC
>CAYYCP010000032.1:30907-34771 GCA_964470375.1 uncultured Spirochaetales bacterium
TACGGGCGCCAGTACGCCGACGAGGAGGGCGACATAGTGGACCTGGCCGAGGAGCGCTCGCTCTTCATCGCCCGGGCCATCGATCCCAAGGATTTCAAGGAGGGATGAACGCGCGGGCCAAGGGGCGCCAAGGCGAGGATATGGCCTGCGCCTGGCTGGAGGCCCGCGGCTATCGGATCCTGGCTCGCAACTTCCGGGCCGGGCCGGGCGAGGTGGACATCATCGCCGCCGGGGAGGGGGTGCTGGCCTTCATCGAGGTGAAGCGCCGGGATTCGGGCCCCCTGGAGGACTTGGGCAGGGCCGTCGACGCCGGGAAGAAGAGGCGTATCCTCGAAACCGCTAAAATCTTCCTGGAGCGAAATCGACAATATAACAACGAGCGCCTTCGATTCGACCTCATCCACGTCGACGGCGCCGCGGCGGTCATCCGGCACCTCGAATCGGCCCTTACGGAGTGAGCGATGGTCCATGCGGCCAACAAGAAATTCGATCCATGCAGGATCGCCGAGCTCAGGGAGAAGCTCCAGGACGAGGAGTACCTGGCCTCGGCCATTCTCAGGATCGCCCAAGTACTCAGCGGGGAGTTGCTCGAGATGAACGGAGACTACCATGAGCGATCAAAGCGCAGGAAATAGGAACGGCCAGCGGCGGCGGGGCAAGCCCTGGTTCAGGCCGCGCGGCGGCGATCAAGGCCAGGGCGGCCAGCGCGACAGGCGCCAAGCCCGCCCCCAGCGTCCGTCCGAGCGAGAGGATGCCGGCTTCGAGACAGTGGTGCGCACGCCACCCCCCCAATGCCCGGTCTGCGGCAAGCCGGTGACGGACATCCTGTGCGCCCTCACCGAGCGCGAATCCTCCCTCCCGGCCCACTTCGACTGCATTCTCGCGTCCCTCTCCGCGGCCGAGAAGCTCATGCCCCAGGAGCGCCTGGTCTACCTGGGCTCGGGCTCCTTCGCCGTGGTGGAGGCTGATCCGCGCAATCCTCAGCGTTTCCAGATCAAGCGCAAGCTCCAGTACGAGCCCCGCGAGGGGCGGCCGGACTGGCGCAAGAGCCTCGACCGTGTGGTGATACGTCAGGGCTGAAAGGCCGAATCGGCCTCGGCCGGGGCATCAGCCCAGGCACATGGCCTTCATGTCTTCCTTGGCCCGGTCAAGGGCTTCCTGGTACTGACCCTTCAGCTGGCCCATTCCGCGCGAGAGCAGGGCCAGGAATTCCGGATCTCGGCGCGGGTCTATACGCACGTCTTGGCCGGTGCGCCGGGACATCTCCTGCTCTTTCTGCCTGAGCTTGGGCGCGTATTGCCTGGCCAGGCCCTCCTCCATCTGGCTGGCGTCCTCCAGATAGCGTTCCATAAAGGCCTGCAGGTCCTTGGCGATAGCTAGTGCGCGCTTGTCCGCGCCAAGGCCCGGGGACAGAGCCCCCAGGCCGGCCGCGACTGCTTGGAGGGGGGGCAGGGAATCCTTATCGCGTGGAAGCTGTATGCGCGCCAGCAGGGCCTCGACGGCACCCTCGCGGGCGGCCTTCTCCTGGCTCTTGGGGAGCTCGGACAGCCCCTTTTTGAGATCCGTCTGCGAGGGATCCTCCAGGAAGCGCGCCCCTAGAACGCGCCCGGTCCGTCGGGCCTCCTGAGCCTCTATCCCAGCCCTATCCGACTTGAGCCCCTGCGTGCGCTCCAGGGCCAGCTCCACCGCCGTCTTTATCTGCGCCATGATCTTCCTTCCGTCCCTTCGGCTCCGCCCCGGCACCGCCGCGGGCGTGGCTTATGAAGACCGCCAACTTGTCCCCCACTGATGCCAGGAGGATAGCGGCCACGATCATTTCCAACACCGAGAATACCGCCAGCAAGGCGGGCGGGGCAACCGGCTTGAGGATGCTCAGGGCGTAAAGGGTCATGGTCGAGGCCACCGCCGCCTTGCCCAGGATGGTAGGGCGCGGCGGCACCGGGTGCCTCAGGACGAAGAACAGGGTCATGCCCAGGCCCTGGAAGAGGAGGCGACCGGCGATCAGCCAGAAAAACCAGGGGCGGATCAGGCCGTAGGCAAGCAAAACGATAGACAGTGCCCCCAGGAGGCAGTAGTCCGATATCGAGTCCAGGAGACGCCCCATGCGCGTGCATTGGCGCATAACCCGGCTGACGATACCGTCGAGGAGATCGGTCAGGAAGACCACCGCGGTGAGGGCCAGGGCCTGGATCATGACCGTTTTCGATGAACGCCCTTCCAGTATAAGGAAGAGGATAGTCGGCAAGGTGGAGATGCGCACTAGTGTCAAGATGTTGGCCAGGTTGACCCGTTCCAGGCGCCGCCCGTCCGAGGCGATGCGGAACTCCTCCTTGCCAAGGAGGAGGAAGCCCAGCATCAGCGCGTGCAAGGCCAGGCTTGTGGCGCAGAAGGGCGCCAGGCCGGCGGTGGGCAGGCCGTTGGCAGCCGAGAGGCCGCAGAAGAGGGCCGCCTGGGCCATGAAGAAAAGGATCACGCAAGCGACTATGCTTCGGGTCAAGGAATCACGCATGGGCCTCCCCGTGCGCGCAGTATACCAGGAAAATACGGCCTGCGGCGATAGCTCCGCCCGGCCCGCAAACTTGACATGTCTGCCGTTGAAACCCGATACTTCCGGCATGACCCGCTCCAACGCCATCACCTCAGCGCGGATCCTTCTGGCCTGCGTTTTCATCACCCTCTTCCTCATCCCCGCCAAGGGTATGGCTGCCGCAGTCCTTACGGCCGCAATGTGGGGCGTAGCCGTCTTAGCCGAGGTATCTGATTCTCTGGACGGCTGGGCCGCCCGACGCTACGGGGAGGTGAGCGATTTCGGAAAGGTCTTCGATCCCTTCGCGGATGTCTTCCTCCACGCCAGCGCCTTCGCCTGCCTGGCCTGGGAGCGCAGGCTGCCCCTGCTCTTCCTCATCCTGGTTCTCTTTCGAGAGCAGGCTGCCTCCTTGGTGCGGCTCCTGGCGGCCAAGGACGGCACCGTCATGGGCGCCCGCCCGGGCGGCAAGGCCAAGACCGTCTCCTATGTGGTCGTGGGCGCAGCGGCCCTGGCCCGCTCGAGCATAGCCCGCTTAGGCATCCTGCCTGGCCTGGATCGCCCCCTGGAGATCGCCGTGCTCCTCCTATGCATCGCCTCCGGGGCCCTCTCCCTGGCCTCCCTGGCGGATTACATCCGGCAGTATCGCGGCCTTTCTAGACGGAAGGCCTGAGCTCCTTGCGCCCCCTCTCGGAGCTCGATGCGGCCGATGCGGCCGGGATCGACTTCCTCCTCATGGACATCGACGACACCCTCACCCGCGGTGGCCGCCTCATGCGCGAGTCCTATGAGGCCCTCTGGGACCTCAAGGAGGCCGGCTTGGTCCTTGTCCCGGTGACCGGGCGCCCGGCCGGCTGGTGCGACCTGATCACGCGACAGTGGCCGGTGGACGCCGTCGTGGGCGAGAACGGGGCCTTCGCCTTCTACCTCGAGGACGGGCTCCTGCGCCAGGAACTCCATCCGGCCGCGATCCGGCCTCTTCCGGGTGGCCCCCTGGACAGGGCCGTCGCGCGCTGTCTGGCCGAGGTACCCGGTTGCCGTCCTGCCAAGGATCAGTTCTGCCGGATATTCGACGCAGCCATCGACTTCGCCGAGGAGCCGCCGGCCCTAGGGCTGGAAGCGGCCCAGCGCATCCGCGACATAGCCCTGGAAGAGGGCCTCCGGGCCAAGATCAGCTCCATCCACGTCAATATGTGGCTGGGGGATTACGATAAGAGCGGCATGGCCGAGAGGATCCTCTCAAGCCGCTTCGGCTGGGATCCGATACGGGATATCGGGCGGGTAGCCTTTGTAGGGGATTCGCCCAACGACGAGCCCCTGTTCGCGCGATTCCCGCTGTC
>CAYYCP010000033.1:0-3955 GCA_964470375.1 uncultured Spirochaetales bacterium
GCGGCGTCGTGGGCCGGGTCTTCAGGGGTATTGAGGGTGGCCAGTCCGCCCGCGTCCGCATTCACCGCGATTCCGTCATAATCGAAATACAGGAATTCGAGATCGCCGAAGGAGGTATTCAGTATGGCGTGTCCCGCAACGTCTACCGATGTCTCCGCCGACCGCTCCCTGATGGCGTAGCCGTAGGGAGCCTCCGGCCCACCGCGTATCGAGCAATTCTCTATAACCAGTCCAGTGCAGGGGCCTTCCGCGCTGGCGTCTATCTCGATCTGGCGGTGGCCGCCCAAGATCCCGGAGAATCCGTTACCCCCGATATGCGCCCCGGAGAAATGGACGTCGTTCGAGGCGCTGACGAATACTCCGTGCCCATGGCTCTCATGGGCCAGGTTGACCGTCTCTGTGAGGTTGCCGCTCACGTTCCCGGTGATGCTCGCGCCATGGGCTTCATAGAGGTAGATCCCGGCCCCGGCCGAATAGGAGAGGCTTCCCAGGATGGTCATCGAGTTGCCGCTCACCGAGCCGGAGATGGAGATTCCCGTCGCCGTGGCGTAGACGCCGCCGCCGAAGACGCCCGAGCCTATGCTGATGAGGGAGAGGGTCGCCAGGCTGACATCGTTATCATCTATGTTCCCGCTGATAGAGTGGCCCGTCCCCGTGGCGTAGATCCCGCCGCCGTAGGCCCTGGGCGCCAGGGATATGATGGATGCCGCGGCGAAGGTGGCGTCATTGGCGGTCACCTCGCCCGAGACAATGTTGCCCTCGCCGGCCAGGAAGACGCCCCCGCCCCTGACGCTGGCGGCGATATCGCCTATGACCCCGATACCGGTGGCCGAATTGCCGCTCACGGGACCCCGCAGCCGGCAGTTCCTGCCCGCGGCGTAGATGCCCCCCCCATCGACGGCCTTATTCCCGCTCACCTGGCAATCCACGATGATATCGCTGGCGCCAGGATCTATATAGGCGCCGCCGCCCTTATTGGCCGAGCAGCCGCTCACCTCTCCATCTATGGTATGCCCTGAGCCCTTGATACAGAGCCCGCCTCCCGAGTGCGCCTGGCAGCCACTGACAGTCAGCTCGATGTCGTTCCCCGTTCCGCCGATGCACGCGCCGCCTCCCCTTGAAGCCGTGAACAGGGTGCTCAAGGCCCTGCAGTCCTCTATCGCCGTGTCACTCACGCTGCAATTGGATCCTTCCAGCAGAAGGCCCGCGCCCTCCCCCGTGGCATAGCCGCGCGCCAGGACGAAACCCGATACGGCGATCCCCGAGCAGCCCCCGTTGATCTTCACCAAGCGCATCCTAAGGCTTGAGTCGGCGTCGATCTCCTCCTGGCTGGGTCCTTCGATCCGGCTCCGGCCGGTGACGGAAGAAAAGCCCTCATCCCACCCGCCGGAAAGCGTTATATTGGTCTTACCCCGCAGGTCCACGGCCACGTCCCTTCCTGGGCTGATTCCCGAATCGGTCGAATAGGTCCCTGCACCCACCAGAATCTCCGCCCCGTAATCTGCGCAGCGCGATACCGCCAGGTCTATGGAGCGCAAGGCCGCCGCCGGGCTCAGGCCGTCATTGGAATCGGAACCTGTCACGGAGACGTATTGCCGGGCGTATTGGTACTCATTCGGGGGCGGGTCTACAGGCCCCAGGCTGCAGGCGGCGATGGCCAGACAGGCGACGCATAGGGCCGCCCGCGCGGGGATAGTGGATGTTTTCATCTCGCGTCTTCCTCCTATCCCCGATGAATAGCCCGTTTCGGGGAAAGGGGTGTACCACGAAAGGGATATTTTAACGGTTCCGCTCCTGCACGAGATGGGCGAGCTGGAGCTTGGAACGGACGCCGAGCTTTCGGTAGGCCTTTTTCATGTGGATTTTGACGGTTCCCTCGCTGATGAAAAGGCGCTCCCCCGTCTCCTTGGCGGTGAGGCCCTCCAGGAGGGCGATGCAGACTTCCCGCTCGCGGGGGGAGAGGCCGAAACCCGCCAGGTATTCCTCCACCGCCACCTGCTCGGCCTTCTCCAGCCCCGGCAGTTCCCTGGAGCTGCTCAAGGCCCCCAGGAAGCCGCCGAACATGGCGAAGAATACGGACATCAGGAAGCCGAAGGCGAGATCCTCGAACCATGATGCCATGGACTCGGCGCGCCAAGCGCGGATAGCCACATGGGCGCAGGAGGTCAAGGCCGGAAAGAGGGCGGCGGCCCGGCAGCGCCAGGGCTCCTCCGCGTAGATGCCGCAATAGAGCATATAGGTCGCGCTGGCGAGGGCCCAGAGGACGCTCTTCAATTCCGGCGCCAAGGCTATGGCGATGGACGGATTGACGAGGAGAAGGGCGCCGAGAACCACGGAGTTGATCTTCAACAGGGACTTCGGGCGCATCTTTCCGTGCCTGGCCAGGAAGGTCGGCACGATCAGCATGCAGGCATTGAAGCAGAACAGGGCGGATATGAACCAAGCCGGATACCGGAAATTCTCCGCCAGCACGAGCAGGTAGAAACCCAGGGTGATGGCCCCCATGAGGAGGCAGGGGATGACCACATGCCATCTGTAGAAGAAGCCGGCGAACCGAATGGGCCTCATGCGCCCCCCTCCGGCCATTATAGCACTCTTCATGCCCATCGTCCGAGCGATGATGGACAAGCGCCTCCGCATCCGGCATACTTGCGCCGCGTAAGGCATGAAAGAACGTTCCAAACAAGTATTGAAGGTCCTATCCTTCTTCATCCTTTTCGAGGCCGCCACGATCGGCCTCCTCCTCATCGTGCCCAGGGGCAGGCTCCTCCTGGCGGCCATGGCCCTGAGCGTGGGTTTCGTCTGCCTGCGCTCCCTCTGGCGGATGTCGGCCGCCCGCATGGTCTACGTGGATTATGACGAGGGGCTGCTCATCATACCCCAGGGGGAGAGGCAGCTGCGCGTTCCCCTGGGGGAGATCGGGCGGGCGAATTGGCGCTACCGGCATATGCGCCAGGACAAGAAGGTATCATACCTGGACCTCCTCAAGATGCTCGGGGCCGGGCTCTTTCTGGAATGGGAAGGAAAGCTCCATCCCCTGGACAGCCGCATTTCGGCCCAGGACTACGGCTATTTGATGGAGCGCAACGGCGCCCCCCTGGCCGTCCTGGCGCGCGGCAAGCGCTCCTATCTCCTCTACCTTGGGGAAGACTCCTTGGAGGCCGAGGGGCTGCGCCTGGAGCTGCGTTGCGCGAAGGACCGTATCGAGGCCCCGGAAACAATCCTGGAGACCGGCGTTTTCAGGAAGCGCGCCGTAAGCGGCCTTGAGCTTGGGAGATTCGGGAGAAGTGTCCGCATAGGCAAGACCGATTTCACCTGCGAGCCGATACGGCCCGCTCATTTCATCTGATCAGAGGACGGCAGGCTGAGGCGGGGCCTTCGTCCAACGATGAATGGGCTTGCTGGTTCCGTACGGCCGTGTTATCAAAGGCCGAGAGGGGAGAAACCATGAAAATAGCCGTGCTCTTCCATACCGAATCGGGGAATACCAAGCGGGTCGCCGAGATGATCAGGGACGGGGCCATGGAAGTCCAGGGCGTGGAGGCCAGGGCCATCGACATCGAGGATGCCGATACGGCCTTCCTGGACCAGGCCGGGGCCATCATATTCGGCTGCCCCACCTACTGCGGGAGCCTTTCCTGGCAGATGAAGAAATTCCTGGACGAAACCGGGCTGAAGCTGGCCGGGAAGCTGGGCAGTGCCTTCGCCACGGAGAACCATATCGGCGGCGGGGCGGACTTCGCGGAACTAGTCATCATCGGCGGCCTCCTAGTGCGGGGGATGCTGGTCTATACGGGCGGAGCATCGGAGAGCCCCTTCACCCACTTCGGGGCGGTGGCCATCAAGGCCGGCGACGAGGCCCAGACGAAGAGGGCCGCGAGCTTCGGCCGGCGCGTGGCGCGCAAGGCCGTGGAGCTCTTCGGGGCCTAGGAGGCTACTTCCGCGCGGCCTTGTC
>CAYYCP010000033.1:4055-33949 GCA_964470375.1 uncultured Spirochaetales bacterium
CCTTGTCTGGATCAGCGATGCCATGGAGTCAAATCGCGAGTCCGCGAACTTGCCTCAAATCAAGGGAAACCGCTTTTTCTATATAGATATTCAACGCCCGCGGAGCTATACTGGCTCGGCGGAGGTGAGAGCCATGGCCACAAGTGCAAAAAGCGATCAAGTTCTGGAAAGCCAGGGACTGAGGCTGCCGAATGTCTGTTGCGGCTGCCTGGGCCGGCCAGAGGCCAGCCTCAAGGTCAAGGGCGTCTTCTATGAAAGCACGGGTCTGGCGACATACACGGAATCCGAACGCAGCATAGATGTCCCTATCTGCAGGGCATGCGCCGCCCGGCAGGCATCATCTCGCACGGCGCGTTGGATCATCTCGGCCATGTGCGGCCTGGTTTTTCTCGCCCTCGGCTTCTTCGTCAGGGAGCCTATCATGGGGGCCATGGGCCTCTCGACCGCCGACATGGACGATGTCCTGCCCTACCACATAGCCACCTTCGTCTGGGGCTTCATCCTGGGCTTGATACCAGGAGGCATAATAGCCGCCCGCAGCAGGTTGGTTTCCATCGACAAGGCGGGCAGGGCGAGCTTCCGCAATCCGGAATACCAAAGGCTCTACGCCGACTTGAATCCCTGAGGGGACTCGGGAAAGCCCTGGACGCATCAGGCCAATAGAGCCTGGCACAGCGCATCCTCCAGCTCCGGCAGGGTGAAGGGTTTACGCAGGATGGCCTTGAAGCCGTGGGCGGCGGGCTCGGCCAGGATGGGGCTATTGGAATAGCCGCTGGACACCATGACCCGCGCGCCGGGGTTGATCTTAAGGAGCTGGGCCATGATGGCCAGGCCGTCCATGCTCCCCGGCAGGGTCAGGTCGAGGATGACCAGATCGAAGCCCTCGCCCGATCCCATCGATGCGCGGTAGAGGGACAGGGCCTCGAAACCGTCGGCGCAAAGCGTCGCGGTGCAGCCCAGGTGCCTGAGGAGGAGCTTGAGGCTGGAGCGCACCATCTCCTCGTCATCTACCACTAGGATGTGCCTGCCCTGGAGTGATGGCTTGACGGCTGGGGCGCCGGGCGTATAGACCTCGGCCTTCACATCCGAGGCGGGCAGATACATGGTGAAGATACTCCCCTGCCCGCTCTGGCTGGTGAAGTCGAGGCTTCCGCCGTGCTTGTGGATGATGGACTGGCAGATGGCCAGGCCCAGCCCCGAGCCGCCGCGCTTGGTGCTGTAGAAGGGCAGGAAGACCTTATCCCTCTCTTCCTCGGAGATGCCGGTGCCCTGGTCGGCCAGGCTGACGCGGATGAGGCGGCCGCGCAGTCCTGAGGGATGACTGTCCCCGGCCAGGACGTTTTCCGCCTCCACGTCTATCAGCCCGCCCTGGGGCATGGCCTGGAGGGCGTTGATAGCCAGGTTTTGGAGAACCTGGCTTATCTGGGAGGCGTCCACATCGCAGGGCCAGAGATCATCGGGGATGGTGAAGCGGCAGCGCGAATTGCTGCCGTGGACCACGAAGCCCACCGAGTCCATGATAAGGCTGCCCATGGAGGCCTGCTCCTTGACCGGGGCCCCGCCCTTGGCGAAGGTGAGGAGCTGGGAAGCCAGGGCCTTGGCCCGCAGGGCGCCTTTCTCCGCGAACTCGATGGAGCGGTAGCGTGGGTCGCAGCCAGCGCAGCCCTCCTTGAGGAGAGACAGGTTGCTCAGGACGGCGGTGAGGATGTTGTTGAAGTCGTGGGCCAGGCCGCCGGCCAGGACGGACAGGGCCTCAAGGTTGTGGGTGCGCTCCACCTCCTGGCGGTACTTGATCTTCTCGGTGGTGTCGCGTGATACGCCCATCACCGCGTAAGCCCGGCCCTGCTCGTCCAGGAGGGGCACGATCCAAGTGTCCAGCCAGCGCGTGACCGGCCCGAAGGGTGTCTCGTTCTCCGTGTAGACGGGCTTGAGGGTCTCGAAGACGACGGTGATGTGCCCCCACATGCGGGCCGCCACCGGGGCAGGGAAGACATCCGATAGCTTGCGGCCTTGGAGGTCCTCAGGCTTGGCGCGGAACTGTTGGGCGGCGAAAGTGTTGACGAAGAGGATAGTCTGGTCCGGGGCGATGCAGAAAAGCATGTCGGGCAGGGCGTCCGTCAGTGTACGGTAGCGCTTCTCGCTCTCCGCCAGGGCCCGGGCGGCCAGGCGCTCCTGGCTCAGGTCGCGCAGGAAAACCACGAAGGCTGCCGGGGCGGAAACCCCGTCCGCCATGGGGAAGGCCGTCACCTCCAGGATGGATAGGCCGGCCGCAGGCTGGGCATCCTTCGGATCGATCTGGACTTCCACTACCACAGGCGGGGGACAGTCGCCGGAGAAGGCCTTTTCCAGCATGGAGCCCAGACTCCGGCCGTTGCTCTGATCCGTAGCCGCGGTCAGGAGGGAGTCTTGCATGATGTTGTAGACGCCCAGGGATGTCCTGGCGGGCCGTGCGGCGAAGAGTTCCTGGTAAGCCCGGTTGTAAGCCTTGAGGAAGCCCTCGGGGCCGAAGATGCCGGCGGCGATGGGGATATTGCGAGTGAAGGAGGCAAAGTGCTCGGTCAATCCACGGCTCCTTGGGGCGAAGGCCCGCGACTGTCCGGGCCGAAGGCGCCCAAGAATACGCTGAGGAAGAGTATAGGATGACTGAGGCTGTTTGGGGAGGGTTCGTGAGAAAATTTACATACTTCCCGATATGCCGCTGCCAGGATAGGGGGTAGCTGACATCAGCCTCTGGCCTTATGCGTCCTGTCAGGGGGGAAGGGCGGGGGCTCTTCCCCCCATCGCCTCTGGTCGAGGATGCCGATGGATGGAATGTTGCGCTTCGTCAGATCCCATGCTACACTGGAACAACGCGCGTCGCACACGCGCGTGTATCTGGAAAAATCAAGGGGGCCGAAATGAAGGCTCATTTTGCGCGTGGGCTCCTGATAACCCTGACCCTCTGCAGAGGCCTCGAGGCCCAGACAGGGTTTGATAGAGAGGGGGGCTTCCTCCGCGGGGTGGATCTCTCCTACGTGAACGAGATGGAGGACAACGGGGGCGTCTATCGCCAGGGCGGGCAGGCGGTGGATCCCTTCGAGCTCTTCGCCAAGGCGGGGGCCAACCTTACGCGGGCGAGGCTCTGGCTAGACGCGGACTGGACGGAGTACAGCGACCTGGAGGACGTGGCCAAAACCTTCAAGCGAGCCCGAAAGGCGGGGATGGCCCTCCTCCTGGACTTTCATTATTCGGGGGAATGGGCCGATCCCTCCAAGCAGTTCGTCCCGCGCAGCTGGAAGGAGCTGGACCAGGCCGGCCTGGAGAAGGCCCTCTACGACTACACCCGGGCCAGCCTAGGCGCCCTGGCCGAGGCCGGCTGCCTGCCGGAATTCGTCCAGGTAGGCAACGAGATCAATTCGGGCATCCTCAAAGCCACGCCTAAGCTGGACTGGAGCCATGACGCGCCCCTCCTCAAGGCCGGCCTGAGGGCGGTCAGGGACGAGGCCACCGCGCGCAGAGCGGTCATCCTGAGCATCCTCCACATCGCCCAACCCCAGAACGGCCAGTGGTTCTTCCGCCAGGCCGCCCAGCAGGGAATCAGCGACTTCGACATCATCGGGCTCTCCTACTACCCCCAGTGGAGCTCCTACACGGTGGAGCAGACGGGCAAGGCGGTAGCCGAGCTCCGGGGAGAATTCGGGAAGGGGGTGATGATCCTGGAGACGGCCTATCCCTGGACCCTGGACAGGGCCCCGGAGACGGCCGGCAACATCCTCACCCAAGGGATCAGGGGCTACCCCATCAGCGTCCAGGGTCAGCTGGCCTTCCTGACCGACCTGTGCAGGGCGGTGAAGGCGAATGGGGGTCTGGGAGTGGTCTATTGGGAGCCGGCCTGGATCTCCACCAAAGCGCGCACGCGCTGGGGCCAGGGATCGCATTGGGAGAACGCGGCCTTCTTCGACTTCAAGAACGGCAACGAGGCCACCGCGGCGCTTGGCTTCCTCTCGGCGCCCCTGGACTGAGGCCGCCCGGACGGCGGCTCAGGACCTAGGGGCCCCGCAAGACTCTCGCACGACGAGGGTCGAGGGCAGGAGGACGGTCACGGGCTGGGACTCGCCGCGGCGGTCCCGGTCTATGAGCATCTGAACGGCCAGGCGCCCCATGTTGGCCTTCTGCACGTCCACGGTGGTCAGGGGCGGATCCGTGAACTCGGACATCTCGATTCCGTCGATGCTGGCCAGGGCCACCTGCCCGGGCACGGTAATGCCGTGGGCGTGGAGCCAGCGCAGAACCCCGATGGCCACCTCATCGCTGCCGGCCACCACGGCGCTGATGTCGGGGCGCCCGGGCAGAACGCGCTCGGCGGCCTGGTAGCCGGAGCGCATGTCGTCCGCGTCCTCCACGGGATAGCTGGACACGTCGCCGACGCCGGACTCTATGAGGGCCTGGTGGAAGCCGGCCACGCGGTTGTCGCGCTCGCCGATGTATGCCAGCCGGCGGTGTCCCAGGGAGAGGAGGTGGCGGGCGGCGGTCAGGGCGGCCTCCTGGCGGTTGAAAGTCACCGAGGACAGGCCCGGGCTCTGCCACTCCACGCAGACGATGTTGGGGATGCGCCGGTGGGCGCGCTCCAGCAGGGCCCGGTCCTGGTCCGTGGAGATGCTCTGATCCAGGGCTATCAGGATCAACCCGCACACCTCCTCGTCGTGGATCAGGCCGTTGAAGAGGGCCGGGTTGCGCAGGTCATTGAAGAAGCGGATGAAGCGGATGTGGTATGACTCGTCATGGGCCTTGGCGTGGATGCCGGCCAAGATCTCGGCGTAGTAGGGGCGCTGGAATGAGCGGGCGTTGTTGAGCACAATGCCTATCTGGCGCACCGCGGCCGGACCGCCGCCCCCGCGCATGAGGCCCTGGGCGTACTTGTTGGGTCGGTAGCCAAGGCGCTCGATGGCCGCCAAGACGCGCTCGCGCGTTTCAGGGGCCACGGCCCGGCCTCCGTTGAGGACGTAGGACACCACGCTGCGGGTGACGCCGGCCATGCTGGCCACGTCGTCCTGGGTCACGCGCCTCTCGGTTGGCTGGGGATTCTGCTGCATCGCAGTCATCAGGATACGGCCGGGCCTACAAGGCTGTCAATAAACGGACCCCGTAAGGTTCAAGCTCAAGGATTCCTTCGATTCGGGTCCCGCCCAGGTGATCCTCGTAGCGCGCGCCGCCGAGCTCGGCACGGACGGGATGGGGATTGAAGTTCATGACCATGACAGCCCGCCCGCCCCTCCACTCCCTGGAGCGCACGGAGACTCCTGCGGGCAGGTCCCAGGGGAAAGCCCGCTCCGGTCCCGCCAAGCCGCACAGCCTGGCGTAGAGTTCCTTCAGGAAGTCCACTCCCGCACGCGCGGCCTGGTACCAGGCCTGACCCCTCCCGCGGCGGTTCACGGTCAGGGCCGGTGTTCCGGCCTGGTAGTCCTCGCGGTAGACGGCCAGGGCCCGAGCGCCCTGCAGGCGCAGGAAATCCGCGAAGTGCCTCAGGTGGAAGCGCTCCGGCGCAGGCCGGCCCTGCCCGTCCAGCCAGGAGAGGGCCTGTGCGGAGTGCTCCGGCAGGGCATCGGTCTCCTCCACGCGCAGGCCCAAGAGGTCGGCCAGGGGACCGGGCGCGCCCTCCTCGAAGCATAGATCGGACTCGTCCGCAAGACCGGATAGGTAAGTGGCCAAGAGGATCCCGCCGCCATCGACGAAGGCCTCGAGCGCCCGTGCGACACCGGGCTTGAGCAAATAGAGCATAGGCGCGGCGATGAGCTTGTAGGGTTTGGCCCCGATGGCGCGCGAGTCTATCACGTCCACACCCACCCCGCGCTCCCAGAGGGCCCGGTAATGGGCTAGGCACTCCTCTTGATAGCCCTTGCCCACGTTGCGCGGCAGCTGAGCCAGGTCCAGGGCCCAGGCATTCTCCAGGTCATAGACGATGGCCGCCTGGGCAGGCGCATCCGCCCCGGCCAGGCCGGCGACCCGCTCCAGGGCCCGGCCCGTCTCGGCCACCTCGCGCAGGACCCGCTCTCCGGAGCCTACCACGGCCCCGTGAAACTTCTCCTCCCCGCCGCGGCTGCGGCGCCATTGGAAGTAGTGCACAGAGTCGGAGCCATGGGCCACTGCCTGCATGGAGGACAGAAGATGCATGCCAGGACGTTTGAGGGGGCTCAGACCCTGCCAGTTGGTGCAGCTGGGCGTGGACTCCATGAGGAGGAAGGGTTTCCCTTTCAATGAGCGGAAAAAATCGTGGAAAAAGGCCGTCCGCGCGGCTACGCCCGGGTCGTCCCCCTCGGCGTGCCAGCGGGGATAGCTGTCCCAGGAGACAAGGTCCACATGTCGGGCGAAAGCGGCGTAGTCGATGCCGACATCGGGCTGCATGAAGTTGGTGGTGACGGGAACGCCCGGGCTCAGCTCCCGCAGGGGGGCTGTCTCCTCCAGGAAAAAATCGATTGTCTGGTCGCTGGTGAAGCGGGCCCAGTCCAGCATCATCCCGTGGATGGAGGGATCAGCCGGAAATATCTCCTCCCAGTCCGAGAAACGGTGGCTCCAGAAGTCCGTCCACCAGGCCCGGTTGAGGGTCTCCAGGTCGCGGTAGCGCCGCCGCAGCCACGCCCGGAAGGCATCCAGGCAGGCCGGGCAGTAGCAGCGTCCGGCGTTGTACTCGTTCGAGGCGTGCCACATGAGGAGAGCCGGGTGCGAACCGTAGCGTTTCGCCAGGCAGCGATTGATCTCCACGCACTTGGCGCGGTAGGCCTTCGAGCTGCGACAGTGGTTGTGGCGGCCCCCGTGGGGCTCGCGCCGACCGTACTCGTCCATGCGGCAGGACTCCGGGTAGGCCCGCGAGAGCCAAGCCGGCTTGGAGCCTGAGGGCGTGGCCAGGATGGCCCCCAGGCCCTCGGCGGCCAGGCGGTCCATGAGTCCGTCCATCCAGGAGAAGTCATAGCGGCCCTCGGCCGGCTCCAAGCGCGCCCAGGAAAAGATGCCTACGGTCACCGTTGTAAAACCGCAGCTGCGCATCAGGCGGAAATCTTCCTCCAGAACCTCGGGTCGGTTCAGCCACTGCTCGTAGTTGTAGTCCGCCCCGTGGAGGATGCGCCCAGGCCCCTGGGCCTGCGCCGCGTTACTGTGGGGCGCGGGGCCGCCCCTTCCTCCGTCAGGCATGGAGGCCTAGTCCTTCACCGCGCCCGATGTCAGGCCGCTCAGGATCTGCTTCTGGGCCGCGAAGAAGAGGGCCACCACGGGCAGGGCCGCCAGCACGGTAGCCGCGGTGACCACGCCCCAGTCGGTGTCGAAGCGCTGCTGGGTGAACTGGAAGATGCCCACCATGACGGTGATGACCGAATCGCCCTTGAGGAGGAGGTTGGCCACGATAAAGTCCCCGTAGGAGGCCATGAAGGCCAGGATGGCGGTGGTTACCACGATGGGCCTTATGACCGGGAAGATGATCAGCCAGAAGGCCTGCCAGTGGCTGGCGCCCTCCATCAGGGCTGATTCGTCCAACTCTGCCGGGATAGTGTCTATGTAGGCCTTGACCATCAGTGTGTTCACGCTCATGCCCCCGGCCACGTAGAAGCAGATTAAGCCGCCGTGGGTGTTGAGGCCCAGGAAGGGCAGGTAGGCCCCTATTTGCTGCATGAGCGAGTACACCGCGATCATGGCCAGGATGCCCGGGAATATGTTCAGGATGAGGATGGCGGTCATGATGCCGCGCTTGCCCTTGAAGCGGAAGCGCGAGAGAGCGTAGGCGCTCAGACAGGTGATGGCCGTGCCTATAGCCGTGGACAGGCCGGCCACTTTGAGCGAGTTGAGCATCCAACGTCCGAAGGAGAAGGCCTTGGAGCCGAGAAGCTCGGTGTAGTTGCCGATAGTTAAGTGTTTGGGGATCAAGCTGGCCCCCAGCAGGGACTTGGCGGCGTTGAAGGATGTGGCCACCACCCACAGGAAGGGCAGCACGGCGAAGACGATCAGGCACAGGGCCACCACGTACTTGAGGGCCAGGACAACAGGGCGTTGCTTGCGGGCCATCAGTCGGCCTCCTTGAGGGAGCGCGAGCGCAATGTCTGGGTCAGCACCATCAGCCCCACCAGCAGGAACAGCAGCACGGTGATGGCCCCTGAGAAGCCGTAATCCGCGGCGTTGGCGGTCCCGAAACCCAGGCGGTAGATGAAGGATATCAGCAGGTCGGTGCGCCCCATGGGCACGATGGAGTCCGGCATGGCCGGCAGGCCGGCGTTGAAGCCCCAAATGATGGTGAAGTTGTTGAAGTTGAAGGTGAAGGAGGCTATCAGTAGGGGCGAGAGAATCCGGAGAAGCATGGGCAGGGTGATGGAGCGCAGGCTGGCTAGGGGGCCGGCCCCATCGATCTCGGCGGCCTCGTAGAGCTCGGCCGGGATGGATTTCAAGGCCCCCGCACAGAGGATGTAGAAATAGGGATAGGAAAGATAGACATTGATAAGAATGACGGCGAAGCGCGTCCAGCCGGTCTCGTTGAAGAATTTGGGCGCGGAGCCGAAGAGCTTCGTGAGGACGCCCGTGACAAGGCCCATGGGGTCGTTGAGGAGACCACGCCAGACCATGATGGACACCAGGACGGGAATGGGATAGGGGATGATCAAGATGGACCGGATGATGCGCCGGCCCGGTAGGTTCTCGAAGAGCAGGGCTATGGTCAGGCCCAGGAGAAAACTGAAGAGGACCGACAGGGCCGAGAAGGCCACGTTCCAGAGGAGTATCTCGCCGATGGGCCTCAGGTAGCCGCGATTGCCCAGAAAGCGCGAGTAGTTGCGCACCCCGGCTCCGGAGATGAAGCCCGGCACCAGGGCTTCCCCGTCCTCGGAGATGAAGGTGCCGTCCACCGGGCGGAAGAGCCTGCCCGTTTCGGTCTCGGTGAAGGCGTCCGCGGCCGGGTCGTAGGCGTAGCGCTGACGCGTTTCGGCGGCCTCGGCCGGGGAGTCCACGTAGACGGGGGCCGCCTCAGGCCCGAAGGCTATGGCGGAGAGCTCCTGTATGCGCTGGATGACGGCGATGGGATCCAGGACGGCGTAGTCACCGATAGTCTCGGGCGGGTCGCCCTGAAGGTCGAAGGGCTCCAGGGGCAGACCGGGCTTGGCCGTCCAGGCCCGACCCTCATCGTCCACAAGGAGGAGCATGAGGCCCCCATGGCCCGAGTAGGCGGTCCAGGAATAGGTCCGGGCCCCTTCGGGGATGTAGCGTTCGGTCTGGATCTTGGCGATGGCCTGCTGCTTGGTGAGGAGGTGGCCTCCGGACATGTTGGTGAAGGACAGGAACACTGTGTACAGGATGGGATAGACAGTGAAGAGAACGGCTAGGGATATCCCGGCCGCCAGCCAGCGGTAGGGCGCCAGGCGCTTCTTCACGAAGATAAGGATGAGGAAGAGCATGATGGCCCCGGCCATGGAGGCCAGGGGATAGAAACCGTCGCGCAGGAGCCGCAGAACCACCATAGTCCCCAGGAAGAAGAGTGCCGCTGCGGCCGCCACCCTGAGGGGCAGCCCTAGAATATCCATGATTCCCTTGCGCTTCACTTGGTCCATGGCCTACCGCCCATCCTCGCTTGCGGGCCCCCACGGCGCGCCGGTCGGGCCGAGACCCGACGGTGCCCCCAGGGAACGCCCTCAATGATCGCCGGCGGGGATGTCCCCGCCGGCGACTTCAAGGCTATTTCTTCTCTTTAATCTGTGTCTCCACCTGGAGCTTGGCGTCCAAGAGGGCCTGCTTGGGGGTCTTGGCCCCGGAGAAAGACAGGGAGGCGGCGTTGACCCAGGCGTCCCATACGAAGCCCATAGCCGGGATGGAGGGCATGGGGATGGCCTTGACGCCGGCGGCGTTGAAGCCGGCCGAGTCCTTGTCCTTGGCCGAGTCGAAGATCTTCTTCCAGGCCGAGGGGCGCTGCTCGGCGTTGTAGATGGCCTGCATATTCTCCTCGGTGGCTATGAACTCCGTCAGGAAGGCTAGGGCCAATGCCGGCTGCTTGCTGGCCGAGCTGACGATCATGCCCTGCACACCCAGGAAGGGGGCGCCTGGCTGTCCGCCCTTCTTGGCCGCCGGGAAGGCCGAGATTTCGTACTTGACGCCGGCGGTCCTGAAGCGGTTGAGGGCCCAAGGCCCGGTGCAGATGAAGGGCGCCTTGCCGCTCTCGAAGAGCACATGGGCCCCGTCCCAGTCGATGGTGGCCGGCACAAGGCCCTTGTTGACCAGATCGGTCATCAGCTGGAGGCCCTTCACCATGCCGTCGTTAGCCAGCTCCACCTTGGCCGGGTCGTCCGAGCCGTTGGTCTTGCCGAAGATGGCCCCGCCGAAGCTGGTGTAAATGGGGAAGACGTTGTAGGTGGCGTCGGGCAGGCCCATCATCACCTCGGCCTTGCCCTGCTTGATCAGGTCCTGGGCTATGGCCACGGCCTCGTCCCAGGTGGCCGGAGCCTTGGGCACCATGTCCACATTGCGGAAGAAACCGATGTTCTCCACGGCCAGGGGCAGGCCCAGAAGCTTGCCCTTATAGGTGAAACCGCTGAGGGCCGGCTCCAGGTAGTTCTTCTTCTTGGCAGCGGTGAGCTTCACCTCCAGGACGGCTCCGTTTTCCGCCAGGGAGCCCAGGTTGTCATGGGGGATGATGGCGATGTCGGCGCAGTCGGCCCCGCCCGAGGCCAGGAGCATCTGGTTGCGGATTTGTCCCAGATCGACCATGGACACCTCGACCGGCACGCCGTACTTCTTTTCGAAGGCCTTTCCGATGCTCGTCAGGACTTCGATGCGTCCGGAGTCATAGACCCAGAGACGCAGGGGGCTTTTTTGGGCGCTCAAGCCCGCTAGGCAGAGGCATAGGAGTGCGACGCTGATGATGAGTGTGTGGATGCGCTTGTTCATACATCCTCCTTCTTCGGATCAGTTCGATACACGCGCGTCATCAACGCGCGTGTATTATCGTAAGGTCACTTTCCCAGGCTGTCAAGGGAAATCTTGTACCTTGAACACAGAAAGGCGACCAAGCTGAGATAGCTTTACCCGTCTTGACCCGATATGCGGCATCCAGGTGGGAGGGTCTCAGATATAGCTTTTCTAAAAAGGTAAATAAGCAAAAATATGGAGGGAGGATGGGGATCCTCCCTCCCTATTTCTTCTATATTATTAGAATCCAGTTGTCATTGCAGGTCTGGGAGGTCCTCATTAGAATTGGCGGTGTAGAATGGAATGCATTGCATTCTGTTCATTGCAGTTGACCATGCTAGCCCTTATGAAGTAATTTAATGAACGTCCGTTCATTTATCGCGTGAACAGCATTCGTCTGGAGTCATTATGCCGAGACCCCGTCTCGCGACGATCATCGCCTTGTCGATCTTAGCCCTTATCTTCCTTGCCCTGCCCCTGCTGAGACTGGCCTTTAAGCCGTCCAAGGAAGACGGGGGCGCTGAATACGCCCCGGTGGTCCTGGCCAAGGTGGAAACCCGGGATATGGAAGACATCCTGAGCTACTCGGGCATCCTCAAGCCCGAGTCCACCATCACCATCCTGCCCAAGATAGCCGGGCGGGTGGAGAGGCTGGCCGTACGCGAGGGCGCCTATGTGCGAAAAAACGATCTCATAGCGGTCATAGACGACGAGGTAGCGGCCCTCCAGGTGGAGCAGGCCAGGGCCGGCTGGGAGGCCGCCCAGGCCCAGGCGGACAAGGCCAGGCGGGGGGTAAGGCCCCAGGAGCTGGAGAACGCCAAGTCCACCCTGGCCCAGGCCGAGAAGGACGTTGAGGCGGCCGAATCCAATTTCGCCCGCATGGAGAGGCTCTTCCAGGCCGGTACGGTCTCCAAGTCCAAGTACGAGGAGGCCCAGAACGCCCTGCAGTCGGCCAAGACCCAGCTGGAAAACGCGCGCCGCTCGGTCTCGCTGATGGAGGAGGGGGCCAGCCGCGAGGATCAGGAGATGGCCATCGCCCAGGCCAACGCCATGAAGGCCCAGTACGATCTCGCCCTCCTCCAAGCCGGCTACGCCAGGGTCCTGGCGCCGGCCTCAGGCAGAGTGGTCAAGGTCATGGCTGAGGCGGGCAACATGGTGGCCCAGTCCACGCCGCTGGCCGTCATAGCCAGCGACACTTCCATGACGGCCCAGGTGGCCGTGCCTGAGCGGCACTTCGGGCGCTTCATAGAGCACGCGGGGGAGATCCCGGTCAAGGTCAGCCCGATCGCCTTCCCCGGCCGCCCGCCCTTCGAGGGCCTGGTGACCTCGGTGGCCCAGGCGGTGGATCCGCAGAGCCGGAGCTTCGTAGTCGAGGTGAGCGTGGACAACGCCTCCGGCCTGCTGAGGTCTGGCATGTACGTGAACGTGGCCATGGTCCTGGAGAGGATTCCGGGGGCTCTCTGCGTCCCTGACGAGGCGGTGCTGCGCCGCGGCGGGGAGACGATCATCTTCACCTTCGAGGCCGGGGAGGATGGTCTGGGGACAGCCCACAGGATCAAGGCCTCGACGGGCTTCTCTTCGGGCGGGTGGACCCGTATCCTGTCCGGGCTGGATGTCGGCGACTCGGTGATCATTGAGGGCGGGGCCTTCCTGGAGGACGGCCAGAAGGTCAGGGCGGTGGCGGGAGAATGAAGCCGGCATCCTTCTCGGTCAAGCATCCCATCGGCAGCGCCATGGTCTACATAGCCCTCCTGGTGCTCGGCATGCTGGCCTTGCGCACCCTGCCCATGGAGCTCTTCCCCAACATAGAGCTGCCCACCATGGCCATATTCACATCCTACCCGGGAGTGGGTTCCTTTGAGATGGAGAGCTCGGTCACCAAGCCCATAGAGGCGGCCCTGGCCACGGTCAACAATGTCTCCTCCATCTCCTCCCAGTCCAGCGAGGGCGTCTCCCTGGTGACGGCCAGCTTCAACTGGTCAGCCAAGGTGGACGCAGTAGTGGCCGACGTGCGCGAAAAGCTCAACGGCATCGAGAACGACCTCCCGGACGGGGCCAGCCGCCCGGTGCTCTTCAAATTCAGCACGAACACCCTGCCCATGTTCACCTTCAACGTGAACGGCGACAGCCCGGACGTGGACTACCGGCGCCTGGCCAAGGAGGTCATAGCCCCCGAGCTGGAAAAGCTGGCCGGGGTGGCCCAGGTGGGGGTCTACGGCGGAAAGGATGCAGCGGTGATGGCCAAGGTGGACCTAGACGCCCTGGCCAACAGCGACATCTCCCTCCTCCAGGTGGTCCAGGTCTTCGGCATGGACAACCTGAACTACCCGGCCGGGGCACTGGAGCTGGAGGAGCGCTACCTGGTTATGCGCACCATCGGCTCCTTCGACAGCGTGGAGGATGTGGGCTGGGTCCTGGTGGGCCACCGCGGCGGGGTGCCTGTCTTCCTCAAGGACGTGGCCGAGATCAGCCTGGACTACCTGCCGCAAAAAGAGGCCGTCCGGGCCGGGGGGCGCTACGGCGCCTATGTCTCGGTGCAGAAGATGCCCGGCTCAAACACCGTATCCGCGGTGCGGGCCATCAAGGCCGAGTTGGAGCGCCTCAAGCCTTCCCTTCCGCCCTCCGTCAGGATATCCGTCCAATCGGACCAGTCCACCGGCATCCGCCAATCCATCCAGGGCCTGGCGGACGCGGCCTGGCAGGGCGGTTTGCTGGCCATTCTGGTCCTGCTCTTCTTCCTCCGCAATTGGCGCGCCACGGGCATCGTAGCCCTGGCCATCCCCCTGTCCATCGTGGCCATCTTCGGGCCTATGATGATGATGGGAATATCGCTCAACTTCATGAGCCTCCTGGGCATCACCCTGGGCGTGGGCATGCTGGTGGACAACTCGGTGGTCGTGATAGAGACCATCTTCCGCAAGCGCATCCAGGGACTGTCGATGCGGGATGCGGCCGTGGCCGGGGCGGACGAGCTGGGTCTGGCCCTGGTGGGCGCCAGCCTGACCAACATCGTGGTCTTCTTCCCCCTCCTCTTCGTGCAGGGCATCGTGGGCAAGCTCTTCCGCGACTTCACCTTCACCATCACCATGACCCAGGTGGTGGCCCTGGCGATGGCCCTGACAGCCATACCCCTGCTGGCATCGCGTTTCCTCAAGCTCCCCGCCAGCATGCGCCTGGCGAACGGGGCCGCGGACGACCCGCACCATGAGGTGTCCCTGGCCGACGTGGACCTGGTCACCGGGAAGAAATGGCTGGATCGGCCCCTGGGCTGGATCAGGCGTTCCATCCTCTGGCTGGACAAAATCTACGAGCGCCTCCTGGCGGCCTCCCTCAGACGCCCCCTGGCCATCTTCCTGGGAGCCCTGGTCCTCCTGGGCGCCAGCGTAGGGACGGTTCTCCTGGTGGGCATGGAATTCGTCCCGGAGACGGACGAGGGCACTTTCTCCGTCCAGATCGAGACGGCCATCGGCAGTCCCTACGCCTATACGGAGTCGAAGGTGAAAGAGGCGGAGAAGATCATCTCCGACTACCTCGGCGACGCCATAGAGGCCATGACCAGCCAGATAGGCTCAGGCACTGGTATGGCCGAGGTCAGCTCGGGCAGCAACCTGGCCGCCATCAGCCTGACCCTGGTCCCCAAATCCAAGCGCGCCCATGACGTGTGGACCATCGTGCGCACCCTGGACAAGCGCCTGAACGGGGAGATACCCGGTATCAAGGCCACCCTCTCGGTAGAGTCGATGTCCTCGCTCGCCAATATGGCCGCCGGCAGCTCCGCGCCTATCGTGCTGGAGATTTCCGGAAAGAGTCTGGAGGACATGGCGGCCTACGGGCGCCGGGTGGCCCTGGCCGCCGGGTCCGTGCCCGGGACGCGCAACGTGTCTCTCAACTATGAGGAGGGCAAGCCCGAGCTCCAACTCACTATCAACCGCGAGCAGGCTCTCAGCCTTGGGCTGACGCCTTACGAGATCGCCGCAACCCTGCGGGTGGCCTACACCGGCCATGAGGTCAGCCGCTTCCGCACCGGCGACGACGAGTACCCGGTATACCTCATCCTGGGGGACGCCGACCGCTCCTCGCGCGAGCGCCTCTCCAAGATCTTTTTCATCAATCCGGCCGGGACCCGGATACCCCTGGAGAGCGTGGTGGACATCCAGGAGGGCTTCGGGCCCCTGACGATAGAGCGCCGCAACCGCGTTCGGGTGGTCAAGGTCACCGGCTTCCTGGACGGCACGGCCCCCCTCAACCGGGTGGTGGATTCGGTCATGGAGGCCGTGGAGGCCTTGGGCCCGCCGCCTCCGGGCGTCAAGCTCTCCTCGGCCGGCTCCGAGGAGCAGATGAACGACTCCTTCGCTTCTCTTGGGGTGGTCCTCGCCATATCCATGATGCTGGTCTACATGGTCATGGCGGCCCAGTTCGAGTCCCTCCTCCATCCCTTCATCATCATGTTCGCCATTCCCTTCGCGGCCATCGGCATGATCGGGATGCTCCTCCTTACCAACACCACCTTCAACCTGATGGCCTTCGTGGGCGCCATCCTCCTGGTGGGTTACGTCGTCAACACCGGCATCGTGCTTATCGACTACATCCGCACCTTGCGCGCCAAGGGCATGCCCCTGGAGGACGCGGTCATCAAGGGCGGGCGTACAAGGCTCAAGCCGGTGCTGATGTCCGTGGGCACCACCCTCCTGGCCATGGTGCCCCTGGCCATCGGTCTAGGTACGGGCTCGGAGCTCCAGGCCCCCATGGGGCGGGCCGTCTTCGGAGGCCTGCTTTCGTCCACGGTGGTGACCTTGATATTCATACCGACCATGTACTACGTGATAGAGAAAGCCAAGGAAATTCGCGCCGCCAAGGCCGGCGCATCCGCAGGATCCGCGCCTAACGGCGCGATTCCGGGAGGTGAGGCATGACGAGCTTGTATCCCATGGTCCCCTGGCGGGGCATTCCACGAAGGCGGCGGAACGCGGTCCGTTCGACCTTATCGCCCCTGGCAGTCTTGGCCCTGGCCGCCCTGACCCTCTCGGCGACCTCCTGCGGCAAGCGCTTTTTCAGCGCCACCCTGGCCGGCTACGTGCGCGAGGCCGGAGCGGACCCCGGCAGCCCCGGGGCCGGCATAGACGACGCGGAGATCAGGGTCTACCTGGAGGAGCCGGCCAGCGGAACGGAGCCTGATTACCTTGTGAAAACCGCCTCCCTGACCTCAGGCGGGCAGAGCGGCTACTGGAGCCACAAGGTGATGTGGGAGAACTGGCTGCCCAGATTCCCGGACGAGGGCGACGCCTGGACCTTCTATGTGTCGGTGCGCAAGCCAGGCTATTTCCCCAGAATCGTGGCCGTCTCGGGCATCCTCTCTGACGCCACCAACGTCATCCCCACCATAGAGCTCAGGCGCATTTCCATGGCCAGCCTGCGCGGACGGGTGGTCAACCGCTTCGGCCAAGGCCTGGACGGCGTGCGGGTCGTCCTGAACCTCGCCAGCACGGATGCCGAGGAGGACTATGTCGCGACTAGCGCATCGGACGATGGGGAGACCGGCTACTTCGAGATCCAGGACATCGCCTGGCTGGATCCGGATTCCCTGCCGGCCGCATCGGTCCGGGCCATAGGCGCGGATGATCCCGCGCGCGCCATAGGCGCAGACGGCTCCGCCACCGAGGCGGCTTTCCTCTACATCGATGATCCGGCCTGGTATGGCCGTGACTACTCCAAGGCGTCCCCCCTGGCCCTGACCCTGAGATCGGGGCAATCCTCGGACATCTCGGCGACCACGCCCCTCATGGCCCTGAGCGCGAGCTTCACCCGCGAAATAGTGGAGGGACAGGTACTGGATGCCGCCGGCGCGGGCATCAACGGCGTCCGTATCTCCATGGACCTGGAATCCACGGCCGCCGGAGCCGATTACAGCGTAAACACGGTGCACATAGAGGACCGGACCCCGCCGGACGGCTGGTACCGCTTCGAGCGGATCTCCTGGACCGACCGCGAGCCCGAGCATCCAGCCCTGGACACGTTGGGCGACATCGAAACCATCAGGATCTACCTGGACGATCCGGCCTACGCATCCCTCACCAGCGCTGAGGATCCGCTGACCCTGTCCCTGCCCTCCGACCCGGAGGGCCAGGCCGTAGCGGCCTTCACTGTTCCGGCGGCCCAGGCCATCACCGCGGTGTCCACGGATTTCAAGGTTCCCGAGCTGCGCGGGCGGGTGGTTGACTCCACCGGCGCCTGGTTGAACGGGCTGAGGGTGGCCCTGGACCTCCAATCCACTTCGGCCTCCCCCGACATGAGAGCCATGACAGCCACGGTCGACGGAGCCCCGGGCACCTTCGTCTTCAAGAATATCGCCTGGTCGGACTCCCTGGCTTGGAAGGCCGAGGCGAATCCGGCGGATTGGGCGACCGACACGGAGGACGCCGCCGTCTACCTGGATGATGCCTCATACGGCTCGGACACGGATTCTCTCAAGCCCCTGCGTTTCATCCTCAGTTCGGGTACGGTTTCAACCGCCCCCTCATTCATCGTCGCCTACAGGACAAGCTTTTCCGCCCCCTACCTGCGCGGGCGTCTGTTGAACGAGAGCAACGTCGGCCTCAACGGCATCCGCGTCAGTATAGACCTCGAGTCCACGGGAGTCGGCGAGGACTATTCGGCCGTGACGGCAGATTTCAATCCGGGCACGGGCAGCGAGGCCGGCTGGTTCCAGGTGACGGACGTGGCCTGGACGGACGATGAGCCCGAGGATCCTGAGATTGAGCGCGTCCTCGTCTCGGTGCCGGAGGGGGATTGGGAGGCCCTGGCATACAGCGCCGAACTTAGCCCGGGGACGGGCCTTGTTCTGACCGGGCTTCCGCGAGCGGCCAGACGCTCATCATGGAGCTATACCGCCACCGTCAGCGGACGGATTCTCCTGCGCAAGAGCACGTCCACAGACCTCAAGCTCCAGGGCATGGGCGGGGTGAACGTCAGCCTCAGCCCGGGCGCCAACGGCAGCCTCTTGTCATCCTCAATCCCCGCCGGCGGGCTCATCGTCCAAACCGCCAACGACGGGAGCTACTACTTCAGCATCGATTGGTCCCGCGCCTCCGACTACGTCCCCTCCGGCCCGAACGGCGGCGACGTCTTCCTCTGCGACATCAGCGTGGACGACCTCCAGGCCGGCACCTCTGATCCGGGGCCGCTCTCCATCGAGGCGCGCTCTTGGTCCCAAACCACGGGAGTGCCCGACCTCTACTACGAGGCTCCCTGACGATGATTCGCACCCGGGCTGTCTTGCCGATCATGCTGGCCGGGCTCGCCCTGGCCAGCCCCGCCGAGCCCATCTCCCTGGCCGGCGCGCGGAAAATGGCCGAAGCCGCTTCCGGGGCGGCCGCCATAAAGGCCCTCGAGGTGGAGGGAGCCAAGGCGGCCCTCAAGGAGGCCATAGCCGCACGCGGCCCCAAGATCGGGTTGACAGGCTCGGCCTCCTACCTGGCCAACCCTCCCGAAGGTATCGTCATCCGCCAGGGTGCCCTGGGGAACGCGCCCGCACCCGGTTCGCAATACCCAGTCGCCTTTCCTGAGCAGGATTACGTGATCATAGAAGACACCCGCAACAGCTACTTCAAGCTGAGCCTCAGCGCCAGCCTGCCCCTCTTCACCTGGGGCAAGCTGGGAAAGGCCATCGACATAGCCCGTGAGTCCCTGGAGGCGGCTATGGCCGCCAGGACCGACAGCCTGGCGGCCGCCGGCATTGACGCCGCCAACGCCTACCTGGCGGCCGCCCTGGCGCGCGCTTCCAGCGCCAGCCTGGCCGATATGGTAGCCGCCCTCGAGGAGGTTCTGGCAGCCGACCAAGCCGCCTTTGACGCCGGCACCATCACCCTTCAGGATCTCCTTGAATCTCGGGCCAACCTCTCCAGGGCCAGATCCGCCAGAATAAAATCCGATGAGGGCTTGGCGAGCGCCTTGGCCGGCCTGGCCTTCCTGAGCGGCTCCCCGCCCCTGGCGCCTGATGACCTGACCGACGGCCTGGATGCCTTCCTGGGCTCCGAGGCCCCTCCCGAGGAGGAGTCCGAGGCCGTCCTGACCGAGCGCGCCCTGGCCGCCTCGCTTGAGCTGGCCAAGCTGAAATCGAGCGCCCGCTCGGCCGCCCTGTACGCGGGCATTCAGAAGGCCGGCGGTCCCTTACGCCCCGACCTGGCGCTCCAGGCCACGGCCGACCTGTCCGGCCAGCATCCGCCCCTGGTGGGCAATTGGACCGATACCTGGGATTGGAGCCTGATCATCAGCCTAGCCGGGCAGATGACCGTCTTCGACTCCGGCCAGGCGGCGGCCAAGGCGGCCCAGGCCGAGGCCCAGGCCGCCCAGGCCCTCAGGGGCGCAGCCGAGACGGAGCGCGGCATCCCCTTAGCCGTGCGCCGGGCCGTGGAGTCCGCGCGGGCCGCGCGGGCCGCCTTGGCGGAAAAGGATGACGCCTTGGCTCTGGCCCTGGAGCGCGAGAAAAACGCCCGGATCTCGCGCGAGAACGAGCTGCTCACGCGCAAGGAGGAACTGGGGGCGCGCGCGGCCAGGCTGAACGCCGAGCTGGAGGCTGCTATGGCGCGCTATACCCTGGGCAAGGCTCTCCTTGATCTTGAGCGCCTCTGTCCGCGCTGAGTCTCAGCCCAGGGCCACATCCAGGAACATCATAGACGCGAAGCCGACCATGGTGCCCAGGGTGGCAATGTGGGTATTGCCGGATGACTGGGACTCGGGGATGACTTCCTCGGTCACCACGAAGATCATGGCTCCGGCGGCGAAGGATAGAGCGTAGGGCAGAAGTGGCCGCATCAGCCCCACCAAGGCCGCCCCGGCCACGGCCGCGATGGGCTCCACGATCCCTGAAAGCTGCCCGTACCAGAAGGCCTTGAAGCGCCCGAAACCCTCACGCCGCAGGGGCACCGAGACGGCCGCGCCCTCCGGGAAATTCTGCAGGCCTATGCCCATGGCCAGGGCCAGGGCGCCCATGAAGCCGGCGCCTGGGATTCCGGCTGCGACCGCGCCGAAGCCGACGCCCACGGCGAGCCCTTCGGGAATGTTGTGCAGAGTGATAGCCAGGACGAGGAGAACGGAGCGCTTCCAGGTGGTGGAAGGGCCTTCGGGCTCGTTCGATCCGATGTGCAAGTGGGGCAGGAAGCGGTCCACCAGGCGCAGAAAGATCCCGCCGCCCAAGAAACCGACCACCGGCGGCAGCCACTTAGGGATGCCCATAGACTCGGACAGGTCGATGGAGGGCGCCAGGAGGGACCAGAAGCTCGCCGCGACCATGACACCGGCGGCGAAGCCCAACATGCCGTCCAGGAGCCTGCGGTTGATGGCCTTGAAGAAGAAGACCATGCCGGCCCCCAAGGCCGTCATGCCCCAGGTGAAAGTGCTGGCCAGGAGGGCCAGCAGAACGGGATCGAGCGAAGACAGCCTTTCCATATCCACCTCCGTATCTCGACAGCCCAAAATACTCAGGCCCGGGCCCGCGGGCAAGGGTCGGCCTGTCCCGCCGCTTGCCGCCCCTGACCCGATGCCGTAGTATATGGCTAAGGAAGGAATTCGCATGGATTCAGTCGCGATACTCTGGGACGTGGAGAACGTCACGCCCAGCACGGATAAACTCTTCGTCAACGGCCTCCTGGATTACGCCGACGGCCTGGGCCGCCGGTCCATCGCCATGGCCTACGCCGACTGGACGAGGGATTTTCTCAGGCGGATCTCGGAGACCCTGGCCGAGAATTCATTCGAGCTGGTCCACGTGCCTCGCTCCCGTAAGAACTCCTCGGACATGCTCCTGATCACCCAGGCATTGGAACTCATCCACCAATACTCGCACATCCGCAAGATGATTTTAGTGACCGGCGACGCGGACTTCCGGCCCCTCCTGCACGCCCTCAGGCGCCACAACATCGAGATCCACGTGATCTGCGATGCCAAGAGCGCCAGCGAGGATCTGCTCATCCTGGCCGACCAATACAAGGACTATCGCGAGCTGATAGCCGACGCCGACGAGCCTGGCGAGGAGGAGGACCGCGAGCGCCAGAAGCTCGGCTTCGACGAATCCCTGCGCCTCCTGGCCGAGGCGGTGGGCATCCTGATCAAGCGCAAGCAGAACACGTCCATAGGCGCGGTCAAGGTGCGCATGAAGCTCCTCAACGAGAACTTCGACGAGGCCGATTTCGGCTGTAAAACCTGGAAACAGTACGTGATGAAGGCCGCCGGGCGCGGGGCGGTGAAGGTCGAATTCGCAGACAACGAGATGTTTCTGGCCCTCCCGGATCAGACCCGCGGCGGCACGGCCACCCAGGCCATAGAGTCCCCCGACGTGATCGAGCAGTTCGTCCTGGCCGTCAGGGCCTCCGCCCAGAAGGGCGGCCGCGACGGCTGGGTCTCCTTCTCCACCGTGAACCAGCTCCTCATGGACAAGAAGGTCGATGTCCGCAAGGCCGGCTACAAGCAGTTCAAGAAGCTGGTCCTGGCCGCCGAGAAGCGCGGCCTGGTTGAGACGCGGAACGACGGCCAAAACTGGTACGTCAAGGCCAGCGAGGAATAGGCTCGTCCCCGCCCTTGCCGGGCTGAAGCGCCTAGCCTAGACTCTTGGCAGGGGGAGCGATGCCCGCCGCGCCTACGATCGCATTCCTTACCAACTCAGTCACCGGGCACTACCAGTGCTCGCTCTGGCGTGAACTCTCGGCCCAGGCCAGGGCCAGGGGCTGGAACCTATTGAGCCTGGTGGGCCGGCATTCCATCCGCAATCTCGAGCCCGGCATCTCCGCGATGAATAGCATCTACGGCCTGGCCGTCTCGAGGCGCGTGGACGGCATCATCATCCTGCCCCAGATCATCTGCGGCACGAGCGAACCGGATGAGGTTCTGGGCTGGCTGGCCCGCTTCGGCGAGAAGCCCCTGGTATCCATCGCCTGCACGGTGCCGGGACGGCCCTCGGTCCTGGTGGACGGCAGGCAGGGGGTCATACGGGCCGTAACCCATCTGGCCTCAGTGCACGGCCGTCACAGAATCGCCTTCCTGCAAGGCCCGGTCGGCAGCCAGGAGGCCGTACAGCGCATGCAGGCCTACCAATCAGGGCTCCAGGCCGCCGGCCTGGCATTCGATCCCGGCCTGGTCTTCGAGGGCGATTTCACCGAGGAACCGGGCCTCCAGCTGGCGAGGGCGCGGGCGGGCGGGCGGGCCCCGGCCTTCGACGCACTGGTGGCGGCCAACGATCGCATGGCCATAGGCTTCCAGTCTGAGGCCCTCAGCCTGGGCCTCCGCATACCGGAGGACGTCGCCCTGACAAGCTTCGACGACGATGAGGAGTCGGTCACCCTGCCCAAGCCCCTCTCCACGGTCAGGCAACCCTTCGGCCTGATGGCCGAGCGCGCCTTCAAAGCCATGGAATATATTCTTGAGGGCCGGCCCGCCCAGGATACCTTCATCCTGCCGGCCTTCTTCCTTGCCAGGGAATCCTGCGGCTGCTCGGCCGAGGAGCGCGGACCAGACGATGCAGCCGCCGCCGCCGGCGTCAGCGGGCTTGTCCGCCTGCGTGAGGCCCTTATGTCGGACGCTGAGTCCCCGCAGGAGGGCGGACGCTTCCAGAGAACCTTGACCGCTGAAATAGAGAAGGGGGAGCGGAACAAGCGCGATCTCTACGATCTTTCGGCCGCCTTGGCCTTCACCCGCCGCATGCTGGGATCCACAGGCCTGGGGCAGGAGATCCGCCGTAGGGCCGAGCGCCTCCTCATGGAGGGCCAGCTGGCGGTAGCCCGACGCATCGAACGGGCTTACGCCCGCGAGTCACTAGCCTACGAAAAGGCCCACCTCCTGGCCAATGAGCTTTCCCTGGCCCTGGCCGAGGCCATCGACCGCCAGGGGCTGGAATCCGCCCTGGCCACCTACCTTCCCCAATTCGGCTACGCCTGGGCAGCCATGACGGCCCTGGCTGGCCCCGCCCTTGAGGATCCGCAGAGACTACCGCCCTCCTCCACCCTGGAATTCTCACTGGGCTGCCGGTCTGAAACGGACGCAGCCGCGACGGAGGAGCCGAGCTTTCCGACCTTGGATATATTGCCGGAACGAGCCTGGCCCTCGGGCCCTGCGCCGGTGGCCATCCTGGGCCTGCCCCTGGTGGACCGCGGGCGCCTCCTGGGCTACCTCTTCCTGGAGTCGCGCTCCAAAGATTCATCTCTCTATGCCGTCTTCCGCAGCCAGGTGGCCGGCGCCATCGGGCGCCTGGCCCTGCTGCGGGAGCTTCTTGAGCGCGAGACGCGCGAGCGGGTCGAGACGGAGAAGATGGCCGCCCTGGGCACCCTGGTAGCGGGCATAGCCCACGAGGTCAACACGCCGGTGGGCGTGGGCGTCACGGCTGCGTCGCACCTCGAAGTCATCCTGACAGCCCTGGAACGAGCCTGGGCCGAGGGCACCCTGACCAAGGAGGGCATGCGTGATTTCCTGGACGAGGCGGCCGAGACATCGCGACTCCTTCTTTCCAATCTATCCCGGGCGGCCTCGTTGATCGCCAGCTTCAAGCGTGTGGCCGTCGATTCCTCCAGCGAGGAAAGACGAATCTTCGACCTGCGCGGCTACATCCAGGACATCGTTGCTTCCCTGTCTCCGCGCCTCAAGCGGGCCAGCGTGGCAGTGGAGCTGGACTGCCCCGCGGGCATCGAGGTGGACAGTTATCCAGGGGCGCTCTCACAGGCCCTGGCCAACCTGATTCTCAATTCCATCGAGCATGGCTATCCTGAGGGCAGGTGCGGACGGGTGCGCATACAGGCCTCCAGCGACGGAGCCAAGGTCTCTATCCTTTGCCTGGACGACGGCCAGGGCATACCCGAGCAGGCCCTACCGCATATCTTTGAGCCATTCTTCACCACCCACAAGGACAGTGGCGGAAGCGGCCTGGGGCTCCACATCGCCTATAACGCCGTGGCCGGGGTGATGGGCGGCCGAATATCAGCGTCTAATCATCCCGGCGGCGGAGCCGCCTTTTCAATAGAATTCCCCCTCAAGGCACGCGGAGGCGCGCATGATAGAAAATGAAGGATCGGACGAGCGACTGGTACTGCCGGAGGCCCCGCCCTCAGGAAGCCGCCCGCCCTCGCGCGGAGACTGGCTGCTCATGGTGGTCGATGACGAGGAGGACGTGCACCGCGTAACCCGTTTGGTCCTGAACCGCTTCAGGTTCCAGGGGCGCGGCCTGCGCGTGCTCTCGGCCTATTCCGCGGCCGAGGCGCGTAAGATGGCGGCAGAAACCCCCGGCCTGGCAGTCATGATCCTGGACGTGGTCATGGAAGAGCCGGACGCGGGGCTCAAGCTGGTCCGCTACCTGCGCGAGAACCTCAAGAACCGCATGACCCGTATTATCCTGCGCACCGGCCAACCCGGCCAGGCCCCCGAGGGCCGGGTCATCATGGACTACGACATCAACGACTACAAGTCCAAGACCGAGCTGACCGAGGAGCGGCTGCTGACGGCGGTGGTGGCAGCCCTACGCTCGTACTCCGACCTAGCGGCCCTGGAGCGCAACCGCCGCGGCTTGGAGCGCATCATCGAAGGAGCGGCCAACGTCTTCGAGCCGCAGTCGCTGAGGCGACTGACCTCGGGAATCCTCATGCAGCTAGCGGCCCTGTTCAGCCTGGACAACGACGCCCTGTTCTGCCGCATCTCGGGCCTGGCCGCCACCGCTGAGGGTGACGCCTTCAAGGTGGTATCGGGCACCGGCAAGTACGCCGATTCCTCGGACCGCGACATCCGGGATGTCCTGCCACCTGATACCTACGCGGCCATAGCCAAAGCCGCCAGCGAGCGCCGCAACCTTGTCCTGGACGGGGGCTACGTATGCTTCTTCAGGTCCAGCCGGGGCTCCGACAACGTGGCTTATGTGGAGGGCCTGGAAGAGCCGGACGCAACCGCGCGCGCCTTGGTGGACGTCTTCTGCAGCAGCGCCGCGGTGGCTTTCGACAATGTCTACCTCAACATGGAGGTGGAGGAATCGCAGCGCGAGATAATCTTCACCCTTGGCGATATCGTGGACCGGCGCTCGCGCGAAACCGGGCACCACGTCAGGCGGGTGGGCGAGTTCAGCCGCCTCTTGGGACTGCTGGCCGGCCTGGACGAACCCGAGGCCAATATGCTCAGGATCGCCTCGTCGATGCACGACATCGGTAAGCTGGGCATCCCCGACATCATCCTTGACAAGCGCGACTTCCTCCACCGCGACGAGTTCGAGACCATGAAGTCGCACGCCCGCATCGGCGCGGACATGCTGCAGCGCTCCGGCGGCGACCTCCTGCGGGCGGCCGCCCTGATAGCCCTGCAGCACCACGAGCGCTGGGACGGGACGGGCTACCCGGCCGGCCTGCGCGGCGAGGAGATTCACCTCTATGCGCGGATCACCGCCATCGCCGACGTCTTCGACGCCCTATCCCATGACCGGGTCTACCGCAAGGCCCTGGGGCGCCAAGAGATCATCGACTACTTCCGCTTCGAGGACCGCGACAAATTCGATCCGCATCTCCTTGAGCTCTTCTTGGAGCATAGCGAGGAATTCTTCGCGATCCAGGAGAAGTTCAACTCAGACGCCTGAGCCCGCGTCTCATCGCAGCGGGCCGTTTCACAGCGGATCGCTTCGTCTCATCCGGCCCGCAGGCCGGCCGTGGACAATCCGCCCGGCCTCGGCTAGAATCCCTCCTCGCCCGCCGCCCGCGGAGAACTGTGAACCGGGGAACGCATGGAAATAACCCAAGAGTACGTGGATTCGCTGAAGATCAACGAGGTAAGGATCATGCAGGGCATAGCCACCGCCCTGGGTGTGGAGCTACGCCAGGTCTCGGCCGTGGTGGGCCTGGTGACCGAGGGCTGCACGGTGCCCTTCATCGCCCGCTACCGCAAGGAAAGACATGGCGGCTTGGACGAGGTGCAGGTGCGCGAGTGCGCCCATGGCTTTGAGCGCGGCAAGGCCCTCGAGGAGCGCCGTCTGGAGGCCTTGCGCGGTATCTTCTCCCAAGGCAAGCTGGACGAAGCCCTCCTCGCCAATTTGGAGAAGGCCTCCAGCCTGGCCGAGATCGAGGACATCTACGCCCCCTATAAGCGCAAGCGCAAGACGCGCGGCATGGCTGCCCTGGAGCGGGGCTTGGGCCCCCTGGCGGACCTCATGCAGTCATGCACGGACGCCCAGGCCGAGGCGGCCGCACCGACCTACGTCAAAGAGGATACCGAGCATCCGGAGCTTTCGGTCAAGGACGCCGCCGAGGCCCTTCAGGGAGCCATGGACATCCTGGCCGAGAGGGCATCCCAAGATGCCGACATCCGCCGCGCCCTCAAGTCCTTCTATTTGCGCGAAGCTAAGCTGATCGTCAAGGGCCAGGGCGATGAGAAAGCCCGCGAATCGAGCGTCTACCAAATGTACTGGGACTACTCCGAGCCTCTTTCCCAGATCAAGCCGCACCGTATCATGGCCATCAACCGCGGTGAGCGCGAGGGTGTCCTTGAAACGCGTATAGAGGCCGATGAGGAGGCTGCCATGCGGGCGGCCCTGGGACGGATCGTGTTCTCCAACTCCTACCACCGCCGCGCGGCCGAGGACGCCCTGCGGCGCCTCCTTTCCCCATCGGTGCTACGGGAGATCCGCGCCGACGCGTCAGAAGCCGCCGAGGCCCACGGCATCGGGGTGTTTTCGGCCAATCTGCGCAATCTTCTCATGCAGCCGCCCATCAAGGGCACGCGCGTGCTGGGCGTGGACCCGGGCATCCGCACCGGCACGAAATGCGCCGCCCTGGACGAGACAGGCAAGTTCCTGGGCCACTTCCTGATACGCCAGGAAGACGCCGAGTCCTCGAAGAAAGCCATCCTGGCCGCAATGCGGCGCTGGAACCTCAAGCTCATCGCGATAGGCAACGGAACCGGCGGCCAGGAAGTGCGCGCCATCGTAGCCGATTTGATCGCCACCGAGCTGCCCGAAGCCCTGTATACCGTGGTGGACGAGGACGGCGCCTCGGTCTATTCAGCCTCCGATCTCGCCCGCGAGGAGTTCCCCGACCTGGACCTTACCGTACGTGGGGCGGTGTCCATCGGCCGAAGGTTGCAGGATCCCCTGGCCGAGCTTGTGAAGATCGATCCGCGTTCCATCGGCGTGGGCCAGTACCAGCACGACGTGGACCAGAAGGCCCTGGCCGAAGCCCTGGACGAGACGGTCGGCTCAGTGGTTAACGCGGTCGGCGTCAATGTCAACACCGCCAGCGCGGCCCTGCTCAAGTACGTCTCGGGCATCAACTCCCTGACCGCCCGCCGCATTGTGGCCTACCGCGAAGGCAAGGGGGCTATAAGCTCCCGCGGCCAGCTCATGGAGATCCCCGGCATGGGTCCTAAGACCTTCGAGCAATGCGCCGGCTTCCTCAAGATCCCGGAGAGTCCCGACCCCCTCGATAATACCTGGGTGCATCCGGAAAACTATCCCCTGGCCCGTGAGATCCGCGGCATCATGGCCAAGGGCGGTGATCCCGACAGCCGGAGCCGAGCCGATCTGAAACAGCGCTACGGCGTGGGCGACACCACCATCGACGATATATTGTCCGAGCTCAAGAAGCCCAACCGTGATCCTCGCGAGGATTATCCCAAGCCGGTCCTGCAGAAGGAGCTGCTGCGCTTCGAAGACCTCGTACCGGGAGCCCTGGTCACCGGCAAGGTGAAGAACGTGGTGGACTTCGGCGCCTTCGTGGACCTGGGCATGAAGGAATCCGCGCTGATTCATGTCTCTGAAATGAGCGACCGCTTCGTGCGGGATCCGAACGAGGTCCTGAAGGTGGGCGACGTGAGGGAATTCAGGGTCATATCCCTGGATCCGGCCAGGCGCCGCATAGGCCTGAGCCTGAAAAGCGACGCGGCTGCACGAGCTCCTATTCAAGTCAGTGCATCCAAGGATCTTGGAGACGCCGATCAGCGCGCCGCCGGGCGCCCAGCCGACTATGAGGCCAGGCACCCGCAGGGATCGAACCGCAGTCCCGCCCATGGGAACGCGCGCAGTGCTTCGCCCAAGCACGATGACGACGGCGAAACCTACAATCCCTTCGCCGCCCTCCTGGGCGGAGGCCGGCGTTGAGATGAGACAAGCAATCTGACAATATCGGTCGTAATTGCCGCATGAGGGACGGAGCCTTGACTAGAAAGTACATCTTGTGTAACTTTTATCAACGCAACTTTTATAACCATTGCCGTCCGGAGGAAATACAATGATCGAGATGTGCACTATCCGCGCCCTCAAGAAGGCCATTGACCATTTGGCCGACGACCTAAAGGACAAGACCGGCTTGACCTTGAACGAGTGCTTCTGCCTGTGCCTGGTCGCCGAGGAAGTCCGCGAGCCTTCTGCCATGGCCAAGGCCCTGGAACTATCGCCCTCGCGCATCACCCGGATATTGGACGCCATCGAGTCGCGCGGCCTTGTCAAGCGCAAGGTGAGCGAGGCTGATCGCCGTTCCCTGCCCGTGTCCCTGACCGCCAAGGGCGAGAAAACCATCGAGCTCTTCAAGAAGACCCCCTTGGTCCTGCCGCCCGGCATATCCGAGGCCCTGAAAAAGGGCAAGTGAGGCCGGCGTCCGAGACGTATTGACATTGCCGGTCAGAAGACGGTAACTTAATGAACAACGCGACGCAGGGTAGAGCAGTTGGCAGCTCGTCGGGCTCATAACCCGGAGGTCGGAGGTTCGAGTCCTCTCCCTGCTAGGAAACGCTAAGCCGTCCTTTAGGACGGCTTTTTTTTCAATACCGGCTTCAGCCCTTCGTCTCGGCGCCTAATCCAAGACAGAACCGGAAAGCGCGGCACCCATCGCCGGCACATCGTCATAGCGGCCGGCACTATTCCAGAATGTCATGCCCGAGCCGGCGGAATCCCTCACCCCGGCCACCTCCCGCAGCACGTAATCCAGGCCATAGAATGCCTTATCGTACTTAACGCCCATCTTGAAAGCCTGCACATAGGGCCGCACCACCAAGCGGTATCGGCCGATGTATGTGTTGCGCATGCTGCCCAGGTAATAGATGCGGTATGGCCTCTCCTCGGCCGGTGCGTGAGCCAGGAAATCCTGCTCGAAGTGGCTGGGATAGAACATCGGACAGACAGCGTCCACGTAGCGCTGAAGGAGCTCCACGTCCTGGCCGGTGCGCACACCGGTGCGGTACCAGCCGTTGGCGCCGTAGATGTCCGCTGAGATGGGCGCGTCGATGGTCTCACGGGCGTAGGCCAAGAAGGACATCAGGGCCGACTCCCTGTCCATGCCGGGCCCCTTGAAGCGATACGAGGCGTCAGCCAGGTTCTCGCCGTCGGTGGGGAAACGTATATAGTCGAACTGAACCTCGTCGAAACCTCCCTCCAGGACCTCGCGGGCGATCTCCACGTTGTATTTCCAGATCCATTCGCAGTAGGGATCGACCCAGTATTCCTCCATATAATCCCTATAGCTCTCCGTCCGAGTCCTGGGCTGGGCAGATGGGCTCGGGCCTCGGATCTGTCCGGCCGCGGACGGGGGCGTGGGCAGGGGTGCGGGGCTGGCCGCCTCAACCTCGCGCTGGCGGGTGAAGTAGCCCCGCCAGGGCTGCTTGGCCTTGGCGTCCCAGACCGCGTATCGCCCCTGGCCGTTCTCGTAGGCCACCTTGTCCTTGAACACGACGATGCGCGCCACAAGGTAGATTCCGCGCGCCTTCATAGACCGGGTGAAGTATTCCAAATCGATGGGCGCGCTGACCTTGCCGATGGACTTCACGAATTCGCTTCTCGGCTGGTAGCGCAGCTTGCCGAAGTCATCCTTGAGGTCGACGGTCAGCATGTTCAGGCCCTTCTCGGCCAGGAGGGCGGCATAATCGTCCAGCTTCGTGTTGATGAAGCCGGTCGGCAGATAGATGCCGACGCGCCCGGCGGCCTGGGCGGCCCGCGGGCCGCTGAAGCTGCGCTCCAGGAGCCAGAGCTCGTTGAGCGATATCCACGTCCC
>CAYYCP010000034.1:0-33063 GCA_964470375.1 uncultured Spirochaetales bacterium
AGGCCCTGCCCTGGCTGCGCCCGGGGATAGGCCTGCGGGCCGGGATCGTCTTCAATGCCTGGGGGAAGGAGCCCATGCTTGAAGCCGCGCCCCGCCTCTTCCTGCGCTTCCTCCCCTGAGGGGCCTCACGAATCGCGGAGGCCGCGCGAATCGCGCGGAATTCCGCCCCGCCCGCGAATGGATCCTCCGCGGACTCCGTTGAATATGCGTGGGCCGCCCTGGAGCGGCCCCGCATCGACGGACTACGGAGGTACATATGAAGCGCGTTTCCCTTTCCCTGATCGTCCTGGCCCTGGCGGCCCTGGCCGCCTCCTGCGCCCCCGCGGGCGGAGGCGTGGTGGTGGAGCTCGGGGCCGGCCTGTCATCGCCGCGGGCCGTGAACGCCGGAGACCTGGTCACCAGCATCGATTCCTACCGGGTCGTCTTCACCAAGGTCGAGATCGGCAATACCGAGGATGACAAGTTCACCCTCTGGGAGGACCCGGCCGGGCAGGTCATGGACGTGGCCGGGACGGTCTCCTTCGACGGCGTCCTGCCGGTGGCCCCGGGCAGCTACGATTTCGTGCGCCTGACTATCGGCCCCCTCCTCTCCGTGGACGGCTCCATAGACGACGCGGGCACCATCTACGCGGGCAGCGGCTCGGTCAACCTGGACCAGACCGTCTACATCTGGGGCGGCCCCCTGGAAGGCGCCTCGGCCCTTGACGCCCCCATCCTCATCGGCCAGGGCAGCCGCCTGAGCTTCGTCTTCGACGTGGCCGGCACGGTGGCCTACCAGGGCGGCCCCGCCGAGGCGGCCATCCTAAGCGTCGCCATGCCGAGCCTGGACGTGATCATCGACTGATCCCGGCGCGGCGCTTGCATCCGGCCTCCCGCGGGGCTATCCTCTCCCGCGGGAGGCCTTCCATGCTGAAAAAAGCGTTCTGCCTGGCCGTCTGCGCCATGGCCGCGTCCGGAAACGCCATGGCCGCCGGCAAGGGCGGCAGCCTGTCCTACTTCGGGCGCGCTTCCATCAAGATCAAGACCGCCTCGGGCCTGGTGATCTACGTGGATCCCTACGCGGACGGGGATTACTCAGAGCCCGCCGACCTCGTCCTGGTGACCCACGGCCACGGCGACCACAACCGGATCTCCCTGGTGAAGCTCAAGGCCGGGGGCCTGATCGCCGGGGCCAAGGGCGCCACCAGCGCCAAGGGGGCCAAGGTTCTGGCCGAGGGCGATGCCTTCTTCCATCAGGGCGTCGGCGTGAGGGCCGTGGCGGCCTACAACAAAAACCACCGGCGCGACTCTTCCCTGGGCTTCGTCATCACCTTCGACGGGGTGAGCGTCTACCACGCCGGCGACACGGACTATGTCCCGGAGATGGCCGCCCTGGCCTCGGTCAAGATCGATTACGCCCTCTTCCCGGTGGACGGCTTCTACAACATGGGCGGCGAGGAGGCCATGCGCTGCGTCGAGGCCGTCAAGCCGCGCCACGCCATCGCCATCCATTCCAGCCCCAACGGCGACTACGACGCCGCCCGCGCCGCCAAGCTGGCCGGCCCCGCGGTCATGGCCCTCCCGCCCGGGAAGAGCCTGGACCTGGAGCGCGCGGACTGAATCCGCCGCGCGATCCGGAGCCCGGCCCCGGACGGGCATTTGTCTTCTGAAAGTGTAAGAATTATTCTTACTTAATAAAGCCTCCTGCCGATGGAGCCGGGAGGCTCAGCCCATGCCCGGAAAGGAGAAAGAACGTGGAAGGAAACAGCGTGTCCATGCCCCGCATCGGGGAGAAGGCCCCGGCCTTCAAGGCCGTCACGACCCAGGGAGAAATCGATTTCCCCAAGCAGTACGAGGGTTCCTGGGTGATTCTCTTCAGCCATCCGGCGGACTTCACGCCGGTATGCACCTCCGAGTTCATGACCTTCGCCACCCGCGAGCCCGAGTTCGAGAGACTCGGGTGCAAGCTGGTCGGGCTCTCCGTGGACGGGCTCTACAGCCACATCGCCTGGCTCAGGACCATCAAGGAGAAGATCGAGTACAAGGGCATGAAGGACGTCGAGGTGAAGTTCCCCCTGATCGAGGACATCACCATGGAGGTGGCCAAGCTCTACGGGATGATCCAGCCCGGCGAGGCCGCCACCAAGGCCGTCCGGGCCGTCTTCATCATCGACCCCAAGGGAGTCATCCGCGCCATCATCTACTACCCCCTGAGCATGGGGCGCAACTTCGACGAGCTCATCCGCGCGGTGCAGGCCCTCAAGACGGCCGACGCCTTCTCCATCGCCACTCCGGCCGACTGGCGCCCCGGCGACGACGTCATCGTCCCGACCGCCGGCTCCTGCGGCACGGCCAAGAACCGCATGGATGGCAAGGAGGAGGGAGTCACCTGCAAGGACTGGTTCTTCTGCACCAAGAAGATCGCCAAGGACGAGGTGCTGGCTAAGATCTCGAAATGATTTTTCATAGCGGGGGGCCCTAGCAGCCCTCCGCCCAGCGTTCCACTTCCTCCGCCGCCCGCGTCGCGCCGTCCTCGGAGGCCAGCTTCCGCGCCGCCGACTCCGCCGCCGCCCGCATGGCCCCGCCCGCAAGGGCGGCCGCCAGCGCTCTTTCAAGGCGGGCCGCGGAAAAGTCCCGTGCGGGGATGGGGGCCGGGGCGGCGCCCAGTTCGCGCAGCCGGCGCGCCCAGAAGGGTTGGTCGGCCATATGGGGCACGACGACCGATGGGATGCCCGCCCTGAGGGCCGCCGCGGTCGTGCCCGCCCCGCCGTGGTGCACCGCGGCGGCGACGCGCGGGAAGAGCCAGGAGTGCGGGACCTCGTCGATGAAGTAGAGGCTGTCCTCCTGGCCACTTCCCGCGCCCAGGCCGCCCCAGCCCTTGTTGACGACGCCCCGCAATCCCAGCCGTGACAGCGCGGAGCGGATGGCCGCCAGGCAGGCGGCCGGGTCCAGGCTGGGCATCGATCCGAAACCGAAGTAGACGGGCTTCGGTCCCGCGCCCAGGAATTTTTCCAGGGCGGGAGAGGGCTTCCAGCCCGGATCCTCGGGGAGGAACCAGTAGCCTGTGAGCATCACGTTGTCCCCCCAATCAGCAGGCTTGGCGTACACCGCGGAGCTGAAGGCGTAGAGGAGGGGCGCCTTCTTCCTGTTCCGCTTCGCCGCGCGGTAGGCCGCGCGGAAACCGTCGAGGCCGGGCGTCTCGGCGGCCAGGGCGTCCAGGGAGGCCCGCGACATCGTGTAGACCGAGCCGGAAATGATGCCGGTGGCGAGGCGGTTGAGGGGCCCTCCCAGGTTCCGGCCGCCCAGGAGGAGGCCCGAATCGGCGGAAGTGGGCGAGAAGGGGAGGAGGCCGACTTCGACGCAGGGCTTCTTCGCCAGCCGGCAGAGGCCCGGGACCATGGAGAGGGCGTTCTTGTACACCGCGATGTCGCACTCGCCCAGGATGGCCCTGGCGTCGCGCCCGGCCTTGAGCATGAGCTCGCCGGCCACGCGCTTGCGTATGGCCAGGAATTTCAGGATGCCCTTCCCGTCCGCGTAACGGGCCGCCTCCGGGCTCGAGAGGAGGCCGGAGATGTCGAGGCCGAGCTCGCGGTAGGCGATGCCGCGGCCCTCGGCGATCCGCCGCCATTCGGGCGGCCCCGCCAGCAGGACGGAGTGGCCGCGGCCCATGAGCCCCAGCGACAGGGCCAGGAAGGGCTGCATGTCGCCCCGGCTCCCGATGGTCATGAGCGCTATCCTCATCGCGGGCCTCCCTTGGTCCTTTCCGCGAGCGCGTCGATGATGGCCGAAACGGCGACGAGGAATTCCTCCGCGGCCGCCAGCTTCTCCGCCCCGAACTCGGCGACGGCCGCCTCCACCTCGGCCTCGTTCACGCCGTGGAGGCGGGCATGCAGGGCCTCGAGCTCGCGGCCCTTATCGGTCAGCTCGATGATGAGCCTCTTCGCGTCCTCAGGCGCGGGCCTCCGTTTCAGGATGCCCTTGGCTTCCAGGCGCTTCACCGCCTGCGACACCGCCCCGCGCGTCACGGAGAAGAGCTCGCCCAATTCGGTCGCCGTCCGGGCCCGCCCTTCGCCCACCGCCACGGCCATGTGCATCTCCGAACCGTAGACGGTCGTTCCGTCTTCCAGGGACACAGGAGTCTCCTGGATGCGGTTGAATTTCCCGGCGGCTTGGGCGAAGAGGTAGGCGATCCGTTCGATCCTCCCTGTACTCATCTGTTTGTATAGTACCTAAACATAAAAGGGAAGTCAAGCTATCCCTCGTGCATCGAAGCCTGCAGGTATCGGGATAAGGTGGGGGAAAGAGCTCCCGCCCTTTCCCCCTCCCCTTGTATTTCCAATGGCAGCAACGCATTACTTCCGTCCCCCTAACCCGGAAGCGCCATATCGGGCCATCAGGCTCGGAGAAAAACGAGGTTCGATGAACTGAAATGGAAGAAGGAGAATTTCAACCTGCTTGAGTGCATGGATTGAGGCTTGACATTTTTTAGATAGTGATATACAAGCTTGTATATGTCGGTGCGGATGGTCATCCTGGGCTTTCTCCGGAGGGGACCCCTCCATGGCTACGAGCTCAAGCACATCATCGAGCGCGACATGGGCGACTGGGCCGGGATCGCCTTCGGTTCCATCTACTTCGCCCTCTCGAAGCTGACGGAGGAAGGCTGCCTCAGGGCCAAGGAGGTGGAGGGCGAGGGGAAACCGGCCCGTATCGTCTATTCCATAACCCCGCGGGGCCGGGAGGAGTTCGGGCGCCTGCTCCGCGAATGCTGGTCGGGCTTCGAGCGCCATACCGATCCCCTGGACCTCGGCATCGCCTTCATGGACGACCTGGGGCCGGGCGAGGCCGACGCCTTCCTGGCGGAGCGGGAGAAGCGCTTCGAGGAGATACTCGCGTATCTGGCGGTCCATGAGCGCGAGGAGCTGTCCGATCCGGACGTGCCTGCCCAGGCGCGCTTCATCTTCTCGCACGCGCGGATCCGCTTCGAGGCCGAGCTAGCCTGGATCGATTCGGTGCGGAAGGCGCTTAAAGGAGGCGATTGAGCTTGGGCTTTTTTTTGAGGGCGATATACAAGCTTGTATAGCAAGGAGGAAGGAATGGGAACGAAAGACGCGAGGATCCCCGAGGGCGGGGCCATCAGAGACGAAGATGCGATGAGCGCCGAGGAATACGGGCGGCTCATGATCTCGAGGCTGGAAGGCGAGTACCGCCGCTTCGCGAAAGAGGCCCTCGCGTACGGCAAGCCGCCGCGGGGCGGCCTGGTCCTGGAGATCGGGCCCGGGCCGGGATGGGCGGGCATCATGCTCCTCAAGGAGAGGCCGGACCTGCGGCTGATCGGGATCGACGCCTCGGAGGACATGCTGCGGGCGGCATCGGCCAACGCGAAGGCCTGGGGCGTCGCCGGGCGGGCAAGGTACGCGCCGGGCAGCGCTGAGGCCCTCGAAGGCGCGGAAACGGGCAGTGCGGACCTGGTGGTATCGCGGGACTCCCTCCACCATTGGGAAAATCCGCTCTCCGCCTTCGCTTCCATCGCCCGGGTCCTCAAGCCGGACGGCGCCCTCTACCTCTCGGACGAGCGCCGGAATATCTCAGCCGCGGCCTGGGCCTTCGTCGCGGTCTTCGGCTGGCTGAGCATGGGGCGCTTCTCCCGGTACTGGAGGAGCTCGATCCGCGCCGGCTACACCGCAGGAGAGGCGCGTGCCTTCGCCGCGGCGCTGGTCGGCCGCGAGAGACTCGTCGAGGAGGGATTCATCGACTTGCGGATCATGGCCGGACCCCTCGCCCCGGCGCAGGATCGGAGGGGCGCCTGATGCCGCGGATAGCCAAAGGGGCAAAGTACGTTTTCGGCTGGTCCATCGTCTCGCCCCGGGGAGTGATCAGGGTGCCGCCCGAGGCCTGGGCCGAGTACGGCCTGCAGGGGGAGCGGCGCGTCTACCTCATGTCGGGGAGCGTCACATCAGGCGGCTTCGGCGTGATGCCGCCGCGCCTCCTGGCGGATTCGGTGATCGGAAGGGCCCTCTTCGAAAGCGAGGCCGGATTCAAATCATTTGAAGTCCCCGAATCCGAGCCGAGGCCCTTCAAGGGGCGGCTGTGCTGCTGGGTCTCGACGGATGGGAGAGGAAGCTTCGGCCTGAAGAGTGAGGCCATGGAAGCCTACGGCGTCGGCCCGGGTTCGGAGCTCCTGGTCATCCGCAGCAGCGACATCGCCTTCGGCATGGCCGCCAGGGGGCCCCTCATAGGCGCGGCGCGCGGCTATGCCGGTATCATAGAGCGTTTCGACGCGATCGGAGGATGACCGGGGGGTCAGAGGACCCTCCGCGAATGGATGAGGTCCTCGTGCCCGACGAAGGCCATGTGCCGCGCCGTCGTCCGCTGTATGCCGTCGAGGCAAGCGCTAATCCGGTCCTCGACCCGGGTAAAGGCCTCGACGACCAGGGGGCAGAATTGCTCGCCCGAGTGCCGCTTCAGCTCGTCGACCCCCTCGCGATAGCCGCTGCCGGCGCGGTAGGGCCGATCGGATGTGATCGCGTCAAAGGAGTCGGCCACCGCGATGATCCGCGATTCGATCGGAATTCCCTCGGCCTCGAGCCCTTCCGGGTAGCCCTTGCCGTCCCAGCGTTCGTGGTGGTGCAGCACGATGGCGGAGATATCCTTGAAAAGGTCGATCTTGTCCAGGATGTTCGACCCGATCCTGGAGTGCGACTGCATCTGCACTATCTCTTCCCTGGACAGCCTTCCCTCCTTGTTCAGCACCAGATCCGGAACCCCGATCTTGCCGATGTCGTGGAGGTGGGCCGCGATGTGGAGCCTTTCCACGTCGTCGTCGGGAATTCCCATCGCCGAGGCGATGAGGATGGACAGGGCGGCTACGCGTTCGGAATGCGCGTAGGTATAGGGATCCCGCGCGTCCAGCGTTATGATGATCATGTCGATGAGGTCATCCATTTTCACGCTCAAATCGCCATAGCCCATATTCCCAATTCTCCTTCGATGCGGCGAGCCCTCAGGGCATGAGCCCCAAGCCGGCAAGCGCCTCGAGCGCCGCTTTCTCCCTGAAGGCCGCGTCGGCATCTTTTCGGATGTCGATGCGCACGACGAAGAACCAGGGCCCCCCTCTCGTCTCGAGCCAGCCCACGTACCAGCCGACTTGCGGCTTCACGCGCATGGTCCAGCCTGTCTTGGCCCTGAGGACATACGAGACCGCTTCTTTGACGATGAGGGCCCTTTTCAGGACGGCATAGGACGGCTTCTTGAAGGGGAGATCCTCTAGGTATATGCGCTTCAGGAAGGCGATCTGCTGATTCGGCGTGATCCTCAAGTCTCCGTCCAGCCAGAAGGTATCGAGCCGCGGGCCGGTCTTCCCGTTCCCGTAGCCTATCGACCGCAGCCAGCGAAGGTAGGCCTCGTTCCCGATCCGCCGGGCGAGCTCCTGATAGAACCACACGCAGCTGGACGGCAGGGCGGAAAGGATGCATTGGTCGCGGTTCCATTCCGCCAGGCCCTTGTCCTTTCCGTCCCAAGGGATGATCTCGCCGGCGCCCTTCACGGCCCCCTCCTCCAGGGCGATGAGGGTATTCGGGATCTTGAAGGTGGAGGCCGGGAGGTACGGCGTATCGGCGAGTTCTTGGCCGGCGACGAAGCGCGAACTGCCCGAAAGGTCCTCCACGATGACCGTTCCGGTTATGCCCTTGGCTTTCAGGTACTCGGACATGAACGAGAAGTCCCTCGGCGAGGCTTGGGCGGGCAAGGCGGCCGAGAGGAGGAGGAAGAGGGCCGCGAGGAGACGGGGGCCCGGTCCGATGAGCTTGTCCATCCGCCGCGCCCTAGAAGGCCCATCCGACCCGTAGCCTGAGATCCGGAAGCGGCATGGAGCCGCTTCCGTCCATCATCGCCACCCATCTGCAGCCTCCGCCCAGGCCGAGGAGGAGGCCCCTGCCGAGGAGCCATTGGTAGCCGCCCTCCGCGGAGAGGAGGAAGAGCCATTGGCCGGCTGCGAAGCTGGCGCCGATGCCGGGAGCGGCGGCGAGGTACCAGCCCCGGGGCCGGTTTCTCTGCGGATACCAGGCGGCGCCGCAATTCACGATAAGGGTACTGCTCGCGGAGGGAGCGCCGGATTCGCGGTTCAGCATGAGGCCCGCTTCGGGGCGTATGGAGAAGGATGCGCCTATCCCGATCTCCGCTTCCAGCGGAAGGAGCAGGAACAGGTTATCCCCGCCGGAATTGAAAGCCGAGAAGGCGAAATAGGCGAGGTTGGTGGAGAAGGAGAGGGTGGGCCGCGACGGAGAGGAATTCACGCCGGCGGTTTGGGCCGCGAGGGCGGCTGTCGCCGTGAAGAACACTGCGATAGCCGTAAAAACGCGCTTCTTTTCCATTTTGCCTCCATGCCATAATCGATCGTCGGCGAACCTGCGCTTGCTCTTCAATCCAAATCCGAGCGATACGGAGAGGGATCCATGCCTCCACGGTAGTATCGATCGGTCCCCGCCGCAAGGGGGGAGCCGCTGACGCCTCAGCGATCAGCCCGCCGCTAAATGCTCCGCGAGGATCTTCGCTCCGATCCCGATGAGGACGATGCCCCCCAGGCGCTCGGCCCATTTCCCCACGGCCTTGCCGATGCCGCGGCCCAGGAGAATCCCGAGCGCGGAGAAGGCGGCGCAGACGAGGCCGATGATGACCGAGGGGAGGATGATCGGGACGCCGAGGGCGGAGAAGGAGAAGCCCACTGCCGCCGCGTCGATGCTCGTCGCGAGCGAGAGCATGACCAGGGTCGCGCCGCGAGACGGGTCCTTCGGTCCATCCTCCTCTTCCGCTTTCTTGGAGGATTCCCAGAGCATCTTGCCCCCCAGGAAGGCGAGGACGGCGAACACGATCCAGTGGTCCCAGCAGCAGACGCGATCGGCGACCGCGGATCCGCAGAAGTACCCCGCGATGGGCATGAGGAACTGGAAGAGCCCGAAGTGGAAGGAGAGCCTGAAGTAGTGGCCCCTGTCCAGCTTCTTGATGGTCGCGCCGGCCGCCACGCAGACGGAGAAGGCGTCCATGGCCAATCCGACCGCGATGCCCAGGACGAAGATGAGGCCCAATGCCCCTCCTTCGGGAGAAAAAAAAGACTTCCGGCGCTGTGCTCCGCCAGAAGCGGAATAAAGCGCCGAAAGTCTCGTCGCCCCTCTCGGGGCCGGGCGGCCAAGCGGCGTTCCGCCGCTAGCCTGTTGACCGCTCCGCGATGACTACTCCCTCTCGACGGAGAGCATCATCTTTTTTTTATCGGCCCTTGTCAAGCCGGCCTGTTTCAAGCCTGCTTCACCTCGATCTCTATGGGCGATGAAAGGCTCTGGGCGAATTCCGACACATGCGCCCTCCATGCCTTCTCTCCGTCGAAATGCCCGGCCCTGTCCCAGCAGAAACCGGCCCAGTGGGTCACCGGTCCCCTGCCGGGGATGCGCGATAGGATGAGCCAGTTCAAATCGTCCTCGGCGCCGCCCAGGGCCGAACCGGGATCGGCGACCAGGGCGATCCCCTGTTCGCCCGCCTTCATCTCCATGGGCTCCCAGGAGCATAGCCAGGCATGGGCGGGGCCGCGCTCCATGCGCTCCCCCGCGACCTTCTTGATGCCCGCCGCGCAGGCCATGGATGCGGGGTCGGCGTTCTCGTAGAAGCTCTGGAAGCGGGAAAAATGCTGGCCGGCGTCGAGGCTGATGCGCTTGGTCTCGCCCACGAGGGCCCCGTTGGCCGGGAAGGCCTCGTAGACGAGCTCGAAGAGCACGCGGATAGGCCCGCAGGCGAGCACGCGGGTCTGGACGAAATTCCTGGAGACCCAGAGCTTTCCGTCCGCCCAGATCCCGTTGCCGCCGCAGCCGCGGCTCTCCCCCGCGGAATAGAAATCAGCGCCCTCGCCCCGGTCCTCATGGTAATCGTCCACCATGAGCCAATCATTGGCCACGAGGCGGCTAGTGCGCTTGGACCAGATGTCGACGGTGCTGGAGGAGAGCGGGTGCAGCTTCCATGTTTCGAGGGCCTTCCCGTACATGCGGTGGGCTACGCGGTCGTTTTCCCAGAAGAAGTCGTCGAAACGCTCGCGCGCGAACCTGCCGTAGGCCTTGAAATCGGAGGCCGCGTATCTCCGGCGCTCGCCGGGGAGAATCTGGAATTTCTTGCTTTCCGACGGACCGAAGTCCGCCTGGAAGATGAGGGTATCGGGCGTCCCGTCCCCGTCGGAATCCAGGCCCTGGCAGAGGATTTCCCTGCCTTCCGCGTTCTGCACATGGAGGAAGGCCAGCCTCCCAGGATCCGTCATTCCCAGGGCGGAAATGCCGATCTCCATGGTTGCGCCCTCGCGCGCGGAAGGAAGCTGATTCGCGGCTTCCACGCTCCAGCGTCGCGCTTCCGGACTATTCTTCGCTTCAGGCACAAATCTCTCCTTGGCCGGCTCGCCGGCGATTCATCCCAGCAGGCCCGGGAGCCAGAGGCTCACCCAGGGAACCATGGTCACCAGCACCAGGACGATGACGTTGCAGACGATGAAGGGCAGGGCCGACTTGAATATTTCGATGATCGGCATCTTGCAGATCTTGTTGGCCACGTTGAGGCACATGCCCACGGGCGGGGTGACCAGGCCTATCGCCAATCCGACGATGAGGACGGCCCCGAATTGGAGCTCGTTCATGCCGAATTGCCGCATCACCGGTAGGAGGATGGGGCCTAGGAGGAGGATGCAGGGGGTCACGTCCAGGAAGGTGCCGACGACCAGGATGAGGACGTCGAGGAGGAGGAATACCGCCCAAGCCGGGATTCCGGAGGACGAGAGGAATCCGGCAATCGCCATCGGGACCCGCTCAACCGCCAGGATCCATGTGAATATCATGGTGAAGCCGCCGATGATCATGATCGAGCTGGACATGATGGCGGTCTTCTTGAGGGCCCCGAATAGATCCTTGACCTTGAATTCGCGGTAGACGAAGAAGCCGAGAACCAACGCGTACAGCACGACGACGCCGGCCGATTCGGACGCGGTGGCTATGCCCAAGGTAACCGTCAGGACCACCATCAGGGGCATGAGCATGGCCAGCGTTCCGTCCTTGGTGATCTTGAAGATCTCCTTGGCGCTGATCCTTTCATGCCTCGGGTGATAGCCTTTTTTCTTAGAGATGACGTAGGTGAGCACGATCTGGGTAGCTCCCACCAGGACGCCTGGCACGAGCCCCGCCAGGAAGAGCTTCCCGACCGACGCCCCCGATACCATGGCGTACATGAGCATGGGAACGCTGGGGGGTATGATCATGCCCATGGTGGAGGACGCCACGGTGATGCCCGCGGAGAAGCCGAGCGGGTAGCCCTTCTTGACCATCTGCGGGATGAGGATGCTGCCCAGGGCCGAAGTGTCCGCCACCGATGATCCGGAGATCCCGCCGAAGATCATGCTCGCGACCACGTTGACCTCTCCCAGGCCGCCCTTGAAGGGCCGGACTATCAGCATGGAGAAATCGATCAGGCGCTTGGTCAGCCCGCCGCGGTTCATGATCTCGCCGGCGAGCATGAACAGCGGCATGGCGATTATTATGAAGTTGTTGGTGCCGGACCATATCCTGGAGGGTATCTGCATGAGGAAGACCGGGTCTCGCAGGATCATGTAGACGATGCCGGCTGCCCCCACGGAATAGGCTATGGGCACGCCTATGATCAGGAGGATGATGAGCACGATGAACATTATCGCCAGGTTCATCCATTGCCCCCGTTCCCGCCGCCTTCCTCGGCGCCGCTGTCGAATGAGGATTTAGTCCTAGGTTCCTCTATCTTGATGAATTGCGCCAGAATGTGGACGGATGCGTAGAAAATGGTGATGACGCAGGTGATAGGCACTATCCAGTAGAAGATGCCGTTGGGGATTCCTGTAGCGGGAGAGGGGACCTTGCCGACGCGGAGGATCCACTGCCGGCCGTAGCGGAAGACGAACGCGGAAACCGCGATGATGGTCGCCATCACCGATATGTTGAGGGCCTTCCGCGGAATCGATCCTTCTTTCCCGGGCATTATGGATAGCGAGATATGCTCATTCTCGCGGATGCCGAGCGCCGATCCGAAGAATGTCGTTCCAATGAATACCATGGTCATCAATTCCTCGGCCCAGGCGTAGGACAGCCCGAAGACGTAGCGCAGGAATACGGTGATCATGACGCTCAGGGCCAGGACCCCCACCAGGATGCCCAGGAGGATGGCCATGATCTTGTCGATGACGTGGATAGGGGCGCTCAGGATGCGCGTCGCCGAAGCTTTGCTCATAGGATATCCGTCCAGGTAAAAAACGACGGGCGGCCTTGACGGCCGCCCGTCCCGCTCGTGGCGGTCCTCTATTTCGAGGTGGCTATCTTCCTCATCGCGTCCAGGTCAGCTTGAGTGAAGAGTCCCTTCTTCACGTAGAAATCGTACACCGGCGCGCAAGCCGTCACGAACTGCTCGACTTCCTTGGCGCTGGGCTTGTAGACCTTGACCCCGCCGTCGGTGATCATCTTGTAGTACCTGTCGTTGGAATTCTGGCGGAATTCGTTCTGCTTCTGCGTGTAGAGCCAGGCGCCGTCCTCGAGGATCTTCTGGAGATCGGCGGGGAGGGAGTTGTAGAAGTCCAGGTTGACGTCGAAGGGCTCGGGATGGAACTGATAGTCGATCAGGGTCATGTACTTCTGGACCTCGAAGAACTTCATGTCGCCGATGTTGGCCAGGGGGTTCTCCTGCCCGTCGGCCACGCCGGTCTTGAGGGCCATGTAGGTCTCGCCGTAGGGGATGGACACGGGGCTGCCGCCGAGGGCCTCGATGCACTTCATGATCGACTCGATGGGGGGCGTCCGCATCTTGAGGCCCTTCATGTCCTTGGGGGTCTTGATGGGGCGCTTATTGTTGGTGAAGTGGCGGGAGCCGCCGTCGCCGAAGGCCAGCATCTTGATGCCGTAGTTCTCGGCGTCCTTCATGATCATCTTGCCGATATCGCTCTTGGCTACCCGCATGAGCGAGGCCTGGTCGGGGAAGAAGAAGGGCATGAGGATGAGGTTGAGCTTGGGGGTCTGGGCGTCGAAGACGCCGCCGACGAAGGCTTCCTGGGTGCCCATCTTCATGGACTCGATCATCTCCGATTCGTTCCCGAGCATGGCTCCCGGGTAGATCTCGATCGTGAGCCGGCCCTTGGACTGCCTCTCGACGTAGTCCTTGAACAGAACCAGGGCCATGTGCCGCGTAGATTCGGTCGATGAAGCGTGGCCGAGTTTGATCTTGAAGCTCTTCTCCTGAGCGAAGACGGCTCCAACCGCGAGAAGGAAGATCAAGATAGCGATTGTGATCTTCTTCATACCTTCTACCTCCTATACTTGCCCATGGTGATGATGGCCTTGGTCCTTTTCGCGCATCCCCCTCTCAGTTTCACAATGTGGAACATTATTCCATATCGTAGTATTGGTTTTCCAATCTGTCAAGCTTTTTTATGAGCGAATGATCATTGTATATCGATAAACTTGACATGCCACAGGATACAAACGTATCGTGAGCGGGAAAGGAAGATGATGAGGATCCAGGGACTCGCCGATCCGCGCTCCACGCGATTCGCCGCATTGCTTTATCTAGGGATACTATTCTCATCGTTCGGCTCGGTCCTCCAGGCCCATCCGCACATGAGCATCACGAGCCGCTTCGAGTTCGTCTGGGAGGGCGAGAAGCTCTCGGGCGTCTACCTGGAATGGACCTTCGACCAGTTCTTCAGCGCGGACATCATCCAGGCCTACGACGCCGACGCCGACAGGAAGCTGAGCTCCGCCGAGCAGAAGCTCGTCTACCAGAAGGCCTTCATCAACATCGAGAATTACCACTTCTTCACCTTCATCCGCCAGGGGGACAAGCGCACGAATCCGGGGAGCGTCAAGGAATTCTCGGCCTGGATCAAGGGCGACGTCCTCGTGTACCGCTTCTTCGTCGATCTTTCGGCGTACCAGGGAGGGGACCTCTATTTCGCCAATTACGACTACACCTTCTTCTTCGCCGTGCCTTACGCGGAACAGGATCCCGTGAAGCTCCGCTTCGACCCGGAGATCGTCGACGCCTCGTGCGAGATCGTCGAGAACAAGAAATACCCGGTCTATTACAATCCCATGGGAGCGGCCGACGATACCACCGTCTATTACGCGTGGAGGAAGGGCCTCCTCACGTTCTATCCGAAGGAGATCCACGTCGCGTTCTCCAAGAAGGCCCAGGCCGATGCTACCGCCCCCTGAACGGAGGAGAATTCCAGCCTTCCGCCATCCTATCGCGGTGATAGCCGCCTTCGCGGCCCTTCTTTCCGCGGGAGCGCTCGGCGCCCAGGGGAACCCCTTCACGTCCGCCGGAAACGCCGGGCCGGCTCCGGTGAGGGCCGGCAGGGCGAGCGGACGGATCGTGGAGCTCCAGATCGAGCTGCGCGAGGCGATCGCGGTGCGCATCCGCGCGTGGGAGGGCGAGGGGTCGGCGGGCGCGCTCTTGTCGATCCTCGCCATCTCCTTCGTGTACGGATTGATCCACGCGGCCGGCCCGGGGCATAGGAAGACGGTGGTCTTCTCCCTGTACCTGGCCAAGAAAGCGCGGGCCATGGAACCATTTCTGGTCGGTATCCTGCTCGCCGCCCTGCACGCCGGAACGTCCATCGTCGTGCTCGCGGTCCTGAGGCGGGCGACGGGCGCGGTGTCCGGGAGAAGCGCGGACCTGAGCGTCCTCATGGAAGGGATATCGTATTCCGTCCTCGTCGTCATGAGCCTCGGGCTCCTCATCCACGCGATCGCGGACGCCTGCCGCGGGAAACGCGATGAGGCCAAGATCATGGGCACGGGCGCCCTCATCCTGAGCGGGATCTATCCCTGCCCCGGCGCCATCCTCATCCTCGTGCTCGCCGCGAGCCTCGGCGCCTTCGGGCTAGGAACGGCGGCGGTGGCCGCCATGTCCCTGGGCATGAGCGTCCCCATCATCGCCTCCGGCTACCTCGCCTGGTTCGGGAGGACGAGCCTCTTCGCGCGCTTGAAGGAGAACGAGAGGCTCATCGGCCGCATAGCGAACGCCGTCGAGATATCCGGCTACGCCCTCCTCCTCGGATTCTCGCTTTTCATAGCCTGGCCGTTCGTGCTGAGCCTCTTCCGCTAGCTGCGCTTCGAGGAAAGGCCGCCTGGACCGCGCCCGAGGATCCGCGTCGCGCCGCGAGAGGCGGAACGGATGCGGGATGAGCGGAGCCCGCCCGGCATGCTATACTCCCTCTAGCCGTGTCCGAAGCGATGCCTCTGCCATCGAGTAAATTCCGCGTCCCCGCGATCTCTCCCGGGATCGTCGCCCGGCCGCGCCTGGTCGAAGCGCTGAGACGGGGGCTCGAGCCGGAACGGGGCGTCGCGCTCGTCTCGGCGCCGGCGGGATTCGGCAAGACCACGCTCCTCGTCGAATGGGCCTCAGGGATGAGGGCCGAGGCAGGCTCGAAACGGCTCGCGTGGCTATCCCTCGATGAAGAGGACGACGACTCCGCGAGGTTCCTCCGCTGCGTCATCCTCGCTCTCCGCGCCATCGAACCTAGAATCGGTGAAGCCGCCATGAGCCTATCAGGATCGCCGCTCGCCTCGACGGCCAAGACCCTCATGGCGCTCCTCGTCGAGGATATTCGCCAGGTCGACGAGCCGCTCGTCCTCGTCATAGACGATTTCCACTGCATACGCGACCCCACTCTCCTCGAGGCGCTCGCCTTTCTCCTGGACAACAGGCCTCCGACCATGGGCATCGTCATAGCGTCGCGGAGCGATCCCGGAATCCCGCTCTCGCGGCTCAGGGTCCGCGGCCGGCTCGTCGAGCTCCGCTCCGAGGATCTCCGCTTCACCCGCGGAGAGGCGAGCGCGTTCTTCGGCCGCGTCCTCGGCTTCCCCCTCGCCGATGACGACATCGACCGTCTCGAGGAAAAGACGGAGGGCTGGGCGGCGGCCCTGAAGCTCGCCTCCCTTTCACTGTCAGGCAGGAAGGATGCGGCGCCCTTCATCCGCGATTTCGGGGGAAGCGATAGGCGCGTCTTCGATTATCTCGCCGAGGAGGTCGTCGATGGGCTGCCGGAGGAGACGCGCGATTTCCTGATACGCGCCTCCGTCCCGGATCGGTTCTGCGCTTCGCTCTGCGAAGCCCTGCGCGGGTTCGAGGCGAACTCCTCATCGACCGGGGAAAAGCGGTCGGAGCCGGGTGACCGGGCGACGGCGCGCGCGGCGGCGCAAGTCCTCCTGGAACGGCTCGAGCGGAGCAACCTTTTCCTCGTCCCCCTGGACGAGCGCCGGGAATGGTACCGCTTCCATCGCCTCTTCGCGGATTTCCTGCGCGCGCGCCTGGATCCCGAACATGCGGCGATCATCCATCGCGGAGCCGCGCTCTGGTTCGAAGGACGCGGCATGGTCACGGAGGCGGTGCGCCATATACTCGCGTACGCGAAGGCGGCGGGCGACTACGAAGACGCCGAGCGCATCATCATCGACGCCGGGGGGAGGGCCTTGGCCGAAGGGGAGCTCGTCAGGCTCCTTTCCTGGCTGGATGAGCTGCCCGAGGGGATCGTCGCGGACGATCCCTGGCTATCCTCGTTCAAGGCATGGAGCCTCGTCATGACAGGCCGTTCCGACGAGGCTGAACGCTATATCGGATGCGCCGAGAAGGGGCTCGCCCCCGATGCCGCGCCCGTCGACCGAGGACGGGTCCTCAGCCTGCGATGCTCGGTTTCCAGCGCCGACTTCGTCGTAGAGGCGGGCCCCCGCGCCCTGGAGCTGCTCGGTGATTCGGACCTTCTTTCCCGCACCGGCATGCTCTTCACCCTCGGGGACGCGCAAGACGACTTGGGGGACGTCATCGGGGCGGAGCGGAGTTTCGGCGAGGCTTACGAATTGAGCTCGCGCCGGGGTTTCCTGGCGATGGGCGCCGTCGCGCTGGCCCATAAGGCGCTTTCGATCCATTATCAGGGAAGGCGGGATGAAGCCTTGAATCTCTGCCTGAGGGGGATCGAGAAGTATACGGACTCCCGGGGAGCTCCCCTTCCCGTCGCCGGCCTCCTTTTTGTCGTATCGGGGGAGCTTCGCTACGATGTGGACGCTCTCGAGGAGTCCCTGAAGGACCTCGAGAAGGGAGTGGACCTCGGACGCCGCGCGGCGGCGATACGGGTGCTCCTCTATGGCATGGAAGAAATCGCCCGCGTCCTCTTCGCCTCGGGCGACGTCTCCCTGGCGCTTGAGACGATAGGCGAGGCCAAGGCCCTGGCCGTCGAGTCGGGCGAAGCGGAATGGCGGTCGGCGGCCGAGGCCATGGAGGCCTTTTTCAGCCTGCGGCGGGGAGATCTGGCCGCCGCCCGCCTCTGGGCCGATCGGTCCGGGCTGTCGCCGGACGGAAAGCCCGACCAAACGCTGAAAAACGAATACAGCACCTACGTGAGGATCCTTTTAGCCTCGGGCGAGACCGAGGGCGCGCGGAGAGTTCTAGGGAAGCTCGAATCCGATGCCCTGCGTCAGCGCAGGACCCGGCATCTCCTCACCATCCTCGTCCAGCTTTCCCTGGCCGATTGGCTTTCGGGAGATAAAGAAAAAGCCATGGCGGGCATGGCCCGCGCCCTAGGCCTAGCGGAGCGCGGGAAGTGCTTCCGCGCCTTCCTGGACGAGGGGCCCCTCGTCCAGGAGATCCTTCGCGGTTCGCGGCGCGGGTGGACGCCTTTCGCGGCTCGGCTCGATCGCTCGTTCAGCTTCCGCGAAGGCCTCCGGAACGGAACTGCGACCGCCGAAACGCCGCTCGGGGAGCCCTTGAGCGGTCGCGAGCTCGAAGTCCTGCGACTCATGGCCATGAGGCTCTCGACTCCCCGGATAGGGGAGCGGCTCTACGTGTCTCCGAGCACGGTGAGATCGCACGTGAAGCATATCTACGGGAAGCTCGGCGCCCATAGCCGCCACGAGGCCGTCGAACTGGCGAAGAAAGCCCGCCTCATATAGCGTCGCGATTTCTCGAAAATCCCCCACCTGGACTCCCCTACTAGGGGATGTCGATTACCCCGTTCATGAAGGATATTTTGCGCATATCCGAGAACGAGGAGTGAATCGAGTATGGACGAGCATGCGATGGGAACGGCCCTGGTGACCGGCGCTTCCAGCGGAATTGGAGCGGCCTTCGCCTCCCGTTTGGCCGCGCGAGGCTATGACCTCATCCTGACGGCGCGGCGCAAGGAGGCTCTCGATCAGGGCGCCAGAGAGCTCGAATCGAAATTCGGAATATCGGCTGAAGTCGTCAAGGCCGATTTAGCGAAGTCCGAGGATATATCCCTTCTCGAAGAGCGCATCAGGGACCGCGTCGATCTCAGTCTTTTGGTGAACAACGCGGGCTTCGGCACTACCGGGCATTTCGACCAGGTCGAGACCGGGAAGCAAGCAGCCATGCTCTCGGTGCATGTCGAGGCGCCGACGCGCCTCGCACGCGCTGCCCTTCCCGGCATGATCGAACGCGGTAGGGGCGGCATCATCAATGTCGCGTCGACCTCGGCGTTCGTGCTCTTCCCCGGAAACGCCCTTTACAGCGCGACAAAGCGCTTCCTCATCACGCTCTCGCAGTGTCTCGCCCTGGAGCTGAAAGGTTCGGGCGTTTCGGTCCAGGCCCTCTGCCCGGGATTCACGCGTTCGGGCTTTCACGAGAGCGATGAGTTCTCAAGCGGGGGATCGTCCATTCCGGAATGGCTCTGGATGGGTTCGGAGGAGGTCGCGGAGGCTTCCGTGTCCGCCTTAGGCGGCAGGAACGTCGTCATGGTGCCCGGGTTCAAGAATCGACTGCTCTACGTGTGGATGCGGCGATTCATGGAATCCATCGCGAGGAGGAAATTCAAATGAAAAGGAATAGTTACGCTGTAGGATCGACCACCCCGATCCTCGACGGGGGTCGATGCATCGCTTGCGGGCTCTGCGCCGAGCTTTGCGGGCTCGAGGTCATATCGCGGAGTCCCGACGGGCGCCCCTCCATCGACCGCGGCGCCTTCTGCAATGCCTGCGGCCATTGCGTCGCCCTCTGTCCCCGGGGCGCGCTGTCCTTGGAGGGCTCAAGCCCGGACGAGTTCGCGCCGGCGGAGGCCGCTCCGATATCGCCGACCGAAATGCGGTCCTTCCTCCTGACCAAGCGGAGCTGCCGCGAATTCCAGGACCGCCCCGTCGAGCGTTCCATCCTGGACGATCTCATCGCGGTCGCCCGGATGGCTCCCACGGCGATCAATTGCCAAGAGCGGGGCTTCATCATCGTGGATGACAGGAAGAAGATCGCCGACCTGCGATCGGCATTGGCGAAGGAAGCCCGCTCGATGCTGGGCATGATCAGGCTCGCGGGATCGAAGCCGACCTCCTTCTTCCTCGACCCGGACACGGTGACGCACATGCGGCACCTCAGGGCGGACTTCGAGGTCGCCCTCAGGCACGCGAGGGAAGGCGACGATTACATCCTCCACGACGCGCCATGCCTGGTCTTCTTCACCGGGATCGCCATGGACCCCGCGGGGAAGGATCACGCCCTGGCCGCGCAGCACTACTTCATGCTCTATGCGGAGACCCTGGGCCTGGGAACCTGCATCAACGGCTATGCCCAATCCTTTCCCAAGACGCTCGCGAAGCATGTGGACGTGCCGAAATTCCACGCGATACACGGCGCGGTCATGGTCGGCTACCGGAAGTACGCCTACAAGAGGACCGTGAGCCGAAAGGCTGCCCTGGTCATCGGCTAGGGCGAGGGGAGACGCGCGTCCGAAGGGGACGATCGCCATCTCCCCGTTGAAGCCCGTCATTCATCGCTCCGGGATTTCGCGCAAGCCGCCCCGCTAGGATCGCCGTTCTATGTAGACGCCGGAAAGCGCGGAGAGCGCGAAGGCGGTCTCTTTCCCTTCGAATGAAAGCGTCATGAGGCCGGCTTCGGGCTCCACGCGGATGACGCGGAGGCGCGCGCCGGGGATCAGGCCCTCGCGGCGGTAGTACGCCCATCGCGACTGGCCGCCCGCGATGCGGGATACGCGGACCGTTTCCCCGGCGGCGCTTTCGATCAGCGGGATATCGTCGAGCCGGTACTCGCGCTGGGCCTTGGCGGGGATGGGATCCCCGTTGGGGTCGCGGGCCGGCTGCCCGAGGAAGGCGTCGATCGCGTCGATGAGCTTCTCCGAGGCCGCGTGCTCGAGGTTCTCGGCCTCATCGTGGACGGCCGACCAGTCGAGGCCCAGGACGCGCACGAGGAAGGTCTCGAGGATCCTATGGCGCCTCAAGACCCTGAGGCCGTAGGCGCGGCCGGATTCCGTGAGGGCGCAGCCGCGATGCGGCTCGTATTCGAGGAAGCCGAGACGCTCGAGTTTCTTCAGCATGACCGTCGCCGTCCCCGAGGTGACCTTGAGGAGCCGTGCCAGCTCGCCCGTGCCGACGCGCTCCTTCCCGGGCTCGGCGAGGGCCTTGACGATGGCCTTGAGGTAATTCTCCGTGGCCAGCTCGGACCTCATCGACATCGGCGCGAGCCTCCTTCCGTCACGCGAACAAGAGCAGGCTGACCGCCATGATGATCATGCCCGCGATCAGGCCGCCGATGGCGAGGTGGTGCTCGCCGTATTCCTCCGCGGTGGGCAGGAGCTCGTCGACCGAGATGTAGACCATGATCCCTGCGACGCCCGCGAATATGAGGCCGAAGGTGGCGTCGCTGAAGAAGGGCCTGAGGATGAAATAGCCGATGACGGCGCCCACCGGCTCGGACAGGCCCGAAAGGAACGACAATACGAAGGCCTTCTTCCGGCTCTTGGTCGCGTAATAGACCGGCGCGGAGACCGCGAGGCCCTCGGGAATGTTGTGGATGGCTATGGCGACGGCGATGCTCACGCCGAGCGTCGGGTTGGTGAGGCCGCTCATGAAAGTCGCGAGGCCTTCGGGGAAATTGTGGATGGCTATGGCCAGGGCGGAGAAGACCCCCATGCGCATGAGTTTGCGCTGGTCTTTTTCCGATGCGTGTTCGATTTTCTTCCCGACGTTGAGCTCATGGGGGTTTTCGTACGAGGGGACGAGCTTGTCGATCAGCGCGATGAGGAAGATGCCTATGAAGAAGGCGACGACGGTCCAGACGTAGCCGCCCTTGGCGCCGAAGGAAACGCTGAGCGAATCCTTCGCCTTCACGAAGATTTCGATCATGGATACGTAGATCATGACCCCGGCCGATAAGCCGAGTGAAATCGTGAGCAGCCTAGGATTGAATTTCTTGGACAAAAGCCCGATGAGGCTGCCGACGCCCGTGGATAGACCCGCGAAGAGGGTCAGGAAGAATGCGAAGAGGACAGGGGTGTTCATGATCCAGCTCCTCCGGTGAGATCAAGGGTTCCGATCCGTCGTGGGATATTGCTAGTAGAAAAGGTAGTAGAAGGAATTCTAAATGTCAATACTTTTAATTTGATATATCAAAAATATTTCTTAGTTTCTCTTTCAATGCATATCACGGCGCCAGAACGGCTTACGCATTTCCGCGGTAAACGCATGGCGCCGGGACAGTATCTCCTCCTCAGTGATCGCAGGCGTTATCCCCCGTGACGAGGCTCCCCGCGAGGTAGGCCTTCACGAGGGCCTCGGGCGTCTCCCGAGGGGCCCCGGTGACCACTTTGATGCCGTTCTGCGCGAAGAGCTCCTGGGCCCTGCCGCCCATCCCGCCCGCGATGATGACATTCACCTCGCGCTCATGGAGCCAGCGCGGCAGGAGGCCCGGCTCGTGGGGCGGCGGCACGACGTCCTCCCTTCGGGCGATGGAGCCGTCCTCCTCGGCCTCGATGAGCGCGAAGGACGCGCAGTGCCCGAAGTGCGGCGTGAGTTTCCCCTCGGCGAGGGGAATGGCGAATTTGACGATGCCCATGCGTTTCTCCTTGTCCGTTCGTATGCGTGAAGCCGGCGGGCGGCCCATCCGGCACCGCCGGTCGCGGCTCCGTTCCGTCGCGGTCCGCCAGGCCCTCTCCGCCGCGAATCCATTATGCCCAGAGGGCGGCCAATGCCTCCCAGGCGTCGCGCGTCCTCAGCGCGGCGTCTCCGTCCGGAGCGCATTCCATGACGCTCCTGCCCTCGAGCTGCGCGCGCGTGAAGTCGGCCGAGTAGGGTATCCTGCCGAGGAAGGGGATGCCGCGATCCCGGCAATCCCGCTCCAGGGCATCCGAGGCCTCCGGATTGATGTCGCTCTTGTTCATGATGACGGCGACGCTGACGCGGAAGCGGCCCGCGAGCTGGATGAGGCGCTCTAGGTCATGCAGGCCCGAGGGGCTCGGCTCGGCGACGGCCACGAGGGCGTCGGCGCCGGTGATCGATGAGATCACGGGGCAACCGATCCCGGGGCAGCCGTCTACGATGAGTAGATCGGCGCCGGACTCCTCGCCGGCGGCGCGGGCTTCCTTGCGGACGAGGCTCACGAGTTTGCCCGAATTCTCCGCGAGCGGCCTGAGCCGCGCGTGCGCGAAGGGGCCGAAGCGCGTGCTCGAGCGGAACCATTCGCCGCATTCCCGCGGGACCAGGGAGATGGCGCGGGCCGGGCAGAGCCGCTCGCAGAGGCCGCAGCCCTCGCAGGAAACGACGGCATAGGCCGCGCCGGAGCGGCGGATGCCGCCGAAGCGGCAGGCCTGCGCGCATTTCCCGCACGCGGAGCAGGCCGCGGGGTCTATCACCGCTTCCGCCCCGCTCACGAAGGGGTGGCGCTCGCGGATCTCCGGCCTGAGGACGAGGTGGAAGTCCGCCGCGTCCACGTCGCAGTCGGCGAAGGCGGCTTTCCCGTCGCTGGCGGCCAGGAAGGCGAAGGCCGCCGAGACGCTGGTCTTGCCGGTGCCGCCCTTGCCGCTGGCGATGACGATCTCCTTCACGCCCTTCCCCCCGCGATGTCCCTGAGCGAGCCGAGGACTTCCTCCATCAGGGCCCTGTATTCAGGCGCCGCCTCGATGAGCCCGCGCCCGCGCGCGTAGGCCTCGGCGATCCGCCTGTCGTCGCGGATCCTTCCGATCACGGGGATGCCCTCGGCCCGGCAAAACGCGTCCGTTTGATCGGTCCCGCAGCCGTCGCGGTTCATGAGGACGGCCAGGGGGAGGGCCAGGGATCGCGCGCACTCCACGGCCAGCTTGAGGTCGTTGAGCCCGAAGGGCGTGGGCTCGGTGACCAGGAGGAGGGCGTCCGCGTCCTTCACCGCCGCGGCCATGGCGCAGGAGGTGCCGGGCGGGGAATCCACGATGACGATGCCCGGAGTCCCCGTCGCGCCGCGAGAGGCGCGACGCTTGACTTCCCGGATGAGGGCGGGCGCGAGGGTGCTGCCCACCCTGAGCTCGCCCTCCACGAGGCGGAGGGCGCCATCGCGCCAGGAGCGGATCCGCCCTATCGGGTTCGGGACTTCCGCGATGGCCCGTTTCGGGCAGACGATGGCGCAGCCGCCGCAGCCGTGGCAGAGTTCGGGGAAGGGCATGGCTTTCCCGAGGATGGCGATGGCGTTGAAGCGGCAGAAGCGGGCGCATTCGCCGCAGGCGCCGCAGAGGGCCTTATCGACCGAGGGGATGAGGACGTTCGCCTCCTCGTCCGAATCGGGCCCGGCCCCGGGGAAGAGGAAGAGGGCCGCGTTGGGCTCCTCGACATCGCAATCCAGGATCGTCGCGGGAAATGGGGCCGAGCGGGCGAGCGCCACCGAGACGCTGGTCTTGCCCGTGCCGCCCTTGCCGCTCGCCACGGCTATGGTGAAGGGGCCCTCTACCAATGCCCCTCCACGTCCGGCGCGGCGCTTCCCGGGAGCTTGCCGGCCTTGAAGGCTTCGATGGCCTCGCTGACGCTTCCGCCCTCGGCGATGTGCATCGATATCCCCGCCGCCCTCAAGGCGGCGTAGGCCTTGGGGCCGACGTGGCCCGAGACGAGGGCGAGCGCCCCCGTGGCCGCGACGATGCCCGCCGCCTGGATACCCGCGCCCTGCGCGGCCTCCAGGTTCTGGGCGTTGTCCACGTGCTCGAATCCGCCCCCTTCCAGGTCATAGACGATGAAGCCCTTGGCCCTGCCGAAGCGCGGATCAAGGGGAGAGTCGAGGCCGGGGCCCTGGGATGTGATGGCGATTTTCATCTAGTCCTCAATTGCCCTGTTTCTCGTCCGAGCCGCCTAGTTCTCCCAGGCGCGCCTCCACCCTGGCCAAGGCGCGTTTCAGGGTTTCGGCCTGGAGGGCCAGTTCCGAGCGCTCGGCTTCGGGCGGATAGGCCGGTCCAGGCGGGTTCCAGGCGAAGGCGGCCGGGCCGAATCCCCTCCTGTAGCCCCTCCCGAGGCCCCTTCCGGGGCCGCAAGCCCATTGCGCGTTCGCGAATCCGGGAAGAGCGCTGCCGGCGCAATAGCCCGCGCCGCGGCCCGTCATCGGTCCCTGGCCTGCAGGGCCGAGTCCATTTCCTCTTGGCATTTCAGGCCTCCTGCCCTCAAGATACAAGATTTGGATTGACTAATCAAGCATATGCTCATAATATGTGGGCCTCGGAGGGAAGCATTATGGAAAAGGCCAGTGCGGCTCTTGGCTCGGCATTGCAGCCGAGGCCGGCCATTCTCTTGTCCTGCAGAGGCTTAGACGGACGGAGCAACGCCCTCGCGGTCGTGTATGCCTGCAATTGCAGCTACGACCCTCCTATGGTGATGGCCGGAATAGTGCCCACCCGGTATTCGTATGGCCTGGTGAAAGAATCCGGTTGCTTCGTCATCAATCTAGTACCATGCTTAATGGAAAAGGCTTTCCGCTTCCTCGGCACGAAGAGCGGCAGGGAGGGTGACAAGCTCAAGGAATCAGGGCTCACTTTTCTTGACGGGACCAAGGTCAAGGCGCCCATCATCATGGAATGCCCCGTCAATATCGAATGCAGTGTCGTGGATTCCGTCAGGACGGGCTCGCACGAGATGTTCATCGGAAAGGTCGAGCACGTCCATGCGGACGCGGGCATCGTGGACGATAAGGGCAAGATCGATTTCAGCAGGATCGATTTCCTGAGGGCGTGAACGGAGATCGATCCGGGAACTGATAAGGGGAGACGCTATGAAATTCGGGATCATCATCGAGACGAACGAGCCTGAGAAGGCGTGGAACGCTGTCCGCTTCGCGAACGCCTCGCTCAAGAAGGGGCATGAGGTGAAGATCTTCCTCATGAGCGCCGGCGTGGAGATCGAGGGCATCACCCATGAAAAGTTCAACGCGAAGGAGCAGATCGACGCCTTCGCGGCCGGAGGCGGGACCGTCCTCGCCTGCGGCTCATGCATTAAAGCCCGTAACGCGGAGGGCAGTGAAGTCTGCCCCATATCGACCATGAACGATTGCATCGCGATGGTGGAATGGGCGGAGCGGGTCGTCAGTTTCTGAGGCGGGCGCGAAAGAAAGGAGCGCATGATGGCTGGTAAGCGTATCGTGGTGGTGGGAGGGTCGGCCGCGGGGCCGAAGGCGGCGGCCAAGGCGCGGCGCATGGACGAGGGCGCCGAGGTGATTCTCTTCCAGAAGGGAGCTGACCTGTCCATGGCCTCGTGCGGCTATCCGTATTACGTGGGCGGGACCTTCGACGACAGGAACCAGCTCCTCGCGAGCCCGGCGGGAGTGGTGCGCGACACGAAATTCTACCTCAACGCCAAGGCCATCGACGCGAGGACCCAGACCGAGGTGACCTCCATAGACCGTAAGGCCAAGACGGTCGCCTGGAAAAACCTCCGCACGGGGGAGACCGGGACCCAGCCCTACGACAAGCTCATCCTGGCTACCGGAGCCACGGCCAAGATGCCGCCCGTGCCGGGGATCGACCTCGAGGGGATCACCTCGCTCCAGTCCATGGAGGACGCGGATTTCCTCCGCTCCGTGAGGGACGCGGGCAAGGTGAAGAAGGCCGTGGTGGTGGGAGGCGGCCTCATCGGCATCGAGACCTGCGAGGCCCTGCATCTCGCGGGCATCGAGGTCACCATCGTGGAGATGCTCCCCCAGCTCCTGGCCTTCCTGGACTGGGACATGGCCAAGCTCGTGGAGAACCACGTGCGGAGCAAGGGCGCCAACGTCATCATGGACAACGGGCTCGCGGAGTTCCTGGGCAAGGACGGGAAGCTCGTGGGAATAAAGCTCAAGAACGGGACCGAGCTCGAGTGCGAGCTCGCGGTGGTGGCCATCGGCGTGCGGCCGAACGTCGCCCTGGCCAAGGCCGCGGGGCTCGCCATCGGCGGGACGGGCGGGATCGTCGTGGACGAGCGCATGCGCACGAGCGATCCGGACATCTACGCCGCGGGCGATTGCGTGGAGGTGATCCAGCGGCAGACCGGGAAGAAGGTGTTCGCGCCCTACGGCGACCTCGCGAATCTCGAGGGGCGCGTGGCCGGCGAGAACGCCGTCTCTGGCGATACGGAATCCTTCCCCGGCACCATACAGACGGGCATCTGCAAGGTCTTCGATTTCTCCGCAGGCTCCACGGGGCTCTCGGAGGCCAACGCCCGGATCAACGGCTTCCCCGACGCGGTCTCCGTGATCAACGCGAGCACGGATAAGCCGAATTTCATGGGCGGCAAGCTGGTGGTCACCAAGCTCGTCGCGGACCGCAAGACGGGCAGGATCCTGGGCGCCCAGGCCGTCGGTCCCGGCAACGTGGCCAAGCAGATCGCCCAATGGGCCGTGGCCATCATGGGCGGCCTGACCGTCCCCGACATGGTGAACGCCGATCTCCCCTACGCGCCGCCCTTCTCCCTCGCCCTGGACCACGGCATAGCGAGCGCGCATCTCATGCAGAACAAGCTCAAGGGCCGGCTCAAGGGCATCACCGCCATGGAGCTCAAGAAGAAGCTGGATTCGGGGGAGAAGCCCTTCCTCTTGGACGCCCGCGGCCCTGACGAATACGAGGCCATGCGGCTGGGCATAGGCGAGACCCTGATACCCCTGGGAGCCCTGCGCAAGCGTCTCGGGGAATTGCCCGCCGACAAGGACGCCGAGATCATCTGCTACTGCAAGATCTCCCTGCGGGGCTATGAGGCCGCCCTGGCCCTCGAGGGGCGGGGCTGGCGGAACGTGAAGGTCCTCGAGGGGGGAATAATGGCCTGGCCCTTCGGCAGGGAGAAATGAGCTCCGCCGCATAGCCGGCCGTAGGCTGCGGCCCGGACGCCCGTCAGGGCTTCATTGACACCGACCGGGGCGAATCGGCATTATGAAGCATATGACCATTACCGCGCTGATGGACAATCACTGCGACAAGGCCGGCTTCCGGGGCGAGCACGGGCTCTCGCTCTGGGTGGAGGCCGGCGACGCGCGCGTCCTCTTCGACGCAGGCTCCACCGATGCCTTCCTGGCGAACGCGCGCCTCCTGGGCATCGACCCGGCCTCCGCCGATGCGGTGGTCCTCTCCCACGGGCACTACGACCACGGGGGAGGGCTGTCGGCCCTCTTTTCAGCGGCCCGGGGCCCCCTGGCCTTCTACGCCGGCCCCGGTTTCGGCAAGAAACGCTATGCCGTGGCCGGCGCGTCGCGCAGGAGCATCGGCCTGGCCCCGGAGGCCCGGCCAGCGCCGGAGGCCCGGCCAGCGCCGGAGTCCGTCAGCGCCGTCAGGAAAATCTCAGCGCGCCTCTTCCTCCTGCCCGCGGCCGCCCTGGCGGACGGATCCCGGCTCCTGGAGCGTTTCCGCGCGGAGGGGCTGGACGGCGAGGAGATCGACGATTTCGCGGACGAGCTCTCCCTGGTGGCCGTCGAGGCCGACGGGCTCACGGTCATCACCGGCTGCGCCCACCGCGGCGCCCTGAACATCGCCAAGGCGGCCCTCGCCGTATTCCCCGGCCTGCCCGTCAAGGCCATCGCGGGAGGCATGCACCTCGCGGACGCGGATGAGGCGGAGATCGGGCGCATCGCGGCCGGGCTGGCGGAGCTCAGGCCCGGAAGGGTTCTTTGCATGCATTGCACGGGCATCAGGGGCTACGCGGGCATAGCCGCGGCCCTGCCCGGACGGACCGCGTGGCTTTCCTGCGGTTCGAGCGTGACGATCTAAGGAGTATCCATGGCCGGTCAATTGCCTGAGAAGAAATTCCTCCCCGGCGTAAAGCGCGTCCTGGGCGTCATGTCGGGGAAGGGCGGGGTGGGGAAGTCGACGGTCGCCGTCCTACTCGCGGAGGCCCTGGCCGCCCGCGGCAGGAAGGTGGGCGTACTCGACGCCGATATCACGGGGCCTTCGCTGCCGCGGCTCCTGGGCGTCGATTCCTTCCGCGGAGGATCGGACGGGGAGAAGCTCCTCCCCGTGGAGAGCGAGGAGGGGATCAAGGTCCTATCCATCAATCTATTCCACGACGACGAGGACAATCCGGTGGTGTGGCGCGGGCCCCTCCTCGCGGGGGCCCTCTCGCAATTCTACGGCGATACGGAATGGGGCGAGCTCGACTTCCTGATCGTGGACTTCCCGCCCGGCACCTCGGACGTGGCCATAACGGCCTTCCAGACCATCCCCTTCTCGGGCGTGGTGGTGGTGGGCACGCCGCAAGACTACGTCTCCATGATCGTCGCCAAGTCCGTGAGGCTGGCGGGCATGCTGGACGCTCCCGTGCTCGGCGTGGTGGAGAACATGCGGAGCATGGTATGCCCGGACTGCGGCAAGACGGTCGAGCTCTTCGCCGACGGCAAGGTCGACAGCGTGAAGCGCTTCGGGCTTCCCCTGCTCGCGTCCCTGCCCTGGAGGAAGGAGATCGTGAGGGCGCGGTCGCTCCGCTGGGCCGAACTGCCCGAGGCGGCGCGGAAGGAAGCCGACGCGATGGCGACGGAGGTGGAGCTGGCCCTCGCTTCCCGGCCCGCGCCGGCGCCGAAGGCGTCTGCCTGCGATGCGGGCGGCGGCTGCGAATGCGGGACGAGCTCCTGCTGCTCCTCCTGCTCCTCGAATCCCGATGGCCCCGGCGGGCGGAAGGGCTGAGCCGTGCCGCGCCCGCGGAGCGAACGCATACTCGGCGGTGCGATTCCGCCCCGGGTCATGAAGCCGGCCGGCGTGCCGGCGCGGAACCTGGAGACCGTGGTCCTGGGCCTGGACGAGGCCGAAGCCCTGCGCCTGGCCGACCTGGAGGGGCTCTATCAGGAGGCGGCCGCCCGCTCCATGGGCGTGTCGCGGCCGACCTTCGGGCGCATCGTGGAGGAGGCTCGGCGGAAGGTCGCCGACGCGGTGCTGAACGGGAAGGCGCTCCGCCTGGAAGGCGGGGAGATCTGCGTGCGGGACGAAGGGGAGAAGGCGATGAGGATAGCGGTGCCCTCGAAGGGCGGCATGGTGGACGAGCACTTCGGCCATTGCGAGGAATTCATGATATTCGATATCGCGGACGCGAAGGTCGCCGGAGAGTCCGTCCTGCCCTCGGGCCAGGGCTGCGGCTGCAAGTCCGGCATAGCCGCGGAGCTCGCCCGGGCCGGCGTCACCCACCTGGTGGCGGGCAACATGGGCGAGGGCGCGGTGCGGGTCCTGGAGGCCAACGGGATCCAGGTGGTCCGCGGGGCCTCGGGGAGGGCCCGCGCGGCCGCGGAGGCCTTCGCCGCGGGAGCCCTCGCCGATTCAGGAGCGGGCTGCGCCGGTCACGGCCCCGCCGGCCACGAGTGCCCGCACTGAGGGGCTGAGGGGCCGCCGGGCTCCCGCCCCGCTTCGCTTCACTTCCTGGCGAGCGAATCCGCGGTGATGGCCTCCAGGTTGGACTTGCCCGGCGGGACCATGGGAAGAACGAGCTCCTCCGGGTCCACCTCGATCTGTATGAAGCGCGGTCCCTTGGCGGAGATGGCCTCGGCCAGGGCCGGCCCGGGATCCCGGCCCAGCTCGACCTTGGCCGACTCTATGCCGAAGCCGCGGGCGATGGCCCGGAAGTCCATCCGCATGTCGAAGCGCGTTGCCATGAATCGTTTGCCGTAGAACAATTCTTGCTGTTGGCGCACCAATCCCAGGTGGCCGTTGTCGAACAGGATGACGCACAGGTCCAGGTTGAGCTCTGCCAGGGTGGCCAGCTCCTGGACGTTCATCATCAGCGAGCCGTCCCCGGTGAAGAGCAGGGTCTTGCGCCCGGGATTGGCCAGGGCCGCGCCTATGGCGGCCGGCAGGCCGAAGCCCATGGTGCCCAGGCCGGCCGAGGTCAGGAAGGAGCGCGGACGCATGGCCGGGTAGGCCTGGGCCGCCCACATCTGGTGCTGGCCCACGTCGGTGGCGACGATGGCCTCGGGCCCGGCCAGGCGGGCGGCCTCGCGGATCGCGGAGGCGGGGTGGCCGGGGCAGTCCGGGAAGGCGTAACCGCCGCGCTCGAGCTCGCGCTCCACGATGGCCGCCCACTCGGGCCTGGGCCCGGGCCGGACCAGGGGGCCGAGGGCCTCCAGGGCCTTGGCGGCGTCCGACAGGACCGAGAGGTTGATACGCCGTATCTTGTTGATCTCGGCCGCGTCGGCGTCTATGTGGGCTATGGCCGCGCGCGTGAGGAAGCTGTCGGCCCTGCCGGTGACGCGGTCGTCGAAGCGGGCGCCGATGACGATGACCAGATCCGCGGCCTCGGCGACGCGGTTGGCGGCCAAGGAGCCGTGCATGCCCAGCATCCCCAGATAGCCCGCCTCTCCCGCGGGCATGCAGCCCAGGGCCGTCAGGGTGGAGACGGATGGGATGCGTGATCGGGCCAGGAAGGCCCTCAAGGCGGTCCAGGCCTCGGCCATGGCGATTCCGCCGCCGAAGTAGACCAGGGGCCTCTCGGACTCGTTGATCATCCGGGCCAGGTCGCGGATGGCCTGGGGGTCGGGCTCGGGCAGGGGATCTGCCCGCGAGGGCTCGGGCCAGGAATCGAATTCCGCCTCCTGGGTCTGGACGTCCTTGGGCACGTCTATCAGGACCGGTCCCGGCCTGCCCGAACGGGCGATGCGGAAGGCCTCCGGGACGATCTCCAGGAGCTCCCCGGCCGACCTGGCCAGGACGTTGTGCTTGGTGATGGACTGGGTCATCCCGTAGGTATCGATCTCCTGGAAGGCGTCGGTCCCCAGGACGGACAGGCCCACCTGGCCGGTGACGGCCACGATGGGCACGGAGTCCAGCTTGGCGTCGGCGATGGCCGTGACCAGGTTGGTGGCGCCCGGGCCCGAGGTGGCCATGCACACGGCCGTCCGTCCCGTGGAGCGGGCCATGCCCTGGGCCATGAAGCCTCCGCCCTGCTCGTGGCGCGGAAGGACGTGCCTGAGTGGGCTGGACGCCAGGGCGTCGTAGATGGGCAGGTTGGCCCCCCCGGGGATGCCGAAGACAGTGTCCACGCCCTCGCGCTCGATGAGCTTGGCGATGATGTTCGCCCCGCTTGCCTTCATCCTTCCTCCTTCGCGCCCTCGGGCGCCGCCCCCAGCTAGGCCCGTGGGCATAAAAAACGCCCCCGGGCCTGAGCCCGGGGGCGCTATTTCCGTTTCACCCGCCCTGACTCAGCCTACTCCGCCTCCTAGGAGGACTACGAGTACATCGACTACGAGGAGGGCGAATCCATTGTCTCCGCGCCCCAAGGGCGCCATCGGTCTCTTGTCAGCCATGGTCGACCATAATATACGGCGGAGCGCGCGCGGGCATCAAGCCCCGTCCCCGGCGCTTGACCGTCCCTGCCCGTCCTGGGTATCTTAAAAGCGAAATATAGATTCGCTATTGGAGTGCCCATGCAAATCCCCAAGGCGGAGGTGCGCGAAGGCATCCTCGACGCGGCCCTGTCCCTCCTGGCCGAGAAGGGCTACCGAGGGGCCACTATCCCTGGCATCGCCGAGCTGGCCGGGGTGTCGGTGGGCAACGTGTACCGCTACTTCGACTCGAAGGATGCCATCCTGGCCCAGGCCATCCCGGAAGCGAAGCTAGCCGAGATCAGGGACATCGTCCTGGGCGGGCTGAGGGCCCTGGCCGCCCGGAGCAGTCCCTACCGTGCTGCGCCCCGCGGTCGCGCGGAGGCCGGGGCAGTGGCCAGGGGAGCGGCTGGGGCCGGGGCTTCGATGGAGGGGCTCTTCGCCTTTGGGCGCGAGCTGGCATTCCTTTTCCGGGGAGCGCGCGGATCGGCCCTGGAGGGCTTCGCGGAATCCCTGGCAGCCGACCTGGCCGCGGCCTTCGACGCCTGGGCCGCCTCGATAGGCGCGCGCGTCCCGGCGCGGAGGAAGACCCTCGTGCGGGCCCTGTACGTCTCCTTCCTGGCCCTGGCCGCCGAGGCCTTCATGGCGGCCTGGAAGGCGGGCGGCCAGGGGCGGCCGACGGATCCCGGGGACTTCCTCCTGGTCATCGAGTACCACAGGAGCGGCATGGCCGCGCTGGCTGAAGCTTGGCGCGGTCGAGAGGGGGAGTGATGGAAACGCATGTGAGATGGTTCTCGGCCACGGGAAACAGCCTGGCCGCGGCGCGCTTCCTGGCCGAGGCCCTCGGGGCCGCCAGCCTTAAGCCCCTCCTCCTCCCCGAGGAGAGGGAGCCCGGCCCGGCCCGGCGCTATCTCTTCGTGTTCCCCCTCTTCTACCTGGGCTGGCCCGCGGCGGTCGGCCGGGCCATCAGGGCCTTTCCCCTGCATGCCGGCGACGACGTCTGCGCCCTGGTCACCCGGGGCGTAGCGGGGATGGGGGCCGTCCTCGGAAGGCTCGCCCGCGAATTGGCCTCCCGCGGAGCGGGCCTGCGCTACGGGGCCTACCTGGACATGCCCTTGAACGACGTGACGCTCTTCTCGGTGAGGGACGATGCCAGGAACCGCGCTTCCCTCGAGAGAGCCGGCCGGCGCCTGCCGCTGATCGCGGCTGGCATAGCCTCGGGCAGGCGCCACAGGGATTTCGAGGCCTTCGCCTTCATGGGGCCGGCGCGCCGGCGGGCCTACCTGGGGCGCATCGAAACATCGCACTTGAACTTCCTGGCCGACGCTTCCTGCACGGGCTGCGGCGTATGCGCCAAGCTCTGTCCCCTGGGAAGGATCCGCATGGCCGATGGCCGGCCGGCCTGGTCGGCGGGCTGCCAGGAGTGCGAGGCCTGCATCAACCTCTGTCCGCGCGGGGCCATCCAATACCGGGGCAGCCGGAGCGAGGGCAAGCGGCGCTACCGCCATCCCGACATCAGCTGGCGCGATATCGCGGAGCAGCGCG
>CAYYCP010000035.1:0-32162 GCA_964470375.1 uncultured Spirochaetales bacterium
GGGCCCCCAGACCGGCTCTCGAGAAAACAGTAGGGCCGCCGGGCGATGCCCGGCGGCCCGTTTTCATCCAGCGGGCTGTCATCCAAGGGACGACCCCTGGATTCCTACCGACCGGATCTCAGGCGCTCAGCAGCCCGGCCTCCCTGATGGCCGCCTCGATGGGCCCGGGCTGGTAGCCCACGAAGATCTTGCCGGCCACATCGATGACAGGCACGCCCATCTGGCCGGACTTGCGCACCATTTCGTAAGCCCTGGCCTGGTCGCGCGAGACATCGTAGTCCTGGAAGGCCACACCCTTGGACTTGAGGAAATTTTTCACCATCACGCAGTAGGGGCAGCTGGGGGTCGAGTATACGGTCACGTTCATGGCATTCTCCTTTCCGGGCCCTCGAGGGCCCTTTCCATCTTCAGTTTTCTAGCTACAAGATAGGCAGGCAGTGGGCGGCGCGTCGGTGACCTGAGTCACATGGAGACAGGAAGCCCCCAGGGAGGGACGCATGGACGGTAGCGTATGGAAAGAAGAACTCGGCCCTGGAGAGGTCAAAGCCGCCGAGACCTATTTCCCCTTTATAAATGAAGATACAGGCGCAATGGCCGCTTCGATACCGCGCGGAACCCTGCTCATGCGGCCGGGTCGGACCTGCCCCGGAGCCCCCTTCCTGATCTCAGGCTCCCTGCGGGCCTTCAAGGTCTCCGATGCCGGGCGCGAAATCACCCTCTACCGCGTCCTCCCGGGCCAGGCCTGTCTCCTGTCCTGCTGCTGCGCGGGCAAGTCCGCCCCCTTCCCGGCCTCCCTGGCGGCCGAAGAGGACAGCCGAGCCCTCCTCCTCCCCGGCCATGAACTGGGGCGCCTCTTCGAGGCGGACGCCGCCTTCCGCGCCTTCATCCTCGGCCAATATTCGGCCCGCATCATGGAAGTCATGGAACTCGTTGAAGAGGTAGCCTTCCGCCGCCTGGACGAGCGCTTGGCGACATGGTTAGCCACCCAGGCCAAGGCATCCGCCTCCACCATCATCAAGACGACCCACCAGGACTTGGCCGACCACCTGGGCAGCAGCCGTGAGGTCCTGAGCCGCATCCTCAAAGACTGGGAAAACAGCGGGGTCATCGAGTTGGGGCGGGGCAGCATCGAGCTCCTGGACGGATTCGAGAAAATGCTCGAAGGCATAGAGCGCTCGAAGGGCTGATTCCCATCTGTTTCTATTGACAGTATCACCCCTAGGGCGTATTCTCCTCATTGTGTTACTATTATTAGAAACACCATTCTTCGTTCGTCGAAAACTGTGGATTGGCCCTTCTGTACTGGTCATGGGTTGGCGGCTATAGCCCCGTTTGTGGTGTTTAGCCCATTTCCACACTTTTCGACGAACGAACAACACTATTCAGGAGGGGACGATGGCCTTCGAGTTGAAGAGCGTGATTCCTATGGGGCGATCCTTCGAGGACTATCGGGACATGTTCGACCTCAGCCCGGCCGACTTGGACGCGGGCATCCTGGGTTGCGGCGATGGTCCGGCCGCCTTCAACGCCGAGGCCACTCGGCGCGGCCACGCGATCATCTCGGTCGATCCTATTTACGCCTACGGGGCGGCCGATATTGCGCGCAGAATAGACGAGACCTTCGATGAGAATTGGGTCCAGGTCATGCGCAACCGCAAAAATTTCACCTGGACGAGGCATCCCTGCCTGAAAGCCTGGAAGGCCGCCCGTAGGGGGGCCATGGATGCCTTCCTAGCCGACTACGAGGGCGGCCGCAGCCAGGGGCGATATATGGAAGCTGCCTTGCCGAGCCTGCCCTTCGAAAACGGCCGTTTCGGGCTGGCCCTGGTCTCTCACCTTCTCTTCCTCTATTCCGCCCACCTTGACTTCGATTTCCACCTGCAAGGCGTCCTGGAGCTCCTGCGGGTGGCCCGCGAGGTGCGCATCTTCCCCTTGGTGGACCTGGACGCCCGGCCATCGCCCCACCTGGAGGGCGTCATGCGCGAAGGGGAGGCGCGGGGTTTCGTCTGCGAGCTGCGAAAGGTCCCCTATGAGGTTCAGCGCGGAGCAGATACGATGCTCAGGCTGCGGGCGGCCTAGGCGAAAACCTATGCCCTAGCCTCGGCCATGCGCACCCAGGCGCTCCGGTAGGCATTGAAGCCCTCCAGGCCGCCCATGGGCTCGACCGCCCGGCTGCCAAGCTCGAAGCACCCCGCCAGTCGACCGGGATCCCCGCCCTCCAGGGCCGCCAGGGCCACAATGGCAGTACCCAGGGAGGTGGCTTCTTTGACCTCGGTCAAATAAGCCGATCCGGTAACGGCCGCCAAAATGGCGTTGTAACCGCGGTTGGCGCTGAAGCCCCCGTCCGTGCGCAGGACGCAGCCCCGCCCCGCGCCGGCTGCCTCCGTGGCGGCCAGGGTCTGGATGGCCAGGCTCAGGTCCAGGGCCGCCCGGGCCAGGGCCGGATCGCCCAGGAGGGACGGACGGGCCGTGCCGGAAGCGATGTCCGCGTATGCATAGCGAATCCCCCCCTGGACCAAGGCTGCCCGTGAGCGAGGGAAGAGGCCGCTGTCCCCGATGAGGCCGGGAAGGATGAATGCCTCGCGCCGCTCCACCACCTCGCGGTAGGCTTCCTCGGGAGCCTCGGGGAGGATCCTGCCCGCCCCGCCCGCCATGATCCTGGACCAGGCGTCGAATTCCATGCCACCGGGGAAGATGGCGGTCTTCATGGGCCTGCCGAAAGCCGAGCGGAGGAAAAAGACGCCCTTGCCCAACTCGCCCGGGCGGAAGCCGTAATCCTCCTGAGGATGCATGGCCACGCACCATGTTCCGGTAGAGTTGAGGATGAAGTCTCCCTCCTCCTTCACGAGGTGGAGGAGGAGGGAGGCGTTGGAATCATGGATGCCCGCGGCCACGATGGTCCCGGGATCCAGTCCCGTGCGCGCGGCCACGCTTCCCGTGATGGGGCCTAGCCTATCCCAGGGGCGCATTGGTTCTCCGGGGAGAAGGCGCTCCAGCCCCAGCTCCCGGGCCAGGGCCGAGTAGGCGCCCTTCCGCCAATCCCAAAGGTAGCTGTGGCAGCCCAGACTGGTGACCTCGGGGGCGGCCTGGCCGCTCAGGCGGAAGCCCCAGTACTGGGGCAGGAAGAGGAGGCGCTGGGCCTTGGCGAAGCCTTCCGGAAAGGCCTCCCTGAGGAAGAGGATGCCCTTGGCCATGTTGAGAAGGGCTCCGAAGGGCGCCGTTCCGGTGCTTTCCTGGAGATCCAGGGGATCACCGGCCAGGGCCCTGAAGACATCCTCGAAGCCCTCGTCGGGTTGGTGGGTGTAGAAAACGCAGGGGGCGCAGGGGCGGCCATCGGCCCCGACAGCCACCATGGTGGCCCCATGGGCCGAGACGGCGATGGCCTCGATGCGATGGCGGCGGCCCAGGTCCGCCAGGGCGTCCAGGAACCACTCCTCCATACCCTCCAGGTCGTGGGCCTGAATTCCCCCTACCTCGAGGGGCTCGAAGCGCCGCGATAGGGATTCGAGGAGGCCCAGGTCGCGCCCATATACGGAAATTTTCTTATTCGTCATGCCGATGTCGATGACGGCGATGTCCCCTGGCATGGCCCCATTATCCGTAGGGAAGGGCGACCCTGTCAAACAGAAAACGACGACGCCCGCCTTGCCGAATCGGCCCGGCCCCCCTATGATGGCCCGATGGACAGCAGCCAGGGACACGCATCGATAGAAGATGGCTTCGGCGCGGCGGTCGAAGCCTATGCGGCCTTCGGGGTGGACGCCGCGGCCGCGCTGGAAAAGGCCGCCGCCCTGCACCTGAGCCTCCAGTGCTGGCAGGGCGACGACGTCAGGGGCTTCGAGGCGGGGGCAGGCCGCTTGGACGGGGGCATCCTGGCCACGGGCTCGAGGCTCGGGCGGGCCCGCAGCGGGCCCGAGTTGCGCGCGGACATGGAAGCCGCGCTGTCCCTTGTGCCCGGCCGGATGAAGGTCAACCTCCACGCCATCTACGCTGAGACGGGGTCGGAGAGTGTTGAGCGAGACCAACTCGAGGCCCGCCACTTTTCCGCCTGGATCGCCTGGGCCGGCGAACGCGGCCTGGGACTGGACTTCAACCCGACCTTCTTCTCCCATCCCCTGGCCGCGGAAGGAACCCTTACCAACCCCGACCCGGGCATACGGGCCTTCTGGGTGCGCCACGGGCGGGCATCGCGCCGCATCGCCGCCGAAATGGGGCGGGCATCCGGGATGCCGGCCGTCAACAACATCTGGATCCCAGACGGCTCCAAGGACTACCCGGCCGACCGCCTGGGTCCGCGCCGGCGTCTGATCGAGTCCCTGGACGCCATCCTGGAGGACAGCGCCGACCCGAACCTCATCGTAGACGCCCTGGAGCCCAAGCTCTTCGGCCTGGGCTCGGAGGCCTTCGTAGCCGGCTCCCACGACTTCTACCTGGCCTACGCCGCGAACCGCGGCCTGCGCCTCTGCCTCGACAGCGGCCATTTCCATCCCACAGAGTCGGTGGCCGATAAGGTATCCGCCCTCCTGCCCTTCCTGCCCGGCCTCCTCGTCCACGTCAGCCGCGGCATGCGCTGGGACTCCGACCATATCGTCCTCAGAGACGATCAGACCCTGGCCCTCTTCCGAGAGATCGCCCGGGCAGGGGCCTGGGACAGGGTAGCCCTCGCCCTGGACTTCTTCGACGCCAGCGTCAACCGCGTCCTGGCCTGGGCCATCGGCGCCCGAGCCGCCCGGGCCGCCATTCTGGCCGCCCTCCTCGAGCCCATCCAGGCCCTGCGCGATGCCGAGGCCTCGGGCCGCCTTGGGGAGCGCCTGGCCCTCATGGAAGAGGCCGGGAACCTGCCCTTCGGGGCGGTTTGGGACATGCTCTGCCTCAGGACCGGGGCGCCCATCGGGAGGGACTGGATCGCGGCCGCCGAGGCCTACGAGGCCAGGGTGATGACGGAGCGCGCATCATGAAGACGAAGCCCATCGATCCGGCGGCCCTGGTGGCCCTAGCCATGCGCTCCATCTACCACAGCGGCATGACGACCTTGTCCGGAGGCAATATTTCCCTCATGGACAGGCAGGGCCGCATCTGGATCACGCCGGGCGGGGTGGACAAGGGCTCCCTCGGCCCGGCCGATATCGTCATGGTCGATCAGGAAGGGAAATGCTCAGGAAGGCACAAGCCCTCGAGCGAGCTGCCCTTCCATCGGGCCGCCTACCGAGCCCGGAGCGGCATAGGCGCCGTCCTCCACGCCCACCCCCCGGCGCTGGTGGCCTTCAGCGCGGCCCGCCTCCTCCCCGAGCAGCGCATCCTCCCGGCCCTGGCCTGCGGCCGCCTGGGCATGGCGGCCTACGCCCTGCCCGGCAGCCCCGAGCTGGGAGAGGCCGTCGCCGGCCGCCTATCCGCCGGAGACGATGCCGTCATCCTTATGAACCACGGTGTGGTGGTGGCGGGTCAGGACCTCGAGGAGGCCTATCAGCGTTTCCGGGCCTTGGAATTCTCCGCCCGCGTGGAGATAGCCGCCCGGCGCCTCCTCCACCCTGATCGTTTTAAGACAGGAACATCCCTGCCCATCACACCCACCCATCAGGCTGAGGACGGAGCGCAGTCCGGGCTCGGACGATCCGCCCTGGACCCATCGGAGCGGAGGGCGGCCAGGGCCCTCATCGGCATCGCCGAGCGAGCCCGGGAAAAAGGCCTCTGCCCCATGCTGGGCGATAGCTTCTCCATGCGCCTGGGCCCCTCGGCCTTCATCCTGGCCCTCCCCAGCCCCGCTCTCCGCGGAGACATCCGCTGCCTCTCCATCGGCATCGACGAAGGCAGGATGCTCCCTGAGGCCCTCCCCTGCCCGGCCTCGACCAGCTCCATCATCAAAGCCCATGCCGATATCTACGCCGCCCGCGCCGAACTCGGCGCCCTCATCCTGGCCAGCCCCGAACATGCCTCGGCCTTCGCGGCGGTCGGCATCGGCATCGACACCCGCCTCCTCCCGGAGAGCTACATCCTCCTGCGCAGCCCCCCCTGCCTACCCAGGGGCAGCCTTCCGCGGGATTGGGCCGAGGCCCTCGGGCCGGCCCAGCCCCTCCTCGTCCTCGGGGGCCTGGGAGTCCTCGCCTCGGGCCGCGACCCCCTGGAGGCCTACGATCGCCTTGAAGTCGCCGAATTCAGCGCCAGGGCCATCATAGGCGCCAAGTCCCTGGGGGCTATACTGCCTATCGGTCCGCGAGAGATAGAGGACATAGTCAGGGCCTTCAAGCTCCCCTCCTGATCACCTGGATGGCGGGACATCCCCTCTCACGACCTGCTATAATGCCCCTATGCCGAATTCGACGCGGCGCCGGGTGATCGGATTCCTGGCCTCGGCCATAGACGATCCCTACCAGAACGCCGTATGGAGCGGCGCCGCCGAGGAAGCCGCCCGGATGGGCCTCTCCCTCGTCTTCCACGGCGGCCAGCGCGTGAGCAGCACCATCGGCGTCGAGGCCCTGGACAGCCTGGCCTTCGACCTGGCCGGCCAGTCATACGAATCCGCCCTGATCGTCCTCACCAACGTACTGGGCCTGTACGTGTCCTACGAGGAGCTGGGGGACTTCTTCAAGCGCCTTGCCTCCAAGCCCCTGATCTCGGCCGGCCTGGAATATCCCGGGATACCCTGGGTGGGCATCCAGAACCAGGGTGGCATGCGGGCGGTAGCCGAGCACCTTGTCCTGGTCCACGGCCGGCGGCGCTTTCTCTTCCTAGCCGGCCCGCGCGGGCACGCGGAGTCGGAGGCACGCAAGGAAGAGTTCTTAGGCAGCCTGTCCGAACTGGGGCTGGATCCCTCCGCGGCGCGCCTGGAATACTGCGATTTCCAAGAGGCCATGGCCCGCTCCCGCCTGGCCGCCTTCCTCGATTCCGGGGGCGTAGTGGACGCAGTGGTGGCGGCCAACGACCGCATGGCCCTGGGAGCCATGCGTGCCCTGGATGAGCGCGGCCTGGAGGTGCCCGGCGACGTGTCGGTCACCGGCTTCGACGATAACGAGGAATGCCGCTATGCCCTGCCGCCCCTGACTACCGTGCACCAGCCCACCTCGGCCCTTGGGCGATGCGCCCTGCGCCGCGCCGCCTCCCTCCTGAGCCTGCCCGGCGTTTCTGAGGAAGAGAGTCCCTGCGTCTCATTCGTTATCAGGGAATCCTGCGGATGCCCCAATCCCGTGGCCGCCATGGACGACATCTCAGCCGCTCCCCCGCCCGAAGCCGGCCGGGACTTTCTATTGACCCTTTCGCGGCGGGTCAACCGGGAAATAGCCCAAGGGCGGAACCCCATGTCCCTACGCGACCGCGACTGGCCGGCTTCAATCCGTGAGCGGGCCCTCCTCATCCTGGCCGAGGGCGAGGCCCGCTACCACGCCCAGCGCCTGGCCAAAGCCGAGCGTGAAGCAGCCACCCTGCGCGGCATAGAGGCTTCCCTGGTGTCCTCCTTCGCCCTGGAGGACATCCTCGAAAGCGTGGCCTCCGGTTCCAGGGCCCTGGGCATATCGGGCTGCTGGCTGGTCCTCTTCGAGCAGGGCCAGGGCGTCCCGGCCGGGGCGCGCCTGGCCATGGCCTACGGTGCCGGGCGCGTATCCATTCTCCCCCGCGAGGGGGCCGGCTTCCCCACCACCGACCTCCTGCCCGGGGGCCTGCCCGCCAACTGGAGCTCTTACGTCTGCGAACCCCTGCGCTTCGGCCGCGAGCGGCTGGGCTACCTCATCATGACCGCGGACGCCCAGGACCGCAACGCCTACCGAGCCCTACGCGACCAAGCCTCCAGCGCCCTCAAGGGAGCCACCCTCATGGGCGCCGAGCGCGGACGCGAGCGCGCCCTGGCCGGCGAAGTTCGCAAGCGCACGCGCGAGTTGGCCGCCTCCAACGTGCAGCTGCGCGAGGAGATGGCTGAGCGCAAGGCCCTTGAGCGCGAGCTGATCCAGGTCTCCAACCGCATCATGCAGCGCATCGGGATGGACATACACGACGATCTTTGCCAGGATATCGCCGGCATGGGCCTGATGGCCGCGGCCGCCGAGGCCTCGCTCAGGCGCTCGGGCGCCCCGGAAGCGGAGGCCATGGCCGCCCTGGTGAAGGCGGCCGGGGAAACCGCGGCCCGGGCGAAGGCCATAGCCCGGGCCCTCTACCCCGCGGACATAGACGCCAACGGCCTCCTTCCGGCTCTGGAGCGCCTGGTGCAAGCGGCCGCGGAGAGGACGGGATCGCGGGTAGAGCTGCAGGCCTCGCCGGACTTCGGCATCCACGAGGCTGAACGGGCCATCCACGTGTACAGAATCGTACAGGAAGCCCTGAACAACGCTGTGCGGCATTCCAAGGCCAGCGTCATCACCGTCAGGCTGGCCTGGGAGGAGGGATCAATGGTGGCTGAGGTGCGCGATAACGGCATAGGCTTCGAGGCGGCCGAGGCCGGCGCGGACAACGAGGGCATGGGCATCAAGATCCTCAAGTACCGTGCCAGCGTCCTGGGCGCTCAGCTCAGGATATCCCGGGCCGAGGGCGGCGGCACCCTGGTCAGCTGCCGCCTGGAGGGCTGAGGCCGTGGCCCTGCGCCCGCGTTTCGTGGTGGTGGACGACCATCCCCTGTACCGCCATGGGGTAGCCGACCTGATCGTGCAGGAACTGAACATGGATTTAGCCGGCGAGGCCGGTTCGGCCGCCGAGGCCTACGAACTCCTGGCCCGAGTCAAGCCCGAGCTGGCCATCATCGACATCTCCCTCCAGGGCCAGAACGGCCTGGAGGTGGTCAAGGCCATCAAAGCCCAGCATCCCGGGACGGCTGTCATCGTCCTGTCCATGCACGAGGACAGCCTGTACGGCGAGCGGGCCCTCAAGGCCGGGGCGCGGGGCTACGTCATGAAGCATGAGCCGCCCCAGGTCCTCCTGGACTCCATCCGCGCCGTCATGGAGGGCCGCATCGCGGTCTCCGAGCTCCTGCGCGAGCGCATGATGGAATCCATAGCCGGCGGCAAGCGCGAGAGCGACCCCATCGACAAGCTATCCGACCGGGAGCTGGAGGTCTTCCGGCTGATCGGACGGGGCTTCGGGGCCGCCGAGATAGCCGCGCGTCTGGGGCTGTCCGTCAAAACCGTCAACGCCTACCAGGACCACCTCAAGGAAAAGTTGAGCCTGGCCTCGGCGGCCGAGCTGCGCAAGTACGCCATAGAGCGGAGCCAGCCAGTCTGAAACGAGGCCCGGATCCGCCGCCTTCTCACATGGCCATGCCGCCGTCCACCCTGATGGTTTCTCCGGTCACGTATGAGGACAGGTCCGAGGCCAGGAAGAGCACGACGTTGGCCACGTCCTGGGGCTGTCCCATAACCTTGGACGGGATATGCTCGATGATAGCCTGCTTGACCTCGTCGGACAGCTTGTCGGTCATGGCCGTCTTGATGTAGCCGGGGCAGACCGCGTTGGCTCTGACGTTGCGCGACGCCAGCTCCTTGGCCACGCTCTTGGCTATCCCGATCACCCCGGCCTTGGTGGCCGCGTAGTTCGTCTGGGCGGCGTTGCCCATGAGGCCGATGACGGAGGATATGTTGATGATGGAGCCGCCGCGCTGGCGCATCATAACCGTCCCCACCTTCTGGGTGAAGAGGAAGGTGCCCTTCAGGTTGATGGCTATGACCGAGTCCCACTCGGCCTCGCTCATGCGCATGAGGAGGTTGTCCCGGGTGATGCCGGCGTTGTTCACCAGCACGTCTATCCGCCCGAAGCGTTCCTGGACCTGCTTGACAACGGCTTCCACCTCGGCGGCACAGGAGACATCGCACTTGTAAGCCTCGGCCTCCGTGCCCAGGGCTGCCACCGCGGCGGCAGTCTCCTTGGCCTTATCAAGGTTCACGTCGATGATGGCGATCTTGGCGCCCTCCCTGGCCAGGGTCATGCAGATGGCCTCTCCGATGCCCTGGGCCCCGCCCGTGACCAGGGCCACCTTGTCCTTCACCAGTCCCATGTCTTCCTCCTCCTGCGGCATCGGATGTGCCATCCGTCGCTGTATTCGTCGAGATACGCTAGTCTTTAGTATGACAATCATATCTTCTTTGTCATTTTTAGTAAAGATATCGCTTTTCCCTTATCCCTCGGATATCACCCTTGAAAAGGGGGAAAGAGCTCCCCCCCTTTCCCCCTTCTGAAATTTATTTAATTATATTAAAAGTATTTATAGATACCCCCTAACCCGGAGGCACCATGGCGGGCATGCTCGAAGACTCGAAAACTCGAAGAGGAGAAGGCACAGATTCCCGGAATCGGATTCGGTCCTGCTCAGGAGCCTTTTCCCGGAGCTCCTCGATCTCTTTTCCCCTATCATCTGAGAATGCGCATGTGAGGCGCGCCCCTCGCCCCGCCCCCGCCCTCATCGCCATCCTCAATGTCGGCCTCTCAGCCCGCATTTGGGTATTCCCTGAGGGGATGCGCTTCCTCATACCTCCCGGCAATGATGCGAGGGCCTCCTCAAGAACGAGATGGACCTTGTACGCTTCTCACTCAGGGAATGGCTCCTCGCACAAGCCAGGCGGCGTTGAAGCCCCGAGATCCAGTCTGAGTGGTATGCATCGATTATTGGGATAAAAAAGAAAAGCGGATCGTATATGTCCACGAATTTCTTTACCCGATGCCTTCCTCAGCCGAGTCGACGCGCTGGGCATGTCGAGGTACCGAGGAAGGTATTCGCATATCCACTCACCATCGCAATAGGCTGACAAGTCGACAAGCCTCCGTCATCTTCGCGGAGGCCTGTCCATTCCATTCCTCGACGATAAAGCCATCCCAATTGAAGTGAGTCCTACTTTTTTCCAAACCCCTCCTCATTCAGGGAAAATCTACGCTATATTCCTGCTAAGGCTTCAAGCCCGGACATGCCTCCGGGCTATAGAGAAGGCCTCTTATAAGGAGAATCCCCATGAAGCAATGTCGCCTCGTCCTCATCCTCCTCATTCCGCTGCTGTACCTGGCATCCTGCGGCCTCGATGACATCCTCGGCGGAACCGTAGGCATCAAGGTGACCGGCATCAGCCTTGACGCTGCCAGCGTCGACCTGCCCCTGAGCCAGACCCGCCAGCTCACAGCGACCATCTCTCCGGCCAACGCCGCCAACAAAGCCGTCACATGGACGAGCTCGGCCCCGGCCGTGGCTTCCGTCTCCTCCAGCGGCCTCGTCACCGCCCTGGCCCTGGGCCATGCCACCATCACCGCTACATCCACGGACGGCTCCTATACGGCAAACTGCACCGTCAACTCCGGCATCATCGATGTCACTTCCGACATCACCCAGCCCACGACCTGGGACTCGGACTTCATCTACTACGTGGAAAGCGCGGGCATCTACGTCTCCAGCGCCCTGACTATTGAGGCGGGCACCACCGTGATCTTCAACGCGGACGGCCACATCACCATCCAGGCGGGGGGCCAACTCAACGCTGTCGGCACCTCGGCCAATCGCATCGTCTTCACCAGCCCTAAAGGCATCTACACGGCCGGGACCCCGGCCATGAACGACTGGTACGGCGTCTTCGTGAACGGCAGCGGCTCCACCCTGGAATACTGCGACTTCCGCTACATGCGGGACGGCCTGCAGATCGGCGCGAACAACGTGACCGTGGACAACTGCCGATTCTCCATGAACGGCATCGGCCTGAACGCCAGCCTGGATGACGCGGGAACAGGAACCGTCATCACCAACAACGCCTTCTGGTCCAACACCCATCCCCTGGACATCAACACGGCGTTCAGCCTGGACGGCACCAATATTTTCCATAACCCTGCGGCCCCGACTACGTTCAACGCCTTCCAGGGCATACGCGTCTTCGGCGATATCGCCACGCCCGTCAGCTGGCTCGAGAATGAGCTCGCCTTCGTCATTGATGCCAACCTCTACGTGGACGCCGCCCTCACCTTGGGCTCCAACGCGATCATCAAGGTGAACGGCGCCGACTACGCCATCATCATCCAGGATGACAGCTACGTCGGCGAGATCGTCGGCCTGGCGGGGGCCTATTTCACCTCCTACCGCGACGATCTCCAGGGCGGGGACGCCAACGGGGACGCGGATTCCACCGCACCCGCGACAGAGGACTGGCTCGGAGTCTACCGCGAAAGCCTAGGCGACTACCTAGTCGACACCCATATCACGTACAGCGCCAATTGAAAGCGCTGCGTTGACTTAGGGATTCAGAGGGTATTGGTAAGGCGGGGGGCGGTCCGGATGACCGCCCCCCTTTGCATGCCCGGGCATGCTCTGTCGCCACGAAGGACGGCCGTTCGCGGATGAAGCTCCCGGGGCTCCCTAGGCGCTCCCGCGCGAGGCTTGAAGCTCGTCGGTCGCCGTCTTCCAGAGGCTATAGCCCCCCGTGAGGTTTCCCACGTCGTCCCAGCCCGACTGCCTGAGGATGCGCTCGGCAAGGTAGCCGCGCAGGCCCACGGCGCAGTTGATGAGGACGGGCCGGCCCGGGGGGATCTCGGAGAGGCGCTGGCGCAGCTGGGTGTTGGGGATGTTCAGGGCTCCGGGGATGGCCCCTTCCGCGAATTCCTTGGGGCTGCGCACGTCAAGGAGGAAGGCCCCCCGCCCGCGCCAAACTTCCACGTCCTTCCAGGGCACGGGGCGGCCGTAACCCTCCAGGGCGTTCTCGGCCACGAAGCCAGCCACGTTGACCGGGTCGCGGGCGCTGGAATAGGGCGGGGCGTAGGCCTGCTCGAAGGCGGCCAGGTCATGGACAGTCCCGCCCTTGGCCATGAAGGCCGCTATCACGTCGATGCGCTTGTCCGCGCCCTCGGGGCCGACGCACTGGGCCCCCAGTATCCTCCCGTCCTCGGGGGCGTAGACGACCTTGAGAGCCAGGTTCCGGGCCCCGGGGTAGTAGCCCGCGTGGTGCCCTGCCTGGACGATGAGGGAGGCGCAGGCCGTCCCGGCCTTGGCCAGGGCCTTTTCGCTGGAGCCGGTGGCTGCGGCCGTCAGGTCGAAAATTTTAGCTACGCATGTGCCCAGGACCCCGCCCCAGGGGCGCCTGTCCCCGCGCACGATATTCTCCGCCGCCAGGCGGGCCTGCCTGTTGGCCGGCCCTGCCAGGGCCACCGCGCCGGCTAGACCGGGCATGGGCTCCCTGAGGAGGATTGCGTCGCCCACCGCGCGGATGGAGGGATCGCTGCTGCGGAAATACTGATCCACCAGGATGGCCCCATTTGACGCCAGCTCCAGGCCGGCCTCCCGGGCAATGCCCGTATCCGGGCGGACGCCGATGGAGAGGATGACCAGGTCGGCCGGCAGGACGGCGCCCGAGGCTAGCCTGACCGAGAGGCCCCCGCCCTCGCGCTCGAAGGCGGCCACACCGTCGCCCAGCCTGAGCTGGACGCCCTTGCGGCGCAGGTGGGCCTGGACCAGGGCGGCCATCTCGAAGTCCAGGGGGGCCAGGACCTGGTCCAGGGCCTCGGCCACCGCCACCTCGGCCCCGCGCCGCACGAGGTTCTCGGCCATCTCCAGGCCTATGAAGCCCCCGCCCACGACCACAGCCCGGCGCACCTCCCCGGAATCCAGCTTCTCCTTGATGAGGTCGGAGTCTTCCAGGCTGCGCAGGCTCATCACGTCCGGATCGTCGATGCCGGGGATGCGCGGGCGCAGGGGGGCTGCCCCGGGGGCCAGGATCAGGACGTCGTAGGCTTCCTCGTACTCCTTGCCGTCCTCCAGGCGCCTGACGCGCAGGCGCTTCCCCGGGCGGTCTATGGCCAGGGCTTCCTGGCCTACCCGGACATCCACGTTGAGCGATTCCTTGAAGGATGCCGGCGTCTGGAGGAGGAGGCGCTCGCGCTCGCGGATGGTCCCGCCCGCGTAGTAGGGCAGGCCGCAGTTTGCGTAACTCACATGCCGACCGCGCTCGAAGAGGATGATCTCGGCCTTCTCGTCCAGGCGCCTCAAGCGGGCGGCCGTTCCGGCCCCCCCGGCGACCCCGCCCACGATCAGGTATCTAGCCATGTCTCATACCCCCCCTTCTCAGCCGATCACTCGCGATGGCCTCTCAGGACCCTTCATGGGATTCAGCCCTCACATCTTGAGGAGGCTCTCGTCGTAGTCCGCGGGCGGAAGGTAGCCACAGAGCTGAATGCAGGTGGCCGCCAGGCTCGAAATGCCCAGGCCCTCCTTGAGCTCCGGGACGTACTCGCCCTTGCATTCGGGATCGTATATGACGCAGGGCACCGGGTTGAGGGAGTGGCTGGTCTTGGCCTTGGGGGAGCCGTCGGCCTTGACGGCAACCGAGCCGTCCTTCTTGTGCTCGTACATGTCGTCGGCGTTGCCGTGATCCGCGCTGATGACCAGGATGCCGCCGGCCTTGCGCACGGCCTCGGCGATGCGGCCTATCTGCAGGTCCATGGCCTCCATGGAGCAGACCACGGCCTGGTAGATCCCGGTGTGGCCCACCATGTCCCCGTTGGGGAAGTTGAGGCGGATGAAGTCATACTTGCCGGAGGCTATAGCATCCACCACATAGTCGGCGATATCGGCGCACTTCATCCATGGGCGCTGCTCGAAGGGCACAACGTCGGACTTGATCTCCACGTAGGTCTCCAGCCCCTCGTCGAACTTACCGGTGCGGTTGCCGTTGTAGAAGTAGGTCACGTGGCCGAATTTCTGGGTCTCGCTGATAGCCAGGATGCGCAGCCCCGTCGCCGTCATGTACTCGCCCTGGGTGCGATCGATGGAGGGGGGCTCCACCAAGTACTGGGCCGGCACGTGCAGGTCGCCGTCGTACTCCATCATCCCGGCGTACTCCACCCTGGGCCGCCTCTGACGATCGAACTTGTCGAAGTCATCCTTTTCGAAGGCGGCCGTCATCTCCAGGGCCCGGTCGCCGCGGAAATTGAAGTAGATGACCGAGTCCCCGTCCTCTATCGTCCCGACCGGCTTGCCGCCCTCGACGACAACAAATTCCCTGAGGTCCTGGTCGATGATCCCGGGGATCTCCCTGCGATAGGTTTCCACGGCCTCGCGGGCGCTGGCGAAGGCCCTGCCCTTGCCCAGGACGTGGGTCTCCCAGCCGCGCCGGACCATCTCCCAATCCGCCCCGTAGCGGTCCATGGTGATGTACATGCGCCCGCCCCCGGAGGCGATGCGGTAGTCATAGCCGTCCTGGCGCAGGCCGGTCAGGAAATCCTCGAAGGGGTCTATGTACTCCAGGGCGCTCGTCTCACCCACGTCGCGCCCGTCGAAGAGCACATGCACTCGGGCCTTCTTGACACCCTCGGCCTTGGCCCGCACAAGCATGGCCTTGAGGTGGTCCAGATGGGAGTGGACGTTGCCGTCCGAGAAGAGGCCTATGAAGTGCAGAGCGCCCCCGCTCTTCTTCACGTTGGCGATGAGCTTCTTCCAGGTGGCGCCCTCGAACATGCGCCCCTCGGCTATGGAGGCGGAGACCAGCTTGGCCCCCTGGGCGTAAACCCGCCCACAGCCTATGGCGTTGTGGCCCACCTCGGAATTGCCCATGTCGTCGTCTGAGGGCAGGCCCACGGCCGTCCCGTGGGCCTTGAGGCGGGTATTGGGGCAAGCGGCCAGGAGGCGCTGGAGGGCGACCATCTTGGAGTCGGCGACCGCGTCGCCGTCCTTGTACTTCCCGTATCCGACCCCGTCCATGATCATCAGCACGACCGGGCCGCGGCGGCCCTTCCAGGCCGGGTTCTTCTTGAGGGCTTCAGTCACGATTCCTTCCTTTCTACTCGTTCGGATCTCGGGCGAATATAGCCTTTTTCCCCGCCCAGGTTCAACGCGGCGCCCCCCGGCCTCCCCCTCCGATGCGACCATCCTGGCGCGGCTTCATGAGTCCATCGCTCGCCCCCATGGCGACGAACTAGCCTGATCCGATCGGGCTTGACTTCCCAAGCGGGATTGAGTACTCTGCGATATAGAGTACTCTGCGAGAAGGGGATAGAGACGATGGAGATAGACCCGAGCGAGGCCCAGAAGGTCCTGGATGAGGCCCGTGCATACTCGGCCCGCATGAAGAAGGCCCTCAGCGCCTATGGAGTGGGTTACCACTTCATCATCTGGGGCCTTGTATGGCTGGCGGAGTTCGCCCTCGTACAGTGGAACGGGCTCCTGCCCCCGCCGATCCGCTACAGCCACTGGGCCGTCCTCAACATCGCCGGCAACGTTTTCTCCATCAGCCTGGGCATCCGCGGGCGCAGGCGGCTCAAGCCGGGGCCTCACCGCCACATCTCCCTCTTCATCCTCCTCTTCCTGGGCTTCGGGGGCCTGGGGGCCCTGGTCCTCAGGCCGGCCAAGGCCGAGGAGGCCATCATGCTCCTCGTCCTCTACCTGTCCCTCTGGCTCGGCAGCATGGGCATACTCGCACGGAGGGCCTTCCTCTGGACCGCCCTGGCAATAGCCATTCCCAGCCTGGGAGCCTATTTCCTCCTCCCGGGCGCCTTCTACATCAGCGTGGCCCTGATAGGCGGGGCGGCTTGCCTCACGACCGGCGTTTGGCTCCTCAGGGGTAGGCAGCCGTGAAGGCGGCCCTGGACGAGCTCATCCACCAGCCGGCCCGGCTCCGCCTCATGGCCGCCCTGACAGCCCTGGCCGAGGGGGACAGCCTGGACTTCAGCTATCTCAAGGACTTTCTGGGCCTCTCGGACGGGAACCTGGGCGCCCACCTGAGGCGCCTCGAGGAAGCCGGCTACATCAAGGTGGAAAAGGCCTTCGTGGACAGGAAGCCGCGCAGCTTCGTGTCCGCCTCGGCCGCGGGGAGGGAGGCCTACCGGGCCCACCTCCTAGCCCTGGAGGAGATCATAAGCGCGGCCGGGGTCTCCAGGGCCCCGGCCCCGAAGAAGGGAGGATGAGGATGGCCAGCGTCGTCAGTGTCCGCGACCTGCACAAGCGCTACGGCAGGACTATCGCGGTGGAGGGCCTTTCCTTCGATGTCGAGGAGGGCGAGATATTCGGGATGGTGGGTCCCAATGGGGCGGGCAAGACCACGACCATCGAGTGCCTGGAGGGCCTGCGCCGGCGCGACGGGGGCAGCGTGTCCGTCCTGGGCCTGGACCCGGCCAGGGACGAGCGGGCCCTGCGTCTCGTCACCGGCGCCCAGCTCCAGAAGTCCCAGCTCCCTGACAAGATGCGCGTAGACGAGGCCATGCGCCTGTTCGCCTCCTTCTATCCCTCCCCGGCCCCCTGGCGCGATCTCCTGGAAGGCCTGGGCCTTGGGTCCAAGGAGAAGGTCTATGTCGGCAAGCTATCGGGGGGCCAAGTCCAGCGCTTCTTCATCGCCCTGGCCCTCCTCAACCGTCCGCGCCTTGTCTTCCTGGATGAGCTCACCACCGGCCTGGATCCCCAGGCCCGCCACGGGGTCTGGGACCTCCTGCACGGGCTCAAGGCCGAGGGACGCAGCGTCTTCCTGACCACCCACCTCATGGAGGAGGCCGAGCGCCTCTGCGACCGGGTGGCCATCGTCGACCAGGGGAAGCTCGTGGCCCTGGACAGCCCGGCGGCCCTGGTGGCCGGCCTGGGCGGCGAGACTCGGGTAGTAGTCACCCTGGCCGGCGGGGCCCCGCCCCCTGATGCGACCCTCGTCCCCGGGGCCACGGGCATGGAGCTCGAAGGCCAACGCCTGGTCGTGCGCGGCCGCAAGGCCCCGTCAGGGGAGCCGCCCTTCATAAGCGCCGTGGCCCAGGCCCTGGCGAGGGCCGGAACGGCCTACGCCGACATCAGGGCCGAGGAGCCCAGCCTGGAGGACGTCTTCCTCAAGATCACCGGCCGCGCCATGCGCGACTAGGGAAAGGAGCGGAATATGCGCGGATTCATCCGTCTTGCGGCGCAGGAGATGAAGCTCTTCCTGCGCGAACCGGTGATGGCCTTCTTCTCGCTCATCCTCCCGCCGGCCATCATGCTCTTCTTCGGCTTCCTTTTCGGGAACGAGCCCAACCCCCAGTTCGGCGGTTTGGGCACGGTGGACGCCTCGGTGCCGGCCTACATAGGCATGGTCATAGGCCTGACCGCCCTCCTGAGCCTGCCCATCACCCTCTCCAATTACCGCGAACGCGGCATCCTCAGGCGCTACCGGGCCACGCCCATGAGCCCCCTGGCCGTCCTTGGGGCCCAGGTCCTGGTCCAGTTCGCCGTCACCGCCCTGGGCGTCCTCGTGCTGGCCATCCTGGGCAGGACCCTCTTCGGCATGAAATTCTCCGGCTCCCTGCCGGCGGTGGCCCTGGGCTTCACCTTATCCTGCCTGAGCTTCTTTTCCGTGGGGATGATGATCGCCAGCTTGGCCCCCAGCGCCAAGGCCACGGTGGTCATAGGCAACGTCGTCCTCTACCCCATGATCTACCTCTCGGGCGCCACGGTGCCCCTGGAGGTCCTGCCCGCGGGCATGCGCTCCTTCTCTAGATTCATCCCCATGAGCCACATCGTCACCCTCATGCGCGGGCTCTGGGTTGGGGACTCCCTCCTCTCGCATTGGCCGGAGCTAGCCGTGCTGGGCGGGATCATGCTGGTTTCGATCGCCCTGGCATCGTTCAGCTTCCGCTGGGAGTGAGGCGGGCTGTGTCCGGCATTCTCCGGCCGGACATCGCCGGCCCACCGCCTGCGCGGTTGGTACAACCCTTCCATGGCTTGCTGTCGTCACGCTGATGTCTACCATAAGTGTCATGGCGATTCTCCTGGAATCGCTTAAGGCAAAACGCAAGCCTTATTTAATGACACGCAAAGGAGAAATCGGTATGCGCCCAAGCCTCTCGCAGTCCCTGCAAATCGCAGCCCTCTCGGCCCTTCTCTTCGCCTGCTCCAAGGCGCCTCCCGGCGGATGGGTCCACGTCAAGGGCGGGCATGCGCGCATCGGCGACGGTATCATGGCCCTGGAATACGAGGCCGATATCAGGGATTTCTGGGTGTCCCCCCATGAGACGACGAACGCTGAAGTGGCCCAAGCCTATAATTGGGCCGTCGAACGCGGCTATATCGTGGTGTCGGAGAAAAGGGTGAAGCCATCCTCCAGGTACATACCCGAATTCCAATATGACTTCATCAATTTAAAACCGGCGAGCTCGGGCCTGACCTGGGACGGGAAGAGGCTCTCGGCGAAGCCCGGGCAGGAGGATTTCCCAGCCCTATGGATCAGTTGGTTCGGTTGCGCCGCCTACTGCAATTTCCTGGGCCTCATGCAGGGCAGACCGGCGGCCTACGATACCTCTTCCTGGGAGATAGCCGTGAAGAGAGGCGCGTACCGCCTGCCCAGCGACGCTGAATGGGAATACGCGGCCCGAGGCGGAAGTAAGACCATGCGGACGCGCTACGCAGGTTCGGACGATTATGAGTAGGTAGCCTGGTTCCTGCCGAATTCGGGGGGTATCGTTCAGAAAGTGGGCCTCAAGAAGCCGAATTCGTTAGGGCTCTTCGACATGAGCGGCAACGCCAGCGAATTCGTCAACGATATAATAGCGCCCCTCAAACATGTGTATGAGACGCCCGGATTCGTCTGGCTGAACGGCAACCGCATCTGGCGCGGCGGTTCCTTCCTCCGCGAGCCCCAGGAGATCTTCGGCTTTGTCCAGCTCGTTGACTGGCCCACCTATTGCTTCGGCTTCGAGGACGTCGGCTTCAGGCCCATCCTGCCTGAGTGATTAGAGCCCCGGCGGGTCTCATCGGGAAGGGTGGCAGGCTCCGGCCCCGAGCGGGGCCGGGAGATCACTTCTTGGCTTCCAGCGCGAAATTCTTGACCCGTAGTATCGGGGTGCTGTCCTTGAAGAAGCCGGTCATGATGAAGAAGCCCAGCCTACCGGGATAGTCTCCCTCCAGGGCCAGGCTGCCCAGATCCTTGCCGTTGAGATCGATGGAGAGGCTCGAGCCCGTCTTGACGATATGGAAATCGTTGAGGGCCCCCTTGCCGGTGCGGAAGGCGCCCTCCTCCAGGCTGGACAGGGCGCGCTTCCATTTGGGATCGCGGCCGAGGGCGAATTCCACAAGCCAGAAGCGGGTGGCCGAACCGGCCATGTCGGAAGCGAAACCCAGGGCCTGGCTATCATCGACGCCGCCCGATGGGCTGCCGAAGAAGAAGCCGTAGGTATCGTAGCCCTCAACGAGCTGCTCCAGGCTGAAAGAACAATCGAAGTCCTGATAGGAGTCCTTGGAGGGCACGCTGAGGGAGCCGGCCCGGGCGCCGTTCGAGAGGACCAGGCCCTCCCCATCCTCCACGGCCCTGGGATCCGAGAGGACGAAGCGCTCGGACATCTTCGCCGACCCGGCCTTGCCCGGCGCTGTCGTGACGCAGGAGACGAATGCGATCGTAAAAAGGGCGACAGTCAGGAATCTGCGCATGCTGGCCTCCCCCGGAGGTTCCGCCCCCGTCCGGGCCGCGCGGGCGGCCCTATAGGATGGCGAAAGGCCCCGGGGAAGAGTCTACCTCATTTGATGAGGAAAAAATAGCCGACCACGACGGCCGCCAGGATGATCCTGTAGACGCCGAAGGCGCTGAAGCCGCGCTTGGACACCCAGCCGATGAAGAGCTTGATGACAGCCCAGGCCACGCCGAAGGATACCGCGAAGCCCGTGCCCAGGAGTCCGGCCTCCAGAGGGCTCATCGACAGGCCATGCTTGAGGAGGACGTAGAGGGAGGCCGCGCCCAGGCTGGGGATGGCCAGGAAGAAGGAGAATTCCACGGCCGCCGAGCGCGAAAGCCCCAGGAGGACGGCCCCCATGATGGTGGCCGCCGAGCGCGAGGTGCCCGGAACGATGGCCAGGCATTGGAAGAGGCCGATCAGGAAGGCCTTCCCGTAGCCCAGTTCGCCCAGGGACTGGACGCGCGCGGCCGGATGGAAGCGCTCCAGGAGGATGATGGCCAGGCCCCAGAAGGCCAGGGCCCCGGCCACCACTATCGGGTTGAAGAGGGCCTCCTGGACGATGTCGCCCAGGAAGAAGCCGACGGCCAGGAATGGCAGGACGGCCACGATGACTTTGGACCAGAGCCCGGCCCATTCCCGCGGGGGATTGAGCCGGCCCGGGAGGAGGCGCCGGCGGTACTCGACAAGCACCGCCAGGATGGCGCCCAGCTGGATGAAGACGTCGAAGAGCTCGGTGAAGCCCTTGCCGAAGGAAACGAACTCGTTGGCGATGATGAGATGCCCGGTCGAGGAAACCGGCAGGAACTCCGTCAGCCCCTCGATCAGCCCGAGTATGGCGGCTTTGAGGAACTCTATCATCAGAGCTCCCGCGCGGCAGCCGCCCAGCGCAGGGACAGGAGGCCGGCCCCGGCCGAGACCGCGATAATGCCGGTGATGAAGAAGCCCCGGCTGATGCGGCCGACCAGGTCGGCCAGGTAACCCGAAAGGGCGGCCGAGGCGAATTCGGCGGGCAGGTCGGCGCCGACCATGCGCGCACCGGCGATGATGCCGTCCAGCTTGAGGACAGCGCCCGATGCCAGGCCGGCGGCGATGACGAAGAGGGAGCTCAGGAGGACCACGCTGCCCAGGTAGGTGAAGCGCCCGGCCCAGGGGCGCGGCCAGACAAGGGCGCCCAGGATGAGGACCAGGACGGCCCCGACCAGGAGTACCACGAAGCCGACGCGGACAGCCTTGATGATGTTGCCCTTGAATGGCAGGTCGCGGGCCATCTCCGCGCTCATGCCGATCTTGACTTCTCTGCGGAGGCTGGCGGCGATTTCGGCGACGGCCTTATCCACCGCCGGTCTGATCTTGGCGGCGAAGGCGTCTACGCTCATGCCCTTGGGGCGGACGGACAGGTCAGAGGCATCGGCCGCGGCCGAGGATGCCTCGGGGACAGCCTCGGCGTAGGCCTTTGCCAGGAGGCCGGACTTCTTCTCCAGACTGCGCGCCAGGCCCTCGGTGTCCAGCATGGCCTCCGAAGGCGGAACCTTCCCCTCCAGGACGTCGAAACCGGAGTCCACCATGCCCTGCACGGCGGCCCTCAGCTCAGAGCGCGGCAGGGCGGTGAAGACAGCCTTGCCGAAGGCGCCTGAGTCCAGCTTCATGCCACCCATGTCGAACTGGTCGTCGATCCGGGCGACTACCGCGTTCTCCACGGCGTCGAAGACCTCGTCACCGGCCAGGGCCGATTTGTAGAAATCGCGATCGAAGGCCCAGGACTGGATCGAAATCAAGAAGAGGGACGCGATCAGCATAGGAATGGCTAGGAAGAGGGCGAACAGGAAGGCGACGAATTTCCTCATATGACGCTCCTTGCATACGAAGCGAGTACGGCACGGTCGCGGAACCCCTACGGCGTTCCAATCCGTCCGATCGCCATATAGGTTTTATAATACCGCAATCGACGCGACGCGGCAAGCTCGATAACGAATGCCGATGGCCTTACGTTGTCGCTCAGCACGGTCATCTAGGCCGTCGAGCCTGCATCGGCCTCGAACCAGGACAACATGGCCCGGAAGGCCCTATCGGCCCTGAAGCCGGATATACCCTCGGGGAAGAGGAGCTCCACTTCCAGGAAGGCATCGGGCATAGGCCCGCTGACAGGGCTGGGCACGCCTATGACCCGCATGCCCGCGGCCCGGGCAGCCCTGACCCCGTACTGGGAATCCTCCAGCACCGCGCAACGCCTGGGCTCGAGGCCCAGCCTGCGGGCGGCTTCCAAGAAGATGTCGGGCTCGGGCTTACCCCGCGGGACCTCCAGGGCCGACACGCGCACAGGAAAGCAGCCGCCTATCCCGGCCGATTCGAGGGTGCCGCTGATCACGTCGGGACTTGATCCCGAGGCCACGGCCATAGGCACCCCGGCTCCTTCGAGGAGGCCCAGGAGCTCGACCATGGCCGGGAAGGCGAAGGTGCGCCCGCGCGCGTGCTCCAGGTAATTCTCGTCCTTGAGGCGGATGCGCTCCTCCATAGGCAGGCGCGAGAGGGCATTGTCAGGGAAGGCCTCCTCGAGGAGGCGGAAGAATTCGAGGTTGCCCCGCCCGATCATGGAATCACGCAGGCTCTCGGGGTAATCGATGCCGTAGCGCGCCAGGAAGGCCCGGTCGGCCTGGTAGTAAACAGGCTCCGAGTCTACCAGGGTCCCGTCCATATCGAAGATAGCCGCCCAGGACGCGCCCATCAGGCCCCGCCCCGCGGCGCCGTCTTCCGGCCCGAGAGGAGGCGGAAGAATTTCTTCACAAGTCCCAGCTTGCCGAAGCAAACGAAATAGAGGAGCCCCAAGCCCAGGATCAGAGGCGGGCCGAAGAGCACGAGGGCGACGGCCGCGTAGCCCAGGAAGTGGAGGAAGCCCAGGAAAGCGTCCCAGACCCTTGCCAGGCCGCCTGCGAAAGAACGTTGGCTGGCCGGAAGGGCTTCAGCCGGCAAGACGGCGTAGAGGCGGATGCTGGAATAGTCCACCTGGTCCGAGAGGGCACGGAACTGGGCTTCGATTGAATCCAATTCGGAGAGCACATCGTTGAGGGAGCGCTCCACTGCCAGGAGGTCCTCCACGTTCTTGGCGCTCTTGAGATAGGAGGTATAGCGCTCCTTGAGGATTCTCTTGGCCGCCACGCGGGCCTCCAGGTCGGCGTACTGGAGACTGACGTCCTCCGCGGTTTCGGTCTTCCCGGTGAGCCGGCCCAAGGCCCCGGCCGCGTCCAGGGCCGCGCGGAAGGAGGACTGTGGCACGCGCAGGACCATGTTCAGGGAAGTCTCGGAGCGATCGGTGCTGGAGACGTAGCCGCCCAGGCCCTCGACCAGGCCCGTGGCGCCCGCCTCCAGGGCCGCCAACTCGCGGGTCTCAAGACTGATGGACCCGTTCTTGACGAGCTTGCGCGGCTTAGCCGGCCCCTGAACCGGGGTGACAGTCGAGCCCGCGGTCAAGCCCGCCGCCGTGCCTGCCGGGCCGGTGGGCATAAAGCCCCGCTCGGCCATGGCGGGGGCCGCGTCCTTGGCCATGAGGCCGTATGACACCTCGTCCGCGGACCGCCGGGCCGCGCCCGATCCGAGCGCGTCCGCGCTCTTGGAGCAAGCCGCCAAGGCGCATGTGCAAGCCAAAAAAAACGCGAAGGCCCTTCTCAATCCGGGCATAGCGGTACCTCCGTCTGAAAGACGATATGCTCAGCTGGAAGCATGAGCCTAACCCGGATGCCCCGGGCCGGGCAAGCGCATCCCCTTTGGGCTGATGTCTTCCCTTCAGCCTTGGATCCTGAATTCCGAAAGCTTCTCCAGGACTGCTCTGATCCCTTCCTCATTGTTGCGGCTTAAGGCCAGCACGCCGTCGATTGCCAGGCGGATCTCCGCGGAGGAACCCGCCATCGTATCCGTTCGGCCTGATATGTCCTGGCTCAGCTCCACGAGACGCCGCATCTCGCCCAGAATGGCCTGGCTGCCGCCCAGGATCTCGCGCGAACCGGCCTCCACGGCCTGACGATGCCCCTTGATCTCGGACAAGGAATCCAGCACCAGCCTGGAGCCGGAGGCCTGCTCCTCCATGGCCTGGCGCACCTGGGCCTGCTGAGCCATGACTACGCCCACCGCCTGGCGCACGGCCTCGAAGGATACCCCGGCCCTGCGCGCGTAATCCACCACCGAGGCGATAGCCTGGGCCAGGCTCTCCAGGTCGGCCTTGACCTCGGCGGATTGTTGGGCCGATGTCTCGGCCAGCTTGCGCACCTCCTCGGCCACAACCGCGAAGCCGCGCCCGGCCTCCCCGGCGTGGGCCGCCTCTATGGCGGCATTCATGGCCAGGAGGTTGGTGCTGGCGGCGATACCCTGAATGACCTCGTTAGCCTCGGCCAAGCGGGCCGAGCGCGAGGCGATAGCCTCAACCTGCCCGACCAGCTCGGCCAAGCGGGCGGCGCCCTCTTCTGATACCTTGCCCAGGGCTTCGAACTCCCGGGCGTTCTCCTCCAGGCTGCGGTTGACCGAGGCGATGTTTGCGACCATCTCCTCTATGGAGGCCGAGCTCTCGCTCAGGCTCTCGTTCTGCCGGGCCAGGGAGGCGCCGAGGCTTTCCATGTTGCGGGTGATCTCCTCCACTGTCGAGGATGTCTCGGCCACACCGGCCGCCTGGCCCTGCATGCCCTGTCGCACGTGCTCGATGTCAGCGTTGATGCCGTCCAGGGCGGCTGAGCTTTGCCTCATGCTGGCCGACAGCTGGCTTCCTGTGGAGCCCAGTCCATCGGCTGAGGCCCGCACGGAGGCGATGATGCCGGAGAGCTTCTCGGCGAACTGGTTGAAGTCCCGCGCCAGCATGCCTATCTCGTCGCGGGCGCCCTCGGCCAGGCGCGCGCTCAGATCCCCGCCCCCCGAGGCTATCCCGGCCAGGGCCGCCTCAACCTTCCTGAGCGGCCTGACGATGGCGGTGGAGACGAGGAGCGACAGGCCGATGATGAGGATGTCCCCGAACACCAGGAAGGGCACCACAACCCCGAAGAGGAAACTATTGTTTTCCTTCACCACCTCGGCGTAGGGCAGGCGTATAGCCGAGCCCCAGGCAGCCCCGGATCCGTCCGGGTCGAAGGAGGCCAGGGCCTGGGCCGTGCCCTTGGCCGCCTGGCTGTCCAGCTTGGAGAGCTCGTCGAAGAGGATGTAGTCCTGGCCGCTGCCTGCCAGCCTTTCCATCGACTTGAGGTCGGCCTGGTCCGCTGACGTCCCCAGCTTGGCCAACTCGGGATGGAGGACGTAGAGGCCTGAGGGGGAGATCAGCCGGAGCGATCCCTTGGCACCCGCCGCGGAGGAATCCATCCCCACGGCCAGGGCATCCAACCCTACATCGACGCCCAGGGCGCCCGCGAAGCCTCCGCTCGGGTCGCGCAAGGGCGCGGCGAAGCTCAGGGCGCCCCGCTCCGGCCCGCCCACGCGCGGGGCTCGGTCTGCCGCGACCCGCCTGTAGACCTCCGGGCTGGAGCCCAGGAAGTCCGGGAGAACCCGCAGGACCGGCCCGGCACCCTGCTTCCCGGAACGTTCCGCAACGACCGCGCGTCGGTCTCCAGGCCGACTCAGGGCCCCGGCCTCCCAGCCGATCCAGGCCGAATTGACCTCGGGGAAGGCCCGCAGCAGGGATGCCAGGGCCACCTCGGCCTCTTCCTGGGCAGGCAGGCTGCTGCCCCGGTCGCCCAGGGCGGCGGCCGCGCCCTCGACCAGCGTCAGCCAACGCTGCATGGCCGAGCGGCTTTCGGCGGCGCGGTAGAGGGCCGTGGCGCGCATGGACTGGGTGGCGCGTTCCAGGCCCAGGTCGTTGAATTTTACGGCCACGAACCAACCGAAGAGCCCGAAGAAGGCCAGCACCGAGCCTCCCAGGAAAAGCACTGTCTTGGTCCTGACGTTGAGGAAGGGATATCGACCAGCCATGGGAACCCCCTTGCATGGCGAGTATAGATCATCTTCCGGAGGAGATGTGGCTTTTTCCCTCACAAGCCGTCCATTTGGGTGTAAGATGCCATGCAGGGCGCACAGCGCCGCGGCTCAGACCGTCAAACAAGGGGGATCCATGGGCATACGCTTCCTATCGCTGAATGCCGACAAGGCCAAGGCGGAAAAATTCTTCCTGATCTATACCCCGATCTGGTTCGCCTTCGTGGCCCTGACCAGCATCATAAAATTCCCCGGCGCCGACAGAGACCTTGGCTCCATCATCAAGTCCCTGTTCGTGGGGTTGCCCCTGGTCCTCTACCCCCTCCTCTCGCGGAAATGCTCAGCGCCGGGCCATAGCCCCCTGTCCAGCTACTGGCTCAAGGCCAACATCTACATCGCCGTGCTGACATTCTTCGGCACTTATTTCGGGACTGAGTACTTTTTCGACGTTCTGGGTATGGTCTACAATTACCCAGACATCAAGCTGGGCTTCGACTCGGCCCTCCTGGGCTCGGGGCAGCAGATGGTGCCCATATCGATGTACTTCATGACCCTGGCCTACTTCATGACCTACCACAGCACCGCCTCGGTGGCTATCAGGGTCTTGAAAACATCCCGCCTGGGCAGGATCAAGATCCTCTACCCCATCGTGATCCTGGCGGTGGGCTACGCCTGGGCCTGGCTGGAGACCTTCATCATGGCCAGCCCCGGAAACACCAACTTCTACTACAAGGACATGGGCAGGATGCTCTCCTTCGGCTCCCTCATCTACACCAGCTACTTCGTCATAACCTTTCCCGTCTTCCACGCCATAGACGAGGACGCGTCCAAGCCCTGGAGCCTGGGCAAGACCGCCGTGGCGGCCCTGGCGTCGAGCATGGGCGTCTTCTACCTGCTGGATTTCTGGGCCAAGGCCATCGGGACCCTCTGAGGCGGCGCAGCACCTGTAGGCTCGCCCGCCCGGGTTTTCCCTATTAGCGCAGCCTCAGGAGGCCGGTTGGAAGCGGGCTTCCAGGCGGGCTAGGTCAGCCCCGGCGAAGACCAGGACAAGCTGCTCATCAGGGGCGACATCCCGGCCTATGGCCACTTGGGTCTCCATGGCCAGCTCTGGAATGAGGAAGACCGTCCGCCTCCCGGCCTGACCCACCGCGATGCCCTGGTAGGACGCGTCCGGGCGGGCCATAAGCCAGACGATCTTCCAATGCATGAGGGACAGACGTTCGGCCAGGCGGGCCTGGGCAGCCCGGGCCTGGGCCATTGCGGCCGCCTCCACGATTTCCTCCGCGCTCATCCCCGGCCTTCCCCCCGGCAGGCTGGCGCAGAGTTGGCGGTGGACAAGGAGGTCCTGGTAGCGTCTGAGGGAGCTCGTGGCCTGGGTATATAAAGACAGCCCCAGGCCCTGGTGGGCGACCGGGCTCCCTGAGATGGAACCGGCCTTCATCAGGCGCCGCCTGGCCCAGTGAGCCGCCATACCATCCCCAGCGGTCTCGGGCCCGGCCTCGCCCGGAGCGCCCTGGCCGTAGTAGGGGATGGCTATGCCCTCGCGGAAGGCGTAGCGGGCCGCTGCCTCCCCGGCCAGGAGCATGCACTCGCGCACGATGTCGGCGCTCCTGGTCTTGGGCAGGGGGATGATCTCCGGCACGCCGTCCCTGACCAGCACGCGGGCCTCGGGCAGGGAGATATCCACCGCCCCGGCGGCCGCCCGCCGCTCCGCGTTGCGCGATGCCAGAATGTCCAGCCCGGCCAGCGGCGGAGAGGCCAGGGCGGCGTCAGCCTCCTCGTAGGATAGGCGCCGCACCCGCACCATGGAGCGAAGGATCGTGACCTCGCGGATCTGGCCCTCGTCGTCAAAGTCCATGCCGAATGAGACGGCCGGGGAGGACGCGGCCAGACCCAGACCGTAGCGCTCCAAGGCCTCCTCAGGAAGCATGGGCGAGGTCAGCTCAGGCAAGTAGAGGGTGGCCGCCCGGCCGCGCGCCTCAAGGTCGGCCGGTGACCCGGACGCCACGGCCGCCGCCGGATCGGCCACGTGGACCCATAGGCGCCCGCCCTCCAGGGACACAGCGTCATCGGGGTCCCTGGACCAGGCGTTGTCTATTGCCAGGGCCTCCATGCCGCGCAAGTCTTCCCGCCTGATCTCCCCCTCCTCGCCCAAGGCGATCTGGGGCGCCCGCAGGCTGAGCCCCAGGCGCAGGGGATGGGGATTCCAATCCGGGCCCTTGACCCCCGCACGCAGGAGGAAGTCATGGGCGGCTTCGGGGCTGTCCTCAAGCCCGATCTCCTTGAGTAATAGCGATGACTGCATGGCCCCGGCCGCCCGAGCCTCGATCTCTTGGAGGAAGCGGGCGTCGCCCTCCTCAGGCCGGTAGGCCTGCTTGGGGCGGGCCCGGGCCACGAAGGCGGAACGGGCCTGTCCGGCCTCCTCCCGCTCGCGGCGCTTCTTGGCCCTGGCTTGGATTGATTCGTCATCCAAGGGACACAGGCCCGCCTCATCCATGACAAAGAAACCCTCGCCGGAAAGACTGTGGGAAACGACACCCCATATCTCGGCAGGGCCGGCCCGGCCGTAGACAAGCTCGGCCAGCTCGGCCGGGCTGGCCCGTCCGCCCTCAAGCATGGATCGGGCCGTGCCGTAATCCCCCTCGGGCAGGGAGGCTAGGGCCGCCTCAGGGTCGAAGGACTTGAGGGGACCGGGATGGAGGAGGAGGACATCCTTCTCCCTGACCTTGAGACTCTCCCCGCCTATCACCCGTATCTCGGCCTTGTCGCCCGAGGAGAGGGCCAGGGCCGGCCTTCCCTTGTAGAGGAGGAGGGAGCCTTCCCTCAGCACGGAGCCCCGCCCGCCATAATGGCCGCGTAGTCCCTCGAGTCCGGGAAGTCAGGGAGGAGGAGCCCCCAGGATCCGCGCAGGCTGGAGCCGGCCTCAAGAGCCCGGCTCAGCATCTCCAGGTAGCGCGGGCGGGGGACATCGCGAGCCCCGAAGCGCTCCATGTTCTCCGTGCGCGCCTGCGAATCAATGAGAACGAAGCCCTCCTGGCGCAGGCGCAGGGCCAGGGCGGCGAAGGCGCACAGGGAAGCTCCGTCCCTGGCGTGGAACATGGACTCCCCGAAGAAGGCTCGCCCCAGCGATACCCCGTAGAGTCCGCCCGCCAGGATCCCGTCCTGGTACGCCTCTACTGAATGCGCCAAGCCCTCCCGATGGAGGCCGATATAGGCCTCGACCATGTCGGGGGTGATCCACGTGCCGCTCTGGCCCGGCCGGGGCTGGGAGGCGCAGGCCCTGATGACGGACTCGAAGTCCCGATCCAGGGTCAGCTCGTAGGGCCGCTTGCGCATGAGCTTGCGCAATGAGGCCGGCAGACGCAGCTCCTCAGGAAGGAGGACGAAGCGTGGGTCAGGGGACTGCCAGAGTATGGGGTCGTCCTCGCCGAACCAGGGGAAGATCCCCTGCGAATAGGCCGAGACGAGCATACCCGGGGAGAGGTTAGCGCCCACGGCCACCAGGCCGGAGCCGTCCCACCGACCGGGATCGGGAAAGGCGAAAAACTGGTCCACATCCAGCCAGGGGAAGGCCGGATCGGCCCGGGTGGCGGCGCTGTATCGCTTCATGCGGATCAGAGCGTCCTGACCCGTGCCTCGCCCCCGGCCACCTCCGCCAGGGCCCTGCCGCCCGAGGAGAGGGAGCCGAACAGGACCTCCTCCACGAAGAAGGACTTGATCTTCTCGTCCACCAAGCGGGCTACGTTGCGGGCCCCGTACTCGCGCGAGTAGGCCTTGGCGGCCAGCCACTTCACGCATTCGTCGGTGACCTCGAGCTCCACCTTCTTCTCCGCTAGCATGCCGCGGAACTCGTCTATGCACTTGAGAACGATGCGCTCCACGATGGCCGGGGGCAGGTCGCCGAACTTGACCACCGCATCCAGGCGGTTGCGGAACTCGGGGGTGAAAGCCCGCTGGACGGCCTCGTCCAGGGCTCCCTCGCTCATGGTCCGCTCTCCGAAGCCGATCAGGTCTTTGCCTATTTCGCGGGCTCCGGCGTTGCTGGTCATGATCAGGATGACGTTGCGGAAATCCGCCTTACGCCCCTGGCTGTCCGTCAGGGTGGCGTAGTCCATGATCTGGAGGAGGATGTTGTAGACCTTGGGGTGGGCCTTCTCTATCTCGTCAAGGAGGAGGACCGCGTGGGGGGTCTTGCGGACGGTCTCGGTCAGCAGGCCGCCCTCCTCGTAGCCCACGTAGCCGGGGGCCGAGCCGATGAGGCGGCTGACCGTGTACTCCTCCTGGTACTCGGACATGTCGAAGCGGTGCAGGGCCACCCCCATGGTGGCGGCCAGCTGGCGGGCCAACTCAGTCTTGCCCACCCCGGTGGGTCCCACGAAGAGGAAGTTGGCCACGGTCTTGTCCGGCTGGCGGAAACCGGCCCGGCTGCGGCGCACGGCCTTGACCACCGCATCTACAGCTGCGTCCTGGCCGTAGACGGCCTTCTTGAGGTCGGCGTCCAGAGCCTTCAGGCGCTCCTTCTCCCCGGCCGCTACCGATTTCTCCGGAATGCGGGCGATGCGCGACACCACCTTCTCGATCTCGGCAACCCCGATGTCCAGGACCTCCTTGGACTCCGGGTCGCGCTTATAAGCCTCGATGCGCGCCCAGGCCCCGGTCTCGTCTATCACGTCTATCGCCTTGTCCGGCAGGCGCCGCTCGGTGATGAACTGGGCCGACAGGGCCACCGCCTGCTCCAGGGCCTCGTCCGAATAGCGCACACCGTGGTACTCCTCGTAGCGACTGCGGAGCCCCTTCAGGATCAGTACCGCGTCGCCCAGGCTGGGCTCCACGATGTCGATCTTCTGGAAGCGCCGGGACAGGGCTCGGTCCTTGTCGAAGTGCTTGGCATACTCCTCATGGGTGGTCGAGCCTATGCAGCGGATCTTGCCGGACACCAGAGCCGGCTTGAGGAGGTTGGAGGCGTCCAGGGATCCCCCCGAGACCGCCCCGGCCCCCACGATGGTGTGTATCTCGTCGATGAAGAGGATAGCCTTTTCCTTGCGCAGGAGTTCGTCCACCACCTTCTTTACCCTCTCCTCGAAGTCCCCGCGGAACTTGGTACCGGCCATCAGCGCGCCCATGTCCAGGGAGTGTATGGAGAAGTCCTTGAGGAGGGGCGGCACCTTGCCCTCCACGATGCGCTGGGCCAGGCCCTCGGTGATGGCCGTCTTGCCCACCCCCGAATCGCCCACGTGGATGGGGTTGTTCTTGAGCCTGCGGCAGAGGACCTGGATGGTACGCTCTATCTCGGCCTCCCGGCCGATGACCGGCTCCAGGCGACCCTCCTTGGCCAGCTTAGTCAGGTCGCTGGTGAAGCGCTCCAGGGCCCCCTTGCGGGCCGCCTGGCCTGTAGCCTGGGCGGACGGCCCGGACCCCGGCGAGGCCTCGGCGGTGGCCTCCTCGTCCTCGTCAGCCTCCTCGCGCTCCCGATCCGACTCCACCCCGTGGGAAATGACCTCCAGGAGCTGGAGGCGCTTGACGCCGGCCTTGCGCAGGTAATAGGCGGCGTAGTTCTGTTCCTCGTCATAGAGCGACACCAGGATGTCGGCTACGCCCACCTCGGACTTCTGAGCGTTCTGGGACTGGATCAGGGCGCGCTCGATCAGGTTGTGGAAGCCCGCCGTCTGGGCCGGCTCACCCTTCTTGACGGTGGGGATCTTCTGGTCGAAATAGGACTCCATGCCGTCCTTGATGTGCTGCACGTCGGCCGAGCAAGCCTCGAGTATCTCCTTGACGTCATCGAAGGCCAGGGCGGCGTAGAGCACGTGCTCCGGGGTGATGTACTCGTGGCTCCGGCTCTTGGCCTCGTTGTAGGCCGCGTTGAATATGGCCTGGACTTCCTGGCTAACCTTCAT
>CAYYCP010000036.1:0-31572 GCA_964470375.1 uncultured Spirochaetales bacterium
CCTCTTGCCCTACGGGCCAGGTCCTACGGCAACGGGGTGAATTGAGCGGTTACGAGATTTTTGAATGATAGGCGAAATCTAGTACAGTGCGTTTTGAAAATCAGTATGGAATAGGAATTTTTTTTTGAGCTTCACTGCATTTTGGTATGGCCAGCTGCTTTAAGTAGAATCACCGCGCCTGAGCGCCAGCTCATGTGAATGTAGTTGTCTTAAGGTCGTTATTCTGAAAGGCCGGTTCTGGAACGGAAACATCCCTCAGGCCTTCATCGATGCGGAATGATGCCGCCACCCTGTCCATGATGTGGCCGTAGGCGCAGTACTCCGAGAAGGATGGGCTTTGGACACCGAACTGCAGGCCGAACTCCAGCTCACTGCCCAGCTCCGGGTGCTTGATGAGCTCGTTTGCCGGTATGAGGGCGCGCACTCGCTCGATGATAGAGGGCGGGGTGGCTGCGGTGATCACGTATTGCCGGTTCCATTGGATCCTCCCGCCGACCTGCATACGGTTGCCGAAGAAGGGATGGCCCGTTTCTCCTATCTTGAGAAAGTGAGTACCTACTGATTCCATGAGTATCTTGCGGCCGAATATTCCATGGGCCGCGTACTTCTGGTAGAGGTTCACCATTTTCCCTGTCTCCACCAGGAAGAGCCGATCATCCATGACCCTGCCCGGCCTGGCGTGTGTCCAGGTTTGGAGGCCCGAGCGTATCACCAGGCGCAGCAGTCCCGGCGAGGAGGTATGGCGGTAAAGGTAGATGCCGTTCTCGGCGTCCAGTGGATTGCCCGTCTCTATCTGATTCCGATGGCCTCCAGCCTCCTCCCAGCCCCCCAGATCCAGGAAGAAACCCAATCCGAATTTGTATTCCAGTCGCCTAAGCGATGGCGGATCCGGATTGTCGATGAAGCCGCGATGGGCCATACCAAGGAAGTCCTCTACTTCCTCAAGCGCCCTTCCCCGGTTGACGTAATCATGCTTCCTCGCTTCGGCCAGGGCCGGGAAACGCTCCGCCAGGGCCGGGCATCCAGGCGCTCTTATCTCCAGGATCTGCCCTGGCTCCAAGCGCCCCAGGATGCGGATCAGCTCATCTATGCAGTAAGGCGAGGCGGCATAATCATCGTTGCTGATAATGAGGGCTTTGAGGGAATGGTCTATACCGCGCTCGATGAGACTCCTGAATTCAAAGAATTCTCTGGCCATGATGCTGTATTCCGCGAACCAAGGTCTGAGTCCCCGGGCGAAGAGCTGCTCGGCCAGGAAGCGCGCCAGGTCGGCGTCTCGGGACTTATAGCTGATGAAGATGTCGTAATCTTGGCGGTCGTTTTCCAGGCGCGGGGCCGATAGGAGTGCGGAACGCCCCCTATCCTCCCCCATCCAGGAGGCGTCCTGCCCGATAGAGCGGCTCAGGGCCAGGTAGCTCGCACGCCCGCATAGCCCGGAAAGGAAGCCCAGTGCGGCGGCCTCGAGGAAGAAGGCCGGCGCGGGAAAGGCCGATTGGAGCGAGCCCTCGAAGCCGGGCAGGCGCAGCCAAGCCGCGCCCACCACCATGATGAAGACGCTGAGAAAGGGCAGGTAGGCGCTCCTCGAGGCCAGGGCTCTTTCGGCCCTGCGCAGCCTGGCTGCGTCCGCGGAAGGCTCGGTCGCTCCGGCCGCCAGCTTCCTGCGCGTCATCGCCGCGGCGTAACCCTGAATGGCTCCGACGAGGCCGACGATCGTGATGAAGAGTATCCTTTTCATATCGCTCCCCACCCGAATGCTACACGGGCAGGAAGGCGGATGCAAGCCGCGGCTCCGTGCCTGGTCCGTCTTTCGCTCCGTCCGTCTCAAGTGCTATTCTAGGCCATCATGCTTCATGACACCGAGGATCCGGTGAGAGTCTACTTCCTCTGCGGCAAGATCGGCTCGGGCAAGAGCTGGACGGCCAGGCGCTTGGCTTCTCGGGGAGCCACCATGGTCTTCAATTTGGACGAACTCATGGAACCCCTCTTCGGCCAAGGCCTGGGCCGTGAGCTCTACCAGCGCAAGCTGGCTATCTGCCGGGATTTTCTCTTCGGCCTGGCCGACCAAGCCCTGACCGCGGGGCTCAGTGTTGTCTTCGACTATGGTTTCTGGTCCCGGGAGGATCGACGCCAGGCCGCTGAGCGCATGCGGTCCTGGAAGCAGGCCTTCGTCTACCTCCCTTTGGACGAGACCGAGCAACTCCGCCGCGTGGAAGCGCGCAACGCCTCAGCGGACAGGACCTATGCCTTCACCCCGGAGCAGCTGCGCCAGCTGAACGCCTTCTTCGAGGAACCCGGAGAAGACGAGGGCCTTCCATTCGTCCGGCTGGATGATCTTGTCTGAGCCGCCACCCCTCAGGTCAGGGTGGCTACCATGACGGCCTTGATGGTGTGCATGCGGTTCTCGGCCTGATCGAAGACCCTCGAGCGCGGGCCGCGGAAAACCTCGTCGCTCACTTCCATCTCGCGCAGCCCGTAAGCCTCGAAGGCCTCCCGGCCGATATCGGTCTCCATATCATGGTTGGCCGGGAGGCAGTGGAGAAAGATCGTCCCGCTCTTGCCTGTGAGTTCGAAGAATTCCTTCGTCACCCGGTAGGGCTCCAGGAGCCTAAGCCTCTCCTCCAGCTTGGCCTCCTCGCCCATGGACACCCAGACATCGGTGTAAATGAAGTCGGCCCCTGCCAAGGCCTTCTCCTTTTCGGCTATGGAGTAGCACTCCACCCGCGCCCCGCTCTCCCGGCAGGCCGGCTGCATCTCGTCCAGAAGATCCTGGCGCGGTCGCAGCTCTTGGGGCGAGAGGATGCGGTAGGTGATGCCCATTTTGGCGCAGCCGATGAGGAGGGCGTTGGACATATTGTTGCGTCCGTCTCCGGCGTAGACCAGAATCTTGCCATTGAGGGGGCTTCCAGCCTCCTCCCTCATCGTCATCAGGTCGGCCAGGACTTGTGTGGGATGGTCCTCGTCGGTGAGGCCGTTCCACACCGGCACCCCTGAGTGACGGGCCAGGATCTCAGCCGTGTTCTGGGAGAAGCCGCGGTACTGGATACCGTCGTAGTAGCGTCCCAGGACCTTGGCGGTGTCCTCTATCGATTCCTTTTTGCTCATCTGACTGTTGGTCAGGAAGGTGGCGTTGCCGCCCTCGTCCCAGATGGCCACCTCGAAGGCGCAACGCGTGCGGGTGCTTGTCTTATCGAAGATCAGGGCGATGTTCTTCCGCAAGAGGAGATCGCCCTTTTGCCCTGAGCGCTTCTTGGCCTTGAGGCTGACGGCAAGGTCGAGGAGATACTCGATCTCCTCCCGAGTGAAGTCCTTGAGTGTGAGGAGACTCCTTCCTTTGAGCTTTACAGTCATAATGCATAATTATACAATCATGACTTGTGAACTGTCAACTAGTGCATGAAAAACGTATAAAAATACAATTTTAGCCGGGTATGGTATAACCAGCTTCTGTCTCCGCTACAAGTCCCTCGGCTTGGAGGGATCGGCAGGCCTCCTCCAGGCGCTCCCGGGATATACCGCTCCGCAGGGCGATTTCATCCAGGTCGGTTGGTCCCGCGGCGATAGCCCTCATGATAGCCCCCCTGGCCTCGCGGCGCGAACCGCGGAAGGTGGATTGGATCTTGTAGGTCTTGCTGCGCGCATTGGAATTAGACGTGACCTTGGGCAGGGCGGCGCCGTAGTCCATCAGGGCATAATACCACTCGCGCGGATTCTGCCTGTCCAGGCTTGCCTCCACCAAGGGCAAGATCTGTGCGTCGCTCACCTTGGCCGCCTCTCCGCCTTCCGCTACGGAAGGGGGGAAGAAAAAGTGAATGAAGACCCTCCTGATGTTCGTTTCGATGAAGACCTCGGGCGAACCGAAGGCGAAGGTGAGCACGGCCCTGGCTGTGTATGGCCCCACTCCAGGCAGGGTCTCCAAAGCCGCTGCGTCCCGGGGAACCTGTCCGCCGCCTTCCATGAGGCTGCGGGCGCTCTCCCATAGCCACTTGCCGCGGCGGTTGTAACCCAGGCCGCTCCAGAGCCTCAGGGCCTCGGAGAGGGGGGCCGCGGCAAGGTCGGCCAGGGACGGGAAGGCCTCCAGCCAGGCCTGGTACTTGGGGATGACCCGGACCACCTGGGTCTGCTGAAGCATGAATTCGGAGACGAGTATGGCGTAGGGATCAAGGGTCAGGCGCCAGGGCAGGCTGCGGCCGTATTCCCGGTAATAGGAGAGGACGGCCTCCCTGAAGGACGCGATCTCAGCCGTAGAGATGGATGAATTCGTGGACTAGCTCCTCGGCCCTCCCGCGGCACTTGCCGCAGACTGTGCCTATCTTGGTGCGGGCCTGGAGGCCCTCCCAGGTGCGCGCCCCGGCCTTGACGGCTTCCTCTATGTCGCGATCGGTGATGTTGAGGCAGTGGCAAATGACCGTAACCTCCTGATCGCCGAAAAGGCCCTTGCGTCCGGTCTTCTCCAGGTAGTCGTCTATGGCCGCGCGCAGGGCCTTGTCCCCCATCACCGAGCAGTGGATTTTGCTGTCGGGGAGGCCGCCCAGTCGCTCCACGATGTCCTGGGGCTTGAGCTTGTAGGCCTGGTCTATAGGCATGCCCTTGATCACGTCCGAGAGCATCGAAGTGGAGGCGATAGCGCTGGCGCAACCGTAGGTCTTCCAGCGCACGTCCTCTATCACGTCGTCTTTGATCTTGAGCATGAGCAACATCTGGTCCCCGCAGTTGATGTTGCCCACCATGCCCTGTGCGTCGGCCTCGAAGCCCTCGGCCGGGTCGAAGACGTTGTGCGGCCTGGTGAAGTGCTCCTTGACAATCTCCGAATAGACCCATTCGGCGTTCATGCTCATCCTGCCCTCCCCTGCGCCTGCGCTTCCCGCCAATCCACGGTGCTCATCTTCCTGAGCCTTTCGATGATGCCCGGCAAGACTTCCAGGACCCTGGCCACGTCCTCGCGTGTGCTTCCCCGCCCCAGGGAGAAGCGGATGGAGCCGTGGGCCAGCTCCGGCCCCAGGCCGGTAGCCATCAGCACGTGCGAGGGCTCCAGGCTCCCTGAGGCGCAGGCCGAGCCGGTGGAGGCCTCTATGCCCTCGAGATCCAGCGACAGGAGGATGGCCTCGCCCTCTGCGCCGGGGAATGAGCAGTTCAGGGTGTTGGGGAGGCAGGCTTCCTGGTCCCCGTTGATCCTGACCCCCTCGATGCCCTCAAGGATGCCACGGCGCAGCTCCTCTTTGAGCCTGGACAGCCGAGCGGCGTCCTCTTCCAGCCTCAGCCGGGCGATCCGGGCCGCCCGCCCGAAGGCCGAGATGCCCTGGGCGTTGTAGGTTCCGGCCCGGTAGCCCTCCTCCTGGTGGCCCCCGCGGATGAGGGGATAGAGGGCGGCCCCGGCCTTGTAGTACAGGGCCCCCACGCCCTTGGGGCCATAGATCTTGTGGCAGGAGAAGGAAGCATAATCGACGTCCCAGGCCGCCAGATCCACCGCCACCTTGCCGGCCGCTTGGACAGCGTCCGTGTGGAAGAGGGCCCCGGAGGCGTGGGCCATAGCGCAGAGGCGGGGGATGTCCTGGAGGGTGCCTATCTCGTTGTTGGCGGCCATCACGGACACCAGGAGAACATCGGGTCCCAGGGCCAGGCGATAAGCCTCCTCGTCCAGGCGCCCCGATGCGTCCACCCTCAGGCGCAGGAGGGGAAAACCTAATTCCTCCAGGCGCGCGGCCGCATTCATGACGCAGGGATGCTCGATGGCCGATATCAGGATCTTTCTACGTGAGGCGTCCCGTCGCCCCAGCTCGAAGGCCGTCTGGAAGACGGTGTTGTTGGACTCGGAGCCGCCCGAGGTGAAGATGATGCCCTCCGGCCTGGCACCGACAAGCTCAGCAACCTCGGCGCGGGCCTCCTCCACCCGGGCCCTGGCCCGCCGCCCGGCCTCGTGCATGCTGGAGGCGTTGCCGAAGAGCCCCATCTCCTCGCGCATGAGCTCGGCCACCTCGCCGTCCAGCGGGGTGGTGGCGTTGTAATCCATATAGACCAGGCCGCCTTCCATCAAGCCTCCTTCGCGCCGGCGCGCCTCTCACGTGGCGAGCCGGCCTTGGCGCCCTCCCCAGCCAGGTCGGCCAGGGAGGTATCCTCGAGGTAATCGTCCACGACCTTCTTGAGACCCTCCCAGAACCGCTTCGAGGCGCAGGAGGGGGAATGCCCGCAGGCGGCGGCTCCGTGGGCGCAGCGCACCGGCGTCACGTCCCCCTCCAAAGCCCTGATCACCTCGCGCAGGCTGATGAGTTCTGCGCCCCGGGCCAGTCGATAGCCCCCATGCTTTCCGCGCTGGCTCAGGATGAGGCCGGCGGACTTGAGCAGGGAAGCGATGCCCTCCAGGTACTTGGGCGAGATCCCCTCAAGGGAGGCTATCTCGGCGATGGAGAGCTCATCGCTGGCCTTGGCGATGCGGATGAGGGCCCTGAGGCCATATTCCGTCTTCGTGGACACTGAAAGCATAGATTCCCGTTATTCCTATCGGAATGATAGGAATATACCGATGAGGCTGGCACTTGTCAAGCCGCCATGGCCCAGCGAGGCGCGCAGGGCCATGATATGAGCGACCGCTCAGACTCCCTGAAGGATTCTCAGGACTTCCTCGTCCGCCACCCGGCCCTCCCCGTCTAGGAGGCCGAAATCCATGCCCTTGTAGGACCAGGGTGCGAAGCCGATACCGAGCCCGCGCATGAGGCGGGTGAAATCGCGGTACCATGCCCGCCGCCCGGCCGGCGGGGCGCGGTCGATCACCCCGCATTCCCCGCAGTACAGGGGCATTCCCGTATCGCGCATGAAATCCACGGCCGGTTGGAGGGCTTCCTCCATGAAGCGAGCATCAAGTTCCCTGCCGGTGTAGCGCTCCATCCTTGCCCGGTAGGCGGGATACTCGGCTAGAAATTCTTCTAGGCCCTCAGCCCGACCTGGATACATCAGCTCCCGGCCGTAGTCCCGGAATTCATCGGCCCAGTAGGCCTTCTGGTGGGTGAAGGGCATGGGCTCGTAGAAATGGAAGGAATACAGCATGCGCGGGTCGTCGAAGACCTCCAGGTATTTGAGGGCCCCCACGGAATTCCAATCGATGCCCCCGATCATGATCCAGGCCCCCGGGTCGGCGGCCCTGACAGCCCCACGCAGCTCCCGGGTCAGCTCGTTCCAGGGCTCGCTGGAGGACAGGACGATCTCGTTGAGAAGCTCGAAGACGATGAGCGGGGAGCGTGAGCCCGCATAGCGCGATGCCAGGGCAGTCCAGAGCTTCTTCAGGCGCTCCTGCAGGGCCGGGTCCTCGAAGAGGCGGTTGGAGCCGCTAGCCGCGTCGAAGCTGTAGCCCGGGGCCCGGTGCATGTCCAGGACGAGGTCCAGGCCCCAGCGCCCGCACCACTCCAGGCAGCGGTCTATGTATGCGAAGCCGGACTCCTTGTAGCGTCCAGGCTCCGCATCATCTTCCAAAATCTGGTAGTCGATGGGCAGGCGGACGTGATCCATCCCCCAGCCGGCGATGCGCTCGATGTCGGCGGGGCCGATCCATGCCTCGAAATGCGAGGTATCTGGCGCCTTGAATTGGGAGAGCCAGCCGCCCAGGTTGACCCCCAGCCTGAATCTATCCATGCCCGCCCTCATTTCAGCCTGAGAATGCCCCACTGGGATGGGTTGGCGTAGAAGCCCTGATCGCCGCTCCAAACGGTCTGTCTCTCGCGGTCCGTGCTGCCGCTGTCCGCATCGTCAACTGCCAGGTCGAAGCCCAGGGCCATCCCTGACTCTGGCTTGAACTCAGGGTCCAGGGAAGCCCATGGGATTCTGGCTTCGAGGATATAGCCGGAAGGGCTGCGCTCAGCCCGCAGCTCGGTCCCGGCGGGTACCTTCTTCAAGGCGGCCCAGACCCAAGCCGAGGGCCCTAGTCCCTTGTCCGGCTTGCCGGGGCTGAGGCCTACCTGAAAGTCCCCCGGTCCATAAAATTCCCGTTCGGGATCGGCTTCCGGCCGCGTGGAAATACACACTTCCAGGCAGTCGCCGTTCCAGATGTCGGCCCCGGCCTTGTCGTTGTTCATAGGGAAGTCGTCCCGGATCACTGCGCGCAGGAAAAGGGCCCGCGTGGAATAGCCCAGGCGGATCTCAGCCTCCATATCGGACTGGCCCTTTTCGGATGTCAGGACGATGGGGCTGGTCCCCGCCCATGATGCCTTGACCCCGCCTAAGCCGTCCGCGTCGGGGAAGGCGGCAGCCGCCGCCTCCTGGGCCTGCTTCTTGGGCGCCAGGACCTTGAGGCTGTCGAGGTGGCCCTGCCGGAGCGAGGGGAAGGCGGTCTCTACCTTCCCGAACCAGGCCGGGTCCGAGAGGAAAGCTTCACTTCCGAAGGCGGCCCGGGCGGCGTTGAGCGAATCGATGCTGGACAGGAGCCTCCAGTCGCGTTCCTTCTCTATGTCGAACCAGGTGATGGCCTTTACGGCCGGGAAGAGAGCGTGCAGGCCGGCGGCCATCTGGGCGATCCAGCGGGCCTTGTAGGGCCCCGCCCCGCCAGTGGCGAATTCCGCGATCATCAGGGGCTTGGCCGTAGACGCGACGGCCTTGGCGTAGGCGCCCTTGAAGATGGAGTGGAAGCTCTCGCTCCCGGAGAAGTCATAGCCGTCGATGCCCACCCAATCCACGTACTGGTCGCCCGGGTAGGCCGCCTGGGGCGCGTTCCAGGGCATGGCCGGCACGCTGTTGGCGTTGAAGCACCAGATCCAGGAAACCTTATCGGCCCCTGCTTTTCTGAAGGCATCGTGTACGCGGCGATACGCCCTGACGTAGAGACTGGGATCCTGGCCGTTGTTGGGCACGCTCCACGGGTACCAATCCCCGTTGAATTCATGCCCCCAGCGCAGGAGGATAGGCCGGCCGAAACGCGCGGCCCCCTTGGCCCAATCCTCAATGTACTTGTCCCATTTCCCGTCCAGGATGTCCTGTAGCTTGACCAGGTCCTTGTTCTCCCAAGACCAAGGCTCCCAGGTGATGTGAGGCATGTAGCCCGCCCTCGAAACGCGCCGGGCCTCCGCCATGGGGAAGGGGCTGGTCCAGTCCTGGTACCACATCACCGAGGCGAACTTCTTCCCGATGCTCTCCTCGATCCGATTGACGGGCGCGAGGTCCTTCTGGGAGCCTTCGTGGAAGATACCCAGGAGAATGCCCTCCTTGGCCGAACCCCTCCTGTCTTGTCCCTTCGCGCATGCGATCAGGGCCACGCACAATACAGCCGCGGCGCAGCAGCCGAATATCGCCCGGACTGCGATGCGCAGGGCGGGGCCCCGCCGTCTCCCGCGTCCCCCCACAAGTGTTCCCTTCTTCGCTTGTCCGCTACCATGGCGCATCAGACACTCTCCTTTCGCATGCTGGAGGCCCGGGGGACGAATTCCACCGGGAAGGCTATCTCCTCGTCAGCGCTGCCATCTGTTCCGGCCAGCTCCATGACCTTCCGGGCCAAGAGGCCTCCCAGGGCCCGCCTCTCCACCCGCACCGTGCTGAGTGCCGGGTTGGACCACTTAGCCGCCTCGATGTCGTCGAAGCCGGCTAACGCCACATCTTCCGGCACGTGCAAGCCGGCTTCCCGCAGGGCCCTCATGGCGCCCAGGGCCATCTCGTCGTTGGCGGCCAGGAGGCCGTCGAATCGGACACCCGAGGCCGTCAGCGCCCTCATAGTCTCATAGGCCACTCGGGCATCGAAATCACAGTCGTACAACTCAAGAAATTCTACGTCTCTTTCCCGTGCGACCAGCTCAACGGTCGCCCGACGCTCGCGGGCATCGTTCGACCTCTCGTTCCCGTTGAGCACTAGAAGGCGCCGGACACCCTGGTCCAGGAGATGCTCCAGGGCCGCCCTCGTGCCGGCGGCGTTGTCCAGGCCTACCCTCACCCAGCGGCCCCGCCGCGGCATACAGGCGGGGAAGTCCGGCTCGATGTCCATGACGACCAGGGGTGTTTTAGCGGCCAGGGCCCTGAGGAGCTCGCGAGTAGCCAGGCCGCCGCTGAGGACTACCGAACCGGCCAGCCACGCCTGCCTGGCTAGGGTGATGGCTAGTTCCTTTGCGGGTTCGTTCAAGGTGCCCACTATCAGCCCCCAGCCCCTGGCCTTGAAGGCCTCTTGGGCTCCCTCGATGATCTCGCCGTAGATTGGACCGGCTATCCCGTCCACGAAGAACCCGGCTGCATCCAGGCGCCGGCCCTTCATGGCCTGGGCGCACAGGCTCGGGGAATAGCCCAGGCTGCGCGCCGCCCGCCTGACCCGCTCGCTCGTCTGCGGGCCGACGCGGCCCGTGCCGTTTAAGACATAGGATACCGTGGCCACCGAGACGCCCGCCTTCAAAGCCACTTCCTGGATCGTGGGCACTTGTCCTCCGCTATGCTTAATCGTTTAAGCAATCTAGCAGCCCGGGCCCTAGCCGTCAAGCCCGCTCTCCCGCGGGGCTGGAACCAATCGTATCAGCGGCTTTCTTCGCTCTAAAGGCCCGGAATGTCCTCTTTGCGGATCGGCTTGCCCATGGCCGCGCCGGCCCAGGCCTGGTTCTTCTTGGAGCCCAGGAGGATGGCTCCCACCAGGATGCCTTCCCGGAGGATGAATTTCTCATAGCGCGAACCCTCTTCATCCTGCCGGATGACGCACTCGAGGGAGGCCTCTTCCTCCGGCGCGGGGACGGCCAGGCCCATGCTGAGGAGGTCTATGCCGGCCACCTTGAGGCTCGTCTTGGGCAGGGTCTGGACGTAGGGTGAGCCGAGATCCCCCAACATGGCCCGGGCGGCGGCGCGGGCCTGCTCAAGGGCCGCCGGGATGATGCCCCATGAGCGGCCCTCGAACTCGGCCGCGTCCCCGGCGGCGAAGACCCCCTTGGCAAAGCTGCGCATGAAGCAATCCACGCTGATGCCCCGCCCGCAGGCGATGCCGGCGGCCTTGGCCAGCTCCGTTTCGGGGCTCACGCCCGATGAGAGGAGGACGCCTTCGGCGCCTATCGTCTCCCCTGAGGCGAGGCGCAGGCCGCTCACAGCCTCACCGCCCTCGTAGGCCTCAACCTTGGCCCCCAGGCGGAAGGACAGGCCCCGTTCTTCGAGAAGGGTGCGCAGGATGCCGGCAGCCGCGGCGTCCAGCTGGCGCGGGAGGAGGCGTTCGGCTATCTCGATGACGCAGACGTCCTCTACGCCGGCGAGCTTGAGGTGGTAGGCAGCCTCGAGGCCCAGGAGGCCCCCGCCCACCACGGCCATGCGCTTCCTCCCGGCCTGTATGGCCGCCCTGAGGTCGCGGGCGTCGTCATAGGTCCTGAGGCAGTCGATGCCGGCCTTGTCTATGCCGGGGGCCGGAAAACGCATGGGCCGGGAACCCGTGCAGATGGCCAGCACATCGTAGGCCAGGCGCTGCCCGTCCTGGAATTCAACCTGGGACGTATCTGTCAGTATGCGCGCGACTGAATGGGACTTGCGCACCTCGATGCTCCTGCGCTTGTACCATTCTTCCTTATATAGGGCGATGTCCTGGGGGCCCAGGCCGGAGGAGATGACCTCCGGCAGGCGGATGCGCGAGTAGAAGTCCCAGGCTTCCTTGGCGTGGATCTCGATCTCCAGCTTGCCCGGATCCGGCTCCAGGGCCCGCAGCTCGGCGGCCACGTTGACGCCCGCGATCCCGTTCCCGATGATGAGCGCCTTCATGCGGATACCCCCCGGCCGAGGCTATCATGCCAGGGGCCGCTGCGCAATCTTCCCGCGCGGAGCGCTGAGGGCTATAGCCGCGAGGGCTGCCAGGGGCGCGATGGAGGCGGTCAGCTCATGCGGCAGGATCCGCCATGCCTGGGCCTGGACGGCGAGGAAGTCAGCCAGTGAGAAGACCGCCACGGCCAGGAGGCAGGGCCCGGGCCGTTTCCGGCCTGCGTAGACCGATGCCAGGGCCAGCCAGCCACGTCCGGCGCTCATGCCCGGGGAGAAGGCCCCCAAGCCCAGGGCCATGCAGGCCCCCGCAAGGCCGCAACCCGCCCCCGAGAGGGCGAAGGCCAGGGACCGGCTGGCTTCTGGATCGGCCCCGGCGGCCTCAAGGGCCAGCTCCGACGAGCCCGCGGCGCGCAGCCGAAGCCCGGCCCTCGTGCGGGCGAGGAGAAGCCATGTCCCCGCGTAAAAGACGAGCCCTAGGCCGAGGAAGGTCAGAATTCCCCCGCTCCCTGCGCCCGCCTCAAGACGCCAGATCCCGGCTGAGCCCGATATGGCCGCTGCGGCGGAGGAGACTGCTCCGGCAAGAAGCGCGTTGAAGGCGATGCCCGAAATCACCGCATCCGCTCCAGATTTTCCCAGGAAGAGGGAAAAGAGGATAGCCGCCGAGGCGCAAAGAGCCATAGACGCAAGGACGGCCAGGGGAGCTTCAAGGCCCCAGCGGACGGAGGCCGCCGCCGCGAGTGCCCCCGCCAGGACAAGGCCCTCGAGGGCCATATTGCTGCGCCCGCTCCTCTCAGCCGCTAGGGCTCCAGCGGAAGCCGCCAGGAGGGGGGCGGCGTATTCCGCTAAGGCCAGGCCGTTCATGACTTCCGCCTCCCCCTTCCAGATGCCGCTGCCATAGCAAGGAGGACCAGGGCCTGGAGCATGCTGGATGCTTGGGCCGTCATGCCGGAGAGGATCTGGGCGGACTTGGCCCCGGCCTCCAGGAAGGCGAAGAAGAGGGCTGCCGGCAATACGAGGGCCGGGCTCAGGCGGGCGGTGATGGCGCATGCCAGGGCCGTGAAGCCCATCCCGCCGGAGAAATTCTGGAAGACCCGCGGGCTCCGCCCCATGACAGCCCAGACACCGGCCAGGCCGATGATGCCGGCACCCAGAACCATAGCCGCGAAGCGGATCCTGCGCGGCTCCAATCCGGCTGCCTCTGCGAAGTCCGGCGCTGCTCCGCTCATTCGTAAGCGGAAACCAGCCCGCGTTCGCCAGTAGCCTATCCATCCCAGGGCGGTCAAAGCCGCTGCGGCCAGGGCCGCTGCGCTGAGAGAGGAGGGCGGGAGAAGGCGGGTGAAGGATAGGGCCGGGTCTATGGCGCGGGTAGCGATCAGCTGGCTGTCCGGATCCTTGAGGGGACCGGCCACGATCCAGTCCAGGCAGGGGATAAGGGCCGCCGAAGAAAGAAAACTCGTGATGAGCTCGTCGGCCCCTCCCCGGCGCTTGAGGAGGGCCGGCAGGGCTCCCAGAAGACTGCCGGCCAGGAAGGCTCCCGCCCAGGCCAGGGGCGCCGCGGCCGGGGCAGGAAATCCCCTCACCCATGTGAGGATGACATGCCCCGCCAGGGCACCGGAGTAAAACTGCCCGTCCCCTCCCAGGTTGACGGCCCCCGCCCGGAGGGAGATGGCCGCGCCCAGGGCGGCCGTGCCAAGGATAGCCGCGTTCTCGAGCATGTTACCAAATGCATAGGCCGAAGAGAAGGGCCCTAGGTAAAAGGCTGCCAAGCCGCCCTCACGCAAAGCGGCTAAGAGGCTGGCCGCGCCCAGAACTGCCAGAGGAAGGATGAGGCCGCCAAGGCGCCCCAGGCCGTCGCTGAGCCTTGCGGAGACCGCCTTCACGCGCCCCCCCCGGTCATGGCTGCCCTCAGGCGGGCTTCCAGACCCGCGGATCGATCATTGCTCTCAAGCAATGTTATTCTCCCGCGGTAGAGGACGGCGATTTCATCTGCCAGGGCCATGGCCTCGCGCAACTGAGAGAGCAGGACCAGACAGGCCAGCCCCGCCGCGGCGGCCGCGCGGATGGATTCATGTGCCTTGACGGCGGCGCGCTGGTCCAAGCCCCAAGAGGGTTCGGCTAGGAGGAGAAAGGGCTTGCCCGTCCCCAACTCGCGTGAGCTGACCAGGCGCTGTATCTGACCCCCGGAGAGAACGGAAACCCTCTCGCCGGCGGAAGCGGCCATGCCCTCGCGGGATAACCATTCGGCGGCCCTGATCCGACGGAACTTTTCGCCCGCGCCCGGGAAGCGATAGACCTCTGCATCGTGAACCAAAAGATTGTCGGCTATGCACTCTCCGAGGGCTACCCCCCTGTGGAGGCGTTCGCGCGGGAGGTAAGCCATGCCTGCCTTCCTCCTTGCCGCGCAGCCCCGCCCGGCTAGCTCGGTCCCTTGTATGCGGATGCTGCCCTCATGCGGCTCGCGCATGCCCGAGAGCGCGTCCTCCAGTTCCTCCGCCCCGTTACCGGTGATTGAGAGGACGCACACCACCCTGCCCGCGCGCAGCTCCAGGTCCAGGCCCCTGAGCCCGCCCCCGCCTCCTCTTCCCGGGAGCTCCAGGCCGGCGCAGTTCAAGACGACGTCCCCCGTTCGGGCGACAAGTAGGCAGGGCTCCGGTCCATCCTCGGCATCCATGGCCTCCCCGAAGAGGGCCCCCAGGAGGGCGTCCTTGTCAGGGTCGGCTATGGACAGGACGGTCCGCCCTGACCTGAGGACATAGAAGAAGCTGGCCGCCCTCAGGGCCTCGGGGAGGCGATGGGTGATGAGGATAATTGCCTTGCCGGCCGTCTTGATCGCCTCTAGAGCGAGGTAGAGGGCATCGGCCTCCTCCTCTGAGAGCTGGGAACTAGGTTCGTCAAGGATTATAACGCGGGCGTCGTGGCCCAGGGCCCGCAGGAGCTCCAGCCGCTGTCGATCGGCCAGGCCCAGTTTCCCGGCTTCCATATCTGGATCCAAGTCCACGGAGTAACGAGCGCAGAGCTCACGGGCGGCCCGGGCCAGGGGGCCGCGCAGGAGGAGCCCCCCCGGCCCGGCAGGCTCGCGCCCCAGGAAGAGATTTTCGGCTACGCTGAGGTCATCGACCAGGATGGGATGCTGGTGAACGAGGGCCGCCCGCCTTGCCCCTGCCCGCCAAGGCTTCCAGGGCCGGCCCTCGAAGGTGAACTCGCCCGCGTCCGGCCGGACCTCGCCGGCCAGGATGCGGGCCAAGGTCGTCTTGCCGGCCCCGTTCTCCCCCAGGACGGCGGTGATGGAGCCGGCCTCGGCGCAGAGCTCCGCGCCGTCGTTGGCGGCCAATCGCCCGTATCGCTTGACGACTCCGCGGGCCTCCAGGAGGCTCATCAGAAGGTGGGCGACTCCAGGGATCGCTTGCCCGAGCGGAAGGCTTCCAACACTGCCCCCATGGCCTGGCGCTCGGCAGCGCCGTTGGAGCTGGCGTAGAGGGGGTTGGCGTCGTCGAAGTCCACGAAGCCCTCCTTGAATCCCAAGATCTCAGCCTTGCCCCAGGCCAACTTGCCTCTCAGGGCCGCCTTGACCCGCTCGTAGACAAGCTTCTCCTGCCTGATGACCGCGCATGCTATCACCGTGCCGGGCGCCAGACCGTAGCCCGAGTCGTCGAACCAGACCACCTTGGCCCCCGCCTCAGTGGCCGCGCTCAGGACCCCCTGGGCCGCGCCGCCTGCTACCGGGAAAAGCACCCTTGCCCCCGACTGGGTCAGGGACGATGCCAACTCCTTGGCCTTCTGGGCATCATACCAGTTGCCTATCACCCTCGTCTCCAGGGTGGCCCCCGGCAAGGCCTCCTTGAGCCCCTTCTCGAAACCCGGGAGTATGGCCCGATCGAGTGTCGGGTAGTGTTGGGCCAGGACAGCGCCCACTATCGGGGCTCCGGCCGCCTTAGCCGATAAGCCGGCCGCGTAGCCCGCCACATAGCCTTGCTCCACCTGATTATAGAGGACCGTGGCGATGTTAGGGTTGCCGGCCAGGTAGCCGTCGGCCACGAAGAAGCGCTGGGCCGGTGCCGCCGCCAGGGCCTTCACGCAGAGCTCCGGGATGGCCGGGTTAGAGCTGACGATGAGGCCCCACTTGCCGCTCAAGGCCAGCTCGGTGAGCTTAGGCTCCCAGGCTGATTGGTCAAAGCCAGCCTCTAGCAGAAGAAATGCCGCTCCCTCCTCCTCGGCCGCTCGCCGGGCACCCGCCGCCAGCTGCTCGTAGATGGGGCTGCCTGCCACCGCCCCGGGCACGAATACCGCCACGCTCTTGGCCATGGCCGTGCGCCCGCCCTTGGCGCAGGAGAGGCTTGTCGCAGCGATGGCGGCTATCATGATGAAGCCGGCGGCTGCAGCCGCCTTTCGAATACCTTTCTGCATTTCTGTTCCTCCTATCGGCCCCATCCTAGGAGGCGGCCATCGTCCTTGACGAGGGTCGGCAAGCTTACATAGTATGAACCTCACGTTAAGCGTGAGATATGGAAGAGCAGGAAGGCTATAGGATAGGCGACCTGGCGCGCATGTTCGGCGTGACCGTGCGCACCATCCGCTACTACGAGGAACTCAAACTTCTCCAGCCCTCGCTCCGTCGGGGCTCGTCCCATCGCCGCTACCCGCCCTCCAGCGCCATCCACATGCGGCGCATCCAACAGCTCAAGGACTACGGTCTCAGCTTGGCCGAGATCTCAAAGCTTTTCGAGCTGGCCCGGGGCGACCGCAGCGGTGGCAAGGTCAAGCGTAGCCTCCTGGACTTCTACCGCCAGAAGCTTGCCGAGGCCGAGCGCAAGCGCGAATCCCTGGATGCCTACATCCAGGAGCTCGACTGGCACGTGCAGCAGCTCGAGCGCGTGGAGGACTTCTTCCAATGCCCGGGAGCCGCCTGCCGCGACTGCGCCTTCTCCGCCCGCTGCGACATGAAGGCCCTCGCGCCCGGTTCCAGGGAGGCGCATTGAGCGTCATCGGCATAGACCTGGGCACATCGGCCGCCAAGGCGGGGCTCTTCTCCTCTGAGGGCCGCTTCCTCAGCCTGAGGGCCCGGCGCGTCGAGCGCCCAGTCCGGGACTCCCCCCTGGCCCTGGGCTCCGACCCAGAAGCCTGGACCAGGGCGGCACTATCCCTTCTACGGGAGCTGGCCGCTGTGGCCAGCGAATCCTGCCCTGACGATCCCCTGACCGCATTCTGCGTAGGCGGCAACGGTCCCACCTTAATCGCTGTCGGCCAGGACGGCCTCCCGGCCATGCCCGCTCTGCCCTGGGCGGACAGGCGGGCCCAGGCCGAGGCCGATGAGGTATCGCGCGCTGCCGGCCGCAGAGTGGATGCGGCCTTCTATCTCCCCAAAGCCCTCTGGATCATGCGCCAGCTGCCGGGCCTCTTCGCGCGCGTGCGCCACTTCATGCCCTGCCCGGAGTACGTCGCCTTCAGGCTCTCAGGCATCCCCCATACCGTTCTTCCCGCCCCCGGCTACGAGCCCTTCATCTACGGCCCCGGCCTCATCCAGGCCCTCGGACTGCCGGGCGAGCTCTTTCCGGATCTCATCCCGCCCGGGCAGGTACTGGGCCGGGTTCTTGAAGGCGCGGCCAAAGACTGCGGCCTGCCCCACGACTGCGCCGTAGTGACCGGCCTGCCCGACTTCCTCTCGGCCCTGATCGGTTCGGGTCTTTCCCGGCCGGGCATGGCCTTGGACAGGGCCGGCTCCTCGGAAGCCCTTAACCTCTGCGCTCCCCGGCCCCATCCGGACGAGCGGCTCCTCAGCCTGCCCCATCCCGTCAAGGGCATGCACAACATATCGGGCGGTGTGTCCACTTCCGGCACAGCTATGGAGTGGCTCCAGAGTCTGCTCTGCTCGCGCGGCCCCTCTGACCAGGGTGATTCACAGGTCATGCTGGAGGCCGGCGCCATAGCGCCCGGTTCGGAAGGCCTCATCTTCCTGCCCTACCTCTCGGGCGAGCGCGCCCCCCTCTGGGATCCTGGAGCCCGCGGGGCCTTCATGGGCCTGAGCATCCGTCACAGACGCGGCCACATGATGCGGGCCCTCCTTGAATCTGTGGCCTACGCCCTGCGCGAGGTGCGCGATATGATGCTCGCCGGAGGCTCGGCGGTGGACGAGATCCGCCTGAGCGGCGGCCCGGCCCGCAACGAATTGTGGAACCACATCAAGGCCGATATTCTGGGCTCGCCCCTACGCGTCCCAGACGTCACCGACGCTGAGGTGCGCGGATCAGCCGCGGCGGCATTGACCGGCATCGGGCGCTACGCATCCATCCAGGAAGCCTCCGCCGCCCTGCCCGGCGAGTGGGAAGAGATAGAGCCGGATCCCCAGGCCGCCGCCATCTATGATGAAGGCTTCCACCTCTTCCTGGAGGCCAGGAGCCGCCTGGCCACTCTCAACGACCGGTTTGCATCCCTGTCAACGGGTGGGAGGCCCTGATGCCAGTATCGGCTGTACAGACCGCCATCCTCTTCGCCTTCATGGCCGTCGGCTTCGCCTGCGCCCGCCTGGGCATCCTCAATCCCGAGCGCGAGCGCGGGATTTCGGCCCTGCTGGTGAAGGTCACCCTGCCCTGCCTCATTTTCGCCTCCATGGTGAGACCTTTCGAGACCGAGCTCCTCCCGCGTGTCCTCTCCCTTATCGGCATATCCTTCGCCCTCTATGCCGTCTGCATCGGCCTCGCTATCGTGGCCTCCCGCCTCATGGGCGGAAAGCCGGCGCGGCGGGGCGTCTACCGCTACGGCATGATTTTCTCCAACGCCGGCTTCATGGGCTTCCCCGTACTGGAGAGTCTCTTCGGCGCTCAAAGCGTCTTCTACGCTGCCGTCTACAACATCGCCTTCCAGGTCCTAGCCTTTTCCGTCGGCATGCTCATCCTGGGCTGGAATTCCCGACGTATCGGCAGAGAGCGTATTCTCCGCCTTCTCGTCAACCCCAATATCATATCCGCCTTAGCCGGCCTGGCCTTCTTCCTCCTCCGCCTGGGCCTGCCCGGCCCCGTCCGAGAGGCCGTCTCCCGCATCGGCGATATGACCACGCCCCTGTCCATGATCTTCATCGGCTCTCTTCTCTCGCGAGCCTCCTACGGCTCCCTCCTGCGGGATCCGCGCATATGGTTCGTCAGCCTCTTCCGCCTCCTGGCTGTTCCCCTCCTGGCCTACGCAACACTTAAGTCTCTCTTGCGCGACCCAGGCTTCCCCCTCCACGTCCCGGTGATGATCGCGGCCATGCCCGCCGCGGCCAACACCGCCATCCTGGCCGAGGAATGCGGCGCGGATGCGGAGGCGGCCTCCATGCTCGTCACCCTGAGCACGCTCATCTCACTAGCCAGCATACCGGTCCTAGCCAGGCTGTTGTTCCGGGTCTAGGTTCCCCCGGCTGTTCCGGGAGCCCGCGCAATCCTCCTCGCAGACTTCTCGCCCCCCTGCGTATGCTTCACGGGCTTCCGCCGCCCGCATCCGTTCCCTAGCGCGCAACGCGTGCCTCTCCCGAAGGGCCTTTCGGAAAGCCGCTGCGCCCATGCCCAACAATGAGGCCGCCTTGCTGGCATTGCCCCCGCTCCTCTCCAGAGCACGCTCGAAAAAATAGCTCTCTATCCCACCCAAAAAGTCCTTAAGGCTCTCGGGCAAAGCTCCCTTCGCGTCCAGGTATTCCGGTATCGATCCCACGCAGGCGTTTACCTCGCCCGCACGGATCGGCTCAGGCAGTGAATCCAGCCCGATCAAGTTCGAGCCGCTGTAGGCGCAAGCGTGTCTGACTGCATTACGAAGTTCCCTTATGTTGCCGGGCCAAGAATATTCATGCATGGCCCGCATCGCCTCGGCACTGAAAGACTTATCCTCGCCATATTCCCTTTTCCATATCGCCACTTCCCCATCCACCAGGGAAGGGATCATATCCCGACGCTTTCGGAGGGGCGGTACCCGCAACCGGATCTGGGCCAGACGCTCGTATAAGTCGCGTCTGAAGCGCCCCTCGGCGACTAGCCGCTCAAGATCCTGATTCGTAGCTGCTATCACTCTCACATCCACCCGGTAGCTCCTGTCCGAGCCTACCGGCGTCACAAGCCTGTCGTCGATGGCCTTGAGCAGCTTGGCCTGGAGGAACTTGTCCAATTCTCCCACCTCGTCCAGAAAGAGGGTTCCTCCCTGGGCGCTCCGGAATTTTCCCAGGCGCGCCTCCTGAGCCCCGGTAAAGGCCCCCCTTTCGTGCCCGAAGAGCTCGCTCTCCGCGATAGATGCGGGTATGGCTGCGCAATCCACTTCTACAAAGGGCCCAGCCCCACGCGGGCTGGCCTGGCTGATTCTCCGGGCCAGCCATGTTTTGCCTGTGCCCGTTTCTCCGGTGATGAGGACGGATGTATCCGCATAACGGGCGATCCGGTCCGCCTTCATGAGGAGGTTGTCATTCGTCTCTTCCATGCTGCGCCTCGTTTATAAAAAGAGCGTTTTAGACGGCCTAGTATCGCTCGATTCCTCGTTGTCCCGCGGCGTGAATTCTACCGTCATGGAATAGGTAGGATTACCGTAAGTGATCGGTTTTCCATAAATTTGCTTGTCAGATGTATAGTATGTAAATGTGATAACAGGAATCTTTCGATTATCATTCATTTCCTCTGCTGTTTCTGGAACCTATCAGCTGCCTCGCCGCTCAACACCAGGCGGTTGACCCCTGACGGCATTGAGCGTATGCTCCCGGGGCCGATCACCCGAGCCGAGGAGATGAGCATGAGCCTTCCCGAAGCCCCCCGCCCCGTCCCAGCAGGTCCCGCCTGCGCCCTGGCCCTGCCCCCCGCCGAGCTCAGGGCCAAGCTCAAGGCCGAGCCCGACTTCATCATGGGCGACAGCTACTGCGCCGCCGAGGACTGCTTCTGCTCCCGGCCCGGCCCATGCGTCAAGCTCGTCGCCAAAGCCGCCCTGCCCAGCCGCTTCGGTTCCTTCGAGCTCTGCGGCTTCTTCGACGCCAAGGAGGCCAAGGAGCATACCGCCCTCCTCAAGGGCTCCGTCGAGGGCGCCGAGGAACTCCCCCTGCGCGTCCACTCCCAGTGCCACACCGGCGACGTCCTGGGCAGCCTGCGCTGCGACTGCCGAGACCAACTCGAGGCCGCCCTGGCCTACATCGAGGAAGCTGGGCGCGGCGCCCTCCTCTACCTCCAGCAGGAGGGCCGCGGCATAGGCCTCCTCAACAAGATCAAAGCCTACCGCCTCCAGGAGCTCGGCCTGGACACGGTGGAGGCCAACCGCTACCTGGGCTTCCCCGACGATGCCCGGGACTACCGCGTGGCCGCCGAGATGATACGCCTCCTCGGGATCAAGAGCGTCCGCCTCCTCACCAACAACCCGGACAAGCTAGACAAGCTCGCCGCCGCGGGCATACCCCTCTCGGGCCGCCTACCCCTGGTGATCCCGCCCAACCCCCATTCGGCCCAGTACCTGGAGACTAAGAGGGAGAGGATGGGGCATCTCTTCTAGGGGGAGCGCCTATGCTCCCTCGCGCCTGAGCGGATTATCATTTCAAATTCGCGGGCAGATGGAGAAATCGGTTCTCACTTATACTCCTTATTGGGTGATAACGGAGGGTCAAACGTCCGTAATCGTTCGCCCCGATTTCTCCATCTCCCCGCGAGTAGATTTTCCGATCCGCTCAGGCACGAAGGGGTGTAGTCGCTACCTTCATTACCGTGCATACGCGGCTCCCCCTCGCTTCAGCCTCCTAACGCTTCGCTAGACTACGTTCGGCCGTATACGGCCTGCGGTGGCTTCCGCTACCCCTACGCCTGGATATAATCGATCATGCGTATATTTATATATGCTGGGGTGTTAATCGATCTCTTGCATGCGCATAACGTGACAGAGAGGGGCTCAATGGAGGGAGGGTTGATCTATTTCCTTATTTGTATACATCTCTCCTGTTGCCGATCCTGAGGACGTAGACGGTCACTATTTCATCATTGATACTACAGATGATTCGCCATTCACCTACTCGGTATTTCCAGAAATCACCAAGAGCGGATCCATGGAGGGCTTGGCCATGACTACGGGGATCATCTGATAGAGCTACTCGTTCATGGAGGAAATCCAAGATCCGGATCGCTACTTTCTTATCCATTTTCAGGAGAGATTTCTTGGCGCCCTCTGAGATTTCAATCTTCCAGGCCAAGCTCTGTCCTCAGCTCTTCGATGCTGTAGGTCTTGGCGCCAGCGCGAATGCTCGCCAATTCCTGCTCGGCCAGGTATCTGTCTTCCAGGTCATCGAGGTGCTCTACGATGGCTTCACGGACGTAATATGTCTTTGTCCGTCCTGTCCGCTTGGCAAGCCGCTCTAGTCGAGCTTCGAGATCCTGGGGAATCCGTATAGCTATCACGGTTGCCCTCCTGATATACATGTATAGCATACTGCCTTTTCCGAAATATTTCCATATCTATTTATAGATTATCGTGATTGCGAGAGCGGATTTTCGAAAGGGAGAGCGCCTATGTCCCCTCGTGCCTGAGGGATCACTTTGTAGTATGCGCGGGGCCTGTCTTGAGAAAAACCGTCTCGCTCCGTGTTTGCCTGAGGGGCCCGATGGGCGAACAAGTCGCTCGCCGATATTTTCCCTGGCGTCCGCGCGCTTTCTATCCTGATCCGTTCAGGCACGAACAGGCGTAGTTGCTTCCTTCATTACCGGGCATTCACGGCTAATAGTTACTTTATTCCATCTCGCATTTCATGATCCAAAGTGCCGATCAAGCTTTATCCACTTTAGGCCTTAACGACACGAAGAAGTAATTCCTCTCGACCATGACGTAAAGGATGCATGAAATCACGAGAGTCACTGCCAGGCTGAGGAAGTAGGATGCGGCCATGGTCAGGGGCCCATCGACGTTCTGCAGGATGGTATTGCTTATCGGAATGCCGATCAGGGCGTGCACCAGGTAAAAGGTGTAGGAGACCTGGCCCACTAGGCGCAGGGCCTTATTAGACAGGATGGCTGAATAGGCCGGCTTTCCCGATACAATATTGGCCAAGATGAGGGCGCTGATGAGGCCGACGCCCAGGAAGAAGGCGACATTGAGGAGCCAGTTTCCTTGTATGGCGCCACTGTACATCGACCAGAGGAGGGATGCGCCGAACAGCAGGGGAAGGCAGACGTATCCGAGGGCCTTCCCGATCTTCAACTTGTCCTTGTACTCGGCCAAGGCGCAGCCCCAGAAGAAATTCATGAAACGAAAATCCGGGAAGCTGAGCCAGGATGGCTTGGGAACCAGTATGAGGGCCAATGCCAGGATCGCGCCCGCCGGAAGCAGGGCCTTCCTCATCTTGGCTGGGAAGAAGCTGAGGAGGAGGATGAAGAAGTAGAACTGCCATTCCCAGCCCAGGGACCAGGAGACGAAATTCCTGTACTTGAAGGCGCTGAGGATGGTTGGCAGGAAGGTCACTTCCTTCATGAAGCTCAGTATGGAAAAACCGCCCGCGAAGCAGTGGATGAAGGATACCAGGAAGTACTGCGGATACAACCTTTCGAACCTTGACAGCATGTAGTCCGCGCGGCCGCGCCTCTTGATGAATATGATGTTCCATATGAGGTAGCCGCTGATGACGAAGAATATATCCACGCCGATGTGCCCTGCGTGCATGAAGGCCGCCAGGCCGCGCAGGAATCCATCGTCCATGAGATAGCCCTTCTCCGAGTACTGGGCGAAGAAGTGCACGTTGAAGACCATGAGGACGGCAATCGCCCTCAAGCCCTCTATTTCCTTGTACCTTCCACTCTCGTTGAAGAAGAACAGGCGGTCTAGAAGCTTCATCGCGCCTCCGTTATCGTCATGGGATCGATTGCGATATTAACATGTTTCGCAGGATCTGTGTATCGAGACTGCAGGGGGAGCGCCTATGCTCCTTCGCGCCTGAGCGGATCATCTTTTCGAATACGCGGATGACGGGAGAAACCGTGTCTCACTAGTACTCCTTTTCGGGTAGTGACGGAGGGTCAAACGTCCGTAGTCGTTCGCCACGGTTTTTTCCTTCATCCGCGGGCGACTTCTTGATCCGTTCAAGTACGAATGCGGCATAGTTGCTACTTTCGCTACCGTGCATACGCAGCTCCCCCTAGCTTCATGGTCCTAACACTTCGTTAGGCCGTCAGCTCGCCCTGCGGGCTGCGGTCCATTACGCTACCCCCACTCCGGTTTTGATGACGGACCGGAATTGGCCGCCTATCGCACGAGGTTGGCCAAGGAAGCGACGATCAAGCGGAAGAGGGAAAAAGATAGGGACCTGGGCATTGGCTTCTAGGGGGCCCCTTCCGAAGCGTCGCGAAAGCGAGGCTTCGGAAGGGATGTGCCGCGAGCCCCTCGATGGGGCGAACGGCGCGCCAAAGCGCTCACATACCATCACGATATCGCCCTTCCCCGCGCGGAGCCGAAGGCATAGCGGAGCGCAAGCGTAGCGTTTAGGCTTTCTGTAGCTCCGGAGTGAACGAAGTCTAGCGAAGCGTTATTAAGGGATTCATGATAAAGGCCAAATGACCGAAGGGAATGCGGCCATGAATCCCTTTACCTAATACCTTCCTTAGCCGAGTCGACATGCCACGCATGTCGACTTTCCAATATAGGTATTAGTAGGAGCCATGGACATCGATCCGAGCTGGCGCAGGATCGATAGAACGCAGGAGCGTACAGAAACCGCGCCCCCCTTTTGAGCGTCACCCTCCCGGGCGTCCAATAAGGTTCCTTAACAGGGGGGTTAGCCGAGGGGGTGGGACCGGTAGCGGAGATTAGCGTTAGCGTTAGGGGGAGCGGCAAGGGGGGCGAGGGAAGGCCGGAGCGCGGGGGCTGTACGGACGCTCGAAGCATTTTCCTTTATTTTAAAGCATAAGTTTGTTATTTCCCATATATTTTTGCCTATTGAATAGATACTTTTAAGAAGAAAAATTGGATGAATTAAGACCTAATATAGAAAATGAATAATATAATGGAAATAATATCGACGAGCACCCCTAAAAAATAGTTGTAACCGACAAGAAACTCTTTCCCTGCTAGCTTTTTCAATACGGAATGCGAGTAGAAAGGCGCCCAGCTTTCCGGTGGATCTACTAGAAACTTCCACCTACATTTTGTTCCAACAATAAGGACTACACCAAGTATAAATGATATACATGGGTATAATATTCTCATACTTACTCCTTATTTCTGTTCAGACATTATCTTAATCATGTGAACATAAATCCTCCTCTGTTAGTGGAAGTGTAATAGTCACATAGCTTGAATAACCTACTCCTAAATGAAATGCCACGCCAGTTGGTGGGATGGGTAAAAATCCTGATTCTGAAGTATTATATAAGACTCCAAAACCTAGATAATCACTTGGTCCTATGCTTATTTCACTATCTCCTTCTCCCCCTACAAAATCAACACTAAACCCTCCTAGGCTCAACGCAGAATATCCAAAAGATGAAGTAGGCTTAATATTATCACCATCAACAGAAATTGCTCCAGACCATCCAAATCCAAGGAGATTCACATTTATACCAATAGATCCTTGAAAATCATGGGCTCCAGTCACTGGAATAGGCATGGGCGGATCCTGAGTTGTAAATATAGGTTTATTACCGGAAGATGCAGAGGGTACTGAGGATGTAGCTTGTGGTATCCCAACAGCTTTACGGTTGCCTTCTGCAATCTTTTCATCTGGTACGCGCTCAGTTCCAGTAGCACCTAGAATAGCATTTGTATAGGGATTACCCGGATATACAGGAGCCAACCCTGTTGGATCCGTGAACCTCACTGGGTTCCCGGCGCAGAACTCGTACCAGGCTTCCCCGGCCCTGATCGGATCCTCTTGCATCCACTGCCCTAGCTCGGGGTCGTAGCTTCGGTACTTGTAGGCGTAGAGGCCGCTCTCGCGGTCGTAGCGCTGGCCTGCGTAGCCGACGGTCTCCCAGACGGAGTGCTGGAGGCCCTGCCACTGGAAGGAGGCATTGAAGGAGCCGCCCTCCAGGTTTCCGAAGGCGTCGTACTCAAGGCGGGTTCCTGAAAGGCCGGGCTTGTCGAAGGTTATGGCAGAGAGGCTTCCCCTGATGTCGTAGTGATAGAAGCGGTCTTCAGCGTAGCCGTGGTTCCCGTAACCGTAGCCTCGCCACCAGTAGGCTTCCTCTGCGCCATAGGCCCTTCCCCCGGGGCCGACTAAGTAGTCCAGGGCGTTCTGGCTGACGTGGGTTTTCCAGGTCTTCCACTCGGTGGAGTCGCGGAGGATGGTATCGCTTAGGCCGAGGTAGGTGGTTTCATCGCGCTGCCAGGTCTCGTAGGCGGGTCTGCCATGCTCCTTGTTTTTCTCCTTGCTTACCCTACGATTCAAGGCGTCATACGTATAGGTCCAGGAGAAGGCCTGGTTATGTTCGTAACCCACGAGCATATTATCCGCTCTGTAGGTATAGCTTTCAAGGTAGTCTGTGGGATCGGAATCATCGTTGTCGTCATCGGGATCGTCGTGGTAGCCGTCATCGTTGCCATGGCCGGGGATGACGCAGGCGTAGGGGCCGGGGAGGCTCTGGGCTACCGGCGCTGCGCTCGCTTGGCTATCCTCTCCCCAGAAGCTGGCTGAGCCAGAGGATCCGGCCCAGTAGCCTTTCTGGTAGGAGCTCACGGAGAGACCTGTCTCTGGATCGGTCCAGGCTTCCATCGTGGTCGCCGCTTGGGTGCGGTTGCCATCGAGGTCGTAGGTATATGCGATGTTCCCCGCCCTCTTGAGGTGGTCCTGGCTTCCGTACTGGTAGCCGATGCTCCCGAGGGGGTTGGTCTTACTACTGCGTCTCCCCCTTCTGTCATAAGCGTAGGTTTCGGCGTACCAGGGGCCTTCCGTAGCTGTGTCGTGAGACAGGGCATCGGTGCCGAACCATGTGTCATAGCTGCTTTCGATCGCCGCGCTGGTGCTGTCAGGGAGGCTCCAGCCTGAAAGGGCTGGATAGGCGAGGTTGCCGGAATCGAGCTTGAGGCTCGCTCTCTCCTGGATGTCCCGAGCCTTCAAGGCCATGAGGTTCCCAGCGTTGAGGGTGCGCGTGAGTCTGTCGGCCTCGTCGTACTGGTAGATGGTGATGGCGCCGTCGTGCTTTGTCTCGCTCGTTATGTCTCCGAAGAGGTCGTAGGCGTAGGCGCTGCCGTCCACCACATCGCTCTTCCAGCCCTGGAGCTTGCTTGTCTTGTAGCCTGTCATCCTTCCGGAAAGGTCGTACTGGTAGTCCGTGATGGCCTTGCGTCGGGCGCCGTATTCTACGCAGGTGAGGTTGCCGGCCGGGTCGTAGTCAAAGCTCACGTCTCCGTCGCCTTTGTCGTTCACCCTGGTGATGCGTCCCATGGTATCGTATTCGAAGCTCTGGTCGGGGGTGTAGCCGGGGCCGTCGATGCTCTTGAGGTCGCCTGATGGATAATAGAGGTAGCTGTAGTCGATGCCGCTCCTTTCCAGAGCCTTGTCGATTTTGAGGTTTCCTTCCTCGTTGTACTGGTAGCTGCGGCCCTGGCCGTCTTGGTCTTCATGGCGGGTGATGCGGCCGGCGCTGTCGTACTGGTAGCGGTACCAGGCGCCGTCGGGGAAGCGGATCTCCTTGAGGCTGCCTGAGGCGTAGCGCAGGTAGTCGATGCGCTCTCCGCGGTAATTGATGGCGGCTTCCATGTCGCCGTCGGCTTGGTATTCGTAGGTCTTTTCACGGACGAGGCTGTTCTCGAGGTAGCGCTCGCTCACGAGGTTGCCGAGGGGGTCATAGTCCCAGGCGCGCATGAGTTCTTCGGTGCCGCCTATGGGGCTGCGGTAGAGGGCGCGTAGGCGCTGGCTGGCATCGTACTTGTAGCAGTAGGAGAGGCCGTCGGGATCGCGCTTGGTCGTGAGGCGACCGTAGGGGTCTCTCTCGTAATGGGTGGTCCTTGAGGCGCTGCCGGCCCAGGCGATGGTGTCGGTGAGGTAGCCTTGGTCATCGTAGCAGTACTCCTGTTTCTCGCCTTCGGCGCCCAGGATGAAGCGCAGGGCGCCGGTGACGGGGTCGTACTGGCGGGTGACGGTTGCGCCTCGAGGATCCGTTTCTGTGAGGAGCTTGCCTTCCTTGTCGTAGACGCGCACGGTGGTGGCGCCTTCCGGATCGGTGAGGCTGCTCTTGAGTCCCAGGTCCTCGTAGAGAATGGCGCTGCTGCCGCCGCGGCGGTCCTTGATGCCGGTGAGGCGGCCCAGGGCGTCATAGCTATAGGTCTGTTCGCTGCCGAGGGGCCATAGGCTCCGCTCCAGGCGGCCGAAGGCGTCGTAATGGTGGGTCAGGGCGGTGTCGGGGCCCTTGGCCTCCGTCTCGAGGCGGCCTTCGGCGTTGTAGGTGTAGGTCTGCTGGAGGCCTTCCTTCTCCATGCTATTCAGGACGAGGCCTTCCGGGTCGTATACTATCGATGTCGCGCTGCCGTCGCTGTCGCTGGCCGTGATGAGGCGGCCCTCGTTATCGTAGGCGTAGCTCACGATGTCGATCTTTTCTCCGGAGAGGGTTTCAGCCCGCTCTATCCGGCCGGCCTGGTCATAATAGTAGCTGGTAGAGGCGTTGCCGTCGGCGCTGGTCGTCTCCACGCTGGATAGGCGGCCAAGGCCGTCGATCCGGCGGGTGATGATGAGTTCGCCTCCCATGATGGTCTCAATACTGGTGCGCTGGTCAGGGTAGGCGTAGTTCGCCTTGATGGCGCCCTCGCTTGAGACGCTCTCGATGCGCCCGGCCTTATCGTAGGCATAGCGCTCCAGCTCGATACGCTGTATGCCTTTCATGTAGCCGCGAGCCGAGGGGCGGCCGGAATCGTCGTAGTCCGTCCATTCGATCCGGCCTTCGGGGCTGGTGGTCCTCGTGAGGTTGCCCTCCTCGTCGTACCCGAAGGAGCTCGCCCGCTCTTTGCCGCTCTCGCGTTCTATCACCCGTTCCACTTCGCCGCGGGTGGTATAGATGTATTCGGTCTCCAGGCTCGGCAGAGCGTCAGAGTAGTAAGGGCCCTTGATGATCCGGACGCCGGCGTAGCTGTATTCGGCGTATTCGGTGATGATGTCGCGTTGCTCGCCTTTCTGGATGATCTGCGTCGCCCTTCCCAGGTCGTCCAGGAGGTATTCCGTCTTTTCCTTGCCCTTCATGACCGAGACGATGCGCCCAAGGGCGTCGTAGACGATTGTGCTGCTCCGGCCTGCCGCGCTTATGGTCAGGCTTGAGTCCTTCAGGGGATAGAAGTCCTGATAGTCATAGGTAGTGAAGGCTCCATTGCGGTCGCGGCTGAGTTTCATGCGCCCCAACTCGTCATACTCGTATTTGGCGTAGCTGGCCTTCGGGCCGTCTACGGTGCCGGTATCGGGGTCCGGGTAATTTATTTGCTTGATCTTGCCGGCGGCCGGGCCCTCTTCGTAGTACAGGTATTCCGTAGTCGATGGAGTCGCGGTGTCATTCTCGCAAAGGGTCTCCGTTGTGACCTCATCGAATACGGAGTGCCAGCCCCTTTCCAGCTTTCCGCCGTAAGAGAATTCAGTCAGCCTGTCATGCCCTTCCGCGTCTGGCAAGAATGTGGTTTCGTAACCGGCGGGATCGCGGGTCCAGTCGAGGTCCCCATGATCGGTAAAATGGCTCTCGGTCCTCTCTCCGGAAGGGCCCTTCACCAGGGTGATGTGCCGCTGGCCATCGTGCTCGTAAAGAGTGCTTTTCCCTCGGCGGTCCGTATGGATGGTACGGCCGGGCTTATAAACGAAGGATTGCTCCCTGTTCTTCTCGTCCCATTCGCGCGTCACGCGGAAGAGTATTCTTCCATGGTATTCGAATGCCTCATACTCATATTGGCGGTAGGTCGAGTCGGGATTGGTTAACCTTTCCAGGCTGTCTCCGCTGTCGGTATCGTAGGCGTAGCTATAGGTATAATTCTCAGCGTCGGTGAAGGATTCCAGCCTGAGGCCGTCAGGGCTATAACCGTATGATACGCTCCTGCCCGTGAAGTCGCTGATGGAGGCGATGCGGCCATGGTCGTTCGGCGTGAAGCTTATCCAGCGCCCGTACATGTCCACAGCCTCGCTGGGGAAGCCCCCTTCCCAGCTCAGGCTCAAGTAGGCGCCGTTCCGGTCCTGGACTCGGCTCAGCCTTCCCATCGGATTGTACGTGTAGATCCTTCCGCTGTCGCTTATGCGCAAGCTCATGGATCCGTCGGCCGCCATGCTCAAGGCATAGCCTCTGCCGTAGATGGCCTCGAATTCGCAGCCTTCCGGCCAGAGGTTCTTCACGCCGCTCCCTAGATCGGCCGCGTGCTCAGGATCCGGAGGAGTCAGGGGCCGGAAAAGGAGCTCCTCTCCGTTCTCGCCGATCCACTTCAGCATCCCCGAACCGAAGGCCGCGTCCTCTTGCTGATCGGCAGCCAGGACGTACTGGTTGCGAAGCTTTTGCTCGATTTCGATATCTCTTTCCCTCGCTAATCCGGGCAGCCGGCCGGTCAGCTCTTCAATATCCCCCTCAATCGCTGCCTTGATGCCTGGCGCGGTGGTGCCCGAAAAATGATCACGGGATGCTTCTAATTCCGCAATCAGGTTTTGTATATCGATATCGTCCTTCTGAAGGTTCCATCCCTGGGTCGCTTGAAGGTACCCTTTACCGACATTGTAATAGCTCATTACGCCATCGGGGTAGCCATAGATGCTATCTATTGAGGCATTTAGGGCGTTGGTCAAGTCGGCGCATTCGCCCAGTTTCGGGTTCGCGCTGATCATATTCTGGATCTGCGCTATGGCTTCCGCGGCCTGCTTCAGGAGAGAATTATGAACGTCAGGATCGCATCTATTCAGGCATTTCCGGGCGTCTCCAAGCGCTGAATCGATCTCCCCGTATCTCAGCGCGGCATTTTGGTAAGCCTCTATCGCCTTTTGGTAGAGCGCTTTAACGGTCTCAACCTCCGCGTCCCATCCGGCGAGGCGGGCCGCCAAGGCCTCCAAGGAGCTGGTCGCCTGCGCATAAGCTTGGCCGGCTCCTAGCCGGTACCCGAAAATGATGCGGCTATCGATCCGCGTCGACCAGGAGCGCCCGAATAAACCGATCGAAGAAGACTGATTGTCGTAAGCCCTCGATATGAGGAAGGGGATATTGCTGTTCAGGATTTCCATGTCGACGCAGGATTCCAGTTTAGCTCCATTCAAGACGTTGACTGGATTCCCATCTACGGCCGTATAATATTGACCGCATATATTACATTTGACTTGCGAGCATAATGCATGATCCTCTATGAATGCACGGGCCTCCGTTTCCTCGGCGCCCATCGCCATGATGTAGGATTCAAGGAATTCCGGGTAGCCGCCTGGTCCCGGGAAACGGGATGCAGCGGCGTTTGCCACCCCGGCGCCTGAGTCTCCGGCCGCCAGCTGCGCTGTGTAGCTGTCAGGACCTCCCTCGTATGCGCTCTTAGCTTCTTCGAGCGCGTTGATGGCTGCAAGGATTTCATCCCTTGCGGGACCGATCAGTTCTTTATCTATATCCCCAAGTGCATCCTTAAGATCGTCGGCCATTCTACTGTATTCATCCGATGAATATGAGCATTTACTACAATGGCAATCGAGCCCCGACCATTCGAGCGAATGAGGCTCTGTGGTTGAAAGAGGGCAGGAATCACATATTGATGAGTGCCCGCTGTCATTTTCGGTCCAGGTAGTGAAACTAGCAGAATGGCCATAATACACGGCTCCACTTGTCGTACCACATGTCGGGCATACATAATTGATATAAAGACAATGATCTTCGGATATTGATATCCAATAACTGTCGTCTATTAGCATCACGATCTGGCAGTTCGGACAGAAATAAGATTCTTGGCAAAAGAGGGTAACCGCTCAATTCTCCCCGTTCGGGCTTCTTGAGATGTTCTGCCGACCAT
>CAYYCP010000037.1:0-30986 GCA_964470375.1 uncultured Spirochaetales bacterium
GCGGAATTCATCTGGCAGAAGGACGGTTTCAAGCTGGATGGTGGACCGAAGGCCGGTCTGGACCTGGCCTTCATCCTCCCGGGGAGGGGCGGCGCATTGGAGCTGGGCCTCCAGGGGGGCGGCTCCTCGGGGCCGAGGCTTGAAACAGCCTACGTCTGGAAGCGCAGATGAGGCCTCAATCCTCCAGCTCGGGGAGGTGGGTCTTCATGTCGGCCATGAAGTCCTCTCCCGTGTAGCCCTCCCTCAGGGCCACGAAGACGGTATTGTCGCGCCCTGAGATGGTTCCCATGACGTTCTCCAGCCCGAGGTTATCGATGGCTAGGGCAACGGAGTCAGAGTGGCCCGAGTAGGTGCGGATGACCACCAGATTGCCCGACCAATCTATGGAAATGTAGCCGCGCAGGAAGTCCTGGAGGTAGGACTTCTCGGACTCGCGCCTTTCCTCATCCCCAGGCAGGGAGTAGTAGTAGCCGGAATTGCCGTCCGAAACCTTGCTCACCTTGAGGAGTTTGAGATCCCGTGAAAGGGTTGCCTGGGTGACCGTAAAGCCATCCTTGCGCAGGTGTCCCAGGAGCTCGTCCTGGGATTCTATCCTATAGGTACGGACGAGTTTTTTTATTGCGCTCAGGCGGGCTAATCGCTCTTTCACCGTCTCCCCGTAATACTAATACCTCCGTTGGTAAGTCGACATGCTTTGCATGTCGACTCGGTGAAGGAAGGTATTAGATAAAGGGATTCATGGCCACAATCCCTTTGGTCATGTGGCCTTTATTATGAATCCCTTAATAATTATACGAAAAAATCAGCATAATTATACAATCATCTGGGAGTTTTCCGCAACTGGCACCGCAATGTCGATAGCCCATTCATATAGGCCACTCTCATGGGGATCCATGATCGATGGCCTGGAGGCCGGGGCTAGAATACCGTCCAGAGGGCGGCGAAGTGGAGAAGAGAACCGCCCAGCACGAAGAGGTGGAAGAGGGGATGGCTCCAGGGCAGGCGCTTCCACGCGTACAGGATGGCTCCGAGGGAATAGACGATGCCCCCCGCAAGGAGGAAGCCGAAGCTCGCTGGCCCCAGGGCCTCCTTGACCGGACCGATGATGAGGACCACGATCCAGCCCATGAGGACGTAGATCATGGCGGAGAGGATTTTGGGGCGATTCACCCAGAACGCCTCCAGGGAAACACCCAGGGCCGCGCAGGCCCAGACGATACCGAATATGCCCCAGCCTAGGTGGCCGCGGATGATGCCTGGGGCGAATGCCGTATAGGTCCCGGCTATCAGGAGGTAGATCGAGGCGTGGTCCAGGACCTTGAAAACCCCTTTGGCCCCGGGATGGCGGAGGGCGTGGTAGAGCGTGGACATCAGGTAGAGGAGGATCATGCTCCCCCCGTAGATCGAGAGGGAGGCGATGGCCGTGGCGTCCGCCCTCAGGCTTGCCCTGACCAGGATCAGGACTAGGCCCGCGATACCCAGGAGGGCCCCAATCCCATGGCTGATAGCCGAGGCGACTTCCTCGGCGGGCCGATAGGCCTGTCCCTGGCTGGATAGCCCCCCCCGAGGTTCCAGGATCCTCTCAAATTCCGATGCGATGCCCTCGGCATCCACACCCAGACCCTGAACTTTGAAAGTATCGCTATATGCCATTTAGCTTTATCCCTTTCCATGCCGAAAAACTAATCCTGTCGGTCATTCGACCGACAGGGAGAGGGTAACGCTTTTCGCTGGAAAAGGGAAGTGGCGAAGGGGGGTTACTTCACTTCTACTTGGATCCAGGTCGCGTCATCCGTTTGGGGCATGTTCGCCCTGAAACGGTCGAGAATCTTGGAAACGGTGTCCAGAACAGCCTCGGGAGAGGAATTCTCGATGGTGACGAGTTCCTCTATGATGTCCGAGCCCAGCTCGGCACCCTCGGGATTGCGCTGCTCGACTAGGCCGTCAGTGTAGGCGCAGAAGATATCGCCGCTCATGATGGGGAAGCGGAAGAGCCTGATATCCAGCTCGGGTTCGATACCCAGGGGCAGATTCACGGCCGGCAGCCTCAGCCTGCGGTAACGTCCCGCGCGCACCAGGAAATAGAGACCATGACCCATGTCGGCGATGCTGGCGTTCATGGCCTCGAAGTCCCATACCATGAAAACCCCGGTCAGGTGGCGCTCGAGGTGAAAGGTCTGGACAATGGCTTCATTGATGTCCAGGAGGAGGGCCTTGAGCCCCCGGCGGAAATCGAACATGCGGAACATGCCCCAGAGGAGGCTTGTGACGATGCTGGCAGCCGCGCCCTTGCCGGATACATCGCCCAGGGCCACAAAACTGCGCGAGCGCCCGATGGGCTTTGAAAAATAGAAATCGCCGCCCATGCCTTTAGCCGCCCGAGAATAAGCCCTGAAGGCGAAGCGGCCGTCATCGAAGGACATGCGCGGGTTCACCAGCCTCTCCTGTAGGGCTCCCGCCATCTCCACGTCCTTTTGCGACAGGAGGGCCAGGTAGAGAAGGAGGCTGCGCGATGAAAATACCCCGCCGAAGCCCCCGTCCGCTCCGCTTACACCATAATAGGACTCAGCCCCGTCCTTGAGTTCCTGCCTCAGGCGTTCGGCTACGCTGAAGATGTTCTCGTGCCAGCCGAAGGTCCTCACTTCGGCGGAGAAGGAGCTGACCGGCTCTTTTGAGAGAATGTCCCAGCCGTAGGGCCGGCCGAGGGCGCTGAAGAAGCGCTCGCGATCCAGAACCCGGTCGAAGCGCCCCCCGTCCAGCACCCCGATCACGCGGAGGTCCGAGCGCTCGCGTAAGGCTTCAGCGACCACGGCGGCCTTGGCCGCTCCGTCAACATACGAATAGCTTTCGATCAGTTTCGCCAGCGTGGCTCCATAGGCCTTGGGCGGAGCGATGGTCATGATGATCGAGGCCCCGGCGTTCGCTGACATGGATAACCCCCGTATGGATGAATAGCCGACCAGGGTTTGGCGTCTGTTCGTTATCTGTTAGGAATCAGTGAAGCTGGCCCGCACAAGGAATTCCTCATGCGATCCTAAAGCGCAGGGCCTATTTATGGTCGCGGTCCGGCGACGGCCGGATGCGGAGGCGCCCCAGATGGACGTGGAATACCCTGATCCCGGCCGGCCGGATATTCTGATCCTTAAACCTTCGGGTGAACTGGACCTGTATTCATCGAGCGAATTCGGACGCGAGGCGCTGGCCCGCATTGTTCCAGGCATCAGGTCGGTCATTGTGGATTGCTCGGCCGTCAGTTACATGGACAGCTCGGGTACGGGGGCCATCATCCATCTCCTCCAGCGGACCAGGGCCATGGGGTCGCGCCTGGCCCTGGCCGGACTAAGGCGCGGCCCGCGCCAGATACTTGCCATGGTCAACCTTTTTTCCATCATTCCCGAATACCCGGACATCGGGAGGGCCCTGGAGGCTCAAGATGTTCGTCTGTAGGAAGTTGATCGTCGACGAGCACCATGAGCTTTTCGACGCCAATGGGATGTCCTACGCCGAGTATCAGAGCGATTATTCCAAGGTGCGGGACATAGCCAGGGAGGTCCTCTCCTCCTGCCCCCCGGCCTTTAAGGAGAAATTTCTCCTCGAGCAGCAGTTCTCGGAGCTGGTGAAGAACGCCATCAAGCATGGGAACCGCAAGGATCCGACGAAGCTGGTGCGGATCTGGTTCGACTTCCGCAAGCGGGTGCGCTTCATCGTCGAGGATGAGGGCCAGGGCTTCCGGGAGCTGGAGACGTGGAACGAGTTCTACCGTTCCAGGCAGAAGGCCCTCTATGACCGCGACTTCGACCGCTTCGTGGAGCTGGCCGCCTACCGCGGTCCCGGCTCCGGTCCGGAGGACGGGGGCAATTCGCTCATCGCCGCGCTGGAGTACTGGAACGGGGGCATGATCTACAATGAGAAGCGCAACAAGGTGGGGGTGGTCAGGTGGTATCCGGGCGGATCCGGATAAGTATTCTCCCAATGGCTGGCGGCCCCTCAGCCTTCATGACCATCCTTAACAGCATGGCGCGAAAAAAGCGCGGCGGCGGTCAAGGCTGTAAGAGGCGCGACGAGGACCAGACCCAGGCTGCCTACCAGGGTATGGAAGACCTCGCTGGATATGTATGAAAGATTGAACATGGTCACCATCGGCACACCCTGGGCCATGAAGACCATAAGCAGGGCCATGAAGCCCCCCGAATAGGCAAGGAGCAGTGTGGTGGTCATCGTCCCGAAGACCTTGCGGCCTACCGAGAGGCCGGAAGAGAGGAGGCCGATGAAACCGAGGGAGGGGCGTTTGGCCTTGACTTCCTCCATGGCCACGGCCACGTCGATGGCCAGGTCGACAATGGCCCCGGAGCAGGCTAGGAAGGTGCCGGCCAGGAACAGCTCGCGCAGATTGATATGGTCGAAACCTGAGTAGACTAGGGTCTCCGCGAAAGTCCTGACCGCGCCGTTCAGCTCAAATGGCTCGGCCATGAGGAGGCCGATAAGCGCGCTGGCCCCCACTCCCAGGAGGCTGCCCAGGACGGCGGCGCTGCCGGCGCGGGTGAAGCCCGCCACGGCGTAGGCGATGGCCAGGATCAATACGGCCGTCATCGCCAAGCTGGCTGGTAGTGGATTTATCCCGGCTAGAATGGCCGGAACGAGGAGTTTCCATATCCCTACTGCGGTGAAGGCGAAGGCCGCCAGGGTACGCAGGCCTGTCCAGCCCCCGTATAGGAGAAGGAGTGCGGCGAAAGCCAGGGCTAGGAGGATCTCGGCACGCAGGCGATAGTGCTCCTGGAAGGTCACCGCCGCCACGCCCCCGCTCTCGGCCGGGTCAATCACCGCCAAGGCGAGATCCCCAGGGCTGAAGAGTTTGTCCTGATCCATCTTGCCGAACAGGAAATTTGTCCCCTCGAGCTCCATGCCCTTAAAGGGGCCTGACATGATCCTCCCCTTGGCGAGCTGCTCGCCCTGTAGCAGCGGACCGTAGGCGCGTACTCCGGCATCGTCGGTCTCAAGTATCAAGGCCGCCGCGCGGGAAGCCGATGACGGCTTCTCGAAACCGCTGGAAATGATGCAGAGAACGGCCGTGATCAGGAGGAGGGCGCTTATGAGCAAGACTTCCCCGGTCCTTGGCCGGGGCCAGGCATGGCGGAAGTATCGGCTCAGGATGCCCGGGATGGCTGATCTGGACGGCCTCCCCAGTCGCGCCGGAGTGCCATTGAACGGTTTTACCATAGAAAATGCCTTCCATCGGTTTTTGCAAGTGACGATGCCTTCATCCGGCATCCAGCGCCCCCTAGCCGGCCGCATCGGATCATAAGTCCGATGCGGCCGCTCTCCAGGCGGACCATCCGACGGCTTTGGCTCATTGGAAGGGCCGCGAGTATTTCACTATTTTTTCAGCTTCATGGCTGCCATGAGCTTATGGAAAACGTCGGTATTGTCGTAGTAGCCGTCGAAGGCGCTCGAATCCTTCCCCGTGGCGTAGATTGGCACAGGCACGCCGGTATGCGAGTAGCTGGTCCAGCCTATGCCGGCGCGCTGGTTCGCCAAATGGGTCAGGGTCACGGTGAAGGGCTCATAGCCGCCATAAAGTAAGTACTCATTCTCAATGGGGGCCCTGACCACCTCGCCCTTCATGGAGCGCATGAAGGAACGGTACAAGGTCTCCATGTCGGAAGCGGGCAGGGACGCGAAGTCGAGGTTGAAATAATCAGCCATGACGGAGTACATATCCTCAAGGCTGGCGTCTTCGGGCTTATGGGCCTTCTTGTAGGGACCCAAGACATCTTCGTTGAAAGCCACGTATGAGCCCTTCTGCTTTATGCTGGCAAAGGCGGTGGAATATTGGGTACCGGCGAAGCCGATAGACATGCCTCCGGTCTCATGGTCGCCGGTGACAACGATCAAGGTATCCTTGGGATACTTCTTCATGAAATCCACGGCCACTCCGATGGCCTTGTCGAATGCCAGGGTGTCACCGATGCTGGCGGCCGCGTCATTGGCGTGGCAGGCCCAATCGATCTTACCTGACTCCACGGCGAGGAAGAACCCCTTCTTGTTGCCGTAGCTGAGCATTTCGATGCTCTTGGCCACGTAATCCGCCAATGAGAGATCGCCCTCCTTCCTGTCGATGTCGTAGGGCATAGCCATGGAATCCTGGAGAGTCTCGTTGATGGCCACCACCTTGCCGTCCGAGCCCTTGAGTGCGCGGAACCCGGCTACGGTGTTCACGACCTTATAGCCCTTGCCCTTCATGTTCTCGATGGCGTCGGGCTTGTCACCCTTGGCGCCCTTAGGTTGCACGAATCCACCGCCGCCGAAGAAGTCGAAGCCCGATTCCGGAAGCTGCATGGCGATGTCGTACATATCGCCGCGGCTAGGCACCTTGGCGTAGAAGCCGGCCGGCGTGGCGTGGTCGATCGAGACGGTGGAGATAACGCCTACCTTATAACCGGCTTTCTTGGCGTATTCAGCTACGGTCGTGTACTTGAGGGTTTTGCTGGTATCCATGTTGATGACCCCGGAGAGGGTCTTGTTACCCGTGGCCAGGGCTGTGACGGCGCTGGCGGAATCGGTGATGATGGAGCTCGAATCATAGGTCGTGGTTATGCCCTGGACGGGGAACTGCGTGAAGCCGAGCTTCTGGAAGCCGAGGGTGTTGGCGTCGGCCTTGGCCTTGGTGTACACCTCGGCTGCGCTCACCTGCGGCAGGGCCATCCCGTCGCCGATGAACAGAAAAACATACTTCGCCTGAGCACTGATGCTCAGTGCCAGGATCGAGAATGCGGTCGCAAGGGCCGCTACGCGTACGCGTGCTTTCATCTGACTCCTCCTCCGGACGATGGATCGTCCCATTGGCGCCAGCCTAGGCGGCCCGCGTTACGCTTTCGTTTCGTCCCGGTCAGGATTCTATTTCCCAGGCGATGGCAGGCCATGGACGTCCGCGACCGGCGCCGAGGGTGCCTCCTCGGCGGCGGCTGAACTCAGGAGCCGGATCTTTCCGAAGACAAGATCCAGAGATTCACATCTTAGGATAAAACGCTCGGCCGCCTTATCCGGCAGATGAACGCGTTCGAGAGCCTCCCTTTCCAGCCAATCGCGGGCTTGGCCGAAGCGCGCCCAGGCCGTCAGGGCTATCCGGCTGTTCTAGATCTCGACGGCGGTGAAGGATCCGCGCGCGGTAAGGCAGCCGGAATTGAACAAGCAGGGTATTGGTAGACCGTCAGTCTCAAAAAAACTTCGCAGACGGTATTTACCGCGCGGGCGCTTACGGGAAAGACGCCGCAGCTCTCGGGCGAGGTAGTGTATTTCCTCCTCGAGGCTGTCACGTTCAGGTCCGCGGGCATCGGCATGGTCTTCCAGGAGGCGTTCCAGGGAGAATCGCAGCCAGTCGCGTTTATCCAGGGACTCGAATAGGGGGATGTGGGTGTGCCCGGAGATGCAGGCTATGCCCAAGGCTTTGGACGCCTTGTAGAGACGGCGCTCGTCCCGTAGCTGCGATTTTGAGGTCCGGTCGCTGTTTTTGATCCGCAATGGCCGCGCTAGATACCGCACGATGAAGCCGGACAGGTAATTGTGCTTTGAAAAAAGGTTGGATACCTGATGCCCGTGCAAGCACACGAACAGCCCGGATCCATGCTGAAGGGCTAAAGCGTGGCCGAGCTGGAAGGGATGATCCTTGCGCGCAAGCAAGGCCAGGTCATGATTGCCCACAAGTTTATGCAGTCGTCCAGCCGACGCCAGTTCCCCCAGCCGCCGGTAAAAACCCGCGTGGGCCGCCAGAATGTCGCGGTGTTTGTATTTGTGCAGCTCCTCAATGTCGCCGTTCAATACCACTGTCCAGCCCTCACGAAGGTAGAACCCGTCAAGAGCATCTAGGAAGAGCTGCTCATTGCCCAAGAAATCGTCGCCTGCAGAACCATCTCCGATGTGCAGGTCGGAGACGATTAGGATCTTCGAATTCTCCTCCAAGACGATCCGAGGAGCCGAATCGATCATCTCCTGGAGCGTAGACAGCAGTTCATGCATCTTCATACGTCCATGAAAGGCAGGAAAATATTTGAAAACGTTAGGTTTCCGTCAGATTTCGGTAAGAAAGGTCGAAAGCACGCGGATAGCTCGTCACTCCATGTGGGAGGGAAAAACCCGAGGCTCATGAACTGGAAATGCCCGGGCTGACCAAGTCCTAGCCGTTCCTTAGCTTACACAAACATTCGGGTGGTAAAAATCCCATGTCGGCGACGGCGACGGCGGCGGCGATGGCTCGATGGCTCGATGGCCCGGCGGGCCGGCTCCAGCCGCCCCATAATGTGCCGTGACTTGAATCCAGAGGAGGCAGGGAGCAGATTATCGCCCTGGAGATTATAGGTTGAAATATGAAGCTTTCATCCAGAATAGCAGCATCCATCGCGTTCTTGGTCATCTTCGTATCGAGGACCGGGGCTGATGACCATTCAGTATTTTCAAGGCTTCTCCCTGACACGAGAAGCATGATCACTTGGAACGTCCGTTATGGCTTCATCCAGCTCGGGGAAATCCCTTTCAGACGCGCCCAGGGTGGCAATGCCTACAGCCTTACGGTCGAATCCGATCCAAGGCTGCCTTTCCCGGCCCTGCGAAACTGCTATTTCCTCGTCTTGGCCGATGGCGGTCGCGAATCCATGGAATTCGTGAACGAATCGCGTTGGGGAAGCGACGGCAAGAGGATTCGTTATATCTTCGATCGAGGAGCAGGCCTCATTGGATATTCAGGTGAATTCATCGCTAAAGGCCGAAGGGAATTCAAGAGAGGCACAATCCCTTTAACAGACCGAGTATTCGACGGTCTCTCACTGATCCGCTGGATCATAGAGCACACTTCAGAGTCCCTGGAAGAAAGTCTTTTCTTCATCGGTGATATAATTCTGATACCGATAGAAATTTCAGCCAACAGCGTCAAGGAGGACATCAGACTCAAGCGTGATGCTGAGGTCATCAGGGCCTTCAAAGTCGATGGCCGGCTCAAGGGCCAGGGCATAGCCGGCTTGTCGGGAAAATTTTCCGTATGGCTGAGTGCGAGCGACCCGCCGGTTCCGCTCAGAGCCAGCGTCAAGATCTGGATAGGCGAAGTGATCATAGAGCTTCACGATCCGGAAAAGGGTTACCGGGCTGTGGAATAATCCACGCCGGCCGGCGACCCGGCAGCAACCAGGCGGATATCGCCTTATTTCACCAACAGATTCGCCATGATCCCCAGAAGGAGCATGGCTCCCAGGAAACGCAGGCCGCGATAGAATCCGATCTTCATGATCTCTTCCGCCTTTTCCCCATCAGATAGCGGCCCGTATGTCCACTCCCGGTCACGGAGCCAGGTCCCGCCGACAGGCCATCGCCATCATCGACTTTATTTCAGTGGAGAAGGAGCTTCGTTCTTGAACCCGCCGACGCAGAAAGGCGCCGATACGCTTGAGAGCCTCCGCCCTGCAATCCTTGGCCCTGAAACCGACGCCTCCCGAATGCCGCAGGCTATCCAGGCGTCGAAGAAAACTCGGCAGCGCCTCAGTGAAATCCTGGATGCGGCAAGCCATACCTCCGCCCGAGCGCTTGAGCATGCGGGCGTTCAGGGCTTGTTCGTATTGCCCATGCTGGGGTATCGCGAGTAATGGCTTCCCCAAGGCCAGGGCTTCGGCGGCAGTCTGGTGCCCGGCGGTGCTTATGACAGCCCTGCATCCCAAGAGAGCCTGATCGCAGGAGCCCGCGCCGCCGGGGAAGAGCCGGTACTCAAGGCCGCGCCGCTCCAGCTCCGGAAGCACCAAGCCGCGCAGGTGGGGCGCGAGGTTGACCAGGAGATAGCTTCCCACGCGAGGGCTTCCCGCCGCCAGCTCGGGCCTGAGTATCGGACCGACATCACCTCCGTAGAAACTCGTCCAGATACGCTCGTGGAAAGGCCCCTCCATCAGCCGAGTGCACAAAATCGCGGCTAGATCCCGCGGCCTGAGCGAGAGATGGCGTTGCACGATGCCGGGATGGTTGAGCTGCAGGACCGGCAGGCCGAGCAGGCGTCCGGCCCAGGCCAGGAAGGGATCGAAGTCGGATATGACCGCTTGCGCCCCGATGCGACGCAACCTGGCCTTGAGGCGCATGATGATGGCGGGGAATCGTGCGCAAAGGACAGCGCCACGGGCAGCTGAAGCCAGGTGCATGACCCGGTTGCCCCGCATGACGAAGGAGAAGCAGGGCAACCAATGCATCGGCAGGCCAGGCAAGCGGCTTCTCAGGCAAGACCTGACGCCCAAGGGGACGAAGAGATGCACGCGATGCTCCGCGGCCAAGGCCGGGGCTAGAGCCGCTACCCGGCTTGCATGCCCGAACCCTTCTCCGGCGCATGAGTACGCAATGACCATATATTTCCTCCACGCGCCCGACTATGGGGACGCTCACGTCAATTTACGGTTAGGAAAAAATCCCGAATGCAATCCTGACGATCGCCTGACACCCCGCTCACGTGCCCGGGGCTAGAGTCCGTCCGGAAATCAAGGCCGGGAAGGAGGGGGAATCATGAAAGTCGCCGTCATCGGAGGAACCGGATACGTAGGCTTGGTCACGGGTATCGGCCTGACGCGCTTGGGCCACAGGGTGTGCTGCGCTGACATCGATTCGGGCGCCATCAAGGGCCTGATGCGCGGGCAAGCCCCCATCCGCGAAGAAGGCATTTGCCATGCGTTGGGAAGGGCCCTCAAGGAAGGCCGGCTGTCCTTCACCACGGACGCGGTCCAAGCGGTGGCCGAGTCCGAACTCATCATCGTCGCCGTAGGCACCCCGAGCGCGCCCGACGGAAAGACCGACCTTTCCCAGGTCATGTCGGCAACTCGGCGGATCGCTTTGGGTCTCACCTTGGCGGCGCGTTTCGCCTCGCAGGCGCGTGAAGACCGCCGGCCCTACAAGGTGATCGCCATCAAAAGTACCGTACCCGTCGGCACATGCGAGAACCTGCGCGACATCCTCCGCTCATGGCTCCCGGCGCCTAGCGCTGACTTTGACGTGGTTTGGAACCCGGAATTCCTCCGCGAGGGCAGCGCCCTGCGCGATTTCCTGGAGCCTGACCGCATAGTCGTAGGGGCCTACCGCAAGCGCGCCTTGGCGGCCATGAAGCGGCTGTACAAGCGCATTGACGCACCATTCCTGGCTATGGATCCGCGCAGCGCCGAGATGATGAAATACGCCTGCAACGCCTTCCTAGCCGCCCGTGTTTCCTTCATCAACGAGATCGCCGGCATCTCACAGGCCGTGGGGGCTGACGTGCGTAAGGTAGCCGAAGGGATGGGCCTCGACCCGCGCATCGGGCGGAACTACCTCGAGCCCGGATTGGGCTTCGGGGGGCCCTGCCTGGGCAAGGACATCCGCTCCCTGATAGCTTTCGGTTCCGCTTCCGGCGCCCGAACCGGTCTGTTGGAGGCTGTAATAGCGCGCAACGCTGCCCAGTTGGACGACGTCTTCGGTGAGCTCCGCGGTATGCTGGACGGCTTAACCGGGAAGAAGATCGCCCTCCTGGGCCTGTCCTTCAAGGCCGGCACCTCGGATACCCGCGACTCACCCTCCTTGGCGCTGGCCTGGCGCCTCTCCGCCGCGGGAGCGGCTGTCTCAGTCTGGGATCCGTCCCTCTCGGCCGCCAGGGAGGCCCTGGACTCGTTCGTCTTCCTCAAGGAAAACCCCATCGAAGCCGCCCGGGAGGCCCATTGCCTGGTCGTGGCGACCGATGCGATCCGCCTGGGCCGGAAAGATCTCGCGGCCTTGGCCGCCGTGATGGCCGACCCCGCCATCTTCGACGCCCGCAGGCGCCTGGACCCCGATGTAGTCTTCGAATCGGGATTCAACTATCGGGCCCTGGGCGTATCCCCTCGGCGTCTCGCGCGGAAGCGGAGAACCCCTGAGTTGGTGGGCCTACCGGGCAGTGTCATGGACACGGCCATGGCCCAGTGAGAAACGGTATGAGGCCCTTGGCCTGGGGACATAGGGGAGACCGCTTCTCGGCCCGCTACTCCATCTACCGCCAGGTCTCCTCACCGAATCCTAACAATCGCATGACCTAATCCTAACCGGTGCTTTACAACTTCCTCACGGGGCCGGGCTAGCCTCGGCGGTAAGGATGCGGATGGACAGGCTGCAGGCCGACCCCGCGCCGTACCGCCCTATGAATGGAGGTTTCCGATGAAGAAAGCGATCCTCGTCGCCGTGGCCCTGGCCATGGCCCTCAGCGCCGGAGCGCAGAACAAGTTCGCCTGGTTGGACACCCTGAGCGACGACCCCGACAAGATGCTGCCGGGAGTCGATCCCGCCAAGGTATCAGGCAACATCGTCACCGCCGGTTCGTCCACCGTCTTCCCCCTGTCCGAGGCGGTGGCCGAGCTCTTCGCCTCCGAAGGCTATTCGGGCCAGGTAACCATAGACTCGATCGGCTCGGGAGCGGGATTCGAGCGCCTGGGCAAGGCCGAGATCGACGTCTCTAACGCCTCGGCCAAGATCAAGCCGGCCCAGCTGGAAGCCGCGGAGAAGGCCTTCGGCTCCAAGGTCATCGAATTCCGCCTGGGCACCGACGCCATCGCCGTCTGTGTGTCCAGCAAAAACAAGTTCGTCAAGGACCTGAGCCTGGATGAGCTGGCTGCCCTCTTCTCCACCGCCACCTATTGGTCAGACGTGCGCGCCGCCTTCCCCAAAAAGGAGATCAAGCGCTACATACCCGGCACCGATTCGGGCACCTTCGACTACTTCGTGGAGCACGTATTCAAGAAGAACAAGGAGCCCCTGCTCAAGGCCAAGAACCTGCAGATGTCCGAGGACGACAATGTCCTGGTCCAGGGCATCATGGGCTCCGAGTATTCGGTGGGCTTCTTCGGCTTCGCCTACTACCAGGAGAACGCGAGCAAGCTGGCGGCACTGTCGCTCAATGGAGTGGTCCCCAATCAGGCTAACGTGGACGCGGGCAAGTACCCTCTCTCGCGCCCCCTCTTCATGTACAGCGCCGTAAAGACCCTGAACGACAAGCCCCAGGTGGCGGCCTATCTCTGCTTCTACCTGGCCAACGTCAACCGGGTCATAAAGAAGGTCGGCTACTTCCCCGCCCCGCCCGAGGCCCTCAGGGCATCCAAGCAGGCCCTCCTGGACGCCATCAAGGGCCGGTACTGAGAAGGAGGGGCGCGTGCGCGATCCGCGGACTTCGATCAACCTTGCCAAGCGCCCGCGCCCCATGGAGGCGGCCATCAGGGCCTTCCTCTTCACTTGCGCCGCGGTATCGATCCTGACCACGGCCGGCATCATCTTCACCCTGGGGCGGGAATCCATCCCCTTCTTCATGGAAGTGCCGCTCTGGAAGTTCTTCTTCACCTTCAAATGGCAGCCCCAGATCGGGGAATTCGGCATTCTCCCCCTCCTCAATTCCACCATCATGACCAGCTTTATCGCCATGGCCATCGCCTTGCCGATCGGGTTGGCGGTGGCGCTGTACCTGGCCGAATACGCCGGCACCCGCGTCAGGGCCGTCCTCAAGCCCCTGCTGGAAGTCCTGGCCGGCATGCCCACCGTTGTCTACGGCTTTTTCGCCCTGCAGAACGTGACTCCCTTGCTCCAGGGGATCCTTGGTTCAGACAAAGTGGATATCTATAATACCCTTTCGGCCGGGCTGGTGATGGGGGTTCTCATCCTCCCCCTGGTTTCTTCCATGTGCGAGGACGCCCTCTCGGCCGTGCCGTCCTCCTTGCGCGAGGGGGCCTACGCCATGGGCGCCACCAAGCTGGAAGTCTCCCTGCAGGTGGTCCTCCCGGCCGCCTTCTCGGGCATCGCGGCGGCCTTCATCATCGGCCTCTCGCGGGCGGTGGGCGAGACGATGATCGTGGCCATCGCCGCCGGGGCCGGCCCCAACCTGACCTTGAACCCGCTCCGCTCGGCGGAGACCATGACCGGGCACATCGTGCGCATATCGGGCGGGGACCTTTCCTACGACACCATAGACTACAACTCCCTCTTCGCCATCGGCCTCCTCCTCTTCCTGGTCACCCTTACGCTGAACATCTTTTCCCGGCGCATCGTCAGGAAATACCAGGAGGTATACGAATGAAGAGCCTGGGCGAGGCGGAGCGCGGCGACCACGCATACGCTGGCTTGGCCCGCCGGCACCGCAGGGGGAAGGCGGTCTTCATCTTCTTCTGGCTCTCCACTCTGTTCGCGGTCTTGTCTCTGGCCACCCTCCTCTGGTCAGTGCTGGCCAACGCCTTCGGCTACGTCCTGCTGCGCTACGAGACCGACCCGGCGGAGATCATGCCGGCGGGGATCGAGTGGGAGAAAGCCGATGCCGGCGCCCTGGCGGCCGTACTGCGCGAGAACCTCTCGCCGAGGCGCCTTAAGGCGCTTGAGTCGCAATACCCCCTGATCGATAGGAAGGCCGATGACCTGCGCTCCATCCTCGAGCAGGAGATCCTCAAACCCGACGTCATCCGCAGCTGGGGCCTGGGGCAGTCCATCTTCGGGCGCCGCGCCATCCACGCCGCCCTCGAGGAGGAAATCGCGGCCGGGGGCGAGAGGGCCTTCTTGAGCTTCAGGGCCTGGCTCAACCCGCGCTTCCTGGCCCAGGCCCAATCCTCGGACGCCCTCTACGCCGGCGTGCGCATGGCCCTCCTAGGCTCCTTCATGACCATACTCATCACCATCCTGGTGGCACTTCCACTGGGCACAGGCGCGGCCATCTACCTGGAGGAATACGCCCCGAACAACCGCCTGACCCGCTTCATCCAGACCAATATCTACAACCTGGCCGGGGTGCCCTCCATCATCTACGGCATGCTGGGCCTCACTATTTTCGTCCGCCTCCTCTCACCCCTCACCTCGGGGGCGATTTTCGGCGCGCTCGAGTCCGGGGACGCCGTGAACGGGCGCACGGTCTTATCCGCCTCCCTGACCCTGTCCCTCCTCATCCTGCCTATTATCATCATCAACGCCCAGGAGGCCATCCGGGCCGTGCCCCGGGGCCTTCGCGAATCCAGCCTGGCCCTGGGGGCCACTCGCTGGCAGACAATTTTACACCACGTTCTCCCGGCCTCCATGGACCGCATCCTGACTGGCGCGGTGCTGGCCGTATCGCGGGCTATAGGCGAGACAGCTCCCCTGGTCCTGGTGGGGGCTTCCACCTTCCTCACCCGCGATCCGACCGGGCTATTCTCCAAGTTCACCACCCTGCCCATCCAGATCTACCAATGGACGGCCAGGCCCCAGGCGGAATTCCGGAACATCGCCGCGGCCGCCATCCTGGTGCTCCTGGCCCTATTGCTGTCGCTCAACGCCACCGCCATCGTCCTGCGCAACAGGTTCCGCAGGGAAAAGAGGTCAGCTTGATATCCCCGACGAGCGCCGAAGAGTCTCCCTGGGCTCTTGAGACGCGGAAGATGAACTTCTACTATTCCGACTTCCACGCCGTCAAGAACCTGGACATGCGGGTGGAGAGGCGGAAGGTCACGGCCATAATCGGCCCCTCGGGCTGCGGCAAGTCGACGGCTCTCAGGGCATTCAACCGCATGAACGACCTCATCCCCGGCACCCGCGTAGACGGCCAGGTCCTCTTCCACGGGATGGACATCTACGGCCCGGGCGTGGATCCGGTCCAAGTGCGGCGCTGGATCGGGATGGTTTTCCAGAAGCCCAATCCCTTCCCCAAGACTGTCCGCGAAAACATCCTCTGGGGCGCCAGAATCAATGGCTTCCAGGGCGACCCTGACGAGCTGGTCGAGACGAGCCTCAAGCAGGTGTACCTCTGGGACGAAGTCAAGGACAAGCTGAAGAAGAACGCCCTGGAGCTCTCCGGCGGCCAGCAGCAGCGCCTGTGCATCGCCCGGGCCATCGCCGTCAAGCCCGAGATCCTCCTCATGGACGAGCCCACCAGCGCCCTCGACCCCATTTCCACCGGGAAAATCGAGGACTTGCTCTCGGAATTGAAGCGCCGATACGCTATCATCATCGTGACGCACAACATGCAGCAGGCCGGACGGGTCTCCGACGACACGGCCTTCTTCCTCTCGGGCGTCATGGTGGAGATGGGCTCCACCCGCGACATCTTCTTCAACCCCCGCGACCAGCGGACGGAAAACTACATATCCGGGCGGTTCGGATGAGCCGGCCGGCGAAAGGCAAGGGAGGTCCGGCATGGGCGTGACCCGCGTCGTCTTCGAGGAGGACTTGGCGGCCATCCACCGCGATGTCCTGACAATGGGAGCCCGCGTGGAGGAGGACCTGCGCAAGGCGGTCAAGGCCCTGCGCGAATCGGACGCCGCCCTGGCCGCCTTCGTCAAGGACGACGACTCCTTCGTCAACTCGATGCAGGTCAGGATAGAGGATTCCACGGTCATGGCCATAGCCACCCAGGCCCCGGTGGCCAAGGACCTGCGCGAGCTGGTGGCGGTCCTGCGCATTTCCCCCATGCTCGAGCGCATCGGTGACTACACCGTGCACCTGGCCAAGGCATCGCTTAAGATTGAGCGCGCCGGCTGGGGGCCGCAGATCGAGGACCTGGCCCTGATGGGAGAGCTGGGGGCGGAAATGCTGCGCGGGGCGGTCGAAGCCTTCCTCGCGCGCGACGTCGGCCAGGCCCGCGAATGCGCCATACGCGACGACGGCATCGACGAGCGCTACCATCGCGTGGTCTCGGACTGTCTGGCGGCAATGAAGGCGGACTCCGCCCGGGTCGATTCGGCCGCCCGGATCATCCGGGCCGCAGCCAACCTGGAGCGCCTGGGGGACCACATCACCAACATCTGCGAGCTGACGCTCTACCTCGTGGAAGGTGTCCACGAGGAGCTCAAGGCCTGAGGGGGCGGCGTGGCCAGGGGAAGCATCCTCGTTGTCGAGGACGAGGCCGATATCCGCGAGCTCATCGCCTACAACCTGGGACGGGAGGGCTATACGATCGTCCAGGCCGATTCGGCCGAGAAGGCCCTGGAGAGCATCCACGCCGCCGCCCCCGACCTGGTCCTGCTCGACATCATGCTGCCGGGCCTGGACGGCCTGGCCCTCCTCAAGCGCCTGCGCGGCGACCAGCGCTGGAAACGCCTGCCGGTGATCATGCTCACGGCCAGGGGCGAGGATGCCGACATCGTCAGCGCCTTGGAGCTGGGGGCTGATGACTATATGGTCAAGCCCTTCTCCCCGCGGGTCCTGGCGGCCAGGGTGAGGGCCCGACTGCGGGCCGTCGAGATCTCGGGAAAGGCCGACGCCGACGCCGACTACGTCGTCTGCCTGCACGGGATCGTCCTGGACGCCGCGCGCCATGAGGTCAAGGCTGATGGCCTCCCGGTGGAGCTGTCGGCCACCGAATTCGCCCTCCTGGAATTCCTGATGCGCAATCCGGGCTGGGTCTTCTCCCGATCCCAGATCATCGACGCCGTCCGCGGGCCGGATTATCCGGTCACCGATCGGGCCGTGGACGTCCAGGTCCTGGGGCTGCGCAAGCGCCTGGGGCGGCGCGGAGATCTGGTGGAGACAGTGCGCGGGGTAGGCTACCGCTTCCGCGGCCAGGATGACAGACGATGAGGCGCGGGCTCTTCCTATCGGTCTTCGCCCCCGTGGCTGCCGCGATCACTTTGGCCCTCCTGGCATTCGGTGCCCTGGCCTCCTCCGCGGTGCGCGAGTTCTTCTTCCAGCTCTCCTACCAGGAGCTGGGGGAATCGGCCTCCCTGGCCGCTCGGGCCCTGGCCCCGCAGCTCGCGGGCGGGGATGACAGGGACCATGCCGGGCTTGACGCGCTGGTGGATTCCCTGGCGGCCGATGCCAAGCTGAGGCTCACCTACGTCGATATAGAGGGTCGGGTCCTAGCTGATTCCGAGGGCAGCCCAGTCATCATGCAGAACCACCTCGACCGGCCCGAGATACGCCAGGCCCTCGTGAAGGGCCGAGGCTCCTCAAGGCGCAGATCGGATTCCCTCAACACCGATATGGCCTACAGCGCCGTGGCCGTCCGGGACGCAGGGGGAAGGACGATCGGGGTCATGCGCGCCAGCCTTCCCATGACCGTCATCAGCGCACAGACCTCGCAGCTCAACCAGCGGCTGGCGCTGATAGGGGCAGGCATAGCCCTGGCGGCCGCCCTCCTGGCCCTGGGCATAGCCCGCTCGGTGGCCAGGCCGCTTAAGCGCATCCGCGACGGGGCGGCGGATTTCGCCTCCGGGCGCCTGGACGCCGAGCCCCTGCCGGTATCCGGTCCCCGCGAAATCTCCGATCTGGCTTCCTCCTTGAACGCCATGGCCTCCGAGTTGGATGGGCGCATGGAATTGATAGAACGCCAGAAGCGGGAGGCCGAGGCTGTCCTGATCGGCATGGCAGAGGGGGTGGTGGTGCTGGAGGGCGGGCTCGCGGTCCGTGCCTGCAACCCGGCGGCCCTGCGTCTCTTCGGGACCGACCAGACCCCCGCCAGCCTGATCGAGCTCTGCCATGACACCGAGATAGTCGCCTTCGCCCAGGCCGCCACGGCCGCCGGGCAACCCATGGAGGGCGAGGCCCCCCACTTCGCGCCCGACGGAAGCGAGCGCCAGCTCCGCCTGAGCGCCTCGCCCCTGGAGGGCGGCGGGCTGGTCTTGGTCATCAACGACATCACCCGCCTGGGGCGCCTGGAGCGGGTGCGCCGCGACTTCGTGTCCAACGTCTCGCACGAGCTCAAGACACCGGTCACGGTCATACGCAGCGCCCTGGAGACCATGGCCGGCCTGGGCCTGCCCGAAGGCCGCCTCGATGACCCTCAGGCATGCGCGCGCTTCCTGGAATCGGCCTCGCGCCAGACTGAGCGCCTATCGACCATCATCGATGACCTCCTGTCCCTTGCCAGGATCGAGGAGGAGGAGAAAACCGGCATCACCCTGGAGAAAAGCGGGCTGCGCGGCATCGCGGCCGCGGCCATCGAAGCCTTGAGGCCCCTGGCCGAGGCCAAGGGCATCGAAATAGCAATGGAGGTGCCGGAGGGCTTGGCAGCCCCCTGCAATCCCCCCCTCTTGGAACAGGCCCTGGTGAACCTCCTGGACAACGCCATCAAGTACTCGCCCCAGGCTTCACCGGTAGCGGTGGAGGGCGGACTAGAGGGGGGCTGGGCCTGCATACGCGTGCGCGACCGAGGGCCGGGCATCCCGGCCAAGGACAGGGCCCGGATCTTCGAGCGCTTCTACCGCGTTGATCCTGGACGCTCGCGGGAGCTGGGCGGGACCGGCCTGGGCCTGTCCATCGTCAAGCACATCGCCAAGGCTCACGGGGGCTCGGTCAGCCTGGAGAGCGAGGAGGGCCGCGGCTGCCTGTTCATAATCCGCATCCCGGCTTGATCGTTTTTTAGCAATTTTTCCCCATTGAGAATGGAGTGTCATTGGACTTCTTGGACGGCCGGGAAGGCTTCCAGGTCACCGGCGGGGTCGGGGCAGACGAGGATGCGCGCACCGGGGCGGCTGAGGACAGTCCCCGAGGCAGGGCGCCAAGAGAGGGTCAGCACTCCCCCGGCCAGCCTGGCCCGCGCGAAGGGACTCGAGCATGCCCATGCGCCCTCCATAGCCGCGATGTCGATGCCTGCCCCGCCGCCGCCCTCGGCATAGCCGCCGAGGCCGTCATCGATGGGGAACGCAACCGCCGATAGAGGGATGCGCGTCTCCTCCCCGGCCATGCATCTCAGCGCGGATGAGCTAAAGGAGCGCGAGAGGATCTCGTCCACCACCCGGGCCGGATCCAGGAGCCAAGGGTCGCCCCCGCGGGCGGTCTGTTCCTCCCTCAGGCGCTCCCAATCGAAGTAGGCAGCCGCCTCGGGATCCCGGGCGCAGAGCTGGGCTGCCAGGCGGGCGCTCCAGCCATCCTCGAAGCTGAGGGAGAACTCCGGCGGCCCCGCGCCCTCAAGGCCGAGGGCCGCCTCCATGGCGGAGGCCGGCCCCCCTCCACTCCCGGCAGCCGGGAGGACGAGGCCGGCCGGGGCCAGGCCGAGCCCAGGTCCCTCGGGATAGGCCAGGTAAGCCGCGAAGGAAGCGGACTCCCGCGGGACCATGGCCCGACCGCCGAAGGGCAGACCGCTTGCCAGGAGGCGCGATCCCCAAGAAGCGTGGACGCTCAGGCAGAGCGAGAGGGGCAGGCCCCGTGCCAAGTCCGCCCAGGACTCCGGCGGCTCGGGCATCCTGAGGACGATAAAGGAGGACGAGGGAGTGCAGGATTGCAGAAGTGAGGCGGCCAGGATCAGGGCCAAACCAGCCGCCGCGCTCACGACGATGGCCGTCACCCAGGGGTACTTCATGCCCACTCATCGCAAGAAGCCCGGCCCGCGCTTCAGTTGCCCTTGAGGATGGGCATGAGGCGGGCGCGCCAGGCGGCCAGCATGTCCCGGACCTCCTGCGATGCGTAGTCGGGGTAGGTCCAGGGCAGGGCCTCGAAGGCGCCGCGCCGATAGATCAGGGTGAGCTCGGCGTAGATGCCGGAACCCAGGGGTATACGCTGGGCCCTATCCTTGGTGCTGGCCAGGCAAAGGCGCCCCGGCGAGAGGAGGCCCGGGTCGATGTTAAAGGCGCGCCCTCCCCCGGGTCGCGCCAGGGCGGCCTCCATGGTATTGGCCGCCAGCTTCAGGGCGGCCAGGCCGGCGGGATCCACGGGATCGGCGAAGGCCAGGTAGCGCCTGAGCAGGTTCGGACCCATCTCGGCCTGGTAATAATCGGTCCAATGGAAGGGCGTAGGCGGGCTTTCAAGAGCAATCGGCCCGAAGCGCGACTCCAGCAGGGCGCGCGCCTCCGGCCAGCGGGCGGCCTCTCCGTCCAGCACGCCTGCAACTAGGATCTCCCGCCTGAACGGGCCTGCCTCGCCCATGCCCCCTCCATCTTGCCTTCCCGTACAAAGTATCCCATAATTACTTCGCATGAGAAGCGCAGATACCTACGTCACCGAATTGGCCGATGCACTCGAGCGCAAGATCGCCTACATGGATGCAGAGGCCCTGCCCCAACTGCGCGACCAGTTCAAAATACTCTACTCGGCCTTCCAGGGCATCCGCAACATCATGATGAAGAAGGCCCTGATCCACGACGACCCCTACCGCTTTGACACCCGCATCTCCGAGGTGGACATCCCGCCCGAGAGATCCTTCCCCGAGTCCGAGAAGACTGAGCAGCTGTCCACGCGCATATCGCAGTACGACGCCCAGCTGGATTTCCTGATCAACTACTACCAGTTCTCCTTCGAGTTCCTGAACATGGACCGCATCAAGCGCCTGATCGGCCTGACGCGCTACTTCAACTTCAGCCAGTTCTCCGTCAATTCCGCCAACATCAACACGCGCTGCTTCGCCGAATTCACCGAGCTCATCCGCAAGGGCTCGGACAGCCTCTCGGTCGGCGTGGTCAACGACGGGCTCTCGCACCTGGACCGGGCCTCCAAGGCCATAGCCCAGATTTTGCGCGACCTGACCACCTGCCACAAGGAGAGCTGGAAGCTGGCCCTGCGCGCGGACGTGCTGGCGCTGATGCACCTGGAGCGCGAGCGGGTGGTCAGCCACAAGGAGGAGACCCTCAAGGCCATCAAACGCAAGTTCGCCGAGGTCAAGCCCGAGCGCCCCTTCTACCCCGAGCTGGTCCAGGAGGTCCTGTCCGAGGACTACTCACAGGACAACGAGGGCCTGCGGCGCGCCGTGCTCAAGGAGCTGGCGGTGCGCGAGGAGAAGAAGAAGGACGCCAAGCAGGAAATCAATTTCCGGGCCATATTATCGGAGGGCCTGCGGGCGATCACCTCGGTCTACCTCCAGCTCGACGACGCGGTGCAGAAGCTGGAGCAGAACATGGCCATACTGGAGGCCGAGCGCAACACCTTCTGGGCCAAGCTGCGCAAGGCCCTGCGCTCGCTGTTCGTGCGCGGGACCAAGGATGTCTACTGCGAGGTGGAATTTATCGACCCCATCACCACCGCCCAGCGCACGGAGAACCTCAACTTCACCCAGTTTCTCGAGGACATGCGCAAGAGATCGCGCCTGTACCAGTCCCTCAACGCGCGCTCGGGAACGGCCTGGCAGCGCATGGAGTCCATCACCGAGGACGGGCTGTACGCCTTCCTGGAGAAAAACATCGAGGAGCTCCAGGCCCTGCATCGCCGCCTGGCGGCCCTGGACCTCTTCTTCCGCAGCGAGGTGTCCAAGGAAGACAGGGCCCGCCTCCACGGCATCAAGCTGGAAACCGAAACGGTGAAGAACACCATCATCCGCGCCAACCAGAAAAAGCACGAGTACGTGGCCCAGCGCGAGGAGCTGGAGCAGATGCGCAAACTGGGCATAAAGGCCGATGCGGCCCAGTGAGGCGGGGGCCGCGCGGCCCCGGAGGGTAGCACAATGTTGTTCGTGATCGGCGGGATCGCCCTCGTGGCCGCCCCGATTCTCCTGGCCATAGCCGCCTCCAAGCGCAATCGGCTTGGCCAGATGCAGGCAACGGAGACCTACAGCGCCGCCCAGCTGGAAGAGGTGCGGGACCAGATGGGCCGGGGCTCCTTCATCCAACGTGTTGAGGTGAAGGGCAAGGCCGAGTGCGCCGAGCCCCTCAAGGCCGAATTCACCGGTCAGGCCTGCGTGGCCTACAACGTGCGCCTGGATAGAGAGTACGAGGAGACCTATTGGGAGACCGACTCCGAGGGGCGCCGGTCGCAGAAGACCAGGCGCGGCTCCGAGACCCTGTCCTCCAACGAGCGCCGCGTCCCCTTCATGGTGCGAGATCAGACCGGAGTGGTGAAGGTGCTGCCCGAGGGTGCCGAGATCGTCTGGGAGACAAGCCTGTCCAAGTTCGAGACATCCCTGCCCGGGGAGCGCTTCAGCCTGGGCTCCTTCGCCTTCGACCTGACCCGGGCCGCCCTGGGTGCTGGCAAGCGCACCCTGGGCTACCGCTACGAGGAGAAACTGGTCCCGGTGGGGCGCGACTTATACGTCCTGGGTGAGGCCAGCGACTCAGGCGGGGAGCTGGTGGTCAAGCGCTCCAGCACTAAGGGCGAGAAATTCATCGTCTCGGTGAAGAGCGAGGAAGAGCTCAGCGCCAGGGCGGCCAGCGGCATCAAGGGCCTCACAGCGGCCGCCATCATAGCGGCCGTGGCCGGCATCGGCCTCATCGTGGCCGGTTTCTTCGTCGGCTGAGGCGCGGGCGGCGGCTATGAGCTGCATGAGCGTATCGCCTCGGAATGGCGGCGGACGGCGGGCGACGGTCCCTCTAGCCCTGATCACGGCCCTGGCGGCGGCCTGCCTGGCCGCGCCCCTGGGCGCCCTGCCCGCTGAGGCCGGAGAAGCCCTGCCGGTCCAAGGGGAATTCGTCTACGCCACCGCTGCCTTCGGCATCGAGCTGGATCCGCACCACGCCTATTCGGCCACTGAAGCCCAGCTCTTCACCGCCCTGCACGACTGCTTGTACACCTACGATCCCAAGACCTTGGAGCCCCTGCCCTCACTGGCGGCGTCCATGGAGCGCTCCAAGGACAAGCGCACCTATATCTTCACCATCAGGCCCGGGGCGCGCTTCTCCAACGGCGATCCGATCACGGCCGCCCATGTGCGCGCGAGCTGGTTCAGGATCATCTCCCCGGATGAAGACGCGGAGTACTCCTCCCTCTTCGACGTCATCCAGGGCGCGCGCGACTACCGCACCGGGACCCTCAAGGACCAAAAAAAAGTAGGTATCAAGGCCATATCCGCGAGCATGCTGGCGGTCACCCTGGAACATCCGGCCGCCTACTTCCTCAAGCTCCTCTGCCACCACTCCTTCTCGGTCCTGCATCCCCTGGCCCTCAAGCCGGGAGCCTGGGACAGGCTGCCCGGGCCGCCCACATCGGGGCCCTTCGTCCTGGAATCCCTGAACGAAAGTGAGATGGTCCTGCGCAAGAACCCCCAGTATTGGGACGCGGCCAATGTGCGCTTGCCCTCCATCCGGGCCATCTTCTCCGACCAGGATTCGATCCTGACCCAGCGCTACAACTCAGGCGAGCTGCACTGGCTGGCCGGGGGCATGGATCCCGAACTCCTCCTGGACCGCAGCTCCATCCAGTACACCCTGCCCATGTTCGCAACCTCTTACCTCTTCTTCCGTTGCGACCGCAAGCCCTTCTCCGACCCGCGCGTGCGCCAGGCCCTCCTGGACCTGGCCCCCCTCACTCGCCTGCGCGATCCAGAGCGCTACTTCATGCCGGCCGACACCCTGGTGGTGGCCCTCCAGGGCTATAAGCCCAAGCCGGCCGCCCTGAATGGGGGGAAGGAGGCCGCCCTGGCCCTCCTGGCCAAGGCCGGCTATCCCGACCCAGCCTCCCTGCCCGAGGTGGTTCTACGCTTGGGCGCCGGGGAGGACCAGGCCGCCCTGGGCGATATCCTGGTTCAGGCATGGAGCGAGGTCGGCATCAAGGTTAGGATTCTTAAATCCGTCGGAGCAGAGTATTTCTCCGGCCTGAAGGCCCAGGACTACGCCATCGGCTACATGACCTGGATAGGCGACTTCGCCGATCCGCTGACATTCCTGCAGATGTGGGGTTCGGACTCCAACCTGAATGACGCGCGCTTCTCTGACCCGGTCGTGGACAGGCTGCTCCGGCGCTCCATGGGCCAGGAGGGCCAGGAGCGCCTGGACACCCTGGCCGAGGCCGAGCGCCTCATATTGGAGAGCGGGGCCTGCGTGCCCGTGAGCCACCCAGTGGCCCTAAACGTCATATCCACGGACACGGTGGGCGGCTGGGCCTCCAATCCCCTGGACATACACCCCTTCAAGAGCCTCTTCTTCAAGGCCGGCGTGGCCCTGGAAGGTTTGGTCAGGGCCTCCTACTGAGCCGCGGCAGGCCTGACTACGCCGTGTCTCCGGCCGAGCGCGCGGGAATACCGCAGCATCGGCCGGGGCCCTCCGGCCTTTCGGGCCGCCTTGTTCCTGTGCCCCCTTCCATGCTATCATCGCCAGGTATGTGCGCAAAAGCCCAGGATAAATCAGGGTCTGAGTTCAAATCGGGCCAGGAGATCGTCTACCCCAGCCAGGGCGTGGGCAAGATCCTCAGAATCGAGGAAAAGACCTTCAAGGACAAGAAGATCCCCTACTACGTGATCTACCTGGAAGTGTCCGACATGACCGTGATGGTCCCGGTGGAGAAGGCCAAGGAGCTGGGTATCCGGGCCATCGTCCCCAAAAAGGAGGCCGAGGCCGCCCTGCGCCTCATCTCCGAGCAGTACGAGCCCATCCCCTCTGACTGGAAACTGCGCTACCAGATGAACCTGGACCTCCTCAAGAAGGGCTCGGTCCAGGACATAGCCACCATCGTCAGGTCCCTTTACCACCGCTCCAAGATCAAGGAGCTGCCCATCCTGGAGCGCAAGCTCTACGATTCGGCCCTCAAGCTCCTGGAGGACGAGATCTCCTTCTCCCTCAACAAGACTAAGGAGGAGGTCGAGGAGCTCATCTTCTCGCGCCTGGAGAAGTGAGGCGGCAGGGGCATGGGATCGGCTGACTGCGTCGCCGTCCTGACCGCGGCCGGTTCCTCCGCCCGCATGGGGCCGGGCCCAAAGAAGGAATACCGCGACCTGGGCGGCCAGAGCGTCCTGGCCGCCTCCCTGCGGAATCTGTCGGCTTCCGGAATCATCTCATCCATCGTCATCACCCATCCCCCGGGCGGCCTTGCCGCCGCCAAGGCCGCCCTGCCCGCAGATCTCTCCCCCCCGCCGGGGATACGCCTCCTCTTCGCCGAGGGCGGGCGCAGTCGGCGCGCCTCCGTCCTGCGCGGGCTGGAGGCATTGGCCGTCGGCGGCGACCCAGCCATCGTCCTCATCCACGACGCCGCTAGGCCCTGGGCCAGCCCGGACCTGGCGAGGCGCGTAGCCAAGGCCGCCCGCGAGCATGGCGCGGCCCTTCCTCTTGTGCCCTCCCGCGACACCCTCAAGGAGGCCGATCCCTCCGGCATGGTGGCGGCCCACCTCAAGCGCAGTCGGGTAATGGCCGCCCAGACCCCCCAGGGTTTCGATTTCTGGCGCATCCTGAGAGCCCACCGAGCCGCCGAGGAGGCCATCGTCGCTGGGGAAGTCGATGATGCCTTCACTGACGATACCGAGGTCTGGGCGGCCTTCGGCGAGGGTGCGGTGGCCTGGGTGGAAGGCGAAGAGACCAACCTCAAGATCACTTACGCCGGGGACCTGTGATGGTCGGGGGCATGCGAGTCGGACAGGGCTGGGACATCCACCGCCTTGTCCCGGGGCGGCGCCTCCTCATCGGCGGCGTGGAAATAGCCCACGACCGCGGCGAATTGGGTCACTCGGACGGGGACGTCCTCCTCCACGCATTGGCCGACGCCGTCCTGGGGGCTTTGGCCATGGGCGACATAGGCCAGCTCTTCCCTCCCGCTGATCCGGCCTGGAAAGACATAGATTCCCGGCTCATCCTTGAGCGGGTTGTCGGCATGGCCCGCGACCTGGGCTACGAGTGCACGAATGCGGACTGCACGGTCATCCTGGAGGCGCCGCGCCTTGGGCCCTACCGGGAGGCTATCCGGGCCTCACTGGCAGCCTGCTTGGGAACAGGGAAGGGTGCCGTCTCATTCAAGGCCAAGACGAATGAAGGCCTCGGCGATGTGGGCCGGGGCGAGGCCGTTGAAGCCATGGCGGTTGTCTTGATGCGACCCTTATGAGCCGCTGCCTCAAGTCCTAGCCGGCGCGCGGCGGGTAACGGGAGAAGAGCTCAACAAGCATGGCGTCCTTGAAGAGCTCGGCGTACTTGCGGGCGCTGTAGCCCAGCTTGTCGGCATCGTCAGGGTCGGCGCCGGCGGCCAGGAGGACTTCCACGCTGGCCCTGTCCCGCTTGCCCACGGCAATCACTAGGGCAGTCTGGCCGTCCTTGGACTTGAGATCCACGCGGGCGCCCTTGGCCACCAGGTCGGCCACGATATCCGGCGAGCCGGCGGCCGCCGCATCCATGAGGGCGCTGTTGCCGCGGTCATCGCTCTGGGCGTCCAACTCAGCCCCCAGGGAGACCAGGAGAGCGGCCGTGCGGCGGTGGCGGGCCCGAGCCGCCAGACAGAGCATGGGCACCCCGTGGCGGTCCCGTGATCCGGGTCCCATGCCCGCCCGGACGAAGAGCGACACCGCCCTGATGTCGCCCTCGCGCACGCGCTCGGCCATAGCGTCAATGGTGAAGGGCGTGCCCATGTCCAGGAGCTCGCGCTTGGCCATCGCTCGGTCGTGCTCGACAAGCCAGGACTCGCGCTCGGCGGCGTAGTAGCTGCGCAGTTCCCCGGGAGAGTCGATGAGGGAGAGTCCCTGCAGGTATGCGGGCAGGCGGGGAGAGGCTTGGATGCGGTAGACGGCCGCGTGGGCCTTCCGTCCCGCGCACAAGCCGGCCAAGTAGGGCAGCCAGGTGGAGGCGGCGCTTGAGGCCGACCAGAGGAGGAGGTAGTGGGTGGCCTGTTCCAGGAGGGGCTCCAGGCCGGCCGTAGACCCCTCCTCCCAGGAGCTCTCCAGGCACAGGGGGGCGGCCTCGAAGCCGCCCCCGCGAAGGGCTCCCAGGAGATCCCTCATGTCGCCCGCGTCGGCGGGCTCGTGGCACAGAAGTACCCTCATCTTCTCCGGGACAAGCCTATCACGTCCCTGACCTCCAGGGAAAGGCTGCCCAGATCATTCTGGACCAGTCCTATGACAAGGAAGGCCCTGTTCGATTCGAGCACCGGCAGGAGCCTGTCGTAAACCTGGGGGAAAAGAACAGCCTCGAAGAAACCGTAGCCGTCCTCGAAGGAGCGGAAGCACATGGCCTTGCCGCCGCGGGTGAGGACCTCCTTGCCGGCCGCGGCCGTCCCGGCTATGGCCACCTCGGCCCCCACCAGTTCGGGAAGGCGCCGCGAGTCCACCGGCTCGGGCAGGCCCAGGCGGGCGGCCGCCCGGCGGGCACGCTCGGCGTAGCAGTCCAGGGGATGGCGCGAGAGGAGGAGGCCCAGGCCGGCCGCCTCGTGGGCGAGCTTCTCCGTCCGGGAGTAGTCCCCCGGAGGGCCTAAGCCTGGAGTGAGGGCTCCCGGCTCTGCGGCGAAAAGTCCGCCGGCGGCGAAATGTCCGGCGGCGGCGGGGCTGTAGCCCTCCTGGCCTCCGCCGGGGCCCCGCCCAGCCCCCTCCCCCTCCCTCTCATCCTCCAGGCGCCATGCCTCCCAGGCCCAGAGGAGGGCCGGCCGGGACAGACCCTCCCCGCCCTCCTCAGCCGGGAGCCCGTCCAGGGCCCCCGCCAGGACAAGGGCCCGGGCCTCGTCAGCGCGAGGCCTGGCCCTGCGGAAGAAGTCTTCCGCGGAGCGGAAGGGGCCCCCGGCCGCGCGCGCCTCCAGGATGCGCCCACGCAGGACCGCCGAGAGCCCCTTCACCTGAGAGAGACCGGCGCGCAGGTCGCGCCCGCCGTCGGCCCGCTGCTCCACCGAGTAGCCGTCCGCGCTCAGGCAGACCCGCGGGGGCAGGATGCGGGCCCCCCGCCGGCGGGCCTCGTCCACGTAGACCTGGCGGGCGTAAAAACCGCCCCCGTTGTTGATGACGCAGCAGAGGAATTCCACCGGCAAGCGGGCCTTGAAGTAGGCCAGCTTGTAGGACACCAGGGCGTAGGAGGCCGAGTGGGCCTTGCAGAAGGAGTAGCCGTCGAAGGACAGCATCATCTCCCACATGCGAGCGATGTCCGCTTCGGCGCAGCCGCGCGCGCGGGCGCCTTCCTGGAAATCCTCCTTGAGCTGGGCCACCCTGAGGAGGCGATCCTTCTTGGTGAGGGCCTTGCGCAGGCGGTCGGCCTTGGCCGAATCGAAGCCGGCCGCGGCTATGGCCACCCGGGCCACGTCCTCCTGGTAGACCATCACCCCGTAGGTTTCGCGCAACGCGTCCTCCACGGCCGCGGGCAGGCGCTCCCAGGCCCCGGTCTTCATGCGCACCACGTACTCGTCTATCCACTTGTTGGCGGCCGGGCGGATGATGGAGGAGGCCGCCACCAGGTGGGCGTAGTCTCCCTCGCCCATCTTCCTGAGCAAGGCCCGGGTGGCCGGGGACTCCACGTAGAAGACCCCAAGGGTGTCCCCGCGCTCGATCATGGCCCGCACGCGCGCGTCGCGGGTCACCGAGAAGTCGCCCCACTCGGCGCGCCTGTCCCCGCCCAGACGGGGCCGGCACAGCTCGATGCAGTCGCGCAGCACGGCCAGGGAGCGGTTTCCCAGGAGGTCGATCTTCACCAGCCCGGCCGCCTCGGCCCCCTCCTTCTCCCAGGCGATGACCGGGTAGCCCGCGCGTGAGGGTTGGCAGTGGACATAATCCGCCAGCCGCCCCGGGACGATGACCACCCCCCCGGGATGGGTGCCCAGGTAGCGCGGGAGGCCGCGCAGGAGCTCGGCCGCGCGCCGCGGCCCGATGGGGATCTCATCCCAGCGCCCCAGCTCCATGAGGCCGGCCCAGGCCGCGGCCTCCTCGTCGGAAGCCCCGGAGGCCAGGGCCGCCTCGCGCAGGGCCCCCCGCCGCCTGAAGGTACAGTGGTCGGCCACCATGCCCGAGCGCCCGCGGTAGCGCCGGAAGACCCGCGCCAGGAGGGTTGCCCGCTCGTCCCAGGGAAAATCGATGTCGATGTCGGGCGGGTCGGAGCGGCCCTCGTTCAGGAAGCGCTCGAAGAAGAGATCGTGCTCCAGGGGATCCACGTGGGTCAGGCGCAGGAGGTAGGCCACGATGCTGGAGGCCGCGCTGCCGCGCCCGCAAGTGCGCGGGCAGGACAGCACGATGTCGCGCACCACCAGGAAATAGGAGGCGAAGCCCTTGGCGCCTATCACGCCCAGCTCGCGCTCGAGACGTTGGGCGACGTCAACGCGGGCCTCCCCGCCCGGCCCGTAGCGCCCGCTTATGCCCTGGCGGCAGAGGCGGGCCAAGAGGGCCTGGGCATCGGCCTCCGCCAGGGGCGGCCCGAAGCTCCCCTCCAGGGAGGAGCCCCCGTCCAGGGGCGGCTCGTAGGGCGGGAAGACCGGGCGCGGAGAGAGGAAGGCCTCGGCCGGCTCCGCCGCCTCCAGGAGGGCGCCGGCGGAGACAAGGGCCTCCGGCAAGGCCGAGAAGAGCGAGCGCATCTCCTCAGCATCCCTGAAGCCCCAGGAGGGATCGGGCGGGAGCTCGGGCAGGTCCTCGGAGAGGCAGGCCAAGGCGGCGCTCTCCGGGTACCAGGGCCTTCCGGCGGCCTCGGCCAGGCCGGCCTCGAAGGCGAACAGGCTCAAGCGGGTGGCCGAGCAGCGCAGGAGCTTCCAGCGCAGGATGTCCAGGGAGTCGCGGGTTAGGGCCGCGTTGACCGCCATGGGCTCCAGGCCCTCGCGGGCGCAGAAGCGCGCCAAGGCGCGGAAGGGCAGGCCGGCCGGGAGCTCCCCGTAGACATCGGCGCAGCCCCCGGCCCTGAGGCGGACCAGGACGTCCTGGTGGACAGAGAGGAGGGCCAGGCCCCGCCCCCCGGCCTCCAGGACCCAGTCCAGGGGATCACCCGGGGGCGGGGGGAAGAGCTCCGCCAGGAGGCCGGCCGCGATCCCGGCATCCTCATCGGCCTCATCATCGATCCCCCCTCCCCTGGGTCTATCCTCCCCCCCCATGCGCCCCCGCAGCCAGGCATCGCGGGCGGAGAAACGCCGGCTCAGGATATCGCAGAGGAGTCCATAGCCCTCCCTGTCCAGGGCGATGGCGCTGAAGAGGACTCGCCCCTCCCAGGGGATCCGGGCCGCCGCCAGGAGCTTCCGCCCCTCGGCCCGGGCCGCCTCCACGGCCAGGGGGAGGGCGTAGAGGTTCCCCATGTCGGCCAGAGCAAGGCCCGGGTAGCCCGCCCGGCGCGCCCAGGCGGCCAGCTCCGCCGGCGAAGCCGTGCCGCGCAGGAAGGAGTAGGAGGAAAAGGGCATGAAAAGGCCCGCCGGGCCCCCGGCTTCGTCTTCCATAGCTATACATTTGTATAGTAGTAAGAAAAAGAAGGCTCTGCAAGCAGGACCGCCGTTCAGCCTCGGCGTCCGCCCTCCCTCAGGGGGAAAGAGCCCCCGCC
>CAYYCP010000038.1:0-23425 GCA_964470375.1 uncultured Spirochaetales bacterium
CCATGTTCCTCTCGCTCCTCGAGGCCTCCAAGCTCAAGGACAACGATACCGGGGCGCACATCGAGCGGGTCAACTCCTACTCGCGCATGATCTCCAGTCGGCTCTATAACGATCCGCGCTTTCCCTCCGTGGACCAGGACTTCCTCGACGACATCGGTTTCCTGGCGGCCATGCACGACGTGGGCAAGATAGGCACCCCTGACGACATCCTCAACAAGTCCGGCCCCCTCACTCCATGGGAGTGGTCGATCATGCGCGAGCATACCATCAACGGGGCCTACATCCTTTCCACCTATCCCAACCCGATGGCCAAGCAGATCGCCCTTTCCCACCACGAGATGTGGGACGGCAACGGCTATCCTTACAGGCTCCAGGGCGAGATGATTCCCCTGGCCGCGCGCATTGTCTCCATCGCCGACGTCTATGACGCCCTGCGCATGAAGCGCTCCTATAAACCGGCTTACGCCCATCCGGTGGCCCTGGCCAAGATCAGGGACTGGTCAGGCAGCCACTTCGACCCGCGCTTGGTGGAAATCTTCATGGAACTTCAGGGGGAATTCGAGCGCATTTTCGAGGCGAACCGGGACTGAGACCGATACGGGACGGGGTTGCTTGTCCTCATTTCCACCCGGAAGCGCCGTCGCGGGCGTGCAGGAAAGCCTCGTGGGCCGCTACCTGGGCCCTCAGCACGGCGTCCTCGCGCTCGCCCCGCCCGCCCTGGTCATTGCCCTCCAGGATATACAGGTGCCTCAGGGCTCCCCGGACCTGCTCCAGGCTGGCCTCGCCCTTCTCGGCATAGATAGCCTCCAGGCCCTCGAGGATTTCGTCAAAGGTTCTGCTGTACAGCCGCTCGCGCCACTCGGTGGATGACATCATGGCCTCCGCGGCAGAAGATACTTATTCCGCGGGGTTAGGGCCAGGCCCGCGCGCGGGGTGGCCTCGGCGATGCTGGTCTCCTCAGTCCCGGGAGAAATCGGGCAGGAGGAGGAGGGCCCTGTTGTCGCCGAAATCAGCCTCGAAAAGGTCCTTTGAGACGCGCCCGACGATGTGTATGTTCGACAGAGGTATGTCTCCGTAAGAGACCAGGCGATCGGCCTCGGCCGCGAAGGCCCCCGCGCCGTCCTGGGCGCCCAGAATGACGCTGAAGCGCGCCTCGCCGCCCACCTCAGCCGCCGCTGCGTCATCGCCGCCGAAGCTGGCCGGCCAATAGCGTCTGGAGTCGCCGTGGTCGAAGGCGAAGCCGCGCACCATGAAGCGGGGCACGTAGCGCCGCCGCCCTCCTTGCTCAAAGCACAGAAAGGAAAGGCCGCCGTCCTGGAAGGCCGCCAAGCGGGACTCGAAGCGCCCCATGGAACCGCGTGCCTGCCCCGGTTCAAGCCCATCGGCCGACTCCGAGACGGCCGCGAGTATCCTCTCCATATCGAAGCGCAGGATCTTATAGGAAAGCACCAGCATGGCCATGTCGGCCTTGGCCTGGTCGCGCCTGGGCGAACGCGGCGCGCAATGCTCGGCGGTCCAACGGGCGCTCTCCTCTGTCCAGGCTGAGTAGGGTATCTCGGCGATGTCCACGGACCCGTTCAGCCTGGAGGCGGCCAGAGCCGCGGCGCGCTCGAAGGGCATCATGGTGGTGATGAAGTAGACCACCTTGCCGGGCAGCTCCCTGGCCGCGCCGGGCTCAGGGCACACGCGCACGACATTGAAGTCGTACTCCATGCGCGCCAAGTCCAGGGAGAGGCGCCGGGCCGGGAAGGGGCTGGGCTCGAACGGGGTCAGGATGATGCGGTAGAGCCGGTCGCCGCGGCGTTCGGCCTCGCGGATCACATAAGCTTCGAGGTCTTGCACGTTGAACTCCGGTAGGGCGGGCCGCCCCAAGCCTTCTTCCATCCCAGGGCCTCTCCCGTCATTGTCGGGAGGAAGGCGCCGGCGGTTGAGGCTTATCTCCCCATTATAGGCCGATGGCCAAGAGGACCACCAGCGCCGCAGCCGGTGTGGCGGCCTGCAGAACGTCCCGGAGGCCTAAGGGCCTGAGCCTCAGACGGCGGGCCGGGGTATAGGAGCGGGCTTCAAGGGCCTCTGCCCGCCTGAAGCCCTCCATAAGGGATCGCTTCAGCATGGACCCAAGGATGGCCCGGGCGGCCGCCAGGCCTCGGCGAAGGCGGGGGAGCCCTGCCCTCCCCCGCCTGGCCGGCCTAAGGGCGTAGCCGCGCGAACGGGCCGCATCAAGGCTTGCGCCGGCCTGCACCAGGAGTCTGGGCATGAGGAGGATGGCCAGGGCCGCATACATACCCGGATCGATGTCCGCGCGCCCTGTGACGGCCCGAGCCGAGGCGCTGATGGCGTCTGCTGCCTCAAAGGCCCCGGTCCCGCGGTAGAATGCCTCGGCGTGCAGGAAGACAGCGATGAGGCGGGCTATGTAGGCCAGGGTTCCCAGGATGGCGGTCGGATCGAAGACCGGCTTGGCCCATGGGTCGATCAGGCGGGCCGGTATGATGAAGAGGGCCATCCAGAGGAGGAAGCGCCCGTCCCGGGCCGCCTGGGCCGGTCCCACCCCGGCTAAGGCCAGGGAGATGACCCCGGCCGCCAGAGCCAGGCAGAGGCCCGGGGCCCCACAGACCGCAATCATCACTGAGTAGAGGGCGAGGGCCAGGGCCGATGGGATGGGATGGAAGGGCTTTCCGCTTATAGGCCGGGCCATGGCGTGATCCCGCTTCCGACCTTCTCTCAGGCCCTGTTTCAAGGCAGAAGCCATGAGAGTTCGGCGCGGCACTGCGGCCGTCTGAAGGGGTTGTGGAGGCCGTGGCGCGGGAAATCGGCCGGGTCCATGCCATCGGGATTTCCCTGGTATACGATGCGGCCACCGTCCATGATGGCCAGCCGGGTGGCCTGGGCTAGCGACTTCTCTATCTCATGGGTGAGGAGGAGGATGGTCTGGCCGCGCGCGTGGAGCTCGGCCAGGGTCTCCAGGACCGCGCGCACGGAGGGGTAGTCGAGGTTGGCGAAGGGCTCGTCCAGGATGAGGCATTCGCGCTCCATGGCCAGGAGACCGGCGATGGCCAGGCGCCGGAGCTCCCCACCGGAAAGGCTGGCCGGATCGCGGGCGGCCAGGGCATCCATGCCCAGAACCCTCAGGGCGTGCATGGCTCGCTCATCCGCCTCTTCAGGCGTATACCCCTGATTAAGGGGCCCGAAGGCCGCGTCCTCCAACACGCTCTGGCATACGATCTGCGCCATGGGATCTTGGAAGACCAGCCCCACCTTAGTGCGCAGAACCCCATCGGACGGCGCGGTCTCTCGTCCGCGGTAGAGAATCCGGCCGGATCTCGGCTTCATGAGGCCAGCCAGATGGCGCATGAGGAGCGTCTTACCTGCTCCATTCCGTCCGGCCAGGAGGAGGAAGTCGCCCTCATCCAGGCTCAGGCAGGCTCCATCCAAGCCCAGGCTGCCATCCCTGAATTGGTAGCAGAGATCCTCGGCCCTGAGGAGCTCAGGCATCGACATCCCGCTCGGCCAGCTTTTCCTCCAGCCAGGGTCTCAGCGAATAGGCGATCGGGACCGCCACAAGGGCCTTCAGGGCATCCCAGCCTATGAATGGCAGGAAGCCCGCGCTGATGGCCTTCATCCAGCCGCCCCCGATCACGGCCCTGAGCCAGGGCAGTCCGATGGCGTAGACGATGATGATGCCCAGGACGGCTGCCAGGGCGTACTTCCAGAGCCTGCGCGGGCCGCGCAGCGCCAAAAGACCCATCACCGCGGTGGCCGGTATGTAGGCGGTCAGGAAGCCCCCCGTGGGGCCGGCGAAACGGGCCAGGCCGCCCGTGCCGCCTTGAAAGACCGGCAAGCCCAGCGCGCCCATGCCAAGGTAGATGAGCACGGCGGCCAGGCTCCAGGGCATGGGCATGATGAGGGCCGTCAGCATCACGAACAAGTTTTGAAGCACGATAGGCACCGGGCTGCCGGGAACCGGGAAGGCCAGGTAGGCCCCGATGGCTATCAGCGAGGCGCACACTGACGCCAGGACCGGCATGATGAGAATCCGCCCGCTCTTCATTCCATTCCGCCTTTCCCCTCGATGAGGGCCTGCCAGGGCGGGTAGGCGCTTCCGCGCCCTCCCTCCACAAGGATGTCACCGTGTCCGTCTATGCCTATGGCCCTGCCCAGCCTCAGGCCATCGCGTGAGACGACAGCCATGCCCCTTCCGAGGAAGAGGGCGTTCCAGGACGCTTCCAGGTTCCCGTCCTCCCTGTAAAGGGATGCGAAGTGCCTGAGCACAGAAGCCAGGATGATGCGCCGCGGAGGGACTTTGGCCCCAAGGGCCTTCAGGCTGGTGGCTCCACGCGGCGGTCGGTTACGCACGTTGATCCCCAGGCCGAGGACGATGAGTCTCGGGCATTCGGGCTCGCCGCTCATTTCCACCAGGATACCGCCCAGCTTACGTCCTCCGGCGTAGACGTCATTGGGCCACTGCAACCCGGCTTCAATGCCGGCCTCCTCCCGCAGGGCCATGCATACGGCTAGGCCGGCGGCCACCCGAGCCCGCGCGCACAGGGCGGTTCCGTCAACCCCGGCTTCGTTTTCCCGCCCCGTCAGACACAGGCTGGCGAATATTCCTCCCGGCCTCGACTCCCAGGCGCGCCGCCGCCTTCCGCGACCGGCCGCCTGGCTCTCGGCGATCACCAACCATCCGCGTCCAGGCTTCTCCGTTCCGAGGGCCAGGGCCCTGTCCATGGTGGATCCCAGGGCCCGCCAGTGCTCGACCCGCTCCTCAATCCCCGGGAACTCCCAAGGGTAGAGATAATCCCCATCGCGCTCCAGGATATAGCCGCGCCGGTCGGCCTGCAGGCGATAGCCGTAGGTCTCCATCGCCCGGGCATGCTTATGCACTGCCACACGGCTCAATCCGGCCTGGTCGGCCAAGTCCTGGCCGCTGACCGGCCCCTCCGCATCGCGCAGACGAGCGAGGATCAAGGCCCGCGGACTCATGCCTTCGTTAACCATATGAGCAGATTGGTTAACATGTAGACGATAGACTGTCAAGGCGATGCCTCGCGGCTGCCGCGGCATGGTGCGCCGAATCGACTGGTTCCTGGATTGTAGATGATGAAAAAAGCCGTTCCGTGGCGCTGCCCCGGAACGGCCATGATAGCGGCAATTGGGATTGAACCAATGACCTAACGGTTATGAGCCGTTTGCTCTGCCAACTGAGCTATGCCGCCGTCTTACGGTCGAAGAATCTAGCAGGACAGCCGGGCAGTTGTCAAGCTTGGCCTATCGCCCGCTGAGCCTAGTCCCGCGGCCTGAAGAGTCCGGTCAGGAAGTCTTCCACTTGCTGGCGGGCCTTGTCCATGTTCTTGAGGAGCTCCTCTGCGCCGGAGGCCACGTTGCCGGCCACGCCGGCCAGCGGATCCTGGGAGCGCTTCATATCATCGCGGTACTGGCGGGCAGCGTCGCGGAAGTCCGAGCCGACATCGGACTCCGTGGAGTCCCTGCGCGCGTAGATGCCGTTCATGATGTCCTGATAACCGGCCTTCTCCCAGACCTTGAGCTCGGCCACGCGCACTACCGGGAATGGATGCGACTGGCCCAGGGTGTTGAGGAGCTTGTAGATGGAATCCAGGGCGTCCCCGGCGGCGTCGTACTCCGCTGCCTGCTTGAAGAACTCCTCCATATCCATGTCGCCTATGGATCTTCCGCCGGCGCTCTTCATCAGCGCGGTGTAGGGGCTGCGTCCGTCCTGGACGGCCAGCATGCCTGCGCGGTCCGCAGAGAGCTCGCTCTTGCGGTCCCATTCGTGCAGGGCAATCAGCACGCCGTAGAGGATGAGGTTGGCCAGGGGGAACTGGGCTAGGGCGATGGAGGAAATATTCATGAGGTACCAGAGGATGGTCTTGTAGAGGGCATGACCACTGAAGACGTGGCCCAGCTCGTGCCCGACGATGTAGGCCAGCTCGCCTTCGTCCAGCATGTCCACCAGGGCCGAGTTAAGGACGATGAAGGGTCTGTCCACCCCATAGGCCCCGGCATTGAAGAAGGGATTCTGGGACACGTAGACGTCCGGCCTCTCCTTCACGTCGAAGATCTCCAGCGTGCGCGTCACCAGGCGATTGACGGCCGGATACTGCTTTTCCGTGACCCTGGCCGCGCTTGCCAGCATGAGGAGCTTGAGGGCCTTCTCCTGGGTCAGCCCGACGAATTTCCTGACGACCACGTCCGCGCCCGGGATGGCCTTGAACGCTGCCAGCGCCGCCCTGTCGGCCGGATGTTCCCAGGCCCTCGGGGAGATGCCTGGAAGGTATTTGACGGTTTCCATCCCACTAATGTACTGAGCCCGTCCAGGAAAATCCAGGGCCCAAGAATAGGGGCCGGCGGCGCGAGGCCCGGTACAGGCAAGGCCCGCGATACCGGCTGCGGCCGGTTCAGCCGGACTCATGCGGGCATTGCCGACAGCCTCGATTACGGGCTAGCCTGCAGGAGTGGAACAGCCTACCCTCAAAGCCTGCCCGGCGTGTTCCAGGACTGCGGCCGGCCCCTGGGCCGGTCCTGACCGACGCGGGCGCCTCTACCTGGCCTGCCCGGCTTGCGGCTTCGTCTTCCTCTCCGCCGGGAACCGTCCCCAACCGGCGGAAGCGAGGACGCGCTACCTCCTTCACCGCAACTCTCTGGAAGAAAGCGGCTACAGGCGCATGCTGGAGGAATTCGCTGACAAGACCATCCTGCCCTTCGCACCTCCAGGCGTGCGCGCCCTGGACTTCGGATCGGGCCCCGGGCCTTCCCTTGAGCCCATCCTCAGGGAGCGCGGACTGGAAGCCTATTCCTGGGATCCCCTTTTCAAGGACGATCCCGGGGCACTCGCACGGAGCTACGCAGTCTTAGCCATGCACGAGGTCATCGAGCATTGCGCGGATCCGCTGGCCACCCTCTCCAAGGCCACCGGCCTCCTGGCTCCCGGGGGAATCCTTGCAATCGCGACGCACTTCCGCCCGTCCGAGCCCTCCGCCTTCATGTCATGGTGGTATCGGCAGGACTCCACTCACGTTTCGTTCTTCACGGCTGACTGCCTGTCAGACGCATGCGCGGGCCTGGGTCTATCGGCCCTCTTCTGCGACGGGAAATCCGCCTCAGCCTTCAGGAAGCTCCCTGCCTGATCCGTTTAGGCCGGCCAGGAATTCCCAGGGTCCCTTCCCCAGCCTTCTCGACCTGGGCTTGGCTTGGCGGTCGGCCGCGGACGGGAGCGACGGCCGATCCTTGAAATCATCGGCGGCGCTGCGCGTGATGATGCCCCGGAACATGATCGATAGTACGGTACTGTAAACATCGCGCGGCGAACGCTCAGGCCCCATGCCCCTGCGGTCGATGATCTGATTGAGCATTCCCGCGTAGACGTGCGCGGCCAAGACCGGATCCAGATCCGAGCGCACCTTGCCGCAGCGCTTACCCGCCTCAACGATCCGCGTGAAGCAGTCCATGACGATGCCTCGGCGTATGCCTTCGATCTTCCGGGATACCCGAGGGAATTCGGATTCCAGACTCTCGAGCATGCCTACCGGCAAGGTCAGAATGAGGTCGCCGATGCCGGAGAGGGCTCTCTCGATGAGTGGCGCGAAATCCTCAGGCCGGCCCCCCTCGATCTCTGTGAGAAGGCGCTCGAAATAGGCCCGCAGCCTTGAGGTGAACAGGGTGGCCACGCTCAGCACCATGTCTTCCTTGCTGGGGAAGAAGCGGTAAAGTGTTTTCTTACTCACTCGAAGGTCACGCGCGATCCTGTCCATCGTGATGCCCCGGAAACCGCCCCTGAAAAACAGCTCCCCAAGGCGCTCGAGCATGTCGGCCTTGATGGTCTTGTCGCTCTCCCCTGTCTTTCTGCGTCCCATCCCTTTCTCTCGCCCTCCCGCCGGCGGTCTTGACAGTCTATCACAAACTCGGTTAAGAGTGATTTGGAAACTATTTTAGTTTTTATAGTTTCCATGCGGGGTGAGGTCAGCATGGCTCATGACATGGCGGTCGAGACGAACGCATTGGGAAAAACCTATCCGAACGGCGTGAGGGCCCTGGATAGGATCGATCTCAACGTGCCGAAGGGAAGCCTGGTGGGACTATTGGGACCGAACGGTTCGGGCAAGACGACTACGGTGAAGATCCTGTGCGGCCTGATCCGCTCCTTCGAAGGCCGAGCCCGCTTGGAAGGCATCGATCTGCCCAGCCGCGCGACAGCCGGCCTCCTGGGCTACATGCCCCAGCTGAACGCCCTCTACTCGGAGCTCTCTGTCTACGAGAACCTTGACTTCTTCGGTTCCATCAATGGATTGCGCCAGGGGCCTGAGCGCAGGCGCCGCATCGGCGAGGTCCTGGAACTCCTAGGTCTGGCCGAGAAACGGCGGGTGACGGTGGAAAGTCTTTCAGGGGGCATGCGCCAGCGCGTCTCGCTGGGCTGCGCCCTGATGCACTCCCCGCGCGTCATCCTCCTGGATGAGCCCACAGTGGGGCTCGATCCCGGGCTCAGGCTGGCCTTCTGGGGCTATTTCAAGGAACTGGCCGCCTCCGGACACACTATCATCATCTGCACCCACGCCTTCGACGAGGCAAAGCATTGCAGCCATCTGGCCTTCCTCAAAAGCGGGCGCCTGTTGCGCTTCGGCCGAACCGAGGAGCTCCGGGCCGAGGCCGGGGCCATGGACTGGGAGGCATTCTATATGGAACAGATGGCCGGTCCGGTGGACCCGGACGGGAAGCCGGCGGAAGGCGGCCGTATATGAACGCCATATTCGTGGCCCGCAAGATATTCCGGCAATTCCTGCGCGACCGGCGCACCATGGCCCTCATTTTCCTCATCCCCCCGGCCATCATGTCCATTTTCTTCTTCATGTTCAAGGACGAGCTGGCCGCGGACATCGGCCTGGCGGTCCAGAGCGCTGAACGGGACTCCGCGGAGTACGCCGCCTTCATCGATGTCCTTACCCAGGCTGATGGATTGCGCTTGGTGGAGGATCCGGGGAATGATCCTGCAGACGCAATCGCCCGGGAAGGTATCGACGCCGCTCTGGCCTTCCCGCCCGGGTTCTGGGAGGACTTGGACGCCGGACGAAAACCAACCTACCATCTACGCATAGAAGGCACCCGGCCCGGGGTTGAAAAGGCCCTTTCCAAGCTCCTGGACGCCGCCCTCCTGCGAGCCCGCCTATCCAGCCTGCCCCTCTTCCGCGGCCGTTCCCCCACCTCCGGGGCGCGCGCCGTGCTGAGTTACCATTACCCGACCTCCGACTTCAGGATGATCGACCTGACCGCGCCCTCCTTCATCGCCTTCTTCCTTTTTTTCATTTGTTTCCTCCTCACATGCGTGGCATTCCTTCGCGAACGCGCATCGGGCACCCTCGAGCGCGTGCTGATCAGCCCCATTTCAGCCCTCTCCCTCATCTCTGGATACCTGATCGCCTTCTCCGCCTTGGGCTTCATCCAGGGTTCCCTTCTGATGGCCTTCTCCACTTGGATCCTGGGCATCAAGACCGTGGGCGGCTTCCTGTGGGCCATGGTGCCGATGATGCTGACCGTCCTCCTGGGCGTGACTATGGGCATATTTTTCTCTGAGCTGGCCAAGAACGAATTCCAGGTCATCCAGTTCATCCCCCTGGTCATCATCCCCCAGACTCTCCTCTCGGGCATCATCCTGGATACGCGCGTCCTGCCTGAGGCGTTCAGGGCGGCCTCCAAGGCCCTGCCGCTCACCTATACCGTCGACATCATCAAGGGCATGCTCCTCAAGGGCCAGGGCCCGCTGGAGCTTTGGCGGGACTTTCTGGCGCTGATGGCCTTCCTGGCCTGCTTCACCGCCCTTTCCTTCATGGTCGCCCGGCGAGCGCGATGAGGGCCCCGGCGGCCTTGCCCGGCTCCTCGCCGTCCGCGTATCATCCTGAGTGCCATGTACGAGGATTTCGAGACCATGCAGATGCGGGCCTGGCCGGCCGAAGAGGAGACTTGGCTGGGATCATGGAAGGCGCGCTACTCGCGGGGCTTCTCCAACCGCTCGAATTCGGTGACGCCCCTGGGTGGGGGAAGACGCTCCGGCCCTGCCCTGGAGGAGCGCGTCCGGGAGGCCGAGGCGGCTTACCGCTCGCGCGGGCTCAGGCCCTGTTTCCGCCTGCGCGACGATCCTGAGTGCCTGGATCTGGACGTCCTCCTGGAGAGGCGCGGTTACTGTCTCATCCATCCGACGGCTGTGAAGACAGTCATGCTCGCGGAGGCTTTATCGTGTCTCGGCTCGGATGCCCCGACCGCAGCCCGGCCCATGGCCCGTTTCCAGGACGGCTTCAGCGAGGCCTGGGCGAGGGCCTATGCCGCCCTCAACCAGCGCCCCGGGGACGCGGAGGCCTATTGGTGGACCCTGGCCATGGTCCGCGTCCCGGCACGATGCCTGATTCTCATGGAAGGGGACAGGCCCGTAGCCGCGGGTTCAGCCATCCGCGATATGTCGGGAGACTTGGTGCGCGCCGGCCCCTGGGTCGGATTCTATGACCTGGCGGTGGACAGGGAGCGGCGCGGCAGGGGCCTGGGCATGGCCCTTCTCGGGCTCCTCGTGGAGGACGCCCTACGGCAGGGTCTGGAGCGGGGCTACCTCGCGGTCATGGAGGACAACGCCGCGGCTCTGGGCCTCTACGCCAAGGCGGGCTTCAAATCCCTCTATCGCTACTGGTACCGCAGGGCTGTGGACTGAGGTCCGGCAGATGAAGGTCAAGGCGTCTTCGGCCTTGGCTGAGTCGACCTAGGCGAGTACTGCCTCCCTCTCCATGGATCCAACCCTTCCCGCTCCCCTGCCATAACGCTCGGCGCAGAGGGATTCGGCCGCCTCGAAGACACGCAGGTTGGCTGGGATGAGGGCCGGCTTTGAGGCGAAACTGACTTTTATGGCGGAGAGGTAGTGTTCACGCTCGATGCCCGGCAGGGCCTGCAGGGCGTATAGGGCCCCCAACATGGCTACGTTGGCCGCCTTGGGCAGATTCAATGATGCCGCCACATCCGTGGCCGGAAAAATGAAGGCGCGCAGATCAGTGCGCCATCCGCCGTTGACGCCGGCAAGCTCGTCTACGATGAGGAGGCCTCCCGGAGCTACCCTTTCATGGAAGCGCTCGAAGGAGGGGCGGTTCATGCATACCAGGACATCGGGCCTGTCCACGGAGGGTGCGCCTATCTCGCGGCCTGAGAGGACCACTGAGCAGGAGGCTGCGCCGCCACGCTGTTCCGGACCGTAGGAGGGGAACCAGGTGGCCCGGCGCCCCGCTGCCATGCCGGCCTCTGCCGCGGCCATGCCCAGGCTCAGGACGCCCTGACCGCCTGAACCCGAGAAGACCATGCGCGTCTCGGCGGCATCCTCGTCCAAGCTGCCGTCCCCGGGACGACCTATGGCCCTGAAATACTCGTTGACTTCGACGGCATCGGTCCGGCGCGGCTCGGCCCTGGCTCCGGAGCCGCGGTCGCGGAAACGCTTGAGGGGGAATTCCCGCTCCAGCTCCTCGGCCACCCAGGCGGCGGCCTTTAGGGAATCCATGCCCATATTGGTCGGGCAGGGCGAGAGGAATTCCACGAAGGCGTAACCTTGGCCGTCGCGCTGGATCTCCAGGGCGCGGCGCACCGCCCGCCTGGCGGCCATGATGCGTTTAGGATCCGCCAGGGAACAGCGCTCGATGTAGACGGGGGCCTCCAGGGTGTCCAGGACCTCGCAGACGTGGAGCGGATAGCCGTCATTGCGCAGGTCGCGGCCCAGGGGACTGGTCTGGGTCCGCATACCGGGCAGGGTGGTGGGGGCCATTTGGCCGCCGGTCATGCCGTAAGTGGCGTTGTTGACGAAGAAGGTGGCCATCCCCTCTCCGCGGCTGGCGGCCTGGAAACAGTGATTGAAGCCTATCGAGCCCAGGTCCCCGTCGCCCTGGTAGGAGACCACCACGGTCTCCGGCCGGCCGCGGGCCAGGGCTGTGGCGACGCAGGGAGCTCGTCCGTGAGGCGCCACCACGTTTCCGCAATCGAAGTAGTAGTAACCGAAAACCGCGCAACCGATGGGGTTGACGATCACGGTCCGCTCGGCGATGCCCAATTCGATCAGGGCCTCGGTCACGAGCTTGTGCAGGATGCCGTGCCCGCAGCCGGGGCAGTAATGGGTGGAACGGGTCTCCTTGCCCGAGCGGACGAAGCTGGGGTACATGCCTTGGGTCCTGAGGACGCTCATCGCCTCCCTCCTCTCAGCGCGGCCAGGGCGGCCGCCTCAAGGTCGGCGGCGGCCAAGAGAGCCCCGCCCATCCGTCTCATCAGCATGATGTCCTCCCTCTCCCGCCCCAGCTGGAAGGCTATATCGTCCCGGAATTGGCCGTTGGAGAGCTCCACCGCCATGAGAAGGGGACGGGCCCTTCCGGCCGGCTCAGCCACAGACCGGAGAGAATCGCGCGGGAAGGGATAGAGGCTTATGGGACGCCAAAGACCGGCCCTTATTCCGGCCGCGCGCAGGCCCTGGGCGGCGCTTCGGGCCACCCGGCTGGATGAGCCGTAGGCGCAGAACACGATCTCGGCGTCGTCGCAGCCCCATTCCTCAGCCAGGGCCTCGGCGGCCATGGCCTCGTACTTGGCCTCCAGCCTGAGGTTGACAGTCTCCTCCTGGGCCGCGTCAAGGAAAATGGAAGTGACCAGGTTGTCCTTCGTGGCCGCGTCTCCCCGCACGGCCCAGGAGGATGAATCGGTATCCACCGGGCCGCGCTCAGGCAGCTCCATGGCCTCCATCATCTGGCCCAGGACGGCGTCGGCCAGGAGACAGACTGGGTTGCGGTACTTGAAAGCGAGCTCGAAGGCGGTGAAGCAGAGGTCGCACATCTCCTGGACATTGCCCGGGGCCAGGACGATCAGGTGGTAATTGCCGTGGCCCCCGCCCTTGACAGCCTGGTTGTAGTCGGCCTGCTCCGGAAAGATATTGCCCAGGCCCGGGCCGGCCCTCTGGATATTGACAATGAGGCCGGGCAGCTCGGAGGCGGCCATGTAGGAGATGCCCTCCTGCATCAGGCTGATGCCCGGTCCGGAGGAGGCCGTCATGGCCGGTATACCGGCCGCGGCCGCTCCGTAGACCATGTTGATGCTGGCCGTCTCGCACTCAGCCTGGAGGAAGGAGCGCCCTAGGGCCGGGAAGTGCCGGGAGGCGGCATGGGCGATCTCGCTGGCCGGGGTGATGGGATAGCCGAAGTACATCTGGCAGCCGGCCTTGAGGGCCCCGATCACCACAGCCTCGTTTCCCTTGACAAAGGCTCTCATCGATTCACCCCTTCCTATGGATTTCAATGGCGTAGGGTTCGGGGCAGGTGTAGAAGCAGATGCCGCAGCCCGTGCAGCCCTGACCAAGGTAGCGGACGTAGGCGAGACTCTTGGTATTCAGTTCCCCTGATACTTCCAGGCAGCCCTTCGGGCAGGCATCGACGCAGCGGAGGCAGCCCTTGCATTCCTCCGCATCGATCTTCGGAAAGGGGACCTGAAGAATTATTTCGTCAACTACCCTGTCGGTTGTCATGTCGACAGGATACTCCAGGAAAAGGAGAAATGCAAGTACTTTCAGTCGGGCGATAAACCGACAGGCGTAAATGTGGCTCCCGGCATCTAGGTTCTCCCATGCAGGGGTTCTCTTTGTTTACATAATTTATATTATTATATATATTTATTTCTTCACGAGAGATACTGCGGGAGATCGAAATCCACGCTATGATGTTCCATAATCGTTTCTATAGGGAGGCACCTATGCCTGCAAAAAACCCAGGATCAAGCACAGCTAAGGCGAAAAAGAGTCCGGCAAGCCCCAAAAAAGGTCGTCGCAGCACCCAGGCGATTCCCGAGGAGCGCCTCGCCCTGGAGGGCCTTCTCGACAGCCTCGAACCCGAGGATCTGGCCTTCCTCGTCGCCCAGGCCAGGGTTCTCATCCACAATCGAGAGGCCGCCAAGGCAGCCGACGAGCTGGAATCCCTGGCCCGCTCACAGGCAGGCTCCCAGGCGAGGGCTGCGGCCGCGCCCGACATCGACCCCATTCATATCGTGCGTTCTGCATCCGGGAACGCCAATCTCGTCCTAGGCGGGGAGTTCAAGCTCCTGACGCCCGAGGAGCTCGGCGCCATGGCAAAGATAGCCATAGCCGATGGGAGCGAGGCGGAGCGTCGGGAGCGCCTCTTCCGCTGGCTGGATCGGGAGCGACGCGACATCCTCATCGACGGGGGCATGCGCAGCCCCTCCTCGCCGCGCCTGGCCGAACTCCTGGCCTATTTGGAGAAGACCTTCGCCAAGCATAAGGCCGCGCGAGGTTAGGAGGCTGTCCTCCAGGGCATCCAGGAGTACCCGGACCCGCTGGGAGGTTTAGGTCTGCTCGAGGAGGGCCCGGGCGCATTCGGCCAGGGCCTCGGCCTCCGTGGGATGGGGGAAGACTGTGTCGGCCAGGTCGCGCAGGCCCAGGCCGCGCCTCAGGAAGGGCTCCAGGCCCCAGATCAGCTCCGATGCCGAACTCGACACGATGCAGGCGCCGAGGAGGCGGCCGGAACCCCTCTCCGCCAGGAGCTTGCAGATCCCCTGCCCAGCCGCGCCCCGCTCAGCCATGAAACGGCCCACGGACCGCATCGGCATGGCTTTGGCGATGTAATCCACCCCCCGGGCCTTGGCTTCCTCCTGGTTGATGCCTATCCCGGCCGATTCCATGGGACCGTAGACGGCCCAGGGCACTATCGAGGGATCGAAGCGCTCTCGGGCCGTGGAGCCCTCCAGGTAAGCGCAGGCGTTGGCCCCCGCCACCCTGCCCATGCGCGCGGCCGCATGGGCTAGGAGGGAGAGGCCGGTGGCGTCCCCGGCCGCATAGAGGCCGGGTATGGGCGTGGCCATGGCGGAGTCCACCGCGAAACCCGGCTTACCGTCCGGGCGCAGGGCCTCACCCAGGCCTGCTTCCATGAATTCCGACGGCGGAAGTGGGCGGCGTCCGGTGGCCACGAGGAGGGCATCGGCCTCCAGCGCCCGCGGGTCATTTCCATCACCGCCCTCGAGGGCCAGGACGCGCCCGTCCCATGAGAGGGCCCGGACCCCGCAGAGAACCTCAATCTCGGGGAATGAGCGCATCAGGACCCGCGAGCAATCAGCGTCCATGAAGGGCAGGACGGAGGGCATAGCCTCAACGATCCTCGTCTTCACTCCCAAGGAGGACCAAAGGAAGGCGAATTCCATGCCTATGGCGCCAGCGCCTAGGATGGCCATCCGGGCAGGAGGCTGGGCCAGGTTCAGGGCCGCATCCGAGTCAAGGACATGGGCAGCTTCAGCCGCACCATCCCTGCCGAGCCCTGGCAGAGGCGGGCGGACGTTCTCCGAGCCCGTGGCCATGATGAGGACGGGAGCCCCTACCTCCTCTGTCCCGGAGCCGTCGCCTGAATCCAGGCGCAGGCGGAAATGCCCCTCCCCGTCGCGACCTAGGATGGAAGCCCGGCCCGAGACGAGTTCCAGTCCCTGCCGGCGAAGGCCCTGCTCCAGGGCCGCCCTGAGGCCGCGCACGGCCTCGTCCTTGAAGGCCATGGCCGCTCCCAGGTCGAAGTCCAGGGGACCGGTAGTGAGCCCATGGTCCGCAGCCCGCTCCGCCTGCCAGCGCAGCTTGGCCGAGTAGAGGAGACTCTTGGCTGGAATGCAGCCGCGGTTGAGGCAGGTGCCGCCCAGGGCTCCGGCCTCCACAAGGCACACGCGTTTCCCCCGCCCCAGGCACTCCTTGGCGGCCTCGCAGCCGGCCGCCCCCCCGCCGACGATGAGGATGTCGGTCAAGGCCTCAGGCCTCCCGCTCGCCGGAGAGCACTGAATCCAGGGACTGATCCAGGAGGGCCTGTATGTCTGAGTGGGCGAACTCCCGCTTCTCGAAAAGGCGGGCCAGGTTTTCGAAGACCTTCTCGTTGGTCCTGTAGAGGAGGTCGGCGATGACCTCCTCCAACTCCTCTCGGCTGGGCTCCCTGTCCACCCCGCGGGCCCGGTAGAGGCTGCGCAGAGCGGGCAGGAGGCGCTGGTAGTCTATGTGCCCCTCGCGGATGTCGTAGGCGAAGACCAGCTTGCCGCTGGTGCGCCCGGAAATCTTCATCCTCGGCATTCAGATCCCCCTTGGCCGCCGATTCACAGCACCCGCGCCAGGAACTCGCGGGTGCGGGCCTCGCGCGGGCGGTCGAAAATAGCGTTCGGCTCGCCCTCCTCCACTATCCGCCCCTCGTCCATGAAGACGATGCGGTCGCCCACCTCGCGGGCGAAACCCATCTCGTGGCTGACGACCATCATGGTCATGCCCTCGGCGGCCAGATCCTTCATGGTCAGGAGCACCTCGCCGACCATCTCCGGATCCAGGGCACTGGTGGGTTCGTCGAAGAGCATCACCTTGGGGCGCATGGCCAGGGCCCGGGCTATGGCCACGCGCTGCTGCTGGCCGCCCGAGAGGGAGTCGGGGAAGGCTTCAGCCTTGTCAGCCAGGCCCACCCGCTCCAGGAGGGCCCGCGCCCGGGCCAGGGCCTCGGCCCGCGGCAGACGCCGGACCAGGCGCGGAGCCAGGGCCACGTTGTCCAGGGCGCTCATGTGCGGAAAGAGGTTGAAGCTCTGGAAGACCATGCCGGCCTCCTCGCGAATGGCGCGTATGTCCGCGCGCGGATCGGTGACCCGCATCCCGTCTATCCAAATTTCCCCGGCCGAGTGGTTCTCCAGGCGGTTGACGCAGCGCAGGAGGGTGCTCTTGCCCGAGCCGGAGGGCCCGATCACGATCACCACCTCGCCCTCCATGACCGAGAGGTCTATGCCGCGCAAGACGTGGTTGTCCCCGAAACGCTTGTGCAGGGCCTCTATCCTGACCATGGTCTTGCGGTCTCCGGTCCTCGCGTCAGGCATGACGGGCGGCCTCCTTAGCCTGGGCGTGCAAGCGGTGCTCCATAACCCGCACCAGGAGAGAGAAGAACAGGGTGAGCACTAGATAGACCAGGGCCACCACGGTGAAGGTCTGGAAGTAGTTGTACCTCACCGAGGCGTGCTCACGGCCGGCCCGGAAGATGTCGCGCACCGCCAGGATGGACACAAGCGAGGAGTCCTTGAGCAGGGCGATGAACTCGTTGCCGATGGGAGGCAGGACGATCTTGAATGTCTGCGGCAGGATGATGCGGGTGACGGCTTGGGAGCGCGACAGTCCCAGGGCGATAGCCGCCTCCATCTGGCCCTTGGGGATGGCCTGGAAGCCGGCCCGGAAGATCTCCCCCAGGTAGGCCGCGTAGCACACGGCCATGCCCGTGACCGCGGCGGCTATGTCACTCACGCGCACAACCAGGGCCAGGGCGTAGTAGATGTAGAAGAGCTGCACCAGGAGGGGGATGCCGCGGATGATCTCCGTGTAGACGCTGGCGATCTGGTTGAGAATGCCGATGCGCGATATCCGCCCCAGGCCCACCAGCAGGCCCAGGAGGAGGGCGAATATGATGGACAGGACCGTCACCAGGAAGGTGTTGGCCAGGCCCTGGGGCCAGAAGGCGGCCAGGATAGCCCGGTAGGCTGCGCTGTCAGGGAGGAAGGGGAAGCGCGCGCGCATGGCCGGCGGGAAGCCGGCCGTGAGGAAGACCAGGGCTAGGACGGCCCCGAAAAAGGAAATGCCCCAGGAGAGGTATTCCGATGCCGATCCCTTGGGCGGGACAAGGGTGCCGTCGGTGAAGCGCCGCTCCCGGGGCGGCCGGCCGCGCGCAGCGGGGATCAGCGCAGCCACTTCTTCTCGAGGGTCTCCAGGCTGCCGTCGGCCTTGAGGGCCGCCAGGGCGGCGTTGATCTTCTTGAGCAGCTCCGGGTTGTCCTTGTTCACGGCGATGCCGTAGTACTCCTCGGTGAAGGGCTTGCCGACGATCTTGAGGGCATTCTTGTAGCGCGCGTTCTGCAGGACGAAGTCGGCGGCGATGGGCGTGTCGCAGACCACCCCGTCGATGCGCCCGCTGTAGAGGTCCTCGATGGCCAGGCCCAGCTCGTCGTAGTTCTTGAGCTCAAGGCCGGCCACCTTGCCGATCTCGGCGGCCCCGGTGGTGCCAATCTGGGCCCCCACCTTCTTGCCCTTGAGGTCCTTGAGGGTGCTGACGTTGGCGGTCTTGGCCCTGACGACCAGGACCTGGCCGGCGTTGATGTAGGGATCCGAGAAGGCCATGGTCTGCTTGCGCTCCTCGGTGATGGTGACCGAGGAGATGACCGCGTCGTACTTCTTGGCGGCCAGCCCGCCGAAGATTCCATCCCAAGCCTGGTTCTTGATCTCCACCTTGAGCCCGGCCTTGGCCGCGACGGCCTTGATGAGGTCAATATCGAAGCCGACGATGTTCTGCTTCTCGTCCACGAATTCCATGGGCGGCCAGGTGGCGTCCGTAGCCACCACGATGGTCTGGGCGCTCAGGACCGCGGCGGTGAGGATCATGACGATAAGGGCGATGCGCGTCATCTTCATGCGAAGCCTCCTTGAATAGGACGATGGGTCCTCCTCGCGGCCGTAGGACCGGGTCAGGAGGGCGCCAGGCCACACTCTAGACGGCCGCGGGCTCGGCGTCAATCGCGGGCACGAAAAAGACTGTATTCGGCCGGGACCACTAGGGGAGGTATTGCGCAAGGCTGGCCACCCTGATATACTGCGGCATGGAAACGCGCGATATTTTCCTCAACATCTCCCCATTGGATCATCGCTACTACCTCTCGGAGCGGGAGCTCTTCGACAAGCTTTCTTCCTTTATATCCGAGGCCGCCTCGATAGGCATCTGCGCCAGGGCCGAGGGAGCCCTGATGAAGGCCCACCTAGCCGCCCGCGGCCTCATGGACAGCCGACGCGAGGCCGAGATAGACGCCCTGGTGGCAGGCGTGGATCCCCTGGAGGTCTATGCCGAGGAGGAGAAGACAAAGCACAACGTGCGCGCCCTGGTCAACGTGATGAAGCGCCGCGCCGACGCCTTCCTCTCGCCCTTCATCCACCTGGGGGCGACCTCGGTGGACATCCTGGACACGGCCTTCTCCCTCAAGCTCAAGGGCGTCACCCGCTCGGTCATCCTGCCCCTCCTGACGGGCCTGGAGCGCCGCCTCTGCCGCCTGGCCTTGGACGAGGCCGGGACGAGCCAGGTGGGGCGCACCCACGGCCAGCACGCCGTGCCCATCACCTTCGGCTTCGCCATGGCCGAGTACGCCGCCCGCCTGGGTAAGTGCGCCCTGAGGATCGAGGAGCTCTCTCTAGACCTGCGCGGGAAGCTCTCTGGGGCCGTGGGCTCCTATAACGCCCTGTCCATGAGCTATAAGGATCCCGAGGCTGTCGAGCGCGACTACTTGGCCCGTTTAGGCCTCAAGCCCTCCGAGCACTCCACCCAGTTGGTAGAGCCCGAGCACGCCCTTCGCCTCCTCCTGGAGATGAACGCGGCCTTCGGGGTGATAGCCAACCTGGCCGATGACCTGCGCAACCTCCAGCGCACCGAGATCGGCGAGGTGCGCGAATCCTTCGGCTCGGAGCAAGTCGGTTCATCCACCATGCCCCAGAAGCGCAACCCATGGAACTCCGAGCACGTGAAGAGCCTCTGGAAGGCATTCGCCCCGCGGGTCCTGAGCTTCTTCATGGACCAGATTTCCGAGCACCAACGCGACCTTACCAATTCCGCAAGCCAGCGCTTCGTAGCCGATTACCTGGCCGGCTTCGCCTCGGCCGCCAAGCGCATGGACTCCGTGCTGGCCGGCTTGGTCGTGAACCGCGAGCGCATGCTGGCGAACCTGCGCTCATCGGGCGGCTCGGTCATGGCCGAGCCGGCCTACATCCTCCTGGCCGAGGCCGGCCAGGGCGACGCCCACGAGACCGTGCGCAAGCTGACCTTGGAGGCTGAGCGGGCCGGGCGGCCCTTCGGAGAATTGATTGCAGCCGATCCCGGCCTGCGCGGGATTCTGGCCGAACGCTTAGCGGCCATCGGCGCCCCGCCTCCCGAGGAATTCTTCGCCCGCCCGGAGGCCTACGCTGGCATTGCCGCCCGCAAGGCCGCCGAGATAGGCCGGCGCTATGTCGGGCTCATGGACGAACTGGACAAGAGACTGGCCGAGGGCGGCCCGGGCGCCTGAGGGACGCCGCCGCGGCCGGGCAGATACGGGAAGGAGGCCCGCATGCAGATAGAAGAGACCCTATCCTACGACGACGTGCTGCTCCTGCCGGGGCATTCGGAGATCCTACCGCGCGACACGGACGTGCGCTCGCGGCTGGTCGGCGATATCTGGCTCAACGCCCCCCTCGTCTCGGCGGCCATGGACACCGTCACCGAGGAACGCATGGCTATCGCCATAGCCCTGGAGGGCGGGGCCGGGGTCATCCACCGCAGCCTCAAGCCCCAGGTCCAGGCCGAGCAGGTGGCCGACGTCAAGCGCTACCTCAATTGGATCATCGAGAACCCGGTCACGGTGGAGGACGACCGCAGCATAGGCGAGGTCAGGGCCATCATGGAGCGCTACCGCGTCTCGGGCCTGCCGGTGATAGACCGCACCGGCCGCCTGGCCGGTATCATCACCGGCCGCGACCTGCGTTTCTGCCACGAGGACAAGAAGCTTGTCCGTGACGTCATGACTGCCGACCCGGTGGTGGAGACGGCCGCGGTCACGGCCGACTCGGCCCGCGAGAAATTCGATCGCCACCGTATCGAGAAGCTGCCGGTGGTGGACGAGGAACGCCGCCTGGTGGGCCTGATCACCGTCAAGGACATGGAGAAGCACGAGCGCCACCCTCGGGCGGCCACGGACAAATCCGGTCGCCTGATCGTCGGCGCGGCCATATCGCCCCAGGACTGGCAGGTCCGGGTGCCCCTCCTCCTCCAGGCCAAGGTGGATTTCGTGGTCTTCGATACCGCCCACGGCGACAGCCGCAACGTCATAGACGCACTGCGCGACCTCAAGCGCGCATATCCCTCCCTGCCGGCCGTGGCCGGCAACGTGGCCACCCGCGAGGCCACCCGGCGCCTGATCGACGCCGGCGCTGACGCGGTCAAGGTGGGCATAGGCCCCGGCTCCATCTGCACCACCCGCATTGTGGCCGGCATAGGCGTGCCGCAGTTCACCGCGGTGCTGTGGTGTGCCGAGGAGGCCGATAAGTCGGGCATCCCGGTGATCGCCGACGGCGGGGTGAAGTTCTCGGGCGACCTGGTCAAGGCCATCGGGGCCGGTGCAAGCACGATCATGATAGGCAACCTCTTCGCCGGCCTCAAGGAAAGCCCCGGCCGCGAGATCCTCTTCGAGGGCCGCATCTTCAAGGAGTACCGCGGCATGGGCTCCCTGGGAGCCATCAAGGACGGCTCGGGCGACCGCTACCAGATGAGCAAGGACGAGGTGCCCTCGCCGGAGGGCATCGAGGGCCGGGTGCCTTACAAGGGCGAGCTGCGCCCCTTCCTGCACCAGCTGGTGTCAGGCCTCAAGAAGGGCATGGGCTATTGCGGCTGCAAGGACATCGCCGAGCTCAGGCGCTACCGCCGCTTCGTGCGCATCACTCAGGCCGGCCTGCGCGAGAGCCACGCCCACGACGTGACCATCACCCAGGAAGCCCCCAATTACTCCAGGAACTAGCATGCAGCGCATCCTCATCCTGGACTTCGGCAGCCAGACCACGCAGCTGATCGGACGCAGAATCCGCGAAGCCGGCGTGTACACCGACATCATCCCCGGGGATATGCCCTTCGATCCGGCCATGCTGGAGGGCGTCAGGGGCCTCATCCTCTCAGGCAGCCCCGCCTCAGTCTACGAGCCCGGAGCCCCCCGCCCCGACCCGCGTTTTTATTCCTGCGGCCTGCCCGTCCTGGGCATCTGCTACGGCATCCAGCGCATGACCTGGGACCACGGCGGCAAGGTAGCCACCCTGCATGAGCGCGAGTACGGGCGCATGGGCGTCAAGGCCGAGGGCGATGCGGGCGGCCTCTTGGCCGGCCTGCCGGCTGCCTTCCTGGCTTGGATGAGCCACGGCGATTCCATCGAACAGGCGGCTCCGGGCTTCCGGGTAGAGGCCCTGAGCGAGCGCGGCTTCCCGGCCGTCCTCAAGCATGAGAGTCTGCCCCTGTGGGGCCTGCAGTTCCATCCCGAGGTCAGCCACTGCGAGTACGGAAGCGCCATCCTGGCCAACTTCGCCCTAGGCATCTGCGGGGCCGCGCGCGAATGGAGCATGGAGCGCTATCTGGAGGAAGCCCGGACCGCGCTGCGCGCGCGCGTGGGCGACCGGCAAGTCCTCCTCCTCATCTCGGGAGGCGTGGATTCCACCGTGGCCGGAGCCCTCCTCCTCAAGACCCTCGATCCCGACCAGGTTCATCTTCTCTACGTCGACACCGGCCTCATGCGCAAGGGCGAGACCGAGGCGGTGGAACGCTCCCTCAGGAAACTGGGCGCCTCCCATCTCCGCATCGCCATGGCCGAGGAGGAATTCCTGGCCGCCCTGGCCGGCCTCGAGGATCCGGAGGCCAAGCGCCATGCCATCGGCGACACCTTCATCCGCGTGCAGGAACGCGAGGTGGCGGCCATGGGTATCGATCAGGCCATCCTTGCCCAGGGCACTCTGTATACCGACCTGATCGAATCCGGGAAGGGCGTGGGCAAGAAAGCCCATCTCATCAAGAGCCACCACAACGTCGGCACGCCCCTGGTGGCCCGCAAACGCGAGGCCGGCCTCATCATCGAACCGTTGGACAGGCTCTACAAGGACGAGGTACGCGCCCTTGGCCGCCTCCTTGGAGTAGATGAAGACATAGTCAAGCGCCATCCCTTCCCCGGTCCGGGCCTGGGCGTACGCATCCTGGGCCATGTCACCAAGGAGAAGTGCGACATCCTGCGCGACGCCGACGCCATCTACATAAACGAGCTCAAGCGCCGCGGCCTCTACGACCTCATCTGGCAGGCCTTCGCGGTTCTCCTGCCCGTGCGTTCCGTGGGCGTGGCCGGGGACGTGCGCAAGTACGGCTACGTCCTGGCCCTGCGCGCCATCGTCTCCCAGGACGGCATGACCGCCGACGTCTACCCCTTCGAGACCAAGGACCTCCTTGAGATATCCACCCTGATCACCAACTCCGTCCCCTCCATAGGCCGCGTCGTCTACGACATCTCCTCCAAACCCCCCGCCACGATAGAGTGGGAATAACATGCCGCGAAAGCGGCAAACGTCTATCAATTTCCTTGCTATATAGCGTAGCCGGAGGCGAAGCGTTCAGCAGGTCGCGGAAGCGACCGTTACAATCAATTTCCTTGCTACATAGTGAGGCCGTAGGCCGAGCGTTCAGGCGTGCGCTTCCAGCGCACTCGTCCAACCCTTTCCCTACAGCTTAGCGAAGCCGCAGGCGAAGCTTTGGCCGTAGGCGGAGCATCAAGGCGACGTTACTTTTTCTTCCTATACATGCGGTAGTTTATGAAGGGGAATATGTTATTACGCT
>CAYYCP010000038.1:23525-26043 GCA_964470375.1 uncultured Spirochaetales bacterium
TACTTTTTCTTCCTATACATGCGGTAGTTTATGAAGGGGAATATGTTATTACGCTTTTCCAGGCGGGTCAGCCATTCCGTGGCTATGGCGTTGCGCGACAGCATGTCATAGATGCGGTTGAAGTTCGTCAGGGAATCCTCAAGCTGGGCACGGGCGAAGCCGGCTGAGGCCTCCGCACGCATCAGGAAGGGCCAATCCGAGGACTGGGCCAGAAGAACCTCGCGGGCGGCCTGATTGAGGGCACGCTCCTTAAGTCCGTTTTCATTGGGGAAGCGCTCAGCCAGCTCGATCATGCGCTGGGCGGCCTTGCCGATATGGCGCCAGACCCAGGCGTTGCCTCCCTCGGTCCATTGGCTGGAATACCCGTCATCGGACCAGGAAGCAGCCTCCGGCTGGAGCATCTGCAGCTCGCCCTCGCCAGCCAGGTAATCGGAGGGGCTGAGGGATCGCAGCTCGGCCGGTCGCGAAGCAAGCTCGCGCAGCACGGCCTCCAACCAGGCGATGCCCTCGAACCACCAGTGCCCTAGGAGCTCCATGTCGTAGCAGCAGAGGGCCAGGGGCGGTCGCTCCATTTCGGCGGCGGCCAGGTTCAGGCCCAGGATCCTCTTGTATACGAAGTTGCTGGCGTGCTCGGCGGCCTGGGCCATGGCCAGGCTGCGGTCGTAGAGTTCCTGGCCGTCCCGGCCGATGGCCCTGTACTTGAAGCCTGTGGGCACGCGGGTCTTGCCGTCGGGAAGGAATTCGCGGACCTGGTCATCGGGCAGCTCGTAGCCCAGGTCGCGGTAGAAATCCCGGTAGCGCGGCGCGGCCGGGTAACCTTCCTTGGGGTCGCATACTGCAGATGCCGACTCGCGGTCGCGCGGAAAGACCACGAAACCATTGGGGCAGCGGACCGGGGCGTAGGTGGCGGCGAAGGGGGCCGGCTCGCCCCACAGGACCGAACGCGGATCCACGATGGCGTAGGACAGGTTGTAGGACTTGAGGATACGCTCGAGGCGCGGGAAGTAGCCTAGGTGGGGCAGCCATAGGCCCTGGGGATTGCGCCCGAAATTCTTGCGGTGCGAAATCACCGCCGCCTCCACCTGGGCCGACAGCGACTCGGGAGAGTCGGCTAAAGCCGGCAGGAAGGCGTGGGTGGCGGTGGTCGTGATGAGTTCCAGACGGCCTTTTTTATAGAAGAAGTCGAAGCCTTTGAGGATGTTGCCGTCATATTCCTCCAGGTAGCTCTTGCGGGCGCCTTCGTAGAGCTCGGCGTACATGCGGGCTAAAGCCTGGCGGGGTAAGTCGTCACGGGCACGTTCGATCTCGCGGTCGGCGAAGCCTATCTGGCGCTCCAGGTAGGCGACGTAGCGCTCCTTGAGCAGGGTATCCGAGAGCATAGCCTGGAGGGTGGGCGATATGGAGACGGTCAGGCGGAAGGGCACCCTCTCGGACTCGAGTCGGCGCAGGGCGTCCAGGAAGGGTATGTAGCTCTCCGATAAGGCCTCGAAGAGCCAACGCTCCTCCAAGAAATCCGGATACTCGGGATGGCGGATGAAGGGCAGATGCGCGTGCAGCACCAAGGAAATGAAGTTCTGTCCCATAGCCTATCAGTCCCCGGCTGCTTCGACTGGTATGATGCGTCGGCAGTCCCCGGCGGGACGCTCGTCCTGGATCGTCTTGTAGAGACCTGCCAGCTCCATGAGGACCCGCGTGCGGCGGGGCAGACGGGCGAAATCCTCTGCGCGCCTGCGTCGAGGGGCGGTCACCACGTTGGAGCGCGCGATCAGCCGGCGCTCCTGCCCGCTCAGGGCGGCGATCTCGAAGACGTAGCCGGCTCCGTCCTCGGGAAGATTGACAAACCACTCGCCGTCCTCCGGCTGGACCTGGAATTCGAACCATGAGAGGGCGTTCTGAGGTTGATCCTGGGCACTGGCCAGTTCCAGCACACGGATGGAGAGCTGGCGCTGGTCGCCGTCGCGCAGGGCCAGGCGCTCTTCCTCGCGCAGGTCCCAATACAGGTAGGCCCATTCAGGATCACGCACCATGGCATGGATACAGTTCTCGCTGTATCGCTGGGGCAGCACCGCGGCCTGATCGCTTTGATCGGCGTCCGCGGCCGCCTCGACTTCGGCTTTACGCAAATCCAGGCCGGTGACAGCCTGCTCCTGGGGCGAAGGCTCCTGGTCCTTGGCGGCCTCGAGGATCTCGCCGATGAGGAAAGGCCGCTCGAGCCCGCGCGGGATCTCCAGGCCAAGGGATTCGCCCAGCTTGAGGAGCTCGTCGTTGGACAATGCGTTCAGCGAATCGAGCGTCATGGCGCAATCATGGCGAGGAGGCTCCGGGCGTGTCAAGGCTGGACGCCCCGGGAGGCGGCCCCGCCTGAATCGCCGGCCGGCCCCTGGCCGCCCTGGCCGCGCTCCGGACGCTGCCGAGGCCTTCCGCCCTGATATCGCTCGCCTTGGGTCCGCTCGGTCTTGAAGCCGCCGCCTTTCCGGCCAGCCTGGCCCTGGGCGCCCCCCCGCCTCCCGCCATGGCG
>CAYYCP010000038.1:26143-30503 GCA_964470375.1 uncultured Spirochaetales bacterium
CGCCGCCTTTCCGGCCAGCCTGGCCCTGGGCGCCCCCCCGCCTCCCGCCATGGCGGCGGCGGCCGCCGCCCTCCTCCTCATCGCGTGGGCGTAGGTGACTTTGCATGAGGGGAATACCCCGGCGTCTGAAGACATAGCGAACGGCGCACTCTATCTCCAGGCGCGGGAGATTCATCGGGCTGAGAGCTGCACGAGCCGCCTGGACGGCCGCGGGGTAGGCTTCCACCGGGTCTTGGGACCAGTCGACTGCATCCCCGATGAGGATGTCCAAGAGGTAGGTTAGTCTATCGCCAAGACGGGCCTCCGCATCACGTGAAGCCTTCGCATCCAGCCGTCCCAGGGCTTCCAGGAAAGACCGCCTGAAGGCAGGCGAGCGGCAGCGCTCGGCGGCCTCGGGCAGGATGTAGCCCAGAAGCTTGAGGCGGATCAGGTTATCGAAAATGCCCTTGGCCCGGCCCGATGCCAGTATCTTGGAGAGCTCCTCCGACAGACGCGAGACCGAGGCCCCGGCCAGGAGGCGCGACTGGGCGCGGATTGAGGCGGCCAAGCCCAGGGGGATGCGGAAGCCCGAACCGGCGGCGTATTTTGCCGCCCTCAGCATGCGCACCGGATCCTCCCGGAAGATGCGCCGCATGGGGATGAGGGGCCTGATGATCCGTCGCCTGATATCGCCGAGTCCGCCCACATAATCCACGAGGGTCTCTTCCTTGGGGTCGTAGTACAGGGCGTTCATGGTGAAGTCGCGGCGCTGGACATCCTCATCCATGCTCCCGTAGTCATTGCCCACCGAACCGTCCCTCTGGGAGCGGAATGTAGCTACCTCGTAGATGCGCTTGTCGAAAAAAATATGCACCAGGCGGAATCGCCGGCCGATGATGCGCGCGTTCCAGAAGAGCTTTTTGATCCGTCCGGGAGTTGCGTCGGTGACGATGTCGAAGTCCTTGGGGGTCTTGCCCACCAGGAGGTCGCGCACCGCCCCCCCGACGATATAGGCCTGGTGGCCGGAGGCCTTCAGGCGCTCGATGATCTTGACAGCCTCGGGGGCTATGGCTGAGCGCGGGATACCGTGCTCAGCGAGCTGGTACACCAGGGCTTTCTTCTTGAGGCCGCCGTCCTGGCCGGCGCTGTAACGAACGAGCAAGTACACCTCTCAGATCAGATGGGCCGGATGCCGGGAGTATAGCCCCAAGCGGGCCGGATGCTCAATCGGTCTTCCGCCCCCCCAGATGATCCTCCAGCCAGGCCAGGAGCTCGGCCATGACCTGGCCTCGGTTGGTCTCATTGAGACATTCATGGCGGGCCCCCGGGTAGACCCGCAACTGGACATCATCCATACCCTGGCGCCGGTAGGCCTCAACCAGCCTGTTCAGGTAGCCGGGGGCCGCCCCGACCGGGTCCATGGAGCCGGAAAAGAGGTAGACGGGCAAGCCGCGCGGAATGGCCGCCATGGTCGCCGGGCGGTGGATCCAGGAAAGGCACTCGGCCAAGGACAGATAAAAGGAAACCGGGCAGATGAAGGCGCACAGGGGGTCGCGCATGAAGGCGTCGACCTCGTTCTGATCCCGCGAGAGCCAGTCATAGGGAGTTCGGGCGGGGCGAAAGGCGCGATTATAGGAGCCCACAGCCATCGCGTGTAGGAAGGGCGAGCGCGCCGCGGGCCCTCTCAGGGCCGATACCAGACGGCCCAGGGGAACCCCTAAGCCCACCAGGGGATTCCCTGGCCCGGCCGTACCCGAGAGGATGGCCCCGGCGTACTCCCCGCCTCGCCGGGCCATGATGCCCTGGACGATGAAAGAACCCATCGAGTGGCCCATAAGGAAGACAGGCAGGCCTGGCCGGAGCGCATTGATCCGGCGGGTGAGCTCCTCGGCGTCCGACATGGCCAGAAAGAGGCCGCCCCGAGCGCCCATGAAGCCAAGGTGTGCAGGATCAGCGGCGCTAAGGCCATGGCCTCGGTGATCGGGGGCCCAGGTCTCGATGCCGGCCGGGGAGAGGTAGGCTGCCAGGCGGGCGTAGCGACCCGAATGTTCGGACATGCCATGGAGGACGATGAGGACAGCTCGCGGCCGGTCCATCTCGGAAGAGAAACGCCTGACCGCGATGCGCGTTCCGTCCTCGGCCAGGAAATCCTCGCGGGTCTCGGTCATAGATACCTCCGGGGCCTTCATTTTACCAGTCCATCGGCGAAGGCGGTAGCGTCTCCCCGAGACCTCCCGCGGCGATACCCAGGTAATCGCGCGGATCACCGAAGCATTCGGGCAGGCGGGATTCTATGCGCATGCTCCGGCCGTCCGCAGGATGAGGAAAGGTCAGAGCCCTGGCGTGCAGCATGAGCCTTCCGCCTTCACGCCACCCAGGCTGGTAGAGTGGGTCGCCCTGGATAGGCAAACCGATCCAGGACAGGTGGGCCCTGAGTTGATGGCGAAAGCCCCTTGACAGGGCCAAGCCCAGACAGATGCCCCCGTCAGGGCGCCGTAGCATGGAGGTGACGCGGCTTTCGTAGACCGGGGATGAGGGATCGAGATCAGGCCCGATGGGGGCTACCCGTGCTCCGCGCGGCCCGTATGCCCGGAAGGCGGAGCGTATCCTCCCCTGTCGGTTGGCTTGGCCCCTCTCCGGCCTTGCGCCTGCGGCCCCGCCCTCCGCGCGCAGGCAGAGGGCGGCGTATTCCTTGATGAAGGCCCCCTCATCCTGGGAGTGCAGGAGACCCTGCATGGCCTCCTCATGAAGGGCGATGAGGACAAGGCCCGAGGTATCCGAGTCCAGGCGATGGAGGAGTCCCGCCTCCCATGGACGCCGCCCGGACGCCAGGGTAAGCCCGGGCCTCTCGGACCTGAGCGCCGAGAGGAGGTCAGGCCCCCCCCCTCGCGGGAGGGGTGCGCTATGCATCCCGGCCGGCTTTTCCATGGCCAGGATAGACTCGTCCTCGTAGAGGATCCTCAGCATAGATCGATAGTAGCACCTCGAGAGGAGAGCCTCAATTGCGGGCGGGCGGGGGCCGATAATGAGGAAGGGGATCATCGGAATGAGACAATACGCAGCTCGCGCGGCGGCAGCAATCGCCCTGGCCTTTATAGCCTCCTCGGCCGCGGCCCAAGCCGCTCCGACCCAGCCCGCCGCTCCGCCCCCAGCCGACACCGTCGCGGCCGGCAGGCAGGAGCTACCGAAGGGCTTCAGGGGCTACGAGCTGGGCATGGACATAGAGGCGGTCAAGGAGATCCTCAAATCCGATCCCCTCCTGGCCTACGCGGGCGACCCTGACGTATCGCTTCTCCCCCTGGACAAGGGCAGCCTCATCGATGTCCAGGGCGACACATACATCAAGCGGGCCAGCTTCCAGTTCCGCGGAGGCGTCCTGTGGGCCATGGTGTTCTCCCTGGATCCCCGGCTCATGGACTATTTTTCGGTCTTCACGGCCATGCAGGCCAAGTACGGCCAGCCCGGGCAGATTTCGCCCGCGGAGACGGTCTGGGAGGACGGGGCGGTGCGTATCTCCATCGAACGGCCGGTCAGCGTCAAATACCTAGATGTAGCCGTCCTGGAGGAACTGCGCGCACAGGCCGGCATAGAGAAATCCCTAAGCGAGATCAGACGCGCGGAATTCCTCAAGGAATTCTGAGCGCTTCCGGCCGGGTCCGAAGGCTGGTCGCCTTACCCGACATGCCCCGACCGCAGAGCCTCCCTTTCCCTCCATCGCTCCACGCACTTCATGAAAAGGCGCATGCAGGTGTAGGCATCGTCCAGGGCCCGGTGGGCGCTGCCGGGATCGATGCCGAAGGCCCGCGCCAGGTCCTGGAGGCCGTAGCGCGGGAGGCCCGGAAAGGCGTCGCGGGCCAGGAGACGCGTGTCGAAGGCCGGATTTGCAGGCTTGGCGGCGGCGGCCCGCTCAGCCGCGGCGTAGAGGAAGGAAAGGTCAAAGGGCGCGTTGTGCGCCACCAAGCCGGCTCCGCCCAGGAAGGCCAGGAATCCGGGCAGGGCCAGCTCCACCGGTTCAAGCCCGCGCACCATCTCGTTACTGATGCCGGAGACGGCCTGGGCGTCCTCGCTGATGGGGATGCCCGGGTCGCACAGCAGCGAGAATTCCTCCAGTTCACCCTCTTTCGAAAACTTCACCGCGCCGAATTCGCAGATGCGGTCCTTGTCCGGGTAGAGTCCGGTGGTCTCGAAGTCCAGGGCAACGAAGACCTCGCCCGCATCCAGTCGCGCAGCCGCCTGCGGCAGGGGCAGGGTGTCGATCCAGGCCCGCCTAGCTACCATAGAATCCCAATATGGCCTCCAAGTCAGCCTTGATGGCCTCGGCCTTGGCCTTGGCGGCCGCCTTGGCGGCCTCCAGTCCGTCTTCGGTCCCGGCCCGCACGCA
>CAYYCP010000039.1:0-30002 GCA_964470375.1 uncultured Spirochaetales bacterium
ATCTGCAGCTGGAGCTGCCGCGGCTCCGGTTCGTCCCCTTCCTCGCCCCCCTCCCCTCCCCAGTCCTTGGCCTGCCCTCCCAGGCGTGCTATACTCCCCCCCCATGGGAAGGGTGGTCGTCTTCGTCAACCAGAAGGGAGGGGTCGGGAAAACCACCTCGGCCATAAGCCTGGGGGCCTATCTGGCTCTGGCCGGCCGCAGGGTCCTCCTAGTGGACTTCGACCCACAGGCCAATTGCAGCTCGGGCCTGGGCCTGGCTACGGGCAGCCGCGGGATTTACGAGGTGCTGTGCGGGCGGGCCTCCATGCGCGAAGTGATCCGGCGCACGGCTGTGGACGGTCTATCTGTTATCCCCTCCTCTATCGACCTATCCGGGGCTACGGTGGAGCTTGTGAACCAGGACGACCAGAACCTCCACCTTAAGCGCCACCTGGCCGACCTCAAGGGAGAGTATGACTACGTCTTCATAGACTGCCCGCCCTCCCTTGGGATCCTTACCTTGAACGGCCTGGCAGCGGCCGACGAAGTCTTCATCCCCCTGCAATGCGAATACTTCGCCCTGGAGGGCCTGACCCTGATCATGCAGACCATAGCCAAGGTGCAGAAGGGCCTCAACCCTGGCCTGCGCGTGGGCGGGATCTTCTTCACCATGTTCGATTCGCGCACCAAGCTCTCCCAGGACGTGGTCCAGCAGGTGACGGGCTACTTCAAAGACAGGGTCTTCAGGACTATCATACCCCGCAATGTAAGGCTCTCGGAGGCGCCCTCGCACGGACAGCCCATCTCCTCCTACGATCCCGAGTGCGCGGGAGCCCGCAGCTACCGCCTCCTGGCGGAGGAGGTGATGGCCCGTGGCTAAGCAATTCGGCCTGGGGCGGGGCCTGGACGCCCTCATGCCCGAGCCGCCTTTGCCCGAAAGCGGCGCCCAGGCGGGCGCCCCCCTCTCCCTGCCCCTGGGCCGGCTCAGGCCCAACCCCGACCAGCCCCGCCGCGACTTCCCCCAGGAAAGCCTCTCCGAGCTGGCCGACTCCATCCGCGAGCACGGGATCATCCAGCCCATCCTGGTCGAGGAGGACGGCGCGGGCGGCTACCTGATCGTGGCCGGGGAAAGGCGCTGGCGGGCGGCCCAGATGGCCGGCCTGCGCGAGGTCCCGGTCATCCTGCGCGCTTACACGGACAAAGATCGCCTGGAAGTGGCCATCATCGAGAACATCCAGCGGGAGGACCTGAACCCCGTCGAGGAGGCCGAGGCCTACCGGCGCTTGATGGAGCTCTCCGGGGCTCCCCAGGAGGAGGTGGCCAAGCGGGTGGGCAAGAATCGCTCCACGGTTGCCAACGCCCTGCGCCTCCTCAAGCTACCGCCCGAGTGCCTGGAATCTCTGCGCCAGGGCGAGCTCAGCCCCGGACATGCCCGGGCCATCCTGGCAGTGGTGAATCCCGCGGACCAAGAGATCCTGCGCCGGCGCATCGCCGAGCAAGGCCTGTCGGTGCGCCAGGCCGAGGACCAGGCCCGGGCCCTCAACGCGGGCCAGCGAGCCGCCTCCCCCAAGGCCGGCAAGGCCGGGGCGCGGACGAGCGCATCGGGCTCTGTGGACATAGCCGACTTGGAGCAGCGCCTGATCCAGACCCTGGGCACCAAGGTGCGCCTGGCCGGGTCGGCCTCCAAGGGCAGGATCGTGATCGAGTATTACAGCCGCGATGAGCTGGACAGGCTCATCGAGACCCTTCTGCCCGGCTCAGGAGGGACCTGAGCCTCAGCCCACGGCGATCCGGTGCTTGGATGCCCGTGGCTTGAAGCCCTCCCGCTCCGGGGTCAGCAGGATGCTCCCGGCTATCGCCTCGCGCACGCGACCGGGCAGTTCCTTCCAGCCCTGGACGTCCAGGGCCGATGCGTCGATGGCCTGGTGGATAACGATCCGCAGGCGCCCAGGCAGGACACGCCGCGGGATCTGCATGAAGCGCCAGCTCCCGTCCAGGGTCACCGGTACGATCCACCCGCCCGCCAGCTTAGCCGCCTTGAAGGAGCCGGCTTTGAAGTCCCCCAAGGGACCGCCGAAATTCCGGGTGCCCTCGGGAAAGATGACCAGGGGCCGCCCCTTGCGGATGTTTGAGGCGGCGCGGTGGATCATCTGCACGCCCTGGCGCAGGCTGCTCCGGTCCAGGAAGAGGCTGTGGGAGAGACGCATCCAACTGCTCATGACCGGAACCATGCCCAGCTCGCGCTTGCCCAGGAAGCCGATCGGCCGCCCTATCCAGCCGAGGAGGAGGACGATGTCGGAGTAGTCCTGGTGATTGCATATAAAGCATATTTGATTGCTATTTGGCAAATTCTCGCGGCCTATCACCCTGACCTGACCGCCGGCCATCAGGACGGCATAGCGCCCCCAGACCCGCATGATCGCGGCGCGCAGGTCCTCCGAGGCCCGGCGCAGCCCAAGGATATGGAGAATGAGTACAGCCGGCCCCAAGGTGAATCCCGAGACGAAGAGGGTGCCGATGAAATAGCCGGCCGCAGCGAGGAATCTGATCATGACCCGATTTTACCCGTGCCGGGCCGCCGCGCCAATACCCGCCGCCCTCCTTCCGCAGCCCGCTGATGCCGGGCTATACTGATCCCATGCACAAGGATGACCAGGCCCCCGGCGGTTCCGCCGCGGGCGGCTTAGCCGCCAGAACCCTGCTGCGCTTCGGGGTGCTGGCGCGCCTCCCGCGCACGGGCTACCTGATGCGCGGGGTCGAGAATCCCGAATCGGTTGCCGAGCACTGCTTCGCGGCGGCCCTCCTGGCCTGCCTCCTCCTCCCGGAGATGCGCCGCCAGGGCTTCGCCCCGGACGGCGAGAAGCTCCTGTCCATGCTCCTCCTCCATGAGGCCGGTGAGGTGATCGTGGGGGACATACCCTCCCCGGCCGCGGCCCTCCTGGGTCCGGGGGCCAAATCCCGGGCCGAGAGCGCGGCGGCCGCGGCGGTCCTGCGCGAGCACCCGGAGCGTGCCGCCCTTGTCGAGGAATTCGAGACCGGCGACAGCCTGGAGGCCCGGGTGGCGCGCTCTCTGGACAAGCTCCAACTCATCCTCAAGGTCTTGGAATACGAGTCCCAGGGAAGGGGCGGGCTGGCGGAGTTCTGGGACTACGGGGGGAACTTTCCGCGCTGCGGGGTGCCGGCCGTGGACGGCCTCTTCGGTGAGGCGCGGGCCCTGCGCGGCAAGCCCGGCCTGGACTACCTGGCCACCCTCTCCGCGGCGGCGCTTTCCGGCCCGGGCTGAGCCTGAAGCCATTCCGGGTACGCCTGCGCGCGCGAGGACTCGCCGCCGCGCTTCCACGAGCTCAGATGCGTCTGAGGGCCCTCTCCTGGGCGAAGGCGATTTTTTCCCTAAGGTGGTAATGCTGGCCGGCCTCGTGGTTATTGAAGGGATAGACCTTGATGTCCTTGGCCGGGCCAGCCGCCCCGCCGTAGCGGTTGTAGGCCGCGAACACCGTCGAGGGTGGGCAGATGTCGTCCATCAGGGCCACCGAGAAGAGGGCCTCGGCCCTGGCCCAGGGAACCAGGTTGACGTTGTCGAAGTAGGCCAGGGTGCTGAAGGCCTGGTCGATCTTGTCGCGGTGGCATTTGAGGTACCTGAGGATCTCCAGGTAGGGATCCGTGCCGGCTATCTCGACAGCCCGCCGGAAATGGCAGAGGAAGGGTACCTCGGGCATTGCACCGGCCAGGCGGAAGGTCCCGCCCGGCGCAGGCAGTCCGCTCGGGCCGCCCAGGAGGGAGGCCACCGCCAGGGTGATGGCCCCGCCCTGGCTGCCGCCGGTCACGAAGACCCGGCCCGGGTCCACCTCGGGCCGGCACAGGGCGGCCTCCACGGCCCTGACCCCATCCACATAGACACGCTTGTAATAGTATTTCTCAGGGTCGAGTATTCCGCGGGTCATGAAGCCGGGCTGCTGGGGGTTGGAGCCCTCGGGCTCCGGGTCGGGGGTGTCACCGTTGAGCCAGACACTGCCCTGGCCCCGGGTGTCCATCACCAGGAAGGCGAAGCCCGCCGCCGGCCAGGCCAGCCAATTCAGGGGGAAGCCGCGCCCGCCGCCGTAACCGATGTACTCCACCACGCAGGGCAGGCGCCCCTGGGCGTCCAGGTAGCCCGGGGGCAGGCCCTCGACGGCCTTGGCCGAGGGTAGGATGAACCAGGCCTTGACATCCTGCCCGCCGTAGCCCGGGAAGCTGCAGTCCCAGGCCCTGATTCCGGGCAGGAGCCCATCGGTCTCCTCAAAGCGAGGGCGCATGGGAACCTGCCTGGCCTCGGCCAGGGCGCGGGCCCAGAAATCGCTCAGATCGGCCGGGGCGTTCAGGTCCGGCGCGTAGCTCCGCAGTTGCTCAATCGGCATGTCGAACAGCGGCATCGGTATCCTCCCTACATCTCAATGGCCAGACCGGCATGGGCGTTGAAGCTGGCCTGATTGTAATTCTCTATCGATTGGCCGTAGCCGTTCCATACCTGGAGATAAGGCCTGAGGTTGCCGGCCAGCTTGAGGAAGTAGACGTCCAGCTGCTGCCAGCCGCGCAGGAAATTGAAGCCATAGGGGCCGCCGCCTGGACCGGCGCTGAGGACGGCCTTGAGCGGGAAGACCGGGATGTCCAGGTTGACTGTGACGTTGAATTCGAAATTCGACGTGTAATCGCGCACGTCCGGGTTATCAACCAGACTGAGGAACTTATTGTTGGCCACCCCGTCGTCGACCCCGTCCAGGTCCAGGTCGATGAACTCGAACCACTTGACACCTGCTCCCAAGTGGACGGCCTCGCCGAAGCCTAGCTGCAGCTGGGCGTACGCCCTGTCCCAGCCGCGCGAGATGGCCCCGGCCTGGCCGTTCGAGCGGTGCTCCCAGCCGAGCTGGAGGAAGTCCAGGCCGGGCACCACCGCGTCGCCCAGGAAGTTATAACCGGACTCGAAGCGCAGGAAGAGCTCCGGCTTGAAGTTAATCTCCTTGAAAGGCCCCGAATCCTCGAAGAGGCCCCAAAACATGGTCTGGGTATAACCCAGGTAGAGGCCCAGCTTGATCTTGTAGAAGGGATCGTATTTCATTGAGAAGTTCACGAGCACCAGGTCGTTGGACTGGAGCCGGCTGGTCTCGTCCAGGTTGCCCCAGCCCATCACGAAGTAGATGGGCTTGTAGGAGGAGAAGCCCGGCATCGAGTAGTCGGAGGCAGACGCCTGGGCGGCGGCACTCAGCGGGATGAGGGCGATCAGCGCGCCGACGGCTATAAGCTTTTTCACGGGAACCCCCTTCGCGGCGGACTCCCTCGACTATCGCCTATGGCCGGGCAACTGTCCAGTGCATCTCCGGCTTTGGACCTCCTCCCCGGAGCGGGGGCGCCCGCCTCATGCGATCCCGGTCACCATATAGCCCGCATCGGCCACCGCCGCCCTGAGAGCCGCATCGTCCAGGGCATCGCCCTCCACGAAGGCCGACTTCTTGCCCAGGTCGACCTTGGCCGATTTGACGCCCGCGACCCCTTCGAGGGCCTCCTTCACGTGCATGACGCAATGCCCGCAGCTCATGCCCTCAATGCTCAGGGTCTTTTTCATGCTTCCTCCTTCCGGGCCCCGGGCCCGGGACACCGCCCGCCCGCACGCGAGGGATCGAAGGCCCGCAGGCGCAGGGCGTTCAGCAGGACTGATACTGAACTCATGGACATGGCCGCGGCGGCTAGGATGGGATTCAGGAGGGGCCCGCCGAAGACGTGCAGGAGACCGGCCGCGACGGGGATGCCCAGGACGTTGTAGCCGAATGCCCAGAAGAGATTCTGCTTTATCGTCCGCATGACCCGGGCGGACAGCCTCAGCGCCGCCGGCACGTCCATGAGATCCGAGCGCATCAGCACCAGATCGGCGCTCTCCATGGCCACGTCCGTTCCGGAGCCGATGGCCACGCCCAGGTCGGCCTGGGCCAGGGCCGGAGCGTCGTTGATGCCGTCGCCGACGAAGGCCACCACCCTCCCGCCGGCTTGGAGCTTCTTCACCTCGGCGGCCTTGTCCTGAGGCAGGACCTCGGCCAACACGCGGCGGATTCCCAGCTTGGCGGCGATGGCAGTCGCGGTGCGGGCGCCGTCCCCGGTGATCATGACCGTCTCCACGCCCATCCGCCCCAGCTCGGCCAGGGCCGCGGCGCTGGATTCCTTGACCACGTCCGCCACCGCCAGGATGCCCAAACAACGCCCATCGGCGGCCAGGTACATGGGTGTCTTGCCCTCGGCCGCCAGGCCCTCCGCCCCCGGATGGGCCGACGCCGCGTCCACGCCCTCCGCTTCCATGAAACGCCGACTCCCGAGGAGGACCCGCCTCGGCCCGACCCTGGCCCTGATGCCCATCCCCGGCACGGCGGCGAATTCCTCCGGACGCGCGAGTCTCAGGCCCTTCGCTTCCGCAGCCGCGACGACGGCCCGGGCCAGGGGATGCTCGGAGGAGAGCTCCGCCCCGGCCGCCAGGGCCAGAAGCTCGTCGGCGCCGACCCCGGGCACGGGGATCAGGTCGGTCAGTTCGGGCTTGCCCTTGGTGAGGGTGCCGGTCTTGTCGAAGACGATCATGTCCACTATGCGGGCGATCTCCAGGCTGGCGCCGGACTTGAAGAGGAGCCCGTGCTCGGCGCCCTTGCCCGACCCGACCATGATGGCTGTGGGCGTGGCCAGGCCCAGGGCGCAGGGGCAGGCGATGGTCAGGACGGCCACCAGGACGGTCAGGGAAAACACCAGACCCTCCCCGGCCAGGAGCCAGGCCCCGGCCGCCAGGAGTGCGATGAGGAGGACGGCCGGAACGAACCAGCCCGAGACCTGGTCGGCCAGGCGGGCGATGGGGGCCTTGGAGCCCTGGGCTTCCTCCACCAGCTTGATGATGCGCGCCAGGGCCGTGTCGGCTCCCACCCTCTCGGCCCTGAACACGATGGAGCCGTAGCCGTTCACGGAAGCGCCCACCACGGCGTCCCCCGGTCCCTTATCCACGGGCAGGCTCTCACCGGAGAGCATGGACTCATCCACCGCGCTCTGGCCGGAGACAACCGTACCGTCTACGGGGATCCGCTCGCCCGGCCGCACCACGATTTCATCGCCCGGCTCCACGTCCTCGACGGGTATCTCCGTCTCGCGGCCTCCCTGCAACACGCGGGCGGTCTTCGGCGAGAGCCCCATAAGGCGCTTGATGGCGTCGCTGGCGCGACCCTTGGTCACCGCCTCCAGGGACTTGCCCAGGAGGATCAGGGTGATGATGAGGCCGGCCGTTTCGAAGTAAAGGCTCTCGGCGGCCATGTGGTCGCCCAAGGCGATGTTCACGGTGGACCAGAGGCTGTAGGCGATGGCCGAGGCCGTGCCCATGGCGATGAGCGTGTCCATGTTGGGAGAGAGACGCAGGGCCGCCTTGGCCCCGGCCAGATAGAAGCGGTATCCAGCCGCGACGATGGGGATCAGGAGGGCCAGCTGGGCCAGGGCGTAATTGAGCGGGTGGGCCATGGGCGATAGGACGGCCGGGACGGGCAGACCCAGCATGGCACCCATGGCCAGGTAGAGGAGGGGAAGGGAAAAGACGGCCGCAACGGCGAATTTGGCCCATAGGACGCGGATCTCCCTCTCCTTGGCCAACTTGTGGCTGTCCCGCCGGCCGTCCCCGCCCTCGGCCAGGGCTGAATACCCTGCCTTGGCTATGGCCTCCTTGATGGCCCCTAGACGCAGTGCGGCGGTATCGTAGGAGACGCTGGCCACCTCAGTGGCGAAGTTGACCGACACCGAGGCTACGCCGTCGAGTTTTCCCACCGCCCGCTCTATCGTCCTGGCGCAGGCGGCGCATGTCATGCCGCCTATGCCGATGCTGGCCTCTCTGATCATGTCACCTTACCCTCCTCGGCGACGCTCCATCCGCTCGACGAGGCGGAGGCCGCGACCCCGTCAGTTCAATATACCCAAGGTCCAGGGCTTAGGGCGAATAAAGCTTCCCGCGATCTTTTGGCGGCTGTGGCTGGCTCCGCCGGCATCAGAAAAGAGAAGGCCAGGCCTCGATCCCCTCTCCGACAGAGCTTGAGCACCATCTTTACGGCTGCTAGAATCCATCGCAGCGCGTGGGAAGGGGGTCACAGATGCCGGAAGCCCTCAGGATCAAGATGGATTTCGTCAACGCCTACCTCGTCGACGTGGACAGGAATTTCCTTCTGTTCGACACCGGCCTCAAGTCCGAACGCCAGACCCTGCTATCTGCCCTGGCCGCGGCCGGCTGCCACCGCGGCAACCTCAAGCTCGTGATCCTGAGCCATGCCGATCCGGACCACGCCGGCAACGCCGCCTACCTGCACGATGAATGGGGAGCGCGGATAGCCATCCATGCGGCCGATGCCCCCTTCCTGGCCGGCGCCGAGCCGCCCGTGAGGCTCGCCAGGAACCGGAAGGCGGCCTTCCGGATCTTCTTCCAGGGCTTCTTCAAGGGCGCGCGCAAGCGGGCCCTTGAGCCCATGCAGGCGAATGTCCTCCTCAAGGACCGCCAAGCCCTGTGCGGCTTCGGCCTCTGCGGACAGGTCCTCCACTTCCCCGGGCACAGCCCCGGATCCCTGGCCCTGGTCCTGCCCGAAGGCGACCTCTTCTGCGGGGACTTGTTCGATAATCATTCCGCCCCGGGCCTCTCCCCCTTCTACTACGACGAGGCGGCTTATCGGAGCAGCCTGGAAAGGGCCAAGTCGATAGCCAAGGGATGGCGCACCATCCATCCTGGCCATGGCGATCCCTTCCCCGCCGATAAGGTCATGAGCATGGAGTTCTAGCGCATCAGGCCTTCCACACGCGGATGAAGGAGCCGCTCAATATCATGGAATTGACGAACCTTCGGCAGCCGCCCCTGCCTCAGACCGGGATGACGCCCTTCTTCAGGATGATGTTGGCGTATTTCACCGTCTCGCCGCTCATCACCACGGCGAAGGCCTTTTTGGCGCGCTCGTAGAAGGCGAAGCGCTCCACCCGCTCTATGGGCGGGCTGCCCGGCCAGCGCCGGTCGATGACTGCCCGATACGCCCTTTCCACCTCCGGGTCAAGCTCGTCTCCGGGGACGGGCGCCATCATGGCCAGGGGGGCGGGCACGTAAGCGTCCAGGTTCATGAGGGCCAGGATCCCGTCCAGGAGGGCCGGGATCCTGATGCCGTCGGCCCTGATGACCCGCTGGTTGCAGCTCTCCCCGGGGAAGAAGGCGTCCGCCAGGACGATCTCGTCCCCGTGGCCCATCCGGCAGAGGACGGATAGCAGCTCGGGCGAGATGCAGGGCGATATTCCGATGAGCATGCCTGACTCCTCGCTTCGTTCATTGGCGGGATCCGCGCAGTGGATGCGGTCCCCGGCCCCTCGCGGCATCATGCCATAGAAAGGGCCGAGATGAAAGCGGCCGCCCGCCCCGGTAAGGCGCGGACGGCCGCGGGAGAAAGGAGGCCCTTCTCAGTAGAGGACGTTCTTGGCGGCCGTGGAGTCAATGTTTTCCTTGGTCACCATGAGGAAGCCGGTGTCGACATATGCCTGAACCTTCTTCTTGGCGATGGCCACGTCATAGGCGGTCTTCACGCCCATGTAGCCCATGTTGTAGGAGCTCTGCACGCAGATGGCCTGGATGGTGCCGTCCCTGACGAAGCCCTGCAGGACGCTGTTGCCGTCGAAGCCGATGGCGACGATCTTGCCGGACAGCCCGGCCTGGGCGATGGCGCGGCCCATGCCGATGGCTGAGGGCTCGTTGGCGCCAAATATGCCCACCAGGTCGGGATTTGAGGCCAGGATATTGGTGACCTGGTTGAGGGCCTGGACCTGGTCGGCCTGGGAATATTGGGTGGTTACGATCTGGAGCCTGGAGTTCTTGGCGATGTAATCCTTGAAGCCGCCCACGCGCCCTATCTCGGAGCCGACGCCGGCGACGTAGGACTCGATAGCGATCTTCCCGGTGTCGGAGCCGGTCATGGCCTTCACCCGGGCGATCATTTCCTTAGCGCAGGCTTCGCCGGCGGCCTTGTTGTCGGTGGCCAGGAAGGAATCGTAGTTGGACTTGTCCCCCTCCAGCAATGAATCGATGATGACGACGGGGATCTTGGCGGCCTTGGCCTTCTTGACCACCGGGATGAGCGCGGTGGTGTCCGAGGGCGCCAGGACGATGGCCTTGACGCCGCGGTCGATGGCCGACTCGACGATGTTTATCTCCTCGTTGACGTTGGACTCGGACTGGGGCCCCAGGAAGGTCACGGAGAGCTTCTTGGTGATGTTCCTCAGCTCCTTCTGGGCGTCGAAGCAGCCGGTCTGGACGTTCTGCCAGAAGCTGGAGTTGCCGGTCTTGACGATCACGGCAATCTCCTGGGCGGGCAGGAGCGAGACGGCGAAGGCCAGGGCCAGCAGGACGATGAGCACCTTCTTCATTTGATACCTCCTTATGGCTAGAGGCGACCTCACGGGCCGCCGATGCGCACCGGATGCTATTTTTTCTTGTAGCGCAGCTGGTCGACCGCCACCGAGCCTATGACCACCAGGCCGATGGCGATTTGCTGGACGAAGTAGGAGGCCCCCTGCATAGTCAGGCCCACGCTGAGGACTCCGATGATGAAGGAGCCTATGACCGCCCCGCTTATGGTGCCTATGCCGCCCATGAGGCTGGTGCCGCCTATGACGGATGAGGCGATGGCGTTGAGCTCATAGTTGTTCCCGCCGTTGGGCTGAGAGGTCACCATGCGTGAGGCCAGGATGATGCCGGTCAGGGCGGCGCAGAAGCCCGAGAAGATGTAGGCGTATACCTTGATCCTAGCCACGTTGATGCCCGAGAGCCGGGAGGCCTCCTCGTTGGAGCCTATGGCGTAGGTGTAACGCCCGATGCGCGTGCGCTTGAGGACAAAGCCGAAGACGAAGGCCGCCGCGGCCATGATGAATACCGGATAAGCGATGCCGGGAAACTTCTGGTCGATCCGGAACAGGGTCTGGTTGCCCAAAGCCCCGAAGGCCTCCGGGGCCGGCTTGGACATGGCATTGGTCATGGTCAGCACGGTCCCCCGCACCACCATCTGCATGCCCAGGGTGGCGATGAAAGGCGGCAGCTTGAGCAACGTGATCAGCAATCCGCTCAAGAGGCCGCAAACGGCCCCGCTGACCAGGCCGATGGCCATGGACAGCCAGATCGGCAGGCCGGCGTTGGCCGCCATGACCGCCACGGTCCCGGATAGGGCCACCACAGAGCCTATGGCCAGGTCTATTCCGCCGGTGATGATGGTGAAGGTCACGCCGATGGCCATGATGGTGATGGTGCTGGTCTGCAGGGCCAGGGTGAGGGCGCTGCGCACGGTGAAGAAGTTGCGCGCGGTGAATGAGAACAGCACGTATAGCGCCACCAGGGCGCCGAAGATCACCAGCTTATCGAGCGAACCCTTGAGGTTCTCGCCTATGGCCCTCTTGAAGAGGCCGCGGCCGGACAGGGACGCTTCCTTAACCATTGTTCAGTTCCTTTCCTCCGCCATGCCGACCGGCCCCTCCGCCCGCGGCCCGGACATCCGGGCCCAGACCGGCCGCGTAGCTCAGGATCTCCTCCTGGCAGGTGCCGGCCGTCTCCAGGACGGCGCTCACCCTACCCTCGTGGAGGACCAGAACCCGGTCAGTCATTCCCAGGATCTCGGGCAGCTCTGAGGAGATCATGATGACGCCCACCCCCCTCGCGGCCAGACTGGCGATAAGCTCGTAGATGGCGTACTTGGCGCCCACGTCGATGCCCCGCGTGGGCTCGTCGAATATGAGGATGCCGGACTCCCGGAACAGCCACTTGGCCACCACGGCCTTCTGCTGGTTTCCGCCCGAGAGGTTGTTGATCAGCTGGCGGGGGCTGGGCGTCTTGATGCTGAGCTCCTCTATGAAACGCTCGGTGACCGCGGTCTCTCGTCGACCGGATATCACCCCCAGCGGGCTGCATACCGCGCCAAGGTTGGCCATAGTCACGTTCTGGTCCAGGCGCATCTTGACGGCTAGGCCCTCCTCTTTCCGGTTCTCGGACAGGTAGGCGATGCCGTGCCTGACTGCGTCTGCGGGCGACCTAATGGCCAGGGTCCGGCCCTCCTTGGCCACCGTCCCCGAGCTGGTCCGGTCGGCCCCGAAGATGGCCCGCGCAAGCTCCGACCTCCCGGCGCCCATCAGGCCGGCGATGCCCAGGATCTCGCCCTCATACAGGTCGAAGGAAACGTCATCCAAGACTCCCGGGCGGCTGAGCCCGCGCACCTCCAGCAGCTTTTTCCGCGTAGGTACGTTGCCTCGAGGCGGGAACATCTTCTCAAGCTTGCGGCCCACCATCATGGCCACGATCTCGGCCAGGCTCACTGAGGCGAAATCGCGCGTGTCTATGCGGCAGCCGTCACGGATAACAGTCACCCTGTCCACGATGTGCTTCAGCTCTTCCAGGCGGTGGGAAATGTAGATCACCCCCACGCCGCGGTCGCGCAGCTCATGGATGATCTTGAACAGCTCGTCGATCTCGGACTCGGTGAGGGCGCTGGTGGGCTCGTCCATTATGAGGACGTCGGAGTCCTTGGACAGGGCCTTGGCTATCTCCACCATCTGCTGCTTGGCGATGGACAGGCGGTTCAGGCGCAGGGCAGGGTCTATGTCCATCTTGAGACGCGAAAGCAGGGCGCGCGCGTCGCTTATCATGCGGCGGTCGTCGATGTAGCCGAGGCGCGTCCTGGGTTCCCGCCCGATGTAGATGTTCTGGGCCACGCTCAGGTGGGGCACCAGGTTGAGCTCCTGGTAGATGATTTCGATGCCGACCGCGCTGGCCTCGTTCGAGTCGCGGAATGCGACCTCCCTGCCCTTGTATACGATCCTGCCCTCGTTAGGCCGGTAGACCCCGCTGAGTATCTTCATCAAGGTCGACTTGCCGGCTCCGTTCTCGCCCACCAGGGCGTGGACCTCGCCGCGCCGGAGCTCGAATGATACTTTGTCCAGGGCCTGCACGCCCGGGAAGGACTTGGAGACGCCCTCCACCCTCAGCAGGATCTCATGTTCGCGCTCTTGCATCGGGCGGGAGTATAGGACCGCCGTTCCGGCCGCGTAACCGATTATCCAGCACTGGGCGTGGGTTATCCGGCACTGCCGGAGCGCGCGCGGTGAGATCATGCTATACTCCCCTCGATGTACCGGTTCCTCATGGTCGATGACGAAGAGCTGGTCCGACGGGGCTTCGAGGCCAAGATCGACTGGCCTGGCGCCGGCTTCGAATTCCTCCCGCCCTGTCAGGACGGTCGCGAGGCCATCAAGGCAATCGACGGGCTGTCCCCGGACGTGGTCATGACCGACATCCGCATGCCCCACGGGGACGGGCTCTCTGTGGCCGCCCATGTGATGGACCGCCATCCCGGCACCCTGGTGGTCATCCTCTCGGGATATGACGAATTCCCCTATGCCCAAGCGGCTATACGCAGCCGTGTCTTCGACTATGTGCTCAAGCCGGTCTCCTCCCGCGACCTGGCCGCCCTCCTGGCCAGGCTCAAGGCCAAGCTGGACTCGGACCGCCGCACGCGCGAAGAGGAGTCCGAGCTGCGCGAGCAGGCAGACCGGGGCGCCGGCGTACTGCGCGAGCGCCAGCTGACGGCCTTCCTGGCCGAGGGCGCCGCCCCGCCCACGTCCGCGCGCATTGCCGGTATCCTGGGTTTCGATCCGAGCGGGCTGGCCTGCGCGGCCATCGTCTCGGAGAGGGAGCGCCCCGAGGGCGGAGAATCGTCCCCGCCCGGCCTTCCCGAGGCCGTCCTCAAGCCCCTGCGCCGCTGGGTGAGCTTCACCCCCCTGATCGGCCAGACCGCAATCCTAGCCTTCGATCCGGATCCCCAGCGTTGTCGCGCCTCGGCCCAGACCGCGGCGGCCGCCCTATGCGCGAGCGGGGCATCGGGTCTGAGGGTGGGCGTAGGCCGCGCCTACCCGGAATGGCGCGGCGCCCCCCAGTCCTACGCGGAAGCCAGGGCGGCTCTGGCCTACCGTCTCCTGCGCGCCCCGGATCGTCCCTTCCTGTACCAGGAGGGCGCCGAGGAAAGGGAGGGGATGGAGCTCCTGCGCGCGCGCGAAGAGCGCCTGCGTCTGGGCCTGCGCTCAGGGGCCATCGAGCGCGTCGGCCCCCTCGCGGAGGCCTATCTAGAGGCTGCCGTGGCGGCCGGCCTCTCGCCCCAGCGTCTTCGGCACGAGGTCCTGGCGCTCTTCAGCCGCCTACGCGACGATTTCGCGGCGATGGGCGTCACCGTGCAGGCCCTGTCCGCCAAGCTGGCCCGCGAGTATTACCGTCTGGTCGAGGATCTTGAGCGCCGCGAGGATCTTCTTGATGCCCTGGAGCGCCTGGCTGCCATCGCAGCCGGGGAGCTGGAATCGGCCAAGCTGCGCGGGCCGGAGTGGAAGATCCTGGACTTCAAGGAATTCGTGGCCAGGCACTATTCCGAGCCCGGCCTGTCCATCGGCCTGGCGGCCAGCCGCCTCTTCATCAGCGAGAGCTACCTCTCCAAGCTGATCCGCCGGATGTTGGGGACTTCCTTTGTGGACTACCTGGCCGAATACCGCGTGGAGCGGGCCAAGGAGCTCCTGGCCAGCAGCGACATGCTGGGCTACGAGGTGGCGGAGCTGGTCGGCTACACGGATCCGCGTTACTTCGCCTCCCTGTTCAAGCGCCGCACCGGCCTCAGCCCGTCGGAGTACCGACGGTCCCTGCGCTCCGGAGCTGAGGGCGCATGAGAATACGCCGCATCCAGACTTCGCTCTTCCAAGCCTTCGCCCTCATCGTCGTCTTGACCATGGCCCTCCTGGGCTCGGTGTCCTTCTACTTCCTTCGAACCGCCCTGGTGGACTCGGCCGAGCAGAGCACACTGCAGTTCGCCTCCCAGCTCACCCGGAACGTGGACGCCTACATCTCCTACATGGACGACATCTCCTTAGTGGTCGCCGGTGACGCCGACGTGCGAGCCTACATGGCTTCCCCCGCCTCAGCCAGCGAGACCGACCGGGCCAGGATCGTGCGCTTCCTCTCCTCCATCCGAGGGGTGCGCAAGGACATCGACTCGGTCATACTCCTGCCCCTGGCTCCGGCAGGCGGTTCCGCGTCCCGATCCGTGGATCCGCGCAACGTGATGGCTTCCTCGCCCGGGGCGCGGGTGAACCCGGACTTCGATTTCTCACGCTTCCGCGGCCCCGAAAGCGGTTTCTCCATCTCATCGGCGCACGTGGAAAACATGATCGAAGGCCGATACCCCTGGGTCATATCGCTGATTCGTGAGCAGCGCGGCGCGGACGGCCGTCCGGACGGCTATATCCAGGTGGACCTCAATTACGCCGTCATCGACGGCCTATGCCGGGACGCCCGCCCCAGCTCCTCAGGCTACGTCTTCATCATCGACCCAGCCGGCGACCTGGTCTATCATCCGCGTCAACAGCTGGTCTACAGCGAGCTTAAAACCGAAAAGATCAAGGAACTTCTGGCCCTCAAGTCGGGTTTCCTGGGCGCGCGCGTGGACGGGCGCGACCTCATCTACACCGCCACGCCCTCGCCCAGGACGGGCTGGGTGGTGGTGGCGGTCTCCTATCTGTCCGAGCTCCTGGCGGGAACCCGGGCGGCCTTGCTGGGCTTCGGCCTCATGGCCCTGCTATGCCTGGCCGTGGCCGCCGCCGCGGCCGGTGTCGTGTCCGTGCGTATCTCCAGGCCCATCGAGTCCCTGCGCAAGTCCATGCAGGAGGTAGAGCGCGGCAACTTCGACATGGACATCACGGTCGAGTGCCGGAACGAGGTCTACCAGCTGGCTCTGGATTGCGATATCGCTGTGAAGAAGGTCCGCGACCTCATCGAGCAGAACCGCCAGGACGCGGAGCAGAAGCGCGTGCTGGAGCTCAAGGCCCTGCAGGGCCAGATCAATCCGCATTTCCTCTACAACACCCTGGACGCCATCATCTGGATGATCGAGCTGGGCGAGTACGAAAGCGCCATCGACGTCACGTCCAGCCTGGCGCGCTTTTTCCGCCTGGGCCTTAGCAAGGGCTCCGAGATCATACCCATCAGCTCGGAAGTCGAGTACCTGGAGACCTACCTGTCCATCCAGAAAGTGCGCTACAAGGATCGGCTGGACTACGCCATCGACTTCGACCCGGAGATCCGGGACTTCCGCATCCTCAAGCTCCTAGCTCAGCCCCTGGTGGAGAACGCCATCTACCACGGCATCAAGAATAAGGAGGGCCCGGGCACGGTCCGCGTCTCGGGCCGGCGCGACGGAACCGACCTGGTCATCCAGGTGGCCGACGACGGCGTAGGCATGCCGGCCGATCAGCTGGCCGAGCTTGAGCGGCGCCTGCATGAGCCGCTGGATCTCTCCTCCATCGAGGCGCCGGGCGGCCCCTTCCAACATGGCGGCGTAGGGGTGAGGAACGTGCAGGAGCGCATCGCCCTCTACTTCGGTCCGGATTACGGCCTGTCCTTCGAATCCGAGCCGGGCCGGGGCTGCGTGGCCACCATCCGCATCCCGGTCGTGGCGGGGGCGTCAACAGCGAGCCGATGCGCCTCCGCGGACGGAGCCGCCTCGTGAGCAGGCGCGGGCGCGTCGCGGCGGTGATCGGCCTGGCCCTCATGGCGGTCTTCACCGCCCTCCTGGTGATTCGCGAGAGCCGGCTGTCCCGCTCGGGGGCTGAGGAGGTCGTGGCCATCTTCAAGGAGGAGGGCGCAGACAACGCCTTCTGGACCTGCATCCGCGGGGGCATAGAGTCGGGCGCCCAGGACTACGGCTTCAACGTATCCTTCCTGGCCCCCAGCGACGAGACCGCCGTCGATGAGCAGATCGAGCTCCTTGAGCGCACTGTGGCCGCTCGCCCGGCCGCCATCCTCCTGGCCGCCGCTGACGTGCGCCGCCTCATAGACCCGGTCAAGGCGGCCAAGGCCGCCGGCATCAAGGTGGTCTGCGTGGATTCCTTCATAGATTCGGACGACGCCGACGCGATGGTGGGTACGGACAATTTCGAGGCCGGCCAGAAGTGCGGGGCGGCCCTGCTGGCGCGTTTACCGCGCGGCGCCCGCATCGCCATGATGAGCTACGTCCAGGGCAGCTCCACGGCCATCGGCCGCGAGACCGGCCTGCGAGCGGCCCTCGGGGACATGGCCGAGATCAGCTCCGTCTGCCACAGCGGCTCCGAGGAGGAGACGGCCTATCTCCAGGCCCGGGCCATCTTGGCCGCCAGCCCGCGCCCGGACGGCATCGCCGCCCTTAATCTGCCCACCCTGAGCGGAGCGGCCAGGGCCCTGGCGGAGTCGGGGCTGCAGGAATCCATAGTGCTGGTGGGGGTGGACAGCTCGCCCGAGATCGCCAAGTACCTCGAGCGCGGGATTATCCGCGACGCCATCGTGCAAAAGCCCTTCAACATGGGCTACATCGCCATGCGCATCGTGGATCAGCTCCTGTCCGGGAAGAAGACGCCCAAATACGTGAACACAGGCTCAGCCGTCATCGACAAGGCCAGCATGTTCGAGCCGGCCAACCAGAAGCTCCTCTTCCCCGTATCGACGCCCTAGTCCACCCGCGCCAGAAGAATCGACGCGCTGCGCCCATCGTCACGCCCGAAGTCAAGGCAGAGCCCGGCGGCCATCAACTCGTCGCCGCCGTAGAGCCCGGGCCGCCCCTGGGCGTCGCCCTCGATCTCTACCCGGTAGTCGGCCCCGGGATCCAGGCCCCTGAGGCGCAGGATGTCCAGGGGCGCGTTGGCCTCCGCGCGGGCGCGGAAGCATGCCGCCCATGCCCGCGAGCGATCCGGGGCGACGAAGATCCAGGCCGCCAGCCCATCCTGGAAAGGGCTGGCCAGGCGGTGGAAATCCCCATACTGAACCAGGCCGCGGATGCCCTTGTAGAAGCTCACCTGGCGTTTGAGCTCCTGAAGCTCCTCCGGGCCGAGGGCGCCGAGGTCGAGCTCGTAGCCCAGGTTGCCCGACATGGCAACGCGGCCGCGCGTGCCGAGCGATGACCGGCGCCCAGTCTGATGATTGGGCGAGGCCGAGACGTGGCTGCCTATGGCCGAGGGAGGGTAGACCAGGCTGGTGCCGTATTGGATGCGCAGGCGCGAGAGGGCGTCGGTGTTGTCGCTGGTCCAGACCTGGGGCATGTAGTACAGCATGCCGGGGTCGAAGCGCCCGCCGCCCCCCGAACAGCTTTCGAAAAGGATTCCCGGGAAGGCCCGGGTGATCTCGTCCATGGCCGCGTAGACCCCTAGGATGTGGCGGTGGGCCGCCTCGCCCTGGCGCTCCGGAGGCAAGCCGGCCGAACATACCTCGGTGAGGTGGCGGTTCATGTCCCACTTCACGTAGCTGATGGGCGCCGAGCGCAGGATCGCCGATACGGCCTCCACCACGTACCTGCGCACCTCAGGCCGCCCCATGTCCAGGACGAGCTGGTTGCGTCCCAGGGAGCACGGCCGCTCCGGCGCATGCAAGCACCAGTCGGGATGCTCGCGGTAGAGCGCGCTGTCCGGGCTGACCATCTCCGGCTCGAACCACAGGCCGAATTTCAGGCCCAGGGCGTTCACCTTCCGGGCCAGCTCCGAGAGCCCGCCGGGAAGCTTGCGCCGGTCCTCCGTCCAGTCCCCCAGCGAGCTGCGGTCGTCGTCGCGCTTGCCGAACCAGCCGTCGTCCAGTACGCACAGCTCGATGCCCAAGCCAGCGGCATTTTGCGCCAGGTCAAGTATCTTGGCCTGGTCGAAGGCGAAATAGGTGGCCTCCCAGTTGTTGATGAGGATAGGACGCTCGGCATCGCGGAAGGCGCCCCGGCAGAGCCGCGAGCGGTATAGGCCGTGGAAGCGCGCGGACATTCCGTCCAAACCCTCGCCCGAGCGCACGAGCACGGCCTCGGGGGCCTGGAAGGACTGACCGGGCTCCAGGAGCCAGGAAAAACCGAAGGGATTGATGCCGATGGACAGGCGCGTCCCACCCAAACGGTCGACCTCGGCCTGGGCCAGGAAATTGCCCGAGTACACCAGACTCATCGCCAGGACATCGCCCTTGGTCTCGTCGGTCCCCGGCTCCAAGAGGGCTATGAAGGGGTTGTGCTCGTGGCCGGAGGCGCCCCGGCGGCTCTCCACGGACTGGCAGCCGTGGACAAGGCGGCGGCGCAGGGGGCTCCGCTCGCGGCCCCAGTCGCCCGAGAGCTGGAGCATCTCGTAATCGGAGCGCATCAGGTCCACGCTGGCGCTGAGGGCCCGTTCGATCCGAAGGCGCCCCTTCCCCCGGTTCTCCAGCCGGACCGAGCGGGCGATGGCATCGTGGTCGCGGAAGACTGTGTAGAGGAGGATAGCCGCCAGCCCGGTCTTCCCGTCCAGGAGCTCGATCACCAGGCTCAGGGCCTCGGCATCGGACTCGACGTAGGTGGCCGGCAGGCCCTCCAGGGCGGGTTTCCCGGCGAAGATGCGGTGGGAGCGGTATGTCAGGTCGGTGATGGCCGAGCCGTCCTCCTGGACTGCGCGCAGGGCCGGAGAGCGGAAATCCGAATTGCCGAAGGCCGGGTATTCCTGGGGGAGCTGGTCCAGGCTGAAGCCTGGCCGCCCCGGCTCCGGTTCGGCGGCGAAGGGCCGGCCTATCGGCGGCTGGACCGAGGCGCCGCCCCAGCTGCGCAGGGCCAGCCCCCAATACAGGGAGGTCGGCCTTGTCCCTCCGTCCAGGCCGATCACATAGCTGGTGCCGCCGGTCCTCAGGTGAAAACAGCCCTCTCCTTCGGAATAATCGATGTCCATACTACCCCCGCCGGCCGGCCCTCCCGGGACGCCCGCGCCCTGGATGATACCCCGCCCCGTTCCGGGCGGCCAGACCCAAGGCCCTCAGCGGGGCAGGGGCAGCTCCAGGCCGTCCTGGGTTATCGTGACCTCGCGACCGTAGATCTCCACCTCAGCCGGCGGCCCCTCCAGGACCCGGAAGCGCGCCCGCGCCGCGTTCACATCCACCGAAAGAAGGGAGTCGCGGTAGAGGACCTTGAAGCGGAAGGCCTTCCAGCGCCCGGGCAGGCTGGGGCTGAAGGCCAGCCGGGGTCCGTCCGTGCGCATGCCCCCGAAGCCCGACACCATGCCGGCCCAGACACCGGCAGCGGACGAGGAGTGGATACCCTGCTCGGTGTTGCGGTTGTAATTGTCCAGGTCCAGGCGGGCGGCGTAGGCCAGGAAGTCGTAAGCCTCCTCTGACTTGCCCAGCTCGGCCGCGAGGATAGCGTGCAGGGAGGGTGAGAGCGAAGACTCGTGGCTGGTGCGGGCCTCGTAGTACTCGTAGTTGGCGCGCTTCTCCTCGAGGCTGAAGTCGCGGCTGAAGAAGTAGGGCAGATTGAGGAAGTCCGGCTGTTTGAGCATGTCCAGGCGGAAGATGCGCACATAGGCCCAGTTCTTGTAGATAGGCACCTGGGACATGGGGATGGACTTGACGTCCACATGCGGCAGGTCGAAGTAGCCGGCGTGCTGCTCGTAGATCCCGCTGGCCTCGTCCTTGGGGATGCGCATCTTCTCGGCCATGCGCCGCCATTCGGCGGTCTCACCGGGGCGCAGGCCCACCTTGGCCACGGCTGCACGGTACAGTTCAGGGGCCTGGCGCTCCATCTCCTGGAGGAGGGCCAGGGTGTACTCGAACATCTTCTTGCCCAGGTAGTTGGTGTAGCAGTTATGGTTGACCATCATGTGGAATTCGTCCGGCCCCATCACCCCATAGAAGCCGAAGTCCCCCTTGGCCGGGCTCCAACCGCCCGCGCTGGCCATGCAGCGGCACATCTGCAGCAGCATCTCCGCGCCCTCGCGGTACAGGAAGCCCTTATCGCCGCAGATCCGGTCATAGTGCCAGATAGCGTAGAAAACCGCCCCGTTCATGTGCAGTTCCAGGTCCACGTGCTGCCAGGTGCCAGAGTCCTCGTTGCCGGTGATGGTGGAGAAGGGGTAACGCGCGCCCTCCAGGTCCAGGCGTCGGGCGTTCTCCATGGCCTGGGGCAGGTAGTGGTAGCGGTACATCAGCAGCTTCCGGGCGATGGCCGGGTCGAAGAACATGTACATGCGATGGCAATACACCTCGGTGTCCCAGAAGTTGACTCCCGAGTAGACCTCTCCGCCCAGCTTGCAGAGCACGTTGCGCCTGTCGCTCTCGCCGTGGTAGTTAATGTACATGGCGAAGAGCGAGTAACGCACGCCCTGCTGCAACTCCGGGTCGCCGTCGATCTCGATATCCATGCGCTCCCAGAAGCGGGCCCAGGGCCGCCTGTGCTCCTGCAGGGCCTGGTCGTAGGAAGACCTGGCCTGGGCGCTCGCCAGCTCCGAACCTTCCTTCCAGACCGCCTCCGCCTCGACGCCCTGGCGCCAATAGCTTACGGCTGTCTTCTCGAAGACGCTGGCCCTCCCCTGGGCAAGGGTCATGACAGTCTCCAAGCCGATGAACTTTTCACTTTCCACGGCCTTCGGACTTATTGGCTGATCGGCCCTGGCGCGGAAGGCGCAAAAGAGATGGCAGAGTGACTTCATGGTGCGGGCCTGGATGGCGTAGAGGCCGTCCCGGACCGAGCGTCTCTCCTCCACCCAGAAGTTCGTGCGCGCCCCCGCCTGATCCCGGCTGGCGCCGGAGCCCTGGGTCTGGTCCCAGCCGGCCGCCAGCTCGTAGATCGTATTGAAGTCTATGCCCGAGACGATTTTGATCTCGCCCGAAAAATTGAGGGGCTCCAGGACGATGCGCTGGCAGCCGCGGGCTGTCATGGACATGTCGGCGAAGCGCTCGAACCTGAGCTTGAGGTGCTTGCCGCTCTCGCTCGTCCAGATGAATTCGCGGGTCAGGACGGCTTCGCGCAGATCCAGGACACGGCGGAAGTCCGAGAAGCGGGAACGGGCCAGGTCCAGGGTCTCCCCGTCCAGGCTTATACGGGTATACAGCCAATCGGCGGCCGTGATCATGGCGGCCACCTCGGGCACAAAGCCCTTGAAAACCTGTGGGTATTTGACCTCCAGGGTCTCGTAAAGCTGACTGTAGTAGCTGCCCAGGAGGTGATCGCCCGAGTAGCCTTCCTCGAAATAACCACGCACGCACATGTGCTCGTTGGCCAGCGAGAAAATGGACTCCGCTAAACGCTGCTTGGCGGGATCGAAGCCTTCCTCGGCCACCAGCCAGGGATCGATCCGGAAATGCTTCTCCGAGGTCTTGAAGAGGTGCATGCTCACTCCTTGCCGTTCATGCGCCGGATCACCGCGGCCAGGTCGCCGCGGAAGGGACCGGGCGTCTCCATCTTGATGGACACCAGGGCGGCCGCGAACCTGAGCGACTCGGCTACCCCATGGTCGGCGCGCCGGGCCAGGTAGGCGGCGAAGGTCGTGTCGCCCCGTCCGGTCCGCCCCGCGCTGCCGCGGTTCGTGAATTTCTCGTAATAGGTCTTCCCGCCGGCCCGCGCCAGGACGCCCTCGGCGTGGGTGATGAGGGTCTCGGGACAGCCCCATTCCTCGAAGCGCATGGCTGCCGTCTCAAGGTCGCTTGTGCCCGTCAGAGCCTTGGCCTCCACGATGTCCAGCTTGAGCTTGCCCATCAGCTTGGCTATCTCGGCTTTGCGGGCCACGTCGCCGAAGCGGATATCGCGGCTGGCGGGATCCACCTGGCGGACAAAGCTCTGCATGTCCGCGGAAAGGGCGTAGCCCCGGGCGGCCAGGCCGCACATAAATTCCATGGTGAATTCCTGGTCGGAGATGCCGGCCAGGTGGACGGCCCGGGCGGACAGCTCCGGCATGTCGCTCAAGACGAAGGGCCCGGCCGAGCGCGCCAGTCTGAGGATGCGCTCGTCAAGATCGGGGCTGGGGTGTATGACTACGGAATAGGTCGTTTGAGGTGCCGGGCTGCAGAAGACGGTCACACCCAGCTCCTCCAGCTCGTGGAAGGCCGGCAGGTCGGCCTCGGCCATGCGCGTCACCACAGCTACGCGCTTGCCTATGCGCGCGGCCGCGATGGCCCCGCACAGGACGGCGCTGCCCGGGCTGACCGATGGCTGCCCGCCGAAGGGGGTGATCTCGTCGAAACACAGATGCCCGACGAAGACGATATCGAATTCTTTCAAAAGTCGCTCCTCCCGTCCGAGCCGCCGCCGGTTCCTAGCCCTTCAGCGCCCCAGCCGTGATCCCCAGGGTCACCCGCCGCTGGAAGATCAGGAAGATGAGGAGCGGGATGGCCATGGCTATCACCAGGGCCGCGCTGAGGATGGGCACCCTCAGGCCGTACTGGCCGCGCAGCACGGCTATGCCCACCGTGACCGTCCTGAGCGTTTCCTTGGGCAGGATGAGCATGGAGAAGGGCAGCTCGTTCCACATGGACTGAAACCCGATGATGGTTATAGTCGCCACCATGGGCATGGCCATGGGGGCCATCACGCTCACCAGTATGCGCGTCTGCGATGCCCCATCGATGCGGGCCGCCTCCACGAGCTCGTAGGGCATGTCGGAGAAGTAGGTGGTCATGATGTAGGTGCCGAAGGGCGAGAAGTAGGCCGCCCAGGACAGTATGACCCCAAGGGCCGTGTTAGTCAGACGCATGAGAGCTATGAGCTTTGAGAGCTGGGTCGCCAAGAGGAGCTGGGGGAAGATCGACATCAGCAGGACCACCAGGAAGAGCGGTCGCTTCAAGGCGAAACGCATCTTCCCGAAGGCGTAGCCGGCGCTTACGCATACGGCGATGTATAGGAGCAGTCCAAGGGGAACGTACACCAGAGTGTTCAGGATGAACCTGAGCAGGTGACCACTCAAGGCCGCGTACTGGTAGTTGGCCAGGGTGGGCGCCTGCGGCAGCAGGATTGGGTTAGTGGCGTACTCGTCAATGGGTTTCAGGCTGGAAGAGACCACGTGGTAGAGCGGAAGCAACGAGGCGATGGCCAGGACGAACATGAGCACCTGGACCGCGGTGCGTCCGGCGAAACCGAGATGCGAGGCTCCTCTCATGAATCCCTCCTGCGCATCAGGCGGATCTGCGCAACCGATATGAAGGCGCAGAAGACGAACAGGACCACCGCCCAGGCGCTCGAGTAACCCACCTTGAACTTGGAGAAGGCGGTGATGTAAATGCCGTACTCCAGGGTGAAGGTGCTGAAGCCGGGGCCGCCCTGGGTCAGTGTATGAATAAATGGGAACATGCGGGCGAACACCTCGATGAAATTGAATACCACCCAGAATTCAAGGGCGAAGCGCACGCTCGGGATGGTGACGGCGAAGAGGGTGCGCCAGAAGCCGGATCCGTCTATCAGGGCCGCCTCGTAGATGGACGAGTCGATGCCATTCATGGCCGCCAGGAAGTAGATGAGGCCGAACCCCAGGTGCAACCATACCACCAAGAGGAAACCCACCGTATTGACAGCTATAACCGGGTCTAGGAGGAAGTGAATGGTCGTGCCGGTGACGGCCTTGACCAGGGCGTTGACCGGTCCCTCGTCGCGCAGGTAGATGGAGAAAATGACGCCCATCAGCACGTAACCCAGGAGATTGGGGACGTATAGGATGGCGCGGTAGGCCTTCCAACCCCGGATGCCCTCACGCAGCAAGGCCGCGATCAGGACGGTGAGGATGGTGCTGGCGGGGATGTACAGGATCATCAGACCGGTGTTGCGCAGGGAAGTCCAGAATTGCTTGTCAGCCAGCATATTCCGGTAGTTCGACCAGCCTATCCATTTCATAGGCCCATAGCCCTTCCAGGAGGCGAAGCTGACCACCACGTTCATCACCACCGGATAGACGATGAAGGCGGCCAGCAAGATCATGAGCGGCGCTATGAAAACGTAAGGTGCAACCCCGTCCCTCTCCAGGCTCCTCGGTCTCATGCCTCTCACCTCCCCACGTACGGCGGGGCGGGGCCCGCGAGCCCCGCCCCGAAGCGGAATCTTGATCAGTCGACGGATTGGACTGTCACTCGGCGTTGTCCACCAGGGCCTGGTATTCCTTGATGAACTCGTCCACGCTGAGCTCCTTGGTCACAAAGACCTGGTCCAGGAGCCGGTTCGAGTCGTCCTCATAGCCGTTGTAGAACAGGGGGATGTAGTCCTTCTGGCTGGACTTGAGGAAGCCCTGAATGGTCTTGAGGACCGGGTAGTCGTTGGCCCCGCCGGAGGCGGCTGTATTGGGCGAGAGAGCTCCCGTAGCGGCGGCATAGGTCTTGGCGCCCTGCCCGGTGGCCACGAACTTGACGTAGGCCGCGGCCAGCTTCTGGTTCTTGGACCACTTCATGACACCGTATGCGATGCCGGCGCCCTGAGCCACCTGCTGATCCTTATACTTGGCCCCGGGGACGTTGACCGCGGGGAAGTAGCCTACGTTGTCCGCACCCAGCTTGTCGGAGAAAACCTTCCAGTTGCCCACGTCCGAGAGCAGGCCGACGAAGATGGCCCCGCCGCCGGCGGCGAACTTGTCGATACCGTCCATGAAGTAGGGGCGCGATAGGCCCTCCGGCTCGATGTAGCCCTTGTCGATCAGGGTCTTCACGAAGGTGATGGTGGTCTTGAAGGCCGGATCGGTGAATTTCTGGGAACCGTCCACCAGGCCGGAAACCTTGGGGCCGTAGATGTTGGCGACCGCACAGCGGAGGAAGAAGTCGATGGTGTAGGTCTGGCCGGTGGTTATCGGGACGATGCCGGCGGCCTTGAGCTTCTCGCAGGCCACCAGGAACTCGGTCGAAGTCTTGGGCGGCTTGTCGGGGTTGAGCCCAGCTTTCTTGAAATAGGCCTTATTGTAGTAGATGCCGAAGCCCTGCATGGTCAGTGGCAAGACCTTCACCGGCGCGCCCAGTTTCTGGCCTAGCGAGCACATCTCGATGCTGCCGGTGGTGAACTGGCTCTTGACGTCCTTGATGTAGGGATCCAGATCCACGATGACATCGGCGAAACCGTCCACGCGCCCGCCCGGATGGAACATGGCCACGTCCGGCCCGTCATTGGACGTGGCCGCGCTCTGGATGAGCTGGTAGTACTGGGTGGAGTCCGTCGGCTGGGCGACGTGGTTGATTTTGACGCCCGGATTGGCCTTCTCGAAGGCGGCGTCGTTGGCCTTCATGGGCGGCTGGGCCCCGTCGACCTCGCTGTACTTGAAGTCCCATACCGTCAGGGTCACCGACTTCTGGGCGAGCAGCGAAGCTGCCGCGCACAGGAGCACCAGGAACACGATCAACGACCTTTTCCTCATACTAGCCTCCTCCTTAAGGTGACTTAGGTTCAGGCCACTATGGGGCCGGTCCGGCTGGCCGTAAATGGAGAGGATTGATCAACCTCATGGAGAAAATTTCCGCATCATGGAAGCTTTTCAATGGGTCAGGGATTCGAGCTTCCTGAGCGATGCCGCGAACTCCTGCAGGGCCGTCTGCTGGGTGGGCACCGGCGGATCGCGGTATCCGCGTAAACATGCTATAGTGCGCGGGTGGCCCGTTACCGCAGTGTCCGGGAATCCATATTCTTGTCGGTCTCCCTCCTCCTCACCGGTGTCCTTCTGGTCTTTTCCCTTTTCGTCTACGATTATTTCTCGGGCGTAGCGCGCGAGCGCTTCTCGGAGACCCTCAAATCGCTGTCGCGTTCCCTGGTCTCCAACCTAGACGCCCAGCTGGGGGAAATGGACCGACTCAGCCTGAGCCTGATCTACTCACGCGTTTTCCAGAATCACTACGCCCGTCACCTGTCCCTGCCCCGCGAGCCCGCCACGCCCGGAGAGCGCATCGCCCGGCTGGAGAATTCCGAGGCCCTCATCGAAATCATGGACACCATCCTGGGGCCCAATCAGTCCGCCCCCCAGATCAACGTCTACGATCCCCGCGGGGATATGATAGGCGCGGGATTCTACAGCCGCCTGATAGAACGCGACGCGACCCGCGAAGCCTGGGGCCCGGCGGTCGCCGAGGCTGTCGGCGGGAAGGTCATACTGCCGCCCCACCTCGATCCGCTCCTGGAGCAGACCTCCGTCATCGTGAAGGGCAAACTGTACATGTCGCTGATCCGCTCCTTCAGCGACGCCCTCCTCTCCACAAGTGGAATCGTGGAGGTGGAGCAGTACTGCGATGTCCTCTTCGGCGGGCTGGAGGCGGTCGCCGGGGGCGACTCGGCGGTCCGGGTGATAGATGCCGATGGCCGCAGGCTCTACCCCTACCAGGGCTATCCCGTGGACGAAGCCGAGCTGCTGACCCTGGCCCATCGCGCCCAGATCCGCGGGACCGTCACCGGCGCTTTCCCCGGCGAGAGAATTCGACGCGTTATCGCCGCCGCCACATCAACCCAATCGGGCTGGACCCTCCTCCTGGGAGAGCCGGCGGCCGGCCTGACGGCCAGCATCTACCAATACGCGATCCGCATCGCGGCGCTGGCGGCCGGAGCCATACTGCTCTCGTTGGCGGCTTCCTACTTCATCGCCCGGCGCGTGACCGTGCCGCTCAAAGCCCTGCACGCGGAGATCGAGTCCCTGGAGCTGGAGAACCTGCGGGCCGCCCCGTCCGTTCCCCACCCGCCTGCTCTGGGCGAGATTGACGAGCTCAGGCTGGCCTTCCGAGACATGCGCCACAAGCTCGACGAGTCCATCAAGGAGGCCGTGTCGCTGCGCGAGCACGAGCGACGGGCCCAGTTGGTGGCCCTGCAATCCCAGCTCAACCCCCACTTTCTGCACAACATGCTGCAGACCATAGCCATCATGGCCGAGGAGGGCCCGCCCAGCGCCATCCAGGAACTCATCCAGGACATGACCCGCGTGCTGCGCTACGCCAGCTCCTCGGAAGGCGCCACGGCCACCCTGGGTACCGAGGTGGATTACGTCGGGAGCTACCTGAGCGCCATGCGGGCGCGCTTCGGCGGGGACCTCTCCTATTCCATAGACATTCCGGAATCCATGCGCACCATCGAGGTGCCGCGCCTCATCCTCCAGCCCCTGATAGAGAACAGCTTCCGGCACGGCACGGCCGGTCGCCCGCCCTGGCGCATCGAGCTGCGCGGGAGCATCTCGGCGGAGGCCTGGACGGTGGAGGTTCTGGACAACGGCCCGGGCTTTTCCGAAGAGGCTTTGGCCCGCCTGGAAGCGCGCTTCAGGGAGCGCGGCGCGGCCGATGAGGGGCTGGTGCCCCTGTCCATATCGGGCCTGGGGCTCTTGAGCTCGCGCGAGCGTCTCAGGCTGAGCTTCGGCGAAAAAGCTATCTTCGAGGCGGGCAACCGGGAAGGAGGCGGCGCTCGCGTCGCCATAGGAGGGCCGATCCATGCCTGAGCGGGTCTTCTCCTTCATCGTGGCCGAGGACGAGGAGCGCATGCGCGACTATCTGGCGCGGAAAGTGCCCGAGCTTGCCCCCGGCTTCACCTGTGCCGGAACCTGCGCCGATGGCGAGGAAGCGGCTGAATTGGCCGCGCGGGTTCTGCCGGACATCCTCATCACCGACATACGCATGCCGGTGCTGGGAGGACTGGAGCTTGTGGAACGCATCCGCGAAGCCAACCCGGACATGCGCGTCATCATCGTCTCCGGCTACAGCGAGTTCGAGTACGCCCGGCGCGGCATAGAGCTGGGCGTGGACGAGTACATCCTCAAGCCGGTCGATCTGCAGGCCTTGGCGGAGGCCTTGCGGAGGGTCAGGATCAAGCTGGAAACGATGTCGGCCGAAGTAGAGGGCGAATTCGGCCTTGACCGGGCCGGCGCCCGGGAGGAAGAGCTGGTGCGCTCCATCAAGCTCTACCTACGGGAAAACCTGAGGCAGCCCTATTCGCTGGATCGCCTGGCGGCCGCCTTCGGCCTCAAGCCGGCCGCCCTGCTGCGTCTCTACCGCCGCATCAGCGGAAGCACACCAACCCAGGACCTCAAGGCCATGCGCGTCGAGCGCGCCAAGCGCCTCCTGGCCAGCCACGCCGAGTTGGAGGTGAAGCAGGTGGCCGCGGCATCGGGCTTCAGCGACCCGCTCTACTTTTCCCGCATCTTCAGGGAGGAGACGGGCATGAGTCCCTCCGCCTTCCGCGACTCCCTGCGCCGCTGAGGCGCTTCAAGGCGCCTCAAGGCCAGGCAGGATCCTTGGCGGCCCGGGCCATGTTGGCGCGGCGCGCATCGACCCCCGCCAGGAAATCCTCCGGGCTGGACACGCCGGCCAGCATGCGCACGAAATCGGCCTCGATTTCCATCCATTGCCCCATGATGTAGGTGACCCCTCCCTGGAAGGGCTCGCCGCCCAGGCGGGCCTTGGCCAGGAAGGCGCGCTCGTTGTCCAAGAGGGGCAGCTCCCGTGTGGGGAATGACAGGCTGGTGCCCTCAGGCTGCTCAAGGGCATAGCGATAGAGATTGTCCTCGCGGGTGAGGAAACGGAAGAAGAGCCTGACGGCCTCGGGGTCGCGGGTCTTGGCATTGCCGAACCAAGTGGGCGCGGAGCGCTCGATGCTGACAGTGCGGTTGTCCAGCCAGGGTATGGGGAACATGCCCCAAGAATCCGCGCCCGAGCCGGGATCCGATCTGAGCACGCTGCGGGCGAAGCCGATCTTGTTGAGGGTCATGGCCGCCTGGCCCGAGATGAGGGCGCTCTTGGCGCCTTCTATGGTATTGGCCATGAAATCCGGCCCGAAATAGCCGGCCTTCATGGCCGCCATGATCTGCCGCAGCGCATCAAGGAAGGGCCGGTAGCCGGCGAAGGTTTGGCGGTTGGAGTTCAGGCGCTGGTAGAGGCCGGGATCGCGCTCCTCGAAGGTGGCGCCCATCTCGAAGAAGGTCAGCGAGGAATGCCAGCGGCTGGCCCCCGGCTCGTAGATGGGCAGGATGCCGGCCCGCTTGATTTTCTCGCAGGCGGCCATGAACTCGGCGGTGGTGGAGGGCTCGGATATGCCCAGATCCCGGAAAACCTTGTCGTTATAGGTATAGACCCAGCCCAGCGCGTCGTCCCAGATGATGAGTCCGTACACCCGCCCGCGGTAGGAGGCGGCCGGGAGCCAGACCGGCTTCATGCGCCGGGTCCATTCCTCGTCGGTGAAGTCCAGGCAGGCGGAGCGCGGATCGATCTCAGCGCCAAGGTACCAGCGCGTGGA
>CAYYCP010000040.1:0-29743 GCA_964470375.1 uncultured Spirochaetales bacterium
TGCCGGCGGCTCAGGCCTGACCAGACCCAGGGCACCTATTCTTCGATGAACTACTTACTTCGTCGAAAAATGTGGATTAGCCCTTCTGTACTGGTCATGGACTGATGACTATAGCTCCAGTTGTGGGGTTTCGCCTTTTTCCACACTTTTCGACAAACTAATGATGAACTACCTAGAGGACCGATAGGAAGTACATGCCGATGAGGAGCTCAAGCCGAACCAAATCGGCCTTATGGCCGCTGGCAACCACACTCCCCCAGGGCCCCTTTCCATCGCCCGAGCTATCACGCTGCGACTCCAGTTCGTGCAGGAACCACACGAAAAGGCCGAATTTGGGCTCTATCCTGAAGGCGTATTCTGGAAAATCGCGCTGGCCCGCCTGTTCCCCGAAGATGAGAGCTGTAAGCTGATTGGACATCGACAGAAAGAGGCGCAAGGCCTTGGCGTAGGAGGCCTCGCGGAAGGCGGCGAGGAAGGCGCGCATTTCAGAAAGTACGGCCTCACGGGCCTTTTGACTGTTATTTTCAACCCAGGTCTTGCCGACCAGAAGGGACAGGTTGGCCTCAAAGGACTCCAAGAGCCGCTCCACATGAAGGTTGCGTTCGCCCTGGGCGCCTGTGACATATTGGTAAAACTCCCCAGGGTTACCGATGATGTTGGCGAAAGCGATGCCATATTGATCGCGGAGGAAGGGGTTATCGGCCTTAGCCATGAGGGGGAAGATCTCGCCGGCAGCGTGCTGATAGTCCCTGACGAGGCTGTCTTCGCCGGCGATGTCCAGGAACGGCATGACATACCATGCCGCGTGGCCTCCCCCTTTGTCAATACGCATGGGAATCGGGGGGCATCCAGGATGGACGGAAATAATGGTGAGGGACAGCTCTTGCGGCGGCAGAACGCTACAACCGCATGAAGCGGGGTTTTTTGCTATTTCACAATAATAGACGTATGACTTTTCATCTACTTTCTACATTTTGCGCAGTACCGAGGCTGGGTTGCTTCTGATATAGGCTTTGAAATCGATCTGGTATAGCTGAATTTCATTCCGTTTTAGGATGTAATGCGTTATACTGATGCCATCAACTAGCCCGCGAGGGATTACGGAAAGGCGGTCTTACATGGAGTTGTCTTTCACCAAAAAACAAGTCGAGTTTATGATCTACTCCCTCTATTTGGGCTCCTGGGTTTCCTGCCGTGACAAAGGCGAGAGTCAACTCAACAAGGAAATCGAGAGCCTGGAGCAATATGTTCTGGGCTTCGCCTATAATATGAAGTGGTTCGATTGGATCGACTACGACCGCAATTCCGGCGCCTATATCATCAAGCCTGAACGCGAGGAGGATCTCCTCTCCAGCGTCATCGACAGCTACGACGAGGAAGTCTTCTGGGAGGAGCTCAAGAGCCGTCTGGGCTTCCGCGACCTCTTGGCCGCCCAGGGCGAGGCGGAACTTGCCAAAAAGACTCCTGCCGAGGTCTTCAAGCTGCGTCTTAAGGCTGAGGAGCGTTACGAACGGGAATTCCAGGCTCATGGCCTCGAGCGTCTGGAGATAAGGGATCGATAAGCGCCCGCTGGCGCGGATAGGCCAGATAAGGCGCTAGGATCCCATTGCGCGGGGCCATGGTCCCGTCATAAATAATGTTCACTACCGGCACGCCGCTCACTTCCTCTATCTTGCCCGCCAAAGCCTGAGTCACGAGGGAGGGGCAGCAGAAGGCAGGGCTTGTATGCACGAAGAGGGCCAGGTCGGGATAGGCCTCGGCCAGGCGCCTCACCTTCAGCAGATTGTCGTAGGTTTCACCCTCCTGCTCCAGGCGCACACCGAAAGGTGCTAGAAGGCCGGCTACGTCATCCGGGCGGTATGGTAGTCTCGGGCCGGCCAATTCCCCGAAGATCTTCGCGTAGCCTCCCTCCAGGACTTCCAGGGCCGCCAGCATCGCCCGGAAGAGGGCGAACTTGGGCAGCTCCAGCGCTCGCAACCATTTCTTGAAGTGGGCGGCCGAGGCGATCTTTGTGTATTCGGTGTAGGGCAGGACAAGGACCTCCCCGCCCTGCTCCTCTATGCAGCGGATGAGATCCTGGTTCATGACTGGGTTGTCGCGCAGGTACATATCCCCGAAGATGGCCACCTTCGGTCGCCGCCCCCTAGATTCGTCGCGTGGTACGGCCTCAAAGAGCGCCACGGCCCGGCGTGCGGCCTCCTTGAGCCCGCGGCCTTCCCGGCAGGCATGCTCGAAGAGTGCCAGGGAGCGGCGAGCCGCGGCGTCGGACATGCCGCGTATCGTCTCATAGGGGCGCACGCGGCAGGACAGGCGTTGCAGGGCGCCGCCAAGGAGGAAGGAAAAGTAGGCTCTAGCCGTCATCATAGGACCCAGCTCGATCATGGTCAGGTCCCCCGAGTAGACACCGGCCCTCTCCAGACCGCCCCCGCGGCGCTCGAGGAGGCTCTTGATGTAAGCCGGGTACATGCCGATGTTGCAGGCCCAGGAGCAAGAGATCATCCATAGGACTGTCCGGGCGGGGTCCAGGGAGCGCCGCTCGATTTCACGGGCGTACTCGTGGGCGATGATGTTGACTGGGACGCATTGGCCCGAGTTTGTCTTGAGCCCTTCGGCTACGGTTTCGGGAGTCTCCTCCAGCATGTGGGCGTCGTAGCCCTGATTGCGCATGCTAGCCGCCAGGAGGCGCACCGAAACGGGATCCCAGGCCGGGAGGAAGACAGTCTTCCCCCGCAGGTCGGCAACGAATTCCGAGGCTATAGGCAGGGCGGGGCGGGCTCGGACGACTCCGCCCCCTCTTGAGGCCGGGGCATGTTCGCCCGTTTTGCCAAGCCCCCCAGACCCTCGCGCGGCTCCCACGGCGGCTGCTCGAGCGTGGTTGCGGAAGGAGCGCAGGGCCGCCTCTATGCGGGTGGCGTAGCCCACGTTCGAGCTGTGCTGGTCCAGCTGGAGGACGAGATAAGGCTTACCGGCGCCTTCCATGACGCGCGCCAGGTATTCCTGGATGAAGGAGTCGGGGGCGCATTTGAATGACGACACTAGGACCGGGTAGAGACCCTCGGTCAGGGCGCAGTATCGGGCGGCCCTCAGAATATCGGCGGCGTAAACCCAGTGGAGACGGTCCATGAGACGTTCGAATTCCGCGTCCGGGTGCAAGTCCAGATCCCTGTCCGGGAGCATGTCCTGGTAATAGAGCTCCACGCCCAGGTCGGCGAAGACCCGGGGAATACCCGAATTCATGGAAGCCGCTAGGACGGTGTAAGGTCGCCCCAGGAGGACGGCCGCGAAGTCGGGTGGATCGGGGCGGTGGAAACCTGATTTGAGGGCCTCCCGGTGTGCGGCCTGACGGCTTAGGGCTGTGTCATAGGCCTGGTTGACCATAGCTTGATTGAGGATCTCTCCGAAGGCCGGTTTGAGGGCCCGCCAAAGCTCGGCCTTGGCGGCCTGGGAGTCGCAGCGGTCGGCGAAGAGGGGGCTGATGGCGCGCTCCCCCTTGCCTAGGCCCTCCAGGAGGGGGCGTGCGAGGGCTGAAGAGAACTGGGTGTAGTAGCAGTAGTTGCGCTTTCGGTCTCGATGACCACTTTCGCGGCGCTCGAGGTAGACCGGCAGAAAGATATAGTCCGCTCGCTCGGCTAGGTAGGCCAAGTGGCCGTGAAAAGCCGTCAAGGGGGCGCAGAATTCGGCTCCACTCACCTTTTTGCCGCGGCTGACCGGGTCGGACAGGGAAGCCGAATTCAGGGTTTGTATACCCAGGCCCCCGAAGAAGTCCTGCCAGAAATCGAGCTCTTCGAGACCCTGGAGGGCTGTTGGGATACCCACGCTCATGCGACGTGGAACACCAGGCAGGGCTTCGATTATGGCACGACGCCGTTCCAGGAGCTCCTGGCCGGGTTTCTCCTGCGCTCGGGTCGCAGCCCCGGGCCGGCCCTCCTCGCGGCCGCAGAGATGCCCGAAACTGAGCCTTTGACCGTCTACGCTGAGGACGCGGATACGGCAGTGGTTGCGGCATAACTCACACGTCTCGGTGGTTTGGGGAATGTCAGTCCGCCAGAGGCCCAGGCCCCGGAAGGCCGAGGGGCCCGGGCGTTCCTCGCGCATGAGGGTCAGGGCGGCGCCTAGGGCTCCGGCAAGGTGGCAGTAGGGCGATACGCGGATGGCTTGGCCCAAGCGCCCCTCGAAGGCGGCCACCAGGGCCCGGTTGCGCGCCGTTGCCCCCTGGAAGCATATCCGTCGCCCGATGGCCGACTCGTCGGCCACCTTGAGCAGGTAATTTTCTCGCACCGAACAGAGGACTGCGGCCAGGATCTCCGCCTTGGAATAGCCGCGCGAAAGGTAGTAATTGATGTCGCGCTCCATGAAGACTGTGCAGCGGTCGGAGGCCTGAGGCGCCCGGGCGCCCAGGGCCAAGGCTGCGTATTCCTCCAGGCCCACCCCCAGCTTTTGGGCTTGCTCCTCGATGAAGCTTCCTGTTCCGGCCGCGCAGACCGCGTTCATGCGCGAGAAGATTACGTCGCCCCCGCGCAGGGTGGTGAACTTGGCGTCTTGGCCGCCTATCTCGATGATGGTGTCAACCTCGGGATCCAGAGCGGCCGCGGCCGCGGCGTGAGCGCTGATCTCGTCCAGGATCAGGTCGGCCCCGATGACGGCCCCTATGAAGGCACGCCCTGAGCCGGTGCTGGCTGCGCCCAGGGGCTTCCAGCGCGTATGCTGCGCGGCGGCCATGGCCTCGGCAGCCTCCATGAGGGCACGGGTCGCCTCCAGGGGCCGACCCGATGTGCGCGTGTAGAAGCCCGCCAGGGGGGAGCCCCGAGCGTCCGTCAGTACCGCTTTCGTCGATGTAGAGCCTATATCCAGGCCGAACCAGCACTCGGCTTCCCCCGGGCCGATGGGGGCGTAGCGCGTGCATTCCACTATCAAACCGGCCCCGCCCACGCCGGGAACGAAGGCGTAGCTCTCGAGACCGCCGAATTCGGGATAGTCCGAGCGCGGGGGGCTGATGGTCTCGAAGCCCTCCTGGCCCCCCTGTCCCGCCGGGGGGATGCGGGCGGCTACGGCCCTCACGCGGCGTTCCAGGGAGATCCCGGCGCGAAGGTCGGCCAGGGCCAGGAGGCCTGCGCCGATGGCCGGGAGGCGGGCTGCCTCGGGAGGGACGATGATGGACTGACCCAGGCGCTCCTCCATGGCCTTGACCACGCCGCGGTTGAGGGCCACTCCCCCGGAGATGAGGAGGGGCATGGGCGGGGGCTGGCTGAAGACTGTATCGCAGATGGTGGCGGCCAGACCCCGGCAGAGACCCTCGCAGATGGCCGCCAGGCCGTGGCCCTCCTGCTGGGCGTGGATCAAATCTGTCTTGGCGAAGACCGAGCATCGTGAGGCGATACGGGGGGCAGGCGGTGAGGCGGGATCCTGCATGGCCGCCAGAGCAAGTTCGCCGAGCTCGGCCGATCCCGAGAGGGAGAGGCGTCTGGCTTGCTGGTCAAGAAAGCCGCCCGTACCGGCGGCGCAGGAAGAATTCGTCAAGATATCCCGGTAGGTACCATCCTTGCCGAAGCGAATGAGGAAGAAGCGCTCCGCGCCCACATGGAGGATGGAGCCCAGCCCCGGTTCGGCCGTGCGGGCGGCTTGGATGAGGCAGAGGCTGGAGTCGTAGAGGGGCATGCCGCGGCCCCATTCTCCGGCCTCGTCAGTGCCCACCATGATCGCGCCTGCTCCGGCTAGGTCCCTGAGGGCCTGAATCCACTCGCCGACCCTGCCCGAATGGGCCGAGCCGCTCGACCCCATGTAGCTCCCCTCGCGATCGAAAAAGGCCGCCCAGAGGCTTACCGAACCGAGATCCATGGCTACAAGGCCGATGTCTTCCCGGACGCAGCCCGGGGGTAGGGGGAAGACACAGGTCCCGTGAGCTTCCGCGTTCATGCGCCCTCCTCGGGCAGTCGCTCCGTCAGAACGTACATCGGGCTAGGATAATGTCCGATGGAGGGATTTGCCAAGCATCGCGGGCTTCGGGCCGGCTAGCCGCCGGGGCCTCTGAGGCGGTACTGTCTAGGCATGGCGATGAGAGTCCTCTACATAGCCGAGATTGTGGGCAAGGCCGGTGTCTACGCGGTCAAGCGCGTCCTTCCCGGGCTCAGGAAGGAGCTCAGGCTCGACTTCGTCGCCGCCGGGGCCGATGGCGTGACCGGTGGATCGGGCTTGGGTAGGAATCATGCTATCTATCTTCGAAAGTTAGGTGTGGACGCCCTCCTGACCGGGGATTGCACCTTTTACAAGAAGGATATCGTCGAGTACCTGGACCGGACCTCGGCCGTCCTCCGTCCAGCCAACTACCCCGCGGAGGCCCCCGGGCGGGGCTTCAAGATCTACGAGACCCCGAAGGGACGCCTGGGGCTGGCCGTCCTCCTGGGACAGGCCGGCTTTCCCCGCACTCATTTGGCAAACCCCTTCCGAGCCGCCCAGGACATAGCCGAGCGCTGCGCGCGCGAGAGGGTAGCCGCGATGATCGATTTCCACGCCGCCACTACGGCCGAGAAGCGAACCCTTCTGGCCATACTGGATGGGCAGATGGGGATCCTGATCGGTTCCCACACCCGGGTTCCCAGCGCCGATGCGGGGATCAGCGCCAAGGGAACGGCCGCCGTGACCGATGCCGGGCGGACGGGATCGACCCTCTCAGTAGGCGGTCTTGATCCCGCGACCCGCATACGTGAGTACATGACCCAGGTCCCGGACTGGTCGCGGGACGCTTGGGAAGGCCTCGAATTCAACGCATATCTGATCGAGCTGGACTCCGAGAGACGGGCCCTCTCGATGGACAGGATCCGCAGGCCGGTGGAGGTGCCGAAGAATGCAGAGGGGATGGGTGATAGCGAAGGAGGGGCGGAGGCTGAGGCTCAGGCTCGATCCTGAGGCCCTGCCGGACGCCGCCTGCGGTTCTGTGGCGCGCATCGGCCGGGGGGAAGGGCCGGCCTGCGCCTCGGGGACCTGCTCCTCTTGCGCCCTGGCCGGCTCGGGTCGCGAGATCGACCTGGAAGTCAGGGATAGCGGGGCCTTCCAGGTGGGGCAGCGGCTTGCCCTGGAGATCAGCGTTCCCGGCATTCTCCTGGAGGGTCTCCTCAAGCTGGGGCTGCCCCTCGGCTTGGGAGGGGCCACCTTCGGCCTCCTCAGCGCCATACCGCCAAGCCTTGCCTTCCTCGTCTCGCTCTCGATTTTTACACTGTCTTCCTTTATAATACTCCTCGTTCTTAAGCGTTTTGGCAGGGAATGGGGCATGAGGATACGTCCTATCTCCAGCGATAGGGGCTCCAAGGATAGTGAGGGGGAACCCATCGGAACCGATGGGGACGAAAGAGGCTGATTGCGGCCTATTCGCCCGGCCGCGTCAAAAGTAATCCGACAGGGCTTTTTGCGGTACGCATTCCTCTGCGCCGCAATGGGACGGGCTCAGCCCTTGAGTGGCAGAATTTCGCATGAAAGAAGGGCTTGGGGATACCATTATCTCAAGCCTCGATTATAATTAGGAATACGCGCGAATGCCCATACTCGGCCCGCGTTTGAGGAGGATAGGATGTCCAAGCGCCGGAGTGCCCTCGCTATTGCCCTAAGCCTTACAAGCCTGGTATCCCTCGGCCGCCTGGCCGCCAACGGCCAGGGCAATCAGGGTCAGATAGCAGAAGGCCTGGAGAACTGGCAGACTAGCGTGGACTTGTCTGACAAGAAGGCCGGCAAGTACAACATCCTCATCACCGGCACGGACCGGGCAGGCAACTACAGCTTCGCCGGCCCCATCAACCTCTATGTGGACCCGAATTCCGATCTGCCCATCGTCAGCATCACCAATCCCGTCCCTCTGATGCGCGTCGGCGGCGACCTCAACATCGTGGGCACCTGCATGGACGACGACAAGGTGGACTACGTCGAGGTGAAGATAGACGATGAAGACTGGATCAAGGCATCCGGCGCGGATTACTGGTCCTACTACCTGAGCGGCAAGACCCTTCCGGACGGCCGCCATACCATCGTCGTACGGGGTGTGGACATCAATGGCAAGCAGAGCAAGCCGCGCTCGGTGCAATTCGACCTCGACCGCAACAAGCCCTACTCCCTGGTGGATTCTCACGCAGCCGGCGTCCTGGTCTCCGGAAAAATCAAACTGGAGGGCGTCACCCAGGACGCCAACGGAGTGGTTCAGCTCCTCTACTCGGTGGACGGGGGTGAGAGTTTCGAAAAGCTGTCGATAAGCCCCACCAAGGCCAAGGACGGCTTCAGCTTCGGTTTCAGCCTTGATACCACCAAGTACGCGGACGGCCCCTTCGTCATCTGGTTCAAGAGCACCGACCGGGTCGGCTCGGTGGGCGTTTCGCCCTTCCTCCTCTTCGTGGACAATACCAAGCCCACTGTTGAGCTCCTGAGACCGGAAAAGGATCAGGGGGTGAACGGGGACTTCCAGGCCGTTTTCCGGGCCGTGGACATGGTGGGTCTTCAGGCCCTCTCCTATAAGTTCGGGAGCGACCAGTCCGGGGAGCTTGAGTTCGAGGCTGGCAACCCCTTCTTCGCCGTGACGCTCAAGGCCCCCCAGGCCAAGTCGGAGAAGGTCATACTGAGTATCACAGCCAAGGACACCTCGGGCAACGTCACCACCCTCAACACTCCGATAAAAGTGGATAACCAGGCCGACTTGCCGGTGGCTGTCATAGAGAGTCCGCCCGAGGGCTACTCGGCTTCAGGCCTGTTCACCCTCCTGGGCAAGGCCCGCGACGATGACGGGGTCAAGGCCGTACGCTACAGGGTGGACTCCCAGGCTCCGGTCGAGGTGACCACTACGGGGAGCTTCCGCATCGATGTGGACGGTCTGGCCGTGGGCAAGCACCAGATTTTACTGAGCGCCGTGGACATCTATGGGCGCGAGGGGCCGGCCGCCAAGCTCACCATTGTACAGGGCGGGACGCCGCCCTCGGTGCGCTTTACCGCCCTCACCCGGCTCGGGGCCGACAAGAAGCCAGTCTCTGAAGAGTTCCGGGCCGGCATCGAGGCTGCCCCTGACTCCGGGGCCCAAGTGACAGGAATCGTCAGTTCTCCGGGCAAGCTGGCCAAGCTGACGTGGGAGATGTCAGGCGGCCTGTCCGGGACAATCTCGGCTTCCAAGGGCTCTGGCGAGATACCCTTCGCGGTGCCTCTACCGGCGGCCGGGCCCTACGGCCTCCTGGATCTGAGCGTGACGGCCACAGATGAATTCGGGCGGGTCGCCAGCGCCAAGACCTTCGTCTACATGACTGACTACTCGCGCATCCGCCGCGAGCCCGGCTTCGATATCCCCGACCCGCGCCTGGTCGAGGGGCGGGCTGTCATCGGCATGGAAAAGCCCCTGCGCCTGGCCTTCCTGGGCGAGGAGATCGAGTCCACCGAGCTCTCTCCGTCCACCGACCTGGTGGCCTTGGAGCGCGAGGGCGCGGTGCTGACCGTGCGGGCCCTCAAGGAAGGCGCCACTGCTCCCACCCAGATCAAGGTGCGCACGAACAAGCGGCACAGCTTCAGCTCTGACGCGATCGTCTTCGTCACCGATGATAAGCCCCCCGAGCCCTTCATCAGCTCGCCGGCCCAGGGATCGGTCTTCAAGTCCGCTTTCAAGGTCGCTGGCGGCGCCAAGGACGGCAACGGCATCGCCTCGGTCTCCTACCGCCTCTGGCCCTCCGGGGACAGGGTCGAGCTCCGCGGGGCCAAGGAGAGCTTCGAGTTCACCCCTGACTTCGCCTCCCTGCCCGAGGGCTCGGGCTTCATCGAGATCGAGGCCCTGGACACGGCCGGCAACCCCGGGCGCATCCTCCTGGCCTTCGCCAAGGATACTTCCGCCCCGGCTATCCAGAGCCTGACCCCGGTGGACGCCGTAGACACAGTCCTCACGGTGGCCGGCCTGGCCCGGGATCCCTCCGGGGTGGCTAAGGTGGAGTTCGCCGAGGACGGCATCTCCTTCCAGCCCCTCTCGGAGGAGGCCTTCTTCAGCCACGCCTATAACCCGGTTCAATCGCCCAAGGCGGCCTACCGCCTGACCGACAGGATAGGCAACGTGGCCGTCGCCGAGGCCCCCCACTTCCTCAATCCGGCCCCCATGCCGGCTAACGCCAAGGGGCCCTCCATCGCTATCCTCTCGCCCCTTCCAAACTCTCCGGTGGCCAAGGAGCTGCTGGCGGCGGTGCGCATAGAGGCGGCGGCCGGCCTGGCCTCGGCAGCCTGGTCCTTCGACACCCAGAAGGGCGTCCTAGATCCCTCCGCCGGACCGGTCTGGGTCCTGCGCCTGGACGCCTCGGCCCTTAAGGGCAAGACGGCTGTCTTCAAGGTGGACGCGAAGGACGCCGCCAAAGGCTCGGTCAGCGCCCAAGCGACTGTAGTGGTTTCCCAGGCCGCCCTAGCCCCGGCCGTGGAGATCCTCTCGCCGGCCGACAACGCCCCAATCGCGGCCTTCCACGCCTTCGCCGCCAAGGCATACTCGGACACCGGGGTGGCCTCGGTCGCCTATTCCATCGACGGGGGCGAGTGGGTCTCCATAGAGGGCGGCCAGGCAGCCGCCCTTCTGTCCGGCCTCGCTCCGGGAACGCATAATCTGGCGGTCAAGGCCGTATCGCGGGCGGGCATAGAGTCAGCCCCGGTCAAGCGCGCCTTCAAGCTGAGCGGCAACGGCCCTTCCATGGAGCTGTACTTGTCTTCCGGCAAGGAAGCCCCTCAGCCTCTCAATCCCGGCATGGCCTTCGTGGTCAAGGATTCCAAGCTGAGCGGCCGGGCTTTCTTCCCGAACGGTCTGGGCGCCCTGAGCGCCAAGCTTGACTCCGGCCTTGACCTCAAACCGACCCTGAAGAAGGTATCCAATACCGAGGCCACCTTCGAGGCCGTTCTCCCGGCCAACCTGCCCTACGGGCGCATCGGCCTGGCTATGACGGCCAAGGACGCTCTTGGGGTAGAGACCCTTGAGAACCACTTCTTCTACCGGGTGGCCCCGGCCGCCCAATCCTTCATGGACGAGGGCATACATATCAACGACGACCGCGCCCTCCTCGAAGGCGGGGGCTCCCTGGCCATGGAGGGAAGGCCCCTCTCGGCGCGCTTCGTCGGCCGGCCCCTGGCCAAGGTGGAGATCCTCCCGGATCCCAAGGGCCTGGTAACGGCTTCCTTCGACGACCGTCTCATCCTCCTCAGCCCCGGGCAGGAGGGCGTGGCAGCGGCTTCCAAGCTGGTGGCCACGACCGTGGATGGTGACAAGTACGAGTGGGGACCCGTCTCCATCCTGGTGGATTCCGGTCCGCCGGTCGTGGACATCCTGCGTCCGGCCGAGGACGAGTGGCTCAAGTCCACCGTGTCCATTGAGCTCACGGCTGCTGACCCCAACGGGGTGGAAGCCTTGGAGTGGAGCCTGGACGGCGAATCCTGGGAGAAGCTGCCCCTTGGCGCCGACGGTAAGGCCTCCGGCAGCATCTCCGCCGCGTCTCTACCCGACGGGGCCCTGACCCTGCGCATACGCGCCACGGATAAGGCCGGCAAGAGCGCGGTTTACCTCCGCAGCTTCAACAAGGACACCGTCGCTCCCGTCGGTCTCGTGAGCGCCCCGGCCGCCGGTGAGCACGTCAACGGCTATATCACCATAGCCGCCTCTTTCACCGACGAGGGCGGAACTCTGAGAGCCCACGAATTTTCGGTCGACGGCAAGACCTGGGAGCCCTTCGAGTCGGCCTTCTTCGGCTCGCGCGACGTGGAGCTGGCCAAGGTCGGCAACGATCCCAAGAATCTGCGCTTCCGCGCCACCGATGCGGCCGGAAACTCGGCCGAGGTCACCCCCGACTGTACGGTTGACGGCGAGCTCGATTTGCCTACGGTCAAGATCCAGCTGCCCGAGGAGATGGAGGTGCTGCGGGCCGACTTCGAGATTTCCGGAGTGGTGAGCGACGACGACGGCATCGCCGCGGTGTACTACAAGATAGATGATGGCGCCGAGCAGCGCCTGGACCTGGAAGGCAACTATTCCTTCGCCATTCCGATCGCCTTGTTCGAGACCACCGACAACGAGCATGTGGTGGAAATGCGGGCCGAGGACATCTTCGGGGTTCAGGGCCCCAAGGTGAAACGCACCTACCGTATCTCCAAGGCCGAGCCGGTGGCCAGCATGGAGAACCCGCCCATCGAAAAAACCGTCAAGGGCGTTGTGATGATAGAGGGCACCGCCAGCGACGCCAACGGCATCAAGCAGGTGCGGATCTCCGTGGACAACGCCAATACCTTCAATATGACGGATGGGACGGAGAAGTGGACCTATCGTTTCGATACCCGGGCCCTGGCCGACGGCTTGCACTCGCTGTACGTCAAACCCCTGGACAAGTACGATACCGAGGGCTTCTTCGCCAGCCTCATCAACATCGACAACACTGACCCGCAGATCATTCTGGACCAGCCCTCCGACGGCTCCGAGGTCTCCGGGGTCCTGCGCCTGTCCGGCCGCGTCTACGACGCCGTGGCCATCAAGTCGGTCAGGCTCAACTTCGACCGGGTAATGCAGGAGGGCGAGAAGGCCGCCGACATCCAGGGCAAGACCAGCCTTGAGATCGACATGGGCCTGGACATCATCATCACCCGTGATATCGACATCACCGAACTGGCCGAGGGCGTTTACAACTTGCGCATACGCGTCCTGGACAAGGCCGATAACTTCGCCCTGGCCACCCGGACGGTCACGGTCATCCGCAAGAAGAAGGCCGAGTCCATCGACGTCATGTATCCGCTCAAGGGCGAATCCATCACAGGCGAGTTCACGGTCAATGGAAGGGCTCGCTTGGAGAAGCCGGTGGCCAGCGCCATGGTCCTCCTGGACGGCAAGGAGCTGGGCGAGGCCCCCCTCAATGAAGACGGGTACTTCAGCTACCGCATAACCCCGACCGACGTCGCCGATGGCCAGCACACCATCTCCGCGCGCGTAGTCAATGATCTCGGCGAGACCCTGACCGCCTACGAAGTGCCGGTTCACTACACGCGCAACGGCCCGTGGATCTCGATGGACAATTTCCAGTACGGAGCCTACCTGCCCTACCGGCCCTACCTGCAGGGTCGGGTGGGTTGGTACGACGAGAACATGGAGAGCTACGACAAGACCACCAAGGCGCGTCTACTCAAGGAGCGCGACGTGGTATCCGTGGAGGTCAGCCTGGACAACGGCCGTACCTTCGAGGAGGCTAAGGGGACCGAGCGCTGGCGGTACCGGATGGAGACCATCTATTACCCCGAGGGCGCCCAGTATCTGATTATCAAGGCAACCTTCGCCGACGGCAGCAAGACCGTGGCCCGCACGATCTACAACCTGGACAAGACCTCGCCTAAGGTGACCATCCTGGCTCCGCGCGAGAACGAGCGGCTGAATGAGGTCATCAACCTGATCGGTACGGCCTCGGACGAGACCAAGCTGAGCAGCATAGAAGCCGTCCTCAGGCCGGGCGACAAGGCCGGCTACGAGGTACCGGCCTTCATAAAGGGCCTCTTCCTGGACGCCCACGCGCTGGGCGCCACCTACTACGAGGTGGGTGCCGGGCTCAACTTCATCAGTGACGATATCAAGCTTATGGGCTTCTACGGCCAGGGCCTCACTGACTCGCGTTTTGGCGGCACGACCTTTGGAGTCAAGCTCCTCGCCAATATCGCCTACCTGCCCTTCAGCTTCCTGTTCGGGCCGGACTGGACCTGGCTCTCGGCCAACCTGGCCATAGGGGCCAACTTCACCTACTTCATGGAGACTGGCTCGGGCAACGAGGTCATCGTCTCGGCCGTTGTGGCCCAGCTGGAATTCCCGATCTTCACCATCGCCAAGCTGAAGTTCTTAAAGAAGTACTCTTTCTACACGGAGATGCAGCTCTGGATGGTGCCCTCGGACGTGACCACCGCCGATTCCTTCATACCCAAGATAGCCTTCGGCGCGCGGATCAGCCTGTTCTAGCGTGGCGGGAAAGAGAAGGAGTGGCCCCGGCGCAGAGGCGCCGGGGCTTTTTTACGACTGGCCCCCGCCCGGGCCGGAGTGCGGCCTGGATGAGGCCGGGAGAGGGCCCCTGGCCGGACCGGTCTGCGCCGCTGCGGTAGTCCTGCCGCCCGACTTCCCCCTAGGGATACTCGACGATTCAAAGAAGCTGTCCGCGGCGTGCCGCGAATCGGCCGCCCTGGAGATACGCGCACGAGCGCGCTGGGGTCTGGGCTGGGCCAGCCACGACGAAATCGACCGGCTGAACATCCTCCAGGCCAGCCTCCTGGCTATGCGAAGGGCCTACGCAGCCATGCTCGGGGACGGGCTGCCCGCGCCGGGCTACGCCATCGTGGACGGGAACAAGCTGCCCGGCCTGCCCCTGCCCGAACGGGCGTTGGTGAAGGCCGACGCCACCTATGCCTCGGTGATGGCGGCATCCATTCTGGCCAAGACCGCCCGGGACGCGGAGATGGAGCGCCTGGCCCTCCTCTACCCAGGCTACGGCTACGAGGTCCACAAGGGCTATCCCACGGCCGCTCACCGCCGAGCCATCCGCTCCCTCGGGCCCAGCCCGATCCAGCGCCTCAGCTTCAGGGTGTCCTGAGAGCGCCCGGCGGGGGGAACGCCGGCCCTAGTCGGAGACGCGCTCCAGGCGCCGGTCGTAGCGCGGCACGAAGCGGAGAACCAAGCCCGAATGGAAGCGCACCGTGACCGCGCAGAGACCCTGGGGATCCATACGCGACTGTACCACTGAGCCTGGGCCGTACTCCTCGTGGAATACGGCTTGTCCTACCGGCCAGTCGGGATCCCCGGCCGGGGCGCGGCGGGGCAGGGCCGCCGTTAGGTCGGGTGGCAGTTCGTAGAGGAAGGACGAGGGGCGCATGAATTCCAGGCGCCCGCGCATTCTGCGCGCGGCGCAGCAGGACAGGTACAGCTCGTCCATGGCCCGGGTGATGGCTACGTAAAAGAGTCGGCGCTGTTCCTCTAGATCCTCCGGGCCGTCGTCTTCGCGGGGGAAGAGGCCCTGTTCCAGGCCGGTCACCGCAACCACCTTGAATTCCAGGCCCTTGGTGTTATGCATGGTGATGAGGGTGACGGCCCCCTCCGGGCCCGGTTCTTCGCCTCCCTCCTGGCGCGATCTGTCCAGGGCTATCGCCTCCAGGAAGGCCCCCAGGCCCTCGCGACCGCCGGGGTAGAGGGAGGCCGCGTTGGCCAGCTCCTCCAGGTTGGCGGAGCGCTGGGTGCCGGCGGCCCTATCCTGCTCGCGGTATAACTCCAGGAGACCGGACTCGGCCATGGCGCGTTGCGCGAAATCATAGAGACCCTTCTCGCTCCCGCCCGCCTCCAGGGCCGCCTCCAGGGAATCCAGGAGACCCAGGAATTCCCCGGCCCCCTTGGCGGCTTTGGCCGGCAGCTCAGGGCGGCACAGGCGCAGGGCGTCCGGGAGGGAGCGGTCCTGGCGCTCGGCCAGCTCCATGACCCGGGCCAAGCTGGCCTGACCCAGGCCTCGGGCGGGCTTGTTGGCCACGCGTTTGAAGGCCACTTCGTCGCGCGGGTTGGCGGCCAGGCACAGCAGGGCCAGGGCGTCCTTGACCTCCTCGCGCTCGTAAAACTTGAGCGAGCCCACTACGCGGAAGGGAATGCCGCGGTTTGTCAGGGCGGTCTCGAAGGGCAGGGACTGGGCGTTGGTGCGGAAGAGCACAGCCAGATCAGAATAGCTGCCGCCGGCCTTGCGGCGGGACTCGGCTAAGCGGCATACCCAACGGGCTTCTTCGTCCTGATCCTGGAGGAGGGTCAGGACTGGCGGTTTGCCCTCACCGCGCACGGCCACGAGCTCCTTGCCCATGCGCCCCTGATTGCGTTCCACCACCGCCTGGGCCGCCCGTAGGATGGGGGCGGTGGAGCGGTAATTGCGGACGAGGCGGACCACCCGCGTGCCGGGGAAGGCCTCAGGGAAGTCAAGGATGTTGCGGATCTCGGCGCCGCGGAAGCGGTAGATGGATTGGTCATCGTCGCCGACCGCACAGAGATGAGCATCCGGGGCGTAGAGGAGGCGAAGAAGCTCGTACTGGGCTGAATTGGAGTCTTGGTACTCGTCCACAAGAATGGCCCGGAAACGCCGGCTGATCCGTTCGCGTATCTCCGGGAATTCCCGTAGGATGCGAAGGGGCAGGGCGATCAAGTCTCCGAAATCCACGTTGCCCGAGCGCCTGAGGCGCTCCTGGTAGCGCGCGTAGGCCTCAGGGAAGTCAGGACCCAGGGCGGCGCAGGCCGGGTCCTCCGGCGACAGGGACCTTTCCTTGGCTCGGGATATGGCGCCGGCCAGCCAGGCCAGCTCGTGGCGCCGGCGCTCGGGAAACACGCCTTGGAGGAGGGACACCTGGTCGTCGTCGTCATAGATGGTGAAAGAGGAATCCAAACCGATGGATCGACCGTTGCGCCTGAGAAACCAGCAGCCGAATGAGTGGAAGGTGCGGATCATCACTTCGGCCGCGCGGGGTTCCATGCGGGCGGCCCGCTCGCGCATCTCTCCGGCGGCCTTGTTGGTGAAGGTGACCGCCAAGATCGCCGATGGATCCATGCCCAGTTCGGCGATGAGATAGGCGATCTTGGAAGTGATGACCCGGGTCTTGCCCGAGCCCGCCCCGGCTAGGATGAGGAGGGGGCCTTCAGAGGCTAGGACGGCCTCGCGCTGCTCCGGGTTGAGGCCCTCAAGGATGAACTGATTCATCGGTCCTCCGCTTGCAGGCAAACGGCGTCCAGGTCCAGGCCGGCCGGGCCGATGATCCGGCAGCGGGCCATCCGGCCGGGCGGGGGGCAGGGGCCGGAGATAACGGTGAGCCCGTCCACCTCGGGGGCTTGGAGGTAGGCCCGGCCCAGGCTGAGGGGGCCCTCGGGATCCTCGGCCGGGCGTATGATTTCTTCCATCAGGACATCCAGCTCGCGTCCCGAGAAGCGCCCCATGCGCTCGGCCGATATTGTTTCCTGGATCCCTTGGAGATGCTTGACCCGGGCGGCTGCCGTGCGCTTGGGGACGCGGTCCCTGAAGTCCGCGGCTGGTGTGCCTTCCTCGCGCGAATAGGCGAAGAATCCGGCCCAGTCCAGACGGGCCTCGCGCAGGAAGGCTTCCAAGACCTGGACGTCCGCATCGGTCTCCCCGGGGAAACCCATGAGGAAGGTGGAGCGGATGACCGCGTCCGGCAAGGCCGAGCGGATGCCCTCTACCAGGGTCAGCATGGCATCGGGATTCGAGCCGCGGCCCATGCGCTCCAGGACGGGCGCCGAGGCGTGCTGGAAGGGGATGTCGAAGTAGGGCAGGAAGCGCGGCTCGTCCCGGGCGATCTCCAGGAGTTCGTCCGGGAAGTGGGCAGGATGGATATAGAGTGCCCTGATCCACGCCCGCGATGTTGCGCCGAGCACTGCCCGCAGGAGGGCCGGGAGGCTTCCGGCGCCTTTTTTGCCGCTATCCGAAGCGAAGGCTCCCAGGTCCTGGCCTACCAGGACGATCTCTCTTATCCCGCGGGCTTCGAGCGCGGCGGCCTCTTCAGCAACTGATTCATTCTCGCGCGAGACCAGGGGGCCACGGATGAGGGGTATGGCGCAGTAAGCGCAGCGGTTCGAGCAGCCCTCGGAGACCTTTAGGTAGGCCGAGCCGGGCGGAGAGAGGAGGCGGGCCCGGCAGAGCCCCGAGGGGGGCGCGGCGCGGGCAGGGCGCAGGGCCGGCCTTTCGCCGCGCAGGACGGCTTCCAGGAAGGCCGGGGCGGCCGAGAGATCCCCGTTGCCCAGGAGGCCGTCGGCCTCGCTGAGGCTGCTTGACAGCTCATCGGTGTAGCGCTGGGACAAGCAGCCGGCCATGACCGTCCGCTTGCCGGGGAACTCTTCCTTGAGGGATATCAGGGCCTCTATAGATTCGCGTTTGGCCGATTCTATGAAGCCGCAGGAATTGACGATCAAGACGTCAGCGTCCTCGGGGGCATCGGTGGCCGCCCAACCGGCCGCCTCCAGGACGGCCGAGAGGATCTCGGCGTCCACCTGGTTCTTGGCACAGCCGCGGGAATCGATCCAGAAGGATCTGGGCATCAGTCCACGGGTATGGATGTGAGGGCCCAGCCGCCGGACTCGGTCTGCACCCACTTGATGTCCTTCACCACCACCTCGCCAGGGCGGCCCAGCTCCACGTCCACGGTCTTGCCGCCGGCCACCACCTGGGCCACGCAGGCCGAGGCGTTGGAGGCCCACAGCTTGATGCCGTTGTTCGCGTTGGCCGATATCTGCTCGGTCTTGCGGTAATAGCGTTCGACGCGCTCGCCCTTGCGGTCGGCCTCATAGCGGAATAGGCAGTACTGGCGGAAAGTCACGTTGAGGGTGAATGGGTAGGGACTGTTGCGGGCTTCTATCAGGACTTGGCCCTTGGCCTGGGATTGGGTCGCGGTGGGGGATACGGACGAGGCGGCCGCCGGGCCGGTTTCAGGGAGGGACACGGCGACCGGACTGGCGGCCGGCGCGGCGGCCAGGGAGATGCCGGCGTAGGCCAGCTTCAGCATCGCGCCCTTTCCGGGATCGCTCTTGACGAAGTCCAGAACGGAGCCGCGCAAGTCGCTCGAATTATCGGAATCGAGGTCGATGCCGAATTCCTCGCCCAGGGCGAATCGCAGCCTGCCGGATGGGGCCTTGATGAAGACGGCGTCTTCTATAGCCGAGAGCTCCAGGACGTATTTCTGGCCGTCCAGCTCGCACAGAATCGTGTCCCCAGGGTAGAGGCGCTTCTCCAGGGGCTCAGCGCCTAGGGAGTACTGGGCTTTTTCCCTGGGACCCTCGGCGGTATCGCCGCCCGGGCGTCCCATAGTCAGTCGCAGCACCAGTACGACGACGGCCACCAGGGCCAGGCCGCCAAGGGCTATACCGGCTATGGCGGCGGGAGACAGGACCGGCTTGCGCACGATCAGTTCGTTGACCGGAACGGGCTGCTCCTGGATGCGCATGTTGCGGTAAATGGCCGCCAGCTCGTCGCCGCGCAAGCCCAGATAATCGGCGTAGGTGCGCATGAAGCCCAGGAGGTAGGTGTCCCCGGGGAAGGCCGAGAAATCCTCGTCCTCAAGGGCTTGCAGGTAGCGCTTGGCGATGTTCGTCTCGCGGGCCACCTGTTCATGGGTCACGCCGCGCTGTTCCCTGGCGGCCTTGAGCTTTTCGCCGATCGATTCCATCCGCGTCCCCGCGCCTATTCGGTCTTGTAGAGGAAGTTGTTGTATTGGTTAGCCGACGCCGGCGTCTGGTAGATGAAGCGCGCGTCGGGTATGCCCTGGTTGAGCTTAATGGAGCGATAGTCCAGCACCACCTGGCTGTTGGCGATGGTGGTGCCCTCGAAGCGTCGGATCAGCTTGGTGGTAGGATCCACTGAGAGAATGATCCTGCGGAAGCCCTCGCTGGTGGTCTTGGTGGTCAAGGACAGCTTGATCACGTTTTCAGGCGAACCGGCTTCCAGTGGCACCGGCGAGGGGCTGGACTCATACGCTATGCTGAAACCGCGGGCCATGAGCTGGAGGCCGTTCGAACTGGCCGCGTCCAGCCCGCCCTTGCCGATGTACTGCGAGAGGATGGCCGAATAGCCGGGCATGTAGACCACCAGCTCCTCGCCGTTATAGCACATGACCTGATTGGCCGGCTCGTCGAAATCGATCCTGAGGAAGCTGGGGGCCTTGAAGGAGAGCGTGCCGCTCATCGAGGATTTTCCCGCCGTTATGCTTACGCGGGCCTCGTAGTCCTGGGCAGCCCCGTAGGCCGCCTGCATCTGCTTGAAGAAATCGGCGGCCGTGAGCAGCTCCTGGGATGGGGCTGCGGCCGCGCACAGGATGAGAAGGGCGGATGACGCTGCGAGCCTGCGGGCGGTGATGGCCATGCAGCGAGCCTAGCACCTCCCGGGCCGGCTTTGCAAGCCTCAGGATAGGCCGGAGGCCTTCATGGCCAGACGCTTGAGCCTGTCGTCCGAAAGGCGCAGGGGCTGGCGGCAGTCCGGGCATACCAGGCGATCTCCCTCCAGGTCATCCTTGCGGCAGCCCACGCAGAAGATCCGCCCGCAGGAGGGGCAGGCCCCGGCCGGGGCATCGTCAGGGGGCTCGCCCACCAGGCGTAGGGGGCCTACCGGCGGCTGGTCGCGCGGGCAGAGCCATTCGCGACCGCAGGAGGCGCAGGAGAGGCGTTCGTGGGTCAGCTCAAGCAGGCGGGCGCGCAGGGAGGCCGCGGAGGCCGCCCCGGCGGATTCCAGGGCTGCGATCAAGGGTTCTGCCTTGGCGAAGCGCCGGGTCGAGAGGTAGAGATCCGCCAAGCAAGCCGTCACGCGGCGGTCTCGGGGGGCCTCCTCGATGGCGACCCGAAAGGCCACCTCGGCTCGGCCGTAGTCGCCCAGGGCATCGGCCACCCGGCCCATCAAAAAGCAGGCCCGCGCGTCCTGACGGAGCTCCAGGGCCCGGCACAGGTCGGCCTCGGCGTCTGTATAGCGCTCGAGTTCAATGAGGCAGGCGGCCCGGTTGCATAGGATGTCGGGATCGCCCTGGTCAAGGGCCAGGGCCTGGCCGTAGGCTTCCAGGGCTTCCTCAAGTCGGCCCGCCGCGGCCAGGACGTTACCGACCTGGTTTCGCCCGCGGGCCGAGCCTTCCCAGGGGGACAGGGCTTCCAGGGCGGCCTGAACCTCGCCCGAGCGGGACAGGATTTCTGCGAGGGTGATGGCAGGTTCCAGCTCTCCCGGCAGGGCTTCCAGGGCCCTCTCCAGGTAGGCGCGGGCCTGATCCGCCCGACCCTCCTCCAGGGCTGCCTGAGCCGCCAGGTTGAGAATCCAGCCGTCGGCGGGGAAGGTGTTCAGGGCCGCATCCAGGACGGCGCGGTAATCCAGCCCGCCCAGGAAGAGGTTTTCCGCGCGGCGGAAGGCATAGAGGGGGTAGGATGGTTCCATGGACGCCGCGCTCGCTAAGAGGGGCTCGGCCGCCTCGCGCCGTCCAGCGCCCGCCTTGATCAGGCCCGAGAGATAGAGGATCGATGCGTCCGCCTTTCCAGATGCTATCAGGGCGTCCATGCGCTCCTCTGCCTCGGCTATCCGTCCGCGTCGGTAGAGGAGCTTGGCTTCTATGGAGGCGGCCTCCGGGCTGCCGGGAGCCAGGGCCTGGAGGCGCCCTGACACGAGGGCTATATCCTCGACCTCGTCTGAGTCGAAGAGGGCTGAAGCCGCCCTGACATAGGCCTGGATCGCCCCCTGATCCCCGGCCGCGTCTAGGGAACGGGCGGCGTTGAGGGCGTAGATGGCCTGGCTAGGATCCGAGGCGAAGGCCTCCCCATAGGCCTTGGCCGCGCCGATGTAGTCGCCCAAGTTATGGCGGGCGTGTCCCAGGAGGTTCTGGGCCATCGGCCCCGGGGGGCAGGCGCCCGACTCGATCCATTCCCTGAGTTCAAAGTAGGCGCCGCGCAGGTAGAGGACGTCGGCCTTCTCCCTACGCGCGCCCTCATGCCCGGGCTCGGCCTCCAGCAGGGCTTCCAGGTCGGCTTGCGCCTCGCCGAGGAGGCCCAGACGCAGCCTGGCCTCGGCCCTCAGGAAGAGGGCTTCGGGGTCAAGGGGGCCCTCGGAAGCCAGGCGCTCCAGCTGGACCGCCGCGGGCAGCGCACGCCCGGTTGTCAGGAGGGTCTCCGCCAGGCGCAGGCGCGCGCTCGCGGGCACGAAGGGCTGCATGGAGAACTGCGAGTGCAGGGCCTCCACCTCCACGGGGCGGCTCTCGACGCAGTAGTCGCTGCAGGCCAGCTCCATGCCCTCGGAGAGCGAATCGTTCTCCGCGGCCAGGCCCAGGCGCCCTGCGTCCAACCCATCGTCCTCGGCCTCGGCTACCCAGCGGTCATTGACCAGGAAGGTGAATCGCGTGCCGCGGGCGATAGCGCGCAAGCTGAAAGCCGAGGAGGTATCCGCCCCCGTCTCGGTCCAGGGAAGGATGGTCCGCTGGTTGCCATTGAAGACGAGATCGAAGCGCAGATGACCCGTATCGCCCACCAGGACGCGGTAAAAGTCAGCCTCATCGCCGTAGCGCATGATGAAACCGGCCGCCCGGGCCACGGCGCCCGAACGCACCGAGGGGGCGGGGGGGAGGAATCGGAAGTCGCATTCCAGGACGAAGTCCTTATAAGGTCTGAGAGGGTCGAGGGACCAGGCAAAGACCCGCGGCTGGAGGATGGAGAAGAGGAGGCGGCCCTCCTTCAACTCCACCGAGAAGCGCCGTTCGGATTCCGCGACAAAGCGCTCGCCCGGACCGGCGAAGGGAGCCTGGTAGCGTTCCTCGGCGGGCGCCTCCTCCTCCTCTTCCGCGGACGGGCGCCCGAAGAGGCGACGCAGGAAACCGAACATCAGCTGACCTCCCCCGGGCCGCGCCCACTCCGGGCCCCGGCAATACTAGCAAGCCCCGCTCGGATTTGACAAGCGCGGGCCCATGCCGCATGATACAGGGAACGGACGCGCTCCATGAGGGCGGACTGCCCGTGGAAGAGGAGGGGAGCATGGCAGGGAAATTCGAGCTCTTCAAGGACAAGCGTGGAGAATTTCGTTTCCGCCTCAAGGCCGCCAACGGGGAGATCGTCCTCCAGAGCGAGGGCTATAAAGAGGAGGCCGGAGCCCTCAACGGTGTCGAGAGCGTGCGCAAGAATGCTGTCCGGGCCGGGGCCTTCGAGTCCAAGTCCGAGGCGGGCGGGAAGCCCTATTTCGTCCTCAAGGCCGCTAATGGCGAGATCATCGGCATGAGCGAGACCTATTCCTCCGCCTCGGCCTGCCAAGCCGGGATGGACTGCGTCAAGGATATCGCGCCCTCAGCCGAGCTCGTCAAGCAGTACTAGCCCCCCTGTTGGGGCCTGCCGGCGGGATACAGCCCCGCGAGCGTCCTTTCTCAGCGCCCCAGGAGGCGCGCCACGCCCTGCGCCAGTGATACGGATGCCTCGATCTCTTCCTTATTGATGGAGAGACTCTCCACGTTGAAGCCTATCGGCATGCCCTTCCGGGCGGCGAAGTCCAGGACAGCCTCGGCCAGGCGCAGCTCATAGGCTACCGACTCCCCCAGGGGATCAGAGCTGGAGGCTATATCGGCCGCCAGCCAGCGCGGCACGCGGATACCCAGCCAGTCCATGAAGTCCAGGGTCTTGGCCGAGCCGCAGGCCGCCAGGGTCAGGGCCAGAGGAGGGTAGGGGCGGGCCGCCCTCCGGCAGGCAAGCTCCAGGTCCGAGAGGAGGTCCAGGGCTATCTCCAGGCTGTAGGACACCTGGCTGATGAAGAAGTCGCAGCCGCGCTCGGCCTTGGCCAGGATGCGCTCGGCCTCGTCGCGCCCCCTCTCGTTGCGCTCGGCTATAGCCACCCCGCCCAGTGACATGGAGGAGCCCGAGCTCGCCTTGAGGGCGTAGGCCTCGGTAAGGCTCATGCCAGGCATGCCCTGGGATGCCGCTCCCACCAGGACCGTCAGGTAGCGCTCCGGGTCGGCCTCCTTTATCCAGGCCCCCAACTCGTCGGCCGAATATTTGCGCGCGCAGCGGTAAATGATGGTCGGCAGGCCTAGAGGCTCAAGGGCCTCCCTGGCGTAGAGGTAGGGATCCAGAGTGGGGCTGAAGGGGAAGGGGCGCTCGCGGCCGGCCCTGGCCTGCTCGTCGTCTAGGTCGTAGACCACCAGGGCGTCCGGGCCGATGGATCCAATGCGCCCCCTGGCCCGTTCGGCTATGCCTCCCAAGCGTTCGGGGGGCGTGTTGGCCCGCGGCGGGGTCAAGCCCCAAAGGAGGAAACCCGGCTTGCCGGCACGCATCTTCTCCAAGAGGGTCTGGCGCCCTCCGGCTGTCTCGCTCATGCGCCTAGCCTAGCCTCCAGCCACCCGCGCGCGCAAGCCCGGTCCCTTCCGTGCTACAATCCGCCCATCATGCGCGCCCATGCAGCCCTAGCCCTGGCCGCCCTGCTGGCGGCCGTGTCCCCTGAGGCCCTGGAGGCCCAGGCGGGGATCGACATCATCCTGAACGGCGGGTTCGAGGCTGTGGGGCAGGGCGGCCTGCCCGAGGGCTGGAGCTACGGCGAATGGCTGGAAGGCCGTTCCCGGCGCGGCCTGGTGCCCGGCGGCCATTCCGGAGAGCTGTCATTTTCCATGTCCTGCGATGAGGAAAACGACCTCAAGCTCATCCAGGAAGTCAGGCTACGCCCAGGCGCCCTCTATCGCATCTCCGCTTGGACCCGCGGGCGCGCCGACATTCCCGACCGCAAGGGCATGAATATCAGCGGTCTGGACATATCCGAGACCTCCGACTACCTCATCGACACGGGCGGCCAATGGAGGGAGATCATTGTCTATGCCCGGGCCGGCAAGAAGCAGACCAGCTTCCGCCTGAGCCTCAGGCTGGGGGGCTACTTTAGCACCACCACCGGAGAGGCCCAGTTCGATGACGTCAGCATGGTCGAGGTCGAAACGGCCCCGGCCGGGGCCAAGGTCATCTCCCTCGTGGCACCCAAGGCATCCTCCGGTTCCATGCCGGCTCCCACCACCGAAGCCCTTGTCCTAGGCCTCTTCCTGGCAGGTGCCCTTGGCCTCTGGCTCCTCCTGGAGCGCAGCCGCGCCGCTCCCGCCCTGGATTCGAAAAAGAGCTTCCCCTGGCCCCTCATAGCCCTGACAGCCCTGGCCCTGGCCGCGCGTCTGCCCTTCTGCTTCGGCGGCTACGGCCATCCCACCGACCTGGCCACCTTCAAGGCCTGGGCCGCCCAGGCCGCCTCCGGCCTCTTCTCCTTCTACAAGGATTCTGTATTCGCTGACTACCCGCCCGGCTACGTCTATGTCCTGGCACTCCTGGGCGGCCTGCGCTCCCTTCTGGGCCTGGGCCACGATAGCCCCCTCTTCGAGCTTATCATCCGCCTCCCGGCCCTTTGCGCGGACATCGGCCTAGGCATCCTCATCTACCGCCGGGCCCTCCCGCGCTCCGGCGCCTCCAGGGCCCTCCTCCTCTCGGCCCTCTTCCTTCTCAACCCCGTGAGCGTCCAGAACTCGGCCGTCTGGGGCCAGGTGGACTCTGTCCTGGCCCTCTTGGCCTTCGCTTCCATACAGGCCCTCCAGGATAGGAAGCCCGCCCGGGCCGGTATCCTCTACGCCCTGGCCACCCTGGTCAAACCCCAGGCCCTCCTCCTTGCCCCCGTCTTCCTCCTTGCCTTCGCCGATTGGCGCCGGATCAAGGACATCCTCCTCTGCGTGGGGACGGGCCTGGCCGCCCTCCTTGCCGGCTGCCTGCCCTACATGATAACGGAAGGCCCCCTCTTCCCCTTCAGGCTCTACGCCTCCACCCTGGGCTCCTATGCCTATGGTTCCGTCAACGCCGCCAACGCCTGGGCCCTAGCCGGGCAGAATTACCAGGACCTGAGCCGGCGCCTCCTGGGACTGCCCCTCTCCGCTTGGAACACCCTCATCCTCGTCCTCGTCTGCCTGGGCGCCGCCCTCTTCTTCTACCTGGCCCTGCACAAGTCCCGGCGCACAAGCCGCGGCGCCCCGGCCCCCCTCTTCGAGACCGCCGCCCTCCTCATCCTGGCTGTCTTCTGTCTCAGCGCCAAGATGCACGAGCGTTATCTCTACCCCTTCATCCCCCTGGCCCTGGGCGCGGCCGCCGGACGCCGCAGCCTGCGCAGCGCCCTCATGGCCGTCCTCACATCGATTCCCCATTTCCTCAACGTCTCATTGATCTACCGCCTCCACCGCACCGGCCAGCCCGCCCCCGATGCACTCGACACCCAGTTCCTGGCCGCCGCCGGCATGACCTGCCTGGCCCTGCCTCTGTGGATACTCGCCAGCTCCCCCGAGCCAGCCTACCAGGGCGGCCCCCGCAAGCCCCTGGTCCTGCCGCGGCGTTTCAAGGATCCGGAGGGCTACTGGCCCCTCGGGCAGGCATCCGAGCTCAAGGAGGCCCGCCGAGACGCCATCGCTCTGGGTATCCTCTGCCTCCTCTGCCTGGGCCTAGGCTTCGTCTACTTCGCCGACACGAGGGTCCCCGAGAAGCCCTGGCTGCCCCGCTCAGACGAGAGCGCAATACTTGACCTAGGGCAAATTAGCTCCGTGGATAGCATATCCTGGTACTCGGGCATAGGCGATGGCCGCTACCTTATCTCCGCCTCCGCGGACGGCCAGGCCTTCGACGAGCCCGTGGAGATTTCCACCGCCCTCTGGGAATGGAAGCATCTCGCCTACAAGCGCTCCTGCCGTTACCTAAAGGTGGAGGCCGCCTCTCCCGCCGGCCCCCTCCTGGAGCTTGCCCTCTGGGACGCCGCCGCTAAGAAACCCCTGAAGGCTCGGGCCATCTCCGGGACAGACGCCCCCTTGGTGGACGAGCAGGCCTTCGCAGCCCCCTTCGCAACCGCCCTCAATTCCATGTACTTCGACGAGATCTACCACGGGCGCACGGCCTACGAGCACATCCACGCCCTGGAGCCCTACGAGTGGACCCATCCCCCCCTGGGCAAGCTCATCATTTCCCTCGGCATCCGGGCCTTCGGCATGAACCCCTTCGGTTGGCGTATCATGGGCATGCTCGCCGGCGTCCTCCTAGTCCCCCTCCTCTACGCTCTAGCCCGCCAGGCCATGCCCCGCGGCCCCTGGGCCCTGGGCTGCGCCGCCGCCTTCGCCTTCGACTTCATGCGCTACACCCAGACCCGCATCGGCACCGTGGACGTCTACGTGGTCCTCTTCGTCCTGGCCGCCTACGCATCCATGTACCGCTTCTACCTCTCCTGCCTGGACGGCTCCGCCCGCCCCGCGGCCTGGGCCCTGGCCCTGAGCGGCCTGTCCTTCTCCCTGGGCGCGGCCACCAAGTGGAACGCCGTCTACGCCGGCCTGGGCTTGGCTTTCCTCTTCTTCATCGCCTACTTCAAGTACGCCTTGCGCGACAGGAAGGCCTCCGTCTTGCCCAAGGTCGGCGTCTTCCTCCTCTGCTTCGCCTCATTCATCATCCTGCCCTTGGCTGTCTATGCCGCCTCCTACATCCCCCTCCTGGCCGTACCCGGCAAGACCTGGAAATCCGTCCTGGACTGGCAGGGGCAGATGCTGCGCTACCACGCCGGCCTCAAGGCCAGCCATGACTTCGCCTCCCCTTGGTGGCAATGGCCCCTGATGATCAAACCCGTCTGGTACTTCAAGGGCGACGGCCTCGCTCCCGGCATGACCAGCACCATCGCCGCCATGGGCAACCCCCTCATCTATTGGTTCAGCTTCGCCGGGGCCGCCGGCGCCCTCTATCTTGCCTACGCCCGGCGCGACATCCGCGTCCTCCCCCTCCTTGCCGGCTACTTCTCCCAGTACCTCCCCTGGGCCCTCGTCCCGCGCCTGACCTTCCTCTACCATTATTTCCCCATAGCCCCATTCGGCCTCGTCTGCATCATCTATTGCCTCCGCCCCCTGAGCCTGCCCGGCCCTAAGAATCCCGAGGCGACCGCCTTCCTCCGCGAGCATTGGATATGGCTCTACGCCGGCGCCTGCGCCGCCCTCTTCATCATCTTCTTCCCAGCGATCTCCGGCCTTCCCGTGCCCTCCATCTGGATACGCCTCCTGCGCTGGTCTCCCAGCTGGTACTTCTAAGAGGGAAGGGGAGAAGGGCCCCCGCCCTTCCCCCCTCGCCCCCCATCCCGGAAGCCCCAGGGCGGGAAAAGAAAAATGATTGCCTAGTAGCGGGATCAGGTGTAGGATGAGAGCGGATCATCGAAAGGCCGTTCTTTTAAAACACCTATTCGCGAACGAAGTGCGAATAGATGCTTCAGGAAGGCTTCGCGTGGAGTCATGCGAGCCCCGATAGCTTCCGCTTGGTCAAAGCCAGAGATACTCGGGGAAACCCTTTGATATGTACTCCGACTTTCGTATAGAATATGTCAATTAGGTATGTTCGAACCGGACTGAAGCCAATGCGGCTTCCCTGCGCCGGTCTTTTAGTACAAACAAAAAGCTGAGGTCGTTCAGAATGAGGCAAGACCCTATGTGACTGGAGTAGGTGATTGAAGACAGATGGCTCTCAGTAGATGAGAATGCTGACCAAATAGGTTTTTAGCAGGATACCGTCTGATGGTGGATCAGTGAATGGCAGATGCCGGGCCACAAAATCGGTCAACTTTGGAAGTTCAATAATAAAGATGTGGACGAGTGGGTGAAATCTAGCTGAGCCGACGATAACTATCAGGATTAATAGGAGACCGATAATGGCGGAGCCACTCGCCGATAGAGTCATAAAGAGAATTGACCAGGCCGCCGAGCTGTACCACCGGCTAGTTATTTTAGTTGCCCCGGCCGGTGCGGGCAAGACCACCGCGCTCCAGGATGTTCATGAGCGCACAGCCGCTCCGCTGGTCAACGTCAACCTCGAACTTTCCAGGCGCATGCTCGACCTCACTGAGCGCCAGCGGGCCTTGCAGTTGCCCCACCTCCTCGCGGAGATCGTGGACGCATCCGCAGCCGATGTGGTTCTTCTGGACAACATCGAGGTCATCTTCGATGTCTCGCTCAAGCAGGACCCGTTGCGGCTCCTGCAGGGGCTCTCCCGAAACAAAACGGTGGTCGCGACCTGGAGCGGCTCCATCGACGGCGAGTACATGGTCTATGCGACGCCGGACCACCCTGAGTACAAACGATATCCCTTACGAGATTTCCTGGTAGTGAACCCGGAGGCCGTTGCATGAAGACAAGGAACGAAAGCGCAGGAGGGCAGACGCGATGAAATACGGAGACCTGATCCAATTCGAGCCTATCGAGTCCGTGGTCCAGCTACGGGACGCCGACGAGGCCGCCGCTGCCCGACAGCTTGTCGAGACCTACGTGATCTCATCAGAGATGGCCGAGAAGCTGATCAATCTGGTCGTTCCTCAGCTTCAGTTCGACCAGCCCATGGACAACAAGGGGCTGCTGGTCGTGGGTAACTATGGCACCGGTAAATCGCACCTCATGTCCGTGATCTCTGCTCTGGCTGAAAACGGCGATCTCGCAACGCATCTGAACGACAAGAGCGTGGCCAGCGCCGCGGGCAAGATCAGCGGGCGGTTCAAGGTAGTCCGAACCGAAATCGGCGCGACCACCATGTCCCTGCGCGACATTCTCATGGCCGAACTGGAGGAGCACCTGGCCGCAATGGGCGTGTCTTATTCCTTCCCGCCCGCAGACAAGGTGTCCAATAACAAACGTTCTTTCGAAGAGATGATGACCGCCTTCCACCAGGAGTATCCCGACCACGGTCTGCTCCTGGTGGTGGACGAACTCCTCGACTACCTGCGCACCCGTAAGGACCAGGAACTCATTCTCGATCTCAATTTCCTGCGCGAGATCGGCGAGGTCTGCAAGGACCTGCGGTTCCGCTTCATCGCCGGTGTCCAGGAAGCCATTTTCGACAGCCCCCGTTTTTCCTTTGTGGCCGACAGCATCCGCCGGGTGAAGGACCGCTTCGAGCAAATCCTCATCGCCCGCAAGGACGTCAAGTTCGTGGTGGCCGAGCGTCTGCTCAAGAAGACCGCCGACCAGCAGGTGAAAATCCGGGAGTACCTGACCCCCTTTGCCAAGTTCTATGGCCGCATGAACGAGCGCATGGACGAGTTCGTGCGCCTCTTCCCCGTGCATCCGGACTACATCGATACCTTCGAGCGGGTCACCGCGGTGGAAAAGCGCGAGGTGCTCAAGACCCTGTCCCTGGCCATGAAGAAGCTCCTCAATCAGAACGTGCCCGACGACCGGCCCGGGGTCATCGCCTATGACGGCTACTGGACGACCC
>CAYYCP010000041.1:0-28842 GCA_964470375.1 uncultured Spirochaetales bacterium
TCCGCGAGATCCAGAAGCGCCATCGACGGCGATATGGCAGTCCGAGGGTGCACAAAGAACTCGCCTCCAAGGGCATCAAGGTGGAGGGAGAGTGCATGACGAACGACTTCGCACGTTCGGCCCGAACCCTCTACCCGAACAGGAGAACTAGTGAGGCATGCACTCTCCTTCCAGGCCCCGCTAACCTATGAAGCCCGGAATGAAGCGAGATTATCGGTGTAGCGCGAAGCCGCCCCTCAATACAGGATCTTGAAGGCCTGATCCACTCCCGAGGGAGTCTCTGCGAGGGGCTCGAAGGCGAAGCCATCCGAGGATCCGGCCAGGGCATCCCGCACGGCCTTGGTGATGATGATCTCGCCGGCCTTGGCCGTGTCCTCGCCTAGCTTGCTGGCGGCGTTGACCTCCTGGCCGAAGACGTCGGCGTCGCCGATGCGCAGGACCATGCCGAAGCCGATGCCCACGCAGAGGAGGACCTTCTCCTCGTCGGGCTTGTCGCGGTTGTAGGCCTGAAGGACGCGCTGCATCTCCAGGGCCGACATGAGGGCCTTGCGGGCGTTGCGGAAGATGACCAGGAGGCTGTCGCCCTCCTCCTTGAGGAGGATGCCGTCGTGAGCCTCAATGACTGGAAGGAGGAGGCGCTCGGACTCGAAGATGGTCTGGAGGAAGTGGATGATGCCGAACTTGGCCACCTTGCGGCTGAAGCCGGAGAGGTCGGTGAACATGACCGCCCACTCCTCGCCGAAGAGGTCCCAGATGCGCTTGTCTATCTTGTCCTTGTCCGCGCCCGGCTGAAGGCGCTCGCGGATGAGGCGTTCAAGGCGCTCCTCGGAGGCGCCGACCGTTATGCTGCGTGTGGAATTCATCTGCCCTCCCCGCGCCGTGGCTCCGCACTAGGCTGATCCACCGCCAGCGCTATAATAGTGTAAACCATACCGATCCCCCGTCAATGGCCGCCTCACCGCGGAACCGTGGCATACCGGCCTGTTGCACCAGGGGTGGGCATGGACGATAGTGAATGCAGGGAGGGATCAATGAGAAGGTTATCGCGCTTTATCGTTTTCTGCTGCCTAGCCGCCGCACTTGGGGCACAGGGACTCTTGCAGCCAGGGGTTTGGGCAATTCTTCAAGCGGACACCCAGAAGAAATCACTGCCGGGCAATCCGATGCAGAGCCCGGATTATTTCGGCCTGGCCCGGGTCTTCCTAGCGCCCGGGAAAGCCTATACCCTCAGCGCCGAGTGGGACGACGGAGGGCCGATGCTCCTCCTAGTCCAGGGCCACGACCCCGCCATCGACGCGCCCGCCCCGCCCTCTGGCTCGGCCAGGTTCGCGGCCATCAACACGAGCGGCGGCCAGGCCTACCGTATCAATTTCCGCGTGGATCCGCGCAGCCCGGGCAGCCTGGCCCACATCGTCTTCGCCGCCGGCAAACCCGGGAGAAAGGCGCGGATCCTCTTGAGCGATCCGGCTGAGCCGGATGCGGCGGTCACTGCCCTGACCGGAGGCAAGTCCACGGGCGGATTGATCTAAACGCCGATCTACATCATCGCAGGAGGGGGCGCCGCAAGCGGCTCCGACTCCTCTCCCTCGACCCTGCCCCTCAATCGCTGGGTCGAGCTGGCCGCGCCGGCCGGGGCATCGCGCTTGGCCGCCCTGCCCCTCGAAGGCGAGCGCTACTTCGCCATACTCACGACGGCCCTGGAACCCGGAGCGGCCTGCACCCTGCTGGCGGAATGGGAGGATGGCGGTCCCATGCTGGTATTCCTACGCGGCCACGATCCGGCCCTGTCCGCCATCCAACCGCCCCAGGGGAGTTACTCCCAGGTGGCCATCAACATAAGCGGCGGGCGGGAGGCGCGCATCAACTTCACGGTGGATCCGCGCAGCCCGGGCGGAACGGCCTGGCTCATCTTCCCCTCAGCCACGCCTGGGCGCAGGCTGCGCGTGATGCTCAAATCGCCGGGGGATCCGGATTCGGTGACAATGGCGGCGGTTGACGGGGTCTCGGTCGGATCGGTCTACAAGACGCCCCTCCATCTTTTCGCCCCCTGAGCCGATCAGTCGGCTGGACGATCCGCCTGGGATGAAAAGGACTTGGCGTACGAGGGATCCGTCCCTCTGGGATCCCTCAGCCGCCTCCGGCGGCGGCGCGGCGCTTGAAGAGACGGAGGAAGAGCCAGGCCAGGCCGGCCTGCTGGGCTAGGCTCAGGAGGGTCCAGGCCCAGGCGATAAAGCCTGTCGCAAGGGCTGCCCGGCCGGGGGCGTAGCTGGGCAGGATGATGGCCGCCCAGGCCCAGTGGCCGATGGGGAAAAATGCCAGGGCGGCGCCCCCGTCTATGACCGAGAGGGCCTTGGCCACGCTGAGGCCCTCGACCTTGTTGCGCGGGACCACCCCCACAAAGGCCATAACCCAGGGGCCCAGGAGGGCCGTGGCTAGTATCCCGGCCGCGGGTGCGGGCAGGCTGGCTCCGAAGATGGCATGCACGATGATCGCCTCGGCGCTGGAAAGGGCCGCGCAGAGGAGGGATCGCAGGGCTAAGTAGGAGGAGGCCCCACCGGGGCTCTTCTCGAGGGGGAGGAAGAGCCCTGAATCCCTGTCCTCCAGGCAGAGGAAGCCGAAGCAGGCCCCCATCATAAAGGCCGGCAGCTGGAGAACAACGGCTCCGGCCAGGTTCCGGTAGGGCTCCAGGTCGATGCCGAAGCGCTCGCGCAGGAATGGGGTCAAAGACAGCCAGGCCGCGCGCAGGGCCCCGGCGGCCAAGAAGGGTATGAGGGCCATGAGTATCTGGAAGGGATCGCGCCAGAAGCGCTTGAGCTCAGACAATACGAGGACGGCTGGCTTCTTCATGCGGCCATCCTCCTTGCCCTCGAGGCGGCCAGGGCGTCCAGGCCTGCAGCCACGATCAGGAAGAGGAGGAACAGTGGCGCCAGGGCCCAGGCTGGCAGGCCCTGTCCCGCGGCCCCCTCCTGCCCCAAGATGGAGGCCATGGCCCGGGCCGGGGCGTAGCTGGGAGAAAGGCCCAGCCAGGCCGAGTCGAATCCCAGGAGGGGTACGAGTCCCGCCAATCCGGGAACAAGGGCTATACCGCCCGAAAGTAGGTAGGCGTTCATGCTGGGCGCGAGCTGGGAGATGGTGTCCCCCAGAAGAGTGAAGTAGAGGGAAGACAGGGCCGTCGCGGCGGCCAGGGCGGGGGCGGCCCGCCCGACCCCGGCCAGGAGGCCCAGGCCCAGGGCCAGTCCGAAGGCCATGAGGGCGAAGAAGGCCAGGCGTATCCCCAGCACGATGCGCCTCCCCGAGGGGAGGACATGGAGGGCTTGGGCCATGCCCTGCTGGCGTTCCAGGATGGCCAGAGCCCCCAGGAAAAAGAAGCCCATGACCCCGGCGTCGGCAAGCATGGCGCATGCGGCCGCGCGGGCGTTCCATGGCGGCGTGAGGAAGGACAGGGCCAGGCCCTCGAAGGCCGCCAGGGCCAGGGCCATGATGACGGCCCCGTGGCGCCAATAGAAGCGCCACTGGGCGGCCGCGATGCCGAGGGGCCTCATTCGAGGGACCTTCCGGTCACCCTGAGGAAGACCCGCTCCAGGCTGCATTCCCCCGAATGGATGGACAGAAGACCCTCGGCGTCCAGGGCCCTGAGGAATGCGGGATTGGCGGAGAGGCCGACCATGGGGAAGACGGCGCTTCTGGGAACGCCATCCGGCCCGGCCCATTCCACGGCGACTTCGGCCCGCCCATAGGCGCGCTTGAGCTCCTGGGGCGAAGCCACCGCCTTGAGGCGCCCGTCCACCAGGAAGCCCACCCGTTGGCAAAGCTGGTCGGCCACGTCCATGGCGTGTGTGGTGAGAAAGACGGTGACGCCGGTGGCCGCCCGCTGGCGTATGGCATCCTTCATCACCATGGCATTCTCGGGATCGAGGCCCGATGTAGGCTCGTCCAGGAAAAGGATCTCGGGCCGCGGCAGGAGGGCCCGCAGGAAGTTGAGCCTCACTCGCATGCCCTTGGAGAAGGCCTGGACCCTGGTGTCGGCCGCGTTCCTGAGGCCAACCGAATCCAGAAGGCCTAGGATGTCGCGCTCGGGCGAGTCGTAGAAGGCGGCGAAGAACTCGAGGTTCTCGCGGGCGCTGAAGCGCTCGTAGAGATAGGGGAATTCGAAGGCCACCCCGATGCGCGAGCGCAGGCGCCTGGCCCCGGCCCGGCCAAGGCCGGCCAGATCCATGTCCAGAACCCGGGCCCGGCCGCTATAGCCAGTGAGAAGGCCGGCCAGGATCTTGACGGTTGTGCTCTTGCCCGCCCCGGAGGGACCCAGAAAGCCAAATATCTCCCCTCGCCCGATGCTCAAGTCCAGGCCCGAGACGGCCTCGGCTGCGGCCCGTGGATAGCGGTAGCTCAGGCCCTCAAGAACGATGGCCGCCTCCCCTGTGGGGGGCGCTTCACGCGCGCGATCCATGGATGTCCTCCCTCCAGGCCCTGCAGATTGCCTTGATGATGAATGCCGCGGCCCGCGGGGCGAAGGGCCCCAGCTCCTCGGCGAAGATGATGAGGTAGAAGGCCCCCTTGAGCCCGTCGACCCATGGCCCCAAGTCGATGCCCTCCCGGCCGGGGGGGATGTCGGAGCGGAGGAAGGCCTCGATGAAGATGTCGTCCTTGGCCGCATGGGCCGCCATACGCTCGGGGCCGATGGCCCGCGTGAGATAGGCCAGCTCATCGCGGCGCATCAGGCGTGCCAGCCAGGGCCTGGACCTGAGGGCTTCCAGATTGAGCTCGCAAAAACGCTCCAGGCGCTGCTCCGGGGGCGTCCCGGCCAGGGCGGCCTCCAGTCCCCCGCGCATGGAGTCCTCGGCCCTCTCGAGGAGATCGAGGATAAAGTCCTCCTTGGAAGCATAGAAGCGGTAGAAGCTGCCCTTGGCTATCCCGGCCGCGGCGCTCAGGTCCTCTATGCGCAGACGCCTGGCCCCTTCACGCATGATGGCCTCCTCACCGGCGGCGGCCAGGGCATCCTTGATCCTTTCAGTCTCGTCCTCGCGAAATCCCCTCGGCATAGCTCCTCCAAGAGATATTATGACTATAAATGCTTTTTTAGTCAAATATATCTTTTTGATACGAGGCTTGTTTTATGAAGATTGTGGAAACCCATGCCCAGAGGTCTTGATATGGTGCTTCCAGGATAGGGGTAGGATATATCTGCTTTTAATATATTGATTTGTGAAATATAGGGGGAAAGGGCGGGGGCTCTTTCCCCCCTGGATGGGGGCGATTCCACAATGTTCGAAGAACGAGGGGCGTGTTTCTATTGAACGATACGGCTTGCCCATATCACGATTGGCCCTTACAATAGCTCAGCTGGGACAAAAGGAGCGTGGAGGGGCATGAAAGCAGCCCGAGGCTGGGCAGGCATCCTTATTGTCCTCATCTCCGCCTGGTCCTGCACCCCGGGCAGGGAAGCGCCGGTTCAGACAGGCATCAGCTTGGTCGCCCGGGATGAGACGGTGGAGGCAGGCGCCTCAACCCGCATTTCCCTCTTCTACAACCACCCCTCTCCCGCCCTTCCTGTCTTGAGCTGGGAGTCCGACTCAGGATCCATCATCCGCTCGATCGTTGCCAACGAGGTCATCTTCCAGGCCCCCCGCAGCCCCGGCATCGTCACTATCAAGGCCAAGGCGGTCTCGGACCAGGCCAGCCTGGAAGCCAGCCTCAGCATCAGGGTTGTACCGGCCACCCCCTCCCGTGAAAGCGCAGCCCAGGCGTCGGCTCGCTCGCCAGGCATCGTCGACAAGCTCCTCTTCGCCGACTCAGGGCCACTCTATGTCCAGCCCCGCGAGCCATCGGCGGTGGACCCAGTCATCCTGAAATTCCGCACCAGAGCCGGCTTCGGCAGCCGGGTTCTCCTGCGCTATTCGCGGGACGGAGCCGAGGCCGAGCGCGAGATGGTCAGGCTCTCGGCCGATCCGGCCTTCGAGTACCACGTGGCCGAGGTCCCCGCCGGGGTGGCGCCTTTGGAGTACTGGTTCGAAGTCCGCTCGGGCTCAACCACCCTCTATTATTCCCGTATGGGCGTAGAGAGCTCGCCGCCCGCTCCAGCCTGGCGCTTCCGCCTTGTACCGGGGCGGCGGGTGCCCGCCTGGACCCGTGGAGCCTGCCTCTATTGGCTGGAGACGGATCGTTTCTTCGACGGCGACCCGGCGGACAATCCCAAGAGTGGTCCGGCTTGGGGCGCTCTGCCCGCCGCCGATGCGACGGTCTACGGGGGCGACTTGGAGGGACTGGCTCGCAAGGCCGACTACCTGCGCGGTCTGGGCCTTGACGCCCTCCTGATTTCACCCTTCCCGGCTCTAACCGATGCCGGGATTCCCGCCTTCAAGGGAGTCCTGGACAGGCTCGCCGCGCGGGGCTTGCGCAGCGTCTTCACCGCCCCGGCCGACTGGCTCGCAGAGAATATTCCGGCTTCAGCCCAGGCCCTGGGCTCGGCCGCGGCGGGGGCTGACGGCTTTATGGTGGGGGCCGCCCGCGGCGCCGACTTCATCAAACGCCTGCGCGAATCCGTCAAGGCATCGTCCCCGGAGAGCGCCATCCTCATCGACACGAGCGGATCCGAGGATCTGGACCTTGGCCTGGGAGATCTAATCCTCAACGCTGAGCTCTTCACCGAGCCGGCCTCAGCCCTGCTATTAGGGAAGGATCTCTCCGGGACGGAGCGCCCCGCGGCCCTGGCCGACGCAAGCGCCTTCGCCCGGGCCTTCGCCTTCCGAGCGGCGGGCCTGCCCCAGCACATGTCGGATAACGCCCTTCTAGCCCTGGACCTCCCGGGACGGGAGCGCTTCATATCCCGGGCCCTCAGTGAATCAGGCGAATCCAAGGCGGGAACCGGGACGGATTCAGGTGGTCCCGCTCAGAGAGCAGCGCCTTCATCGGCCCCAGGTTCATCGGCGGCCTCGGCAAGTTACCGTCTTGGCCTCCTCCTCCAGATGAGCCTGCCCGGCGCCCCCCTCATTCGCTACGGGGCGGAGGCCGGATTGGCGGGAGGGGCGGGGGCGGATGCCCAGAGGCCCTTCCCCTGGGGCGCGGAGGACAGGGATCTCCTGGCGGCCCAGCGTTCACTGGCGGCCGTCCGCAAGGCTCACCCGGCCCTGCGCGGCGGGAGCTATGCCCTGGTAGCCTCGGACGAGGACGGTCTCCTGGCCTTCTCGCGCTGGAACGACAAGGAGAACATCCTAGTCGTCCTCAACGTCTCCAAGCACCAGGCTGCGGTGAGGCTTCCCATGGGCCAATTGGGCTTAGCGGAGGGGGGGAAGTTGAAGACCGTCTTCTCTACCGACCAGGGCGGGCACTCCACCTCGGGTCCCTCCTATGTGATTCGCTCGGGCTCCCTGCCCCTGAACCTCGGTCCGCGCAGCGGCCTTATCCTGGCGGGGCCCGGCTCCAGGGAGGCCGCGCCGGCCGCACCTGCTCGCCCCAGGGTTCTCCGGACCTTCCCGGCCGACAAGGCAAAAGAGATCGCCCAGGACACGCGCATCATCATCCAGTTCTCGGCCCCGATGGATCAGGATGCGGCCGCCTCGGCTATAGGCCTGGACCCCAAGGCCCCCGGCTCCTTCGTCTGGAACGGGAACACATGCGCCTTCGTACCGGAAAAGCCCCTCCTGCCCAAGACGACCTATACCGTCAGCGTGGCCAGGGCCATGAGCGCGCGGGAGGGCGGCTTTTCCATGGGGTCTTCCATGTCCTTCTCATTTACCACCCGATGAGGCCGAGGTGACTGGCATGAGGAACTCGACGGCAGATGTTTGGGCCGGCCTGGCCTCCACCCCGCCCATGGGCTGGAATTCCTACAATACCTTCTGCTGCGAGCCCACCGAGGCCCTCATCCGCGAGGTGGCCGAGGCCCTGGTGGACAGCGGCCTCAGGGATGCGGGCTATGTCTATGTCAACATCGACGACGGCTGGATGGCCAAGGAGCGGGGCCCGGACGGACAGCTCAGGCCTCATCCGGACAAATTCCCCGGAGGGCTCAGGGCGGTCACGGACTACCTGCACGCGCGCGGCCTAAAGGCCGGGATCTACCTAGGCGCCGGCCAGAGGACCTACGGGGACTACCCCGGCAGCCTGGGCCATGAGGCCGATGACGCCCGCCTCATCGCTGAGGCCGGCTTCGACTACCTCAAGTACGATTACCGGGCCCTGGACGATGACCCGCCGCGGGCTTCAGTGGCCGATGAATACCGGCTGATGCGCTCCTGCTTGGAGGAGGCCGGCCGGCCGATGGTCTTCAGCATCTGTGAGCACGGCCGCTCCGCGCCCTGGGAGTGGGGACGATCCTGCGGCCACCTCTGGCGCACCACCCCGGACATCAAGGACGGCTGGGAGGGCCCAATCACCTGGGGCTTCGGCTGTCTCAGCGTCCTGGATCGCTCAGGGGGCCGGCCGGAGCACGCCGGCCCGGGGGGGTGGAACGACTTGGACATGCTGATCGTGGGTCTGAACGGGAAGATCGGCTGGCAGGGCCCGGGCTGCACGGAAGCCGAGTACCGCTCCCACTTCGCCCTGTGGTGCCTCTCGGCCTCGCCCCTCCTCATCGGCTGCGATCCGCGCACCATGGACGATGTCTCCCGACGCATCCTCATGAATAGGGACCTCATCACCGCAAACCAGGACAGTCTGGGCGTCCAGGGCCGTCCCCTGCGGCGGGAGGGCGGCCTAGAGCTATGGAAGAAAGCCCTGAGCGGGGGCGCCATGGCAGTAGGCCTTTTCAACCGCAGGTCCGAGTCCGCCTCGATATCGGCCGACCGCGAGGAGCTGGGTATCCCTACGGATGGCGAATTCATCCTGCGTGACGCCTGGAGCGGGAACCAGGAGTTCCTGCGCGGCGGCTCCCTCAGCTGCAGGGTGGAAGCCCACGATATCGCGGTTTTCATCATTCGGCCGGTCCCCGAGGGGCGTCCGGACCGCCCTGGTTCTCCGGCGGCTCCCTTATGAATGCTTGCTGGATCGATCTCGGTCCCCGCGGGCTCCTCAGGCCTCTGTACGCATGGCCCGCAGTCCGTCGCCTATCAGGAAGGCGCCCAAGACGACCAAGGTCGCAAGAAAGATAGTGTAGAGGGCCACGCTCCCGAGGAGGAGGAACTCCGCGACCTTGCCGGGTTGAACGATGCCCTCGGCAATGCCGCTGGCCATGGCGTAGACCTGGCCGCCTCCTAGGGAGGCCACGCAGGCGCCTAGGGTGGCCCCGATCACCGCTCGTCGGCGTTTTATGAGGAAGGCACCCAGGAGGAGGAGGCCCCCGCCCGGAAGGGCCATCATGAAGAGATCCGCGGGCATGAACCAGTCCAGGAGAAATCGCTTGGAGGCCACGCTGCCGATTGCGGAAAAGACAAGGGCTGCCAGGATGGGGAAACCCGCCAGTACCTCCCCCGATATGATCACGAAGAAGGAATACCGCGCCTTCACTTCCCGGTCTCCAGTGCGTTGAGAATGCGCGTCTCGGCCTCGCCCGTCGCGGGGTCTATGGTCCTCGCCATCAGGGCGACGCGATTCCCCGGGTCGAGCCTCTCCCAATACCAGGCCGCTACCTCGGCGGGCCCGCCCGCCGGGATGGGCAGGGGGTGGGGATCCCCGGAGAAGGAGGGCAGCGGGTTCCCGTCACCCGCATAGGTGGAGATGAAATGTCCCAGGCCGGCAACGGCCAGTCCGTAGCGCCAGAAGCAACGCTCGCAGCCCCCGACCGGGCCGCGTCTCAGTATGGATAGGGTGTAGGCCGTGTCGGGATCGCCGGGATCCGCGAGGGCGGAAATGCGCGGGGTATAGTTAGGCGCGTCGGGCTCGTACTCCCTCCCGAGAAGGGCCGATTCGAAGCTCCCGCCCTTCGCCAGGGCATCTGCGATAGTATCGGTCTGATCTCCGTTGGTGACAATCCAAGCCCTCCCGGCCTTCCGGGCTGCGGTATAGATAACTAACGAGGGATCGGAGAGCTTGGCCGGGTCGAAGGCCTGGGTGCGGACAGACTGGTCCGGGAAGGCCCTGAACACACGGTTGCGCGAATTTTCGGATCTGCCCATGATCCAATAGACCTGAACCAACCTCTTTCCCTCAGTATCCGCCCCGATGACGATGCCGCGTCCGGGATAGGGATTCGCGGCCAGGGCGCGCGCGTTCTCCTCCATGGCCGCGGCCAGCCCGGCCGGCACCTTCTCTCGAGAAATTCTCTCCATGCCCCCCTCCCCTACCTCTCCAGCTTCCGGTACACCAGACGGTGCGGCCGGTCCGCGTCCGCCCCCAGCTGGGCGCGGCGCCATTCGGCGAATTCGGACCAGTTACCCTCGAACCAGACGGCCTTGGAATCGCCCTCAAAAGCCAGGATGTGGGTGCATATACGGTCCAGGAACCAACGGTCGTGGCTGATGACCACGGCGCAACCGGCGAATGATTCCAAGGCTTCCTCCAGAGCCCGCATGGTGTTGACGTCCAAGTCGTTGGTGGGCTCGTCCAAGAGGAGGAGGTTGGCGCCCTCCTTGAGCATCATGGCCAGGTTGAGCCTGTTGCGCTCGCCACCCGAGAGGACTCCTACCTTCTTCTGCTGGTCGGCGCCGGAGAAGGCATACCAGGAACAGTAGGCCCGCGAATTGATCTCGCGGCTGCCTCCCAGCTTGATGATGTCCAGGCCGTCCGAAAGCTGCTCCCAGACCGTCTTCTCCGGATCAAGCCTGTCGCGCATTTGATCGGCATAGCCGATCTTGACTGAATCGCCCACCCGCAGCTCACCCGCATCAGCCTTCACGGCGCCGGTGATGATCTTGAAAAGAGTGGTCTTGCCCGCCCCGTTGGGGCCGATAACGCCAACGATGCCTCCGGGCGGCAGGCTGAAGCTTACGTCCTCGAAGATCACCCTGTCCCCGTAGGCCTTCGACAGGCCCTTGGCCTCTATCACTAGGTTGCCCAAGCGGGGACCAGCCGGGATCATGATCCGGGCTTCTTTGATCTTCTCGCGCCCGTCCTCGGCCAGGAGCCTCTCGTACTCGTTGATGCGGGCCTTGCCCTTGGCGTGGCGGCCCTTGGGGCTCATGCCGATCCACTCCAGCTCGCGGGCCAGGGTCTTGGCGCGCTCGCTCTCGCCCTTCTCCTCCTGCTCCAGGCGCTTCTTCTTCTGATCCAGCCAAGAGGAGTAATTGCCCTTCCAGGGGATGCCCTCGCCCCGGTCCAACTCCAGGATCCAGCCGGCCACGTTGTCCAAGAAGTAGCGGTCGTGAGTGACAGCGATGACCGTTCCCTCGTATTGCTGGAGGTGGCGCTCCAGCCAAGCTATCGTCTCCGCGTCCAGGTGATTGGTGGGTTCGTCCAGGAGAAGGATGTCAGGCTTTCTGAGGAGGAGACGGCACAGGGCGACGCGGCGGCGCTCGCCCCCGGACAGGACGTCCACAATCTGGTCTGGCGGCGGGCAGCGCAGGGCGTCCATGGCCAGATCCAGACGGCTGTCCAGCTCCCAGGCATCGGCCGCGTCCAGCTTCTCCTGTATCTCGGCCTGGCGCTTCATGAGCCTGTCCATATCGACGTCCGGATCGCCGAAGGCCTCATTGACCTCGTCGAATTCCTTGAGCAGGTCGACGATCTCCTGGACGCCCTCGCTGACGACCTCCTTGACGGTCTTCCCGGGCGTGAGCTCGGGCTCCTGCTCCAGAAGGCCGATACTGAAGCCCGGGGCGCAGCTGGTCTCGCCGGTGAATTCCTGGTCCCGGCCGGCGAGGATCCTGAGGAGGCTGGACTTGCCCGAGCCGTTGAGGCCGATGACCCCGATCTTGGCGCCGTAATAATAGGAAAGGCTTATGTCCTTGAGGACCTGCTTGGTCCCGTGGCGCTTGCCTACGCGGTACATGGTATAGATGATCTTCTTGTCTTCGCCCTGGGTGGCGGCCACTCTGCGCTCCTTGTCGTTCGGTGGCCGATGATACAACGCGGTGGGGCTGAAGCGGAAGGGCCCCGGCCCTTCGTCCGGTGCGCAGGGGAGCGCGCCAGGAGCTTGCCCCGGGGGCATGAAAACCCTTACTCTTGGCCTGCAGGCCGCAGAAGGGCTCCGGTGTCGCGGCCGCGCGAGGAGGTATGGATGGCTAAAACGGGTATCAAGAAGGTCTTCCGGCCGCTGACCTTCGTCGTCCTGGGGATCGTCGTCCTGGTGCTGATCCTGGCAGGGACGAGCGTCTTCATGGTGGACCAGACCGAGCGCGGGGTGGTGACCACCTTCGGGCGCTTCACCCGGATCGCCGAGCCGGGCCTGCATACAAAATGGCCCTTCGGCATCCAGCGGGTGATCAACGTGGCCACCGAGGTAGTCAACGAGGAACAGTTCGGCTTCCGTACCGAGAAGTCCGACGTGGTCAGTCGCTACGACGAGAGCGTTCGGCCCATCGCCATGCTGACCGGGGACCTGAACGTAGTCCAGCTGGAATGGATCGTCCAGTACAAAATCGTGGACCCGCAGGCCTGGCTCTTCAACGTCCAGGACCGCCACAAGCTCATCCGCGACGTGTCCCAGTCGGTGGTCAATCAGCTTGTTGGCGATGCGTCCTTCGCCGACATCACCACCAGCGCGCGTGTCCGCATAGAGGGCGAGGCGCTGGAGCTGATGAACGCCTCCTACAAGTCTTTCGGCATGGGCATCAATGTCATCGCGGTCAAGTTCCAAAACGTGGAGATGCCTGAGGCCATCAAGGAGGCCTTCTCCGACGTGAGCAACGCCAAGACTGACCTGATCCGCCTGATCAACGAGGGCAAGGAAGCCTACAACGCGGTCATTCCCAAGGCCCAGGGCGAAGCCGCCATGATCCTCCGCCAGGCCGAGGGTTACGCCGCCGAGCGGGTCAACAAGGCCCAGGGCGAGGTGGCCCGCTTCCTATCTGTCTACGAGGAATACCGCAAGGCCCCCCAGATCACCCGCGAGCGCCTGTACTATGAGATGGTGGAGGAAGTCTTCGCCGGCGAGCGCGGCACAGTCCTAATCGACAAGGGACTGGATTCCTTCCTCGGGCTCAAGAACCTAGGCGGCCCCACCGCGGCCGCGGGAGGCGCTCAATGAAAAAGACCCTGATCGTCGTGCTGGTCGTCCTGGCGGCGGCCATCGTGATTCTCCTTTTGGTCAACCCCTTCTATGTCCTCCAGGAGGGCCAGCAGTCCCTGGTCCTGCGCTTCGGCCAGATCGTCGGAGGGAGCGACCAGGCCGGGCTCAAGCTCAAGAGCCCCTTCGTGGACTCCATCGTCATCCTGCCCAAGAAGATTCAGGCCTGGGACGGCGAAGCACGCCAGATCCAGACCAAGGAAAACCAGCTCATCTGGGTGGACACCACCGCCCGCTGGAGGATCGCGGATCCGCGCCGCTTCTATTCGGCCGTGCGCAGCATGGACAGCGCCTACGGCAAGCTGGACGGCGTCGTAGACAACGCCGTCCGCACTATCATCTCCAAGCACAGCCTGTCCGAGGCCGTGCGCAGCACCAATGCCATCCAGGAATCGGCCGCCACGGAGGTCTTCCAGACCGGTGACGAGATCAACGATGAGGCCCTCAAGCAGCTGACACAATCGGAAAATATCTTCGAGTCCATCCAGAAGGGCCGCCGCAAGCTGAGTGCGGAGATGCTGGCCATCGTCCGGCCGATCATGCCCGAGTACGGGATGGAAGTGCTGGACATCGTCATCCGGGAGATCGCCTATACCGATGACCAGATCCAAAATATCTACGCGCGCATGACCAAGGAGCGCAGCCAGATAGCCCAGGCCTACCGCAGCTTCGGCGAGGGCAAGAAGGCCGAGTGGCTGGGGCGCCAGGAGAAGGAGCAGAAGGCCATCATGTCCGAGGCCCTCAAGAAGGCCGAGATCATCAAGGGCGAGGCTGACGCCAAGGCCACCCGCATCTACGCCGAAGCCTACTCCCGGGATCCTGAATTCTTCGCCTTCTGGCGGGCCCTCGAGAGCTACAAGGAGACCATGCCGAAATTCGACAAGACCATGAGCACGGACATGGACTATTTCCGCTACCTCTATTCGCCCAGGGGCAGATAGGGGCGTTCGCGCTTCCACCTCAGCAGGGCCGCCCGCGAGGGCGGCCCTCTCTATTCCCATGCCTTCTGGTGGTCAGCATTTTCTGATTCGACGCATCTATCGGGACGTCTGCGCTTTCAGTCCCTAGCCGCGAGGTCGTGGGCGTGGTGCTTACGCCCGGGGTCGGCGGCGCTGCCCACCTGGTATTCCTGGAGGCGCGCGAAGAGCCCCAGGAGCTGCTCTTTGTCTGGGTAGTCCTCCAGGCCGGCCTCCTCCAGGGAGAGGAGGAGCTCGTGGATGGCCTCCAGGGTGGACAGGCAGTCGGGGCGGGGCTGGCGTTTGAAGAGCCAGCGGCTGGGATGACTCGGCGCGATGCCCACGCGCGGGAGGGCCTGGAGGATGGGCGAATGTCTGTACATCTTGCGGGCGCAGGGCCAGGTGGCGTCCAGGACGATGACCAGGAGGCGCCGCCCGTCCGAGAGGGCCGCGGCCAGGGCCGGGTCGGAGGGGGCCATGGCCCCGGGCCCGGGGAAGAGGAGGACGGGATAGAGGGCCGGATCGGCCAGGAGAAGCCCCAAGTCCCTGTTATCGTCGAAGTCTTGACCGATAATAATGCGGCTGCCCTCAAGGCAGAGCTTGCAGATGCGCCCGGTCCCGGTTCGCTGGCGGCGGGCTTCTTTGGGGTGCATCAGGATGGCGAAGGCGGTCCTGAAGCGCATGGGGCGGATGGAGGCGCACATGCATCGCGAGGCGGGGGCACGGCAGGCCCAGCATACTTCCCTGGCCATGGGCCTATTATAGCTGTTTCCTCTCTTCGTGCTGAACGGCCCGTCGTGAGGGAGCGGCCTCCGCCCGCATCAGAGGCGGGATCCGCGGGCGGCATGCTATTAAGGGATTTATATTAATGGTCACATGAATGAAAGGGATGCGGCCATGAATCCCTTCACCTTATACCTTCCCTACAAGACGACATGCCAGCATGTCGACATATCAAAGAAGGTAATAGTATACTCAAGGGATGAAAAGACTATTATGCGCAGCCTTCCTCGCCCTTGCCGCCACGGCCTATTCCCAGGACACATACTGGTCAGAGGATCCCGCCTCCATCTTGGCCAGGGCCAAGGAATTTTCGTCCTCTCTGCCTGGGTCGAAGGACGTGGGCATCCACATCCTCCTGGACCAATCCTCCTACTCCTTGCGCTCGGGCGCCATCATGGAGCGACGTTACCGCATGATCTATGTCTTCAACGCCGCTTCCGGACTCTCAAGCTGGGCCTCGATCTCGGTGCCCTGGAACGCGGATCGCACCAGCCGCCCCGAGATCAGGGCCCGGGTCATCTCGCCGGGCGGGACGGTGTCCGAGCTCGATCAAGCCACCATAGGCGAGCGGCCCTGGGAGGAGGACTCCCCGGACATTTACACCAACATGAAGCGCCTCAGCGCGCCCCTGCCCAACTGCGTCCTGGGGGCGGTGGTGCAGTACGAGATCGTGCTGAAGAGCATTAAGCCCTTCTTCGACGCTGGCGAGAGCCTCACCTTCAGCTTCGGCTCCACCTATCCCACCAACCTGACACGTCTGGACATTGATTACGACCAACAAAGCCTGTACAGAGTCTCGCTGACCCGGCCCGAGGGCATCCTCGTCTCGACATCCAAGCAGGGCGAGCTCACCCGGGTCAGCTACAGCGCCTCCCTGCCGCCCCTGTGGGACTCCTTCGAGACGATGGCCCCCAGGGAGTCCCTGGCCCTATCCACGCTGCGCGTGGCCACGGGCACCAGCTGGGAAGCGGTGGCTAAGCGCTACGCCGAGCTCTCCGAGCCCTCCATCCAGCCCGCCGCCCTAGGCGACCTGGCCCTGGAACGAGCCCCCGGCGAGAGCGAGCTGGCCTTCGCTGAGCGCTGCCGCATGGCCCTTGTGCGCAAGGGCATCCGCTACACGGCCCTGCATTACGGCGACTACGGCCTGGTGCCGGCGCCCAACGCCAGCGTCATACAACGGGGCTACGGGGACTGCAAGGACCAGGCCGCCCTCCTGACGGCCATGCTGCGGGCCCAGGGTATCCCGGCTTCCCTGGCCCTCCTGGCCACCGGGCGCGGCCTAGACGCCAAAGACGATCTGCCCGGCATGGGCCTCTTCGACCACGCCATCGTCTATGTGGCCGGCGCCTCGCCCTTCTGGGTGGACCCCAGCGCGCGCTACTACCCTGCCGGCCGCCTTCCCCCCTCATCGCAGGGCCGCATGGCCCTCGTTGTGGCCCTGGGCCGGCTCGAGCCCACGCCCATGTCGACATCCGCGGACAACCGCATCGTGGAAATCCGCGAAATCGACATGGCCGAGGAGGCCGGCGGCGAAGCGCGCGAAACCACTACCGTCTATGGAGCCTTCGAATCCGAGTACCGCGCGGGTTATACGCGCTCGGACCGCGACAAGACGGCCGAGCACCTGGCCGGCTACATGGACGGCGTCTTCGGCAAGGGCAAATCCGCGCAACCATCCTATCCTGAAAGCGATGACTACTCGGGCCCCTTCATCCTGCGTCTGTCCAGCTCGGGTGTGGCCGGCAGCGGATCCGCGAACCGCGCCCTGTTCGCCTACGTGAAGCGGGACAATGTCTTCACGGGCGGGATGCCCGGCTTCTCCTACAAGGCCGCCAAAGATGGCGGCAAGGCCGAGCGGCGCTATCCCCTGCTGCTGGATAAGCCCTTCAGCTTCTCCATCGAGTACCGTCTCCGGCCTCCCCCCGGCTACGTCCTGGATGAGTTGCCGAAGGCACGCCAGTTCAAGGCCGGCCCGGCCACCTACCGCGAGGAAGCCCAGGAGCTGGCCGGGGGCGAGCTGCGCCTGCTCTTTTCCTTCGACAGCGGCTCGGGACTCTACAGCCCGGCCGAGTACGCCGCCCTCTACAAGGCCCTCTCAGGACTCTACGCCGAGGGGAGTCTGCGGGTGACCTACTCCTCAAAGGGCGAGACGGCCCTGGCGGAGGGGCGCTACCGCGATGCCCTCGCGGAATTCCAGACCCTGCGCGCCACCCATCCCACTCACCCTCTGCACCAGCGCCAAGTCGCCCGGGTCCTCGCGCAGATGGGCCTGCGGAGCGCCGCTAAGGCGCTGGCGGCCGAGGCGGTGGCCGCCGAACCCGACAACTTCATCGCCTGGATCGATCAGGCCCTCGTAGCCCGCTGCGGCTCAGGCGGAACTCATTTCGGGCTGGGCTGGGATCGCGGCCTGGCCCTCTCTTCCTACCTCAAGGCGGATTCCCTCGATCCCGGCAACTCCACTACCCTACGCAACGCCGCCATCGTCTGCGGCCTGGGCGAGGACGGCCAGTGGCTCGGGCTGGGCTCGGACCTCCAGGCCGCCCTCGATCTCGCCGGGCGGGCCGAGGCCGCAGGAGGCTCGGCCATGGACATCAAGCGCACCCTCCTTGAGAAGGCCGGGCGCTACGGCGAGGCGGCCGAGCTCCTCAAGAACTCCCTCCAGGACGATGCCGGCCGCTCTGCCTACCTCTACGCCCTGTCCATCGCCGAGGGGGCCGAGGCCATGCTCAAGAAGGCCCGCTCTCTGGTCAAGGACATGAAGGCGCGCAACAACATCATCAACGGCCTGGTGCAGCGGGCCTTCCGCGAGCGTCCCTTCCCGGATGCCCTGTCCCTTCTCAAGGCTGTCTACGCCGACCTGGGCCTACCCCTCCCAGAGGAGCTCTCCGTCGCCGACCGTCTCCTGGCCGAGGCGGCTGTCAAGGCCCCCTTTCCGCCTTCCAAGCCCGAGGCCGCGGCCCAAACATACCTGTTGGGCTACACCAGCGAGGATCCGATGACCTTGGTTTCTTCCGCTGTCCTAGCCGCACGGCCTTCCCTTGAGGAGCGCCACCCGGATATCTATTCCCTCATGGGCCGGAACGCCACCCTGGCCGGTTTCCAGGTGGCCCGCATCCTGCCCCTGGTGGAGGCGCTTTGGAAGGCGGGCATGGACTATGCCCCCGCGCGCCTGACCGAGGGCCTGTGGGAGCTGCGGGCCATCCCTAAGGCGGCCTATCGCAAGGGCATCGGTTCCACCTGGCCCTCGGAGGGCCTTCGGATTTGGGTCCTCATGGAGGAAGGACAGTACAGAGTGGCCGGCTCGGAGGCTGATCCGATTTCCACCCTGGCCTGCGCAGACGCCCTTATACGCCAAGGCCTCCTGGACCAGGCACGGGCCCTCCTGCAGGCCCTGCACGCAGCAGGCTCCACTGATAAAGGGCTTCGCAAGCGCCTCGATGGCAGCCGGGAGGGGGATGCTGGCGCTATGACCCACCGCATCGGCCTAGCCCTGGCCTACATGCCCGGGACCTGGAATAACCGCCGCGCCAAGGAAATTCTCGACTCCCTGCCTCCCCCGGGCGCGGATCAAGACGAGGCCCTGGACGCCTTGTCGATGGCGGAGCGCCGCCTGGGCCAGTCTGCCCGCGCCGCCGAGCTGGCCGGGCGCATCAGCCCCGCCTACTCCAAGAGCGCCGCCGAGCGGGCCGGCATCCTGGGGCGAGCGGGATGCTTCGCCGAGGCAGGAGAGCTATTGAAAAGCATCAAGGATCCGGCCGACCTCATCCCGGCCGAGATCATCCTGAGCGACGCCATCTACCATTCAGGGGACAGCCTGGGGGCATTCCAGCGCCTGGACACCCTCGTCAAGCACGACTACGGCGCCAAGGCGGCTAACGATGAAGCCGCCCGAATCTTGCTGTCGCGCAACGTAGCCAACGAACGCAGCTGGTTCGCCCTCATGGCCGATGTGGCCAGCGAGGAACTACGCCGCGAGCTGGAGGGCCTGGTCAAAAACTCGCCTAATGCCGATTTCGCCGTGCACACCCTGATCTGTCTCTATGCCGCCACCGGCAAGCCTGACGAGGCTCTCAGCCTCTTCCAAGAGTATTCCGGAGGCGTAGCGCGCCCTGAGGATGACCTGGCAACACGCTTCGCCCGGGCCATGGTGGTGGAATCCTTCGGCTTGACCGCTGAGGCCCGGGCCGAATACCAATCTATCGTGGAGCGATGGAAGGGCGACCAAACTGAGGATCAGCAGATGGTCGAATACGCCTTAAGGCGCCTCAGCCCCAAGCCATGAGATCTCAGCCGAAAATCTCAGCCGATACCCGCGGTCCTGACGCGGGTATCGGCTGGCCTTCTCTGGTCTCTTGGGGCCCGGCCCTGGGAAATAGCAGAACATTCCCCTGTGCGCTACTGCGCGTTCTTGGCTTTTCGCGATAGCGCTCGGGCCTTCTCGGCCAAACCTATGAACTCGGCCCGGTAGCCCTCATCGTCCCGCCCAGCGGCAGCCTTGGCTATTCCGATCAGATCCTCCCAGCCGGAGCTTCCCTTGAAAGGCGAGTCACGCAGGAGCATGCCGAATTCCGTAACCGCCGCGGCCCAACGCAGACTCGCGCTGGCCTGAGCGAAGGGCCGTATCCCGGCTTCCACGATCGTGTCCAGAGGGACGCTCTCTTCTGATCCCAGGGGCTTGTAGCGGAATTTGACCGTAGCGAGCTCGCCAGGGTAGGCCTTGGCTTCTGAGGCTCCGGCTTGGTACTTGAGGGGCTCCACCGTCCCGGCCGGGGAGTCCTGCCCATAGCCCTTGGGGAGTATCTCAAAGAGGGCTGTCACCGAATGTCCGGCGCCCAGCTCACCCGAATCCTTAGTGTCATCCGTGAAATCCTCGGCCGCCAGGATACGGTTCTCGTAGCCGATGAGGCGGTAGGCCTGGACCTCGGCTGGGTTGAATTCCACCTGGATCTTGACGTCCTTGGCGATGGTGAAGAGATTCGCCCGCATCTCCTTTACGAATACCTTCTCCGCCTCTGCGGGCGAATCGATGTAGAAATAATTGCCGTTGCCGGCCTTTGATATGGCCTCCATGCGCCCATCCTTGTAATTGCCCATGCCGAAGCCGCAGATTGTCAGATAGATGTTTTGGCGGCGCTTCTCGTCCATCAAGCGGGTGAGCTCCGAGGTGGACGAGACGCCCACGTTGAAGTCCCCGTCTGTGCAAAGGATGACCCGGTTGTTGCCGCCTTGGATGAAATTGTCGGCGGCCACTCGGTAGGCCAACTGGATGCCCTCGGCGCCAGCCGTTGAGCCCCCCGCCGAGAGCTTATCCATGGCGGACAGGATCTCGGCGCGGCGGTCGGCCGTGGTGGAGTCAAGGACAAGGCCGGCCGATCCGGCATAGGCCACGATGGCCACCCGGTCGCGGGCGGTCAGGGACTCGAGGAGCATGCTTACGGATCGCTTCACTAATGGCAACTTATTCGAGTCGGACATGGAGCCGGAGGTATCCAGAAGAAGGACCAGGTTGGCGGGCTTGAGATCGGCGTAGTCCAGTCGCTTCCCCTGGATACCCACCAGGAGAAGGGCGGCGCCCTGGTTCCAGGGACACTCGGCCATCTCGGTGATGACGGAGAATGGATGCCGCCCCTGGGGATCGGGATAGGGATAGGGGAAGTAGTTGATCAGCTCCTCTATCCGCACGGCATCGGGCGGGGGCAGTTGGCCGCCCTCCAGGAAACGGCGCACGTTGCCGTAGGAGGCTTTGTCCACGTCTATGGAGAAGGTGGCCAGGGGATTCCGCAGCGGATCCATGAAGCGGTTGTCTTCCCGGCGCTCATACTCCTCGGTGTTGAAGAACTCGGCGGCCGAATCCATGGCGTAGGCCCGCTCCAGCTTCATGGCGCCACCGGAGGGCGGGGCGCGGTCAACGTAGCCCGTTCTAGCCGATCCAGCGCAAGCAGCGACGGAGAAGAGGCTGCTTGCTACCGCGCATGCGACCCAAGCCTCCGCATGTCCACGCCTCTTCATCGTTGCCATAATGACCTTCCTTCCGGCTGCACGGCCCATGCCTTGAAAGGCCGCCTGTGCCACCAGGTTACTGATGCCCGCGTCCCACCGCTGAATTCACGAAAAAAAGGCTTCGAGGAACTCAATCTCTTGGAGGAGGTATATACACGATCTGCCCCTGGGTTTTCTCGCTTGACTATCGCGCGACAGCATCAATGCGCCGGCAGGGGGAGGTCGATCCAGAAGCTAGTCCGCCCCTTCGGGCCGCTCAGAAAGCCGACCCGCCCGCCCATGCACTCCTCGCCCAGGAGCTTCATGGAGTAGGTGCCCAGACCGCGTCCGAAGCCGCCCTTGGTGCTGAAATGGCGCTCGAAAATGCGCGGCTGGATCTCCTCCGGGATGACGCCGGGATTGGATACCATGTAGCGCAGGAAGTCATCGGACTCGCGGATTTCAAGGCTGACGTCCTGGCCGGCCTGCACGGCCTCCAGGGCGTTCAGGACCATGTTGCTGAGAACCCTGAGAAGATAGGCGAAGTCGGTGCGCGGGGAAGTCTCTGGGATGTGCTCAGGCAAAATCAGGCGCTTGCCGCGCCCGGCCGGGTGGTTACGAGCGAACTCGCCCAGCTCGCGCAGGAGAAGGCCATGGTCGATGTCCTCGGCCCCGTCTCCCACCAGGGCAGCCTCTCCGCGGACAAGGGCTCGCTGGATGCTCATCTCACGGGAGAGGCGGTTGGAGAGGCGTCCCAGCTCGGATAGACCCCGGCGACGAACCTCCTCCTCCTGGCTCCCGGCAAGGAAAGCGGCGCTCTGCAGGGCCGCCACCAGGTTGCCTACGTCGTGGAAGAAAACCCTTTCCAGGGCGGCCCGGCGCTCCTCCTCGGTGACATCGCGCATGAATAAGGCTACGGCCAGCTGGTCTCCCAAGTCGACGGGCGCGGCCCGCACACGGAAGCAGTATTCGCGCAGGCCTGTGGGCTTACGGGCCTTGAGGATGAAACGCGTCTCGGCGGCAGGTCCCCGGCCGTGGGCCTGTTGAGGTTTTTCGGAGCCGGGCATGGCGGAAAGGCCCTGCATGACTGCCAGGACAGTCCCGCAGGAGGCGCAGGCCGAAGAGGAGCCGCAGCCGTCCGGGCCGCGCTGGGCATTGAGACAGCCTAGGGCCTCGCCGTAGGGCATCCCCAGGATCTCGTCACCGGTCTCTATACCGAAGGATTCCAGGAGGGAGTGGTTTACCGCCAGAATCCGCCTCTCCGGGGTGAGCAGGGCTCCCAGGCCGTCGCTGAGATCCATGATGAGCTTGATGATTCGATCCCTGTCCATCGGGGCCAGCGCCCCGGCGCCATCCTCCATGGGCCGAGTATAGACGCAAGCAAGGCGGCTATCAACAGTCCCTATTCATCCGGATCATCGGGAGAGGCGACCTGGCTGTCCGGCCCGTATTCCACCTCCCAGAGGAAGAGCCCGCGCGCCGGCGCGGTGGGACCGGCCCGGCGCCGGTCGCGTGAGGCTATGGCCTGGGCCAGAGTATCCGAGGGGAGGCCCTGACGATCCCACTCCACCAGGGAGCCGACCAGGGAGCGCACCATGCGCCAGAGGAAGGCGTTGGCCTTGATCTCGAAGACGATGAAGCGGCCCTCCTGGAAAAAAACGGCATGGTATATGTAGCGCCTACGCGAGAGGCTGGCATCGCGCGGGACGCAGAAGGCGCTGAAGTCTATCTCGCCGCGGAGGCAGGCGGCCATGCGGTTGAGGGCGCCCATATCGGGCCTTCCCTCTATGGTCCAGGCGTAGAGACGATCGGTCGGCAGGGCCTGGCCGCGGGGCAGGATGTAATAGCGATAGGTCCTCGCGCGGGCGTCGAAGCGGGCGTTGAAGCCGGCTTGGGCCTCGGCCGAGGAGAGGACGCGCAGGTCGGGGGGTAGGAGGGCATTCAAGGCCGCGGCGTACTTGCGCTCCGGTATGGAGGCTATGTCGCTCCCGAAGCTGGCCACCTGGCCTCGAGCGTGCACACCCGAGTCCGTCCGGCCGGCCCCGGCCGCAGCCACCGGGTGACCGTGTATGCGCTCCAGGGCCTCTTCCAGGACGCCCTGGACGGTGCGCTGGCCGTCCTGGCGCTGCCAGCCGCGGAAGTCCGTCCCATCGTAGGCCAGGACAAGCTTTATGCGGCGCTCGCCCATGGCTAGCCCGCCACGCGGCCGATCCGGCAAAGACGCTCGGCGAAGTAGGCATGCACGGATGTATCCCTGCTCAGCTCGGGATGGAAGGTGCAGGCCAGGATGCGGCCTGCCCTCACCATGACCGGTTTGCCGTCGAATTCGGCCAGGACCCTCGTATCCGGACCCAGCTCCAGGAAAACGGGAGCGCGGATGAAGACCCCGTCCATGGAGCAGGCCAGGCCCAGCTCGGGGTCCCTTATCTCCAGGCAGGCCTCGAAGCTGTCCACCTGGCGCCCGTAGGCGTTGCGCAGAATGACCGCGTCCAGAACGCCCAATGTAGGCTGGAGTCGACCGTCGGAAAAGCGCGTCTCGGGCTCGATGCGTCGGGATAGGAGAATGGCTCCGGCGCAGGTGCCCATGAAGGGCAGGCCGCCCGCGGCCGCCAGGCGCAGGGCTAGGATGAGACCGCGGCGCTCCATGAGCATGCCGATTGTGGTGCTCTCGCCGCCCGGCAGGACTACGCCGGAGAGGCCTTCCAGCTCAGTGGCATCCTTGAAGGCCCGGGCCGGGATACCCGCGGCCGCGAAGGCCTCTAAATGCTCGAGGAAGTCGCCCTGCAGGGCAAGCACGCCGATGGGCTTCAAGGGGAGTACCTCCCGCCGGAATGCCTCACCAGCCGCGGCCGGCGATGCGCTCCTGGCCGGGCATGGCCGAGACATTGATGCCCACCATGGCCTCGCCCAGGTTACGCGATATCTCGGCCAGCTTGGCCGGGTCGTCGGCGTGAGCCACCGCGTCCACAATAGCGCGGGCGCGCCGGACCGGATCCCCGGACTTGAAGATGCCCGAGCCGACGAAGACCGCCTCCGCGCCCAGCTGGACCATCAGGGCCGCGTCAGCCGGGGTGGCCACCCCGCCGGCGGAGAAATTGGGCACCGGCAGCTTGCCAGTGGCGTGAACCTCGTACACCAGGTCAAAGGGAGCGCCCAGATTCTTGGCCTCGGTCATGAGCTGCTCGGGCGAAAGGCCCTTTAGGCGGCGGATCCCGTCCTGGACCGCGCGCATGTGCCTGACCGCCTCTATCACATCGCCCGTGCCCGCCTCGCCCTTAGTGCGGATCATGGCCGCACCCTCCCCAATGCGCCTGAGGGCCTCGCCCAAGTCGCGGCAGCCGCACACGAAGGGCACCTTGAAATCGTGCTTCCAGACGTGGTACTGGTCATCGGCCGGAGTGAGGACCTCTGACTCGTCAATGAAGTCTACCCCCAGGGCCTCAAGAATGCGGGCTTCCATGAAATGGCCTATGCGGCACTTGGCCATGACCGGTATGGATACGGCCTTCTTGATGCCCTCGATCATCTCAGGGTCGCTCATGCGGGCCACCCCGCCTTGGGCGCGGATATCGGCCGGCACGCGCTCCAGGGCCATCACAGCCTGGGCCCCGGCGTCCTGGGCTATCTTGGCCTGCTCCGGGTTGGTGACATCCATAATGACGCCCCCGCGGAGCATCTCGGCCAGCCCGACCTTGGTGCGCCAGGTGGAAACCTGCCTCTCTGACCACAACGAAACGCTCATATCCCCTCCACGGCCCTGAGGCCGAAATTATCCCAGCCGAACCGCCGCCGACCTTGTCACAGCGGTCATGTCACGGGAATAGTATTGGAATGGCTGAGTAATTCCAAGTCCCGCGGTCCCGGCGGGCGACCCCTACTCGTCCTCGGAGGTGCTGCCGCCCAGCTCGGCCTTGAGACGCTCGTAGAGATCGCGGGCGCGCTCCAGCAGGGGCCCGGGCTTGGCCTTGGTCTTCTTGCCCAGGCCGAACATCTTGGCTATGGCGCAGGCCATGTAATCCAGGCGCTTCTGGCGCATCGCCGGATCCTGGCGCTGGCCGTACTTGAGCTCCAGTATGCCGCACAGATAGATGACCCCGTCGTAGCCATAGTTGTTGTCCGCGTCCGGCCCAAGGAATTTCACGGCCTGCAGGGATTGCTTGCCCTTGGTGTCAAGCTCCACCGCCTGCTGGTAGAGGAAGCGGGCCTTGTTGATGAAGAGCCGGGAGATATAATCGTAGTTCTGCCCGGGCAGGCGCGCGTCCAGATCGGTGAAGAGCCAGGAGGCGCGGATGGCCGAGATAGCCTGTTTTATCACCGGCGAGTCCTTGTCCGGGAAGAGCTCGTAACACTGCATGGCCAGGTAGTAGCTGGCGGCGCCCTCCTGCAGCCGGCGCGGCGAAGCGAAGTCCAGACCTTTGGGGAAGAGGCCGGTGACCGAATCTATGCGCGCGGCTATCCCGCTCGCCAGGGGCTGCCTGAGCTTAGGACTGAGAGACTCGAAGTCCGTAGGCAGGGCGGCGAAGTAACAGTTGGGGCAGACCGTCATCGGGTACACCAGGGGGTAGACCGCCCCGTAGGCCGCCATGGGCGAATAGACCCGGTGCAGCTCGTCGGTCAAGTCGGCGGCGTTGACCCGGCCCTGGAAGAGCTCCTCGCGCTGGAAGGGCTTATCGCAGACCGGGCAGATGGTGGAATCCTTGCGGAAGTAGGTGACCTTGCGCTCCTTGGACGTTTCGGCCTTCTTGACGACTTTCACCCCTGCCCTCCCCCTTCTATGACGACGAAGGCCAGCGCCATCCCGGCGTCATGGCTGATGGAGACATGGGCCCGGACACCGCCCGCACGCCGGAAGGCATCCAAAGCCCCGCCCGAGAGGCGCAGCTCGGGCGCCCCGCCCGCGGCGCGGATCAGCTGGACATCAATCAATCGCAGGCCCGCCAGGCCCCTGCCCAGGGCCTTGCCGAAGGCCTCCTTGGCGGCGAAACGGGCCGCCAAGAATTCGTCCGGGCGGGCACCGCAGCCGCCGGCCAGCTCCTCGGGCCCGAAGAAGCGCCGCACCAGGGCCGGATTGGTGGACCATGCACGCATGCGGGCCGCCTCCACGATGTCCACCCCCACGCCCAGGATCATCTGCCGAGCGCCTCGCGCAGGACGACCTGGACCGATGCCGGCTCGCTGTCCACGATGCTGAGCTCGGGGGGCACTTCGAGAGCCACGGGAAACTCATAGGTTCCCGGCCTCTGAACGCCGGAAAAATCCACGCTGAATGTCTCGGGGCCGGGTTGGTAGGCTTTGACATCGGCCTGGGCCCCCTGGACCTTGAGCAGGGCGCTAGGAAGCTCGGTCGCCAGCTCCAGGCCGGGCCTGAGACCGCGCGCGGCGATGGGCAGGGTCTCGAAGGTGCGCTGGGCCAGGGCCTGGCGCACGCTCACCACCACCTGGACAGCCCGAGAGTTGGGCAGGACCACCAGGGGAGCCGGCGGAACCAGGTTGGCCCGCACAGACATGTCCTCCTTAGCCCCGGTCAAATCCACCGCCTCGGTGTAGACGGCGCTCACCACGGACACAAGGCTGCGCGGGCCGCGGATCTCCGCGGAGGGGGGGGAGATCTGGTGGCCGACCCTCTCGTAGCCGGCTTCGGGCAGGCCGTTGAAGCGCGCTTCTATGGGCACCACGGCGGAGACGGCCCGCTCCAGCTTCAGGTTCAGCTGGGATGGCTCGACCTTCACTTCCAGGGGGTCGGCGGCCAGGGCAGGGCCGGAAAGGCGCACGCGCACGGGGAAATCCCGGGCCCCCTCCTGGGCGACACCGGCCAGGTCGATGTAGGCATCCAGGTCGGAGGCCGAGATGGTGGCCAGCTCAGAGGCCTCCCCACGCAGGGCCACCCGGACCGTGGCGGGATACTCGGCGGCCGGCATGAAGCGCTCCGTCCCTTCCACCCTCACCAGCACCGAGTAGTACTCCTGCTTGAGAGAACCATTCCGGTTGAAGGCGAACAGGACCAGGGCCGCGAAGAGGGACAGGGCCTTGGCCGGCCAATCCTCCAGGAGGCGCGCCAGGAGGCCCTTGCGCTCACTCGCCAAGGCTTTCCTCCACCGCCGTCAGGGGCGCCTGGGCGCGGGAATCCAAGAGCTCCTCCAGACGCGCTCTCAGGGCCCGCGGCGTGAGATTGTAGTACAGCTTGGAGTCTACCGCCAGCGACAGGGCCCCGCTCTCCTCGGACACCACCAGGACCACGGCATCGGCCTCCTCTGAGAGGCCCAGGGCGGCCCGGTGGCGGGTGCCGAAGCTGCGGCGGATATCCTGCTGCTCTGACAGGGGCAGGAGGCAGCCGGCCGCCAGGACCTTGGAGCCCTGGATCACCGCCGCCCCGTCATGCAGGGGGGTGTCGTGCCCGAAGATGGTCAGGAGCACGGCTGATGAAAGGTCGGCTCCCAGGCGCGTGCCCGTATCCACGATGTTCTTGAGGTTGACCTTGCGCGGGAAGACGATCAGTGCCCCGCGCCGGCGCGATGACAGCATCTCGGCAGCGTTCATCACCGCATCCAGCTGGGTGGCCTGAACCCGCCCGCCCTGGCGGAAAAAGCCCCCCTGGCCCAGGCGCATGATGACCTTGCGCAGCTCGGGCTGAAAGAGGATGGCCAGGGCGATGATGATGCCCGGGGCCACCAGGTTGAGGATCCAGGAGAGGGTATGCAGCTGCAGTACATAGGCCGCCCCGTAGACCGCCACCATCAACGAGAGGCCCTTGACCAGCTGGACCGCCTGGGTCTTCACCAGGACCTGGTAGCCCTTGTAGATGAGGAAGCCCAGGAGCCCCACATCTATGACCGGGCGGATGTAGTCGTAGTAGGACAGCAGGCGCTGGAACCACTCCACCATCGCCCCCGGCTCAGGGCCGGGCCCGCCATGCCCGGACGACCGCCGCCGCGTCCTTGGCCGCGGCCACGTCGTGAACCCTCAGGATGTCGGCCCCCTCGGCCATGGCCAGCGCGTTGGCGGCGATGGTCGCAGGGAGCCTGTCGGCCACGTCCCTGCCGGTGATGGCCCCCAGGAAGGACTTGCGCGAGAGGCCGACCAGGACAGGATAGCCAAGGGCCTTGGTTTCCGCAAGATGCTTGAGGAGATCGAGATTGTCCTCCACGCGCTTGCCGAAGCCTATGCCCGGATCCAGGACGATGGAGGACGCGCCCACGCCCATGGACAGGGCCGTCTCGGCCCGTCCCTGAAGGTAGGCGCGCACCTCGGCCGGGGCGTCGACATAGCGCGGGTCGGCCTGCATGGTCTTGGGCGTGCCCCGCTTATGCATGAGGACGAGGGCCGCCCCGCGCCCGGCCACCAGGGGCCCCAGCTCCGGGTCGTCCTCCAGGGCCGATACGTCGTTGACCATGTCCGCCCCCGCGTCCAGAGCCGCCCGAGCCACCGCCGCCTTGCGCGTGTCCACGGATATCGGCACGGGGCTCTCGGCACGTAGGCGCTCTATGACCGGCGCCACCCGCCCGATCTCCTCATCGGCTCCCACGTACTCGGCCCCCGGCCGTGTGGATTCCCCGCCCAAGTCAATGATGTTGGCCCCCTCGACGATCATGGCCAGGGCCGCCCGTAGGGCCGCCTCTACACCGCGGGCCCGGCTACCCGGGTAGAAGGAGTCATCGGTGCAATTGACGATGCCCATCACCAGGGGACCGGCCTCCAGATCCAGGAAGCGCCCGCCCGGGAGGAGGATGCGCCGCGGCCTCCCGTCCCCCTGGCCGCTCACAGCGCGCCCGCCCCGGCCCCGCCCGGGAGGACGGAGAAGACCCGCTCGCGGCGGGCCATGCCGCGCAGGCGTCCGGCCAAGGCATCGGCTGAGAGCCCCGCCTCGGCAAGAAGCTCATCGCGCCGCATCTGGGGCAGGATCGCGTCCGGGAATGCCGCCAGCTCCATGGGCAATCCGGGCAGGGACATCGCCGCCAAAGCCCTGAGCCCCTCTCCCGCCCCGCCCGGCCCCACCCCCTCCTCGTAGCGCTCCATCGTGTTGACGCCGAG
>CAYYCP010000042.1:0-1470 GCA_964470375.1 uncultured Spirochaetales bacterium
CCCCACGTAGCGGGTTGTTTTTCATCCCATGAAAAAAGAGCTGCCGGCGGTGGGATTCGCCGAAGGCGTACCCCACGTAGCGGGTTGTTTTTCATCCCATGAAAAAAGAGCTGCCGGCGGTGGGACTTGAACCCACACGAAGTCGCCCTCAGCGGATTTTGAGTCCGCCGCGTCTGCCATTCCGCCACGCCGGCCAGGCTTCCTTTGTACTCCGTGGCGTGCTGCGGCGTCAAGAACGAGGGAGGCGAGGAGGAGGCTCCGGAAGCCAGCCCCGCCTTGCCTGGCTCCGCGGCATTGACTAAAATGGCCGGATGGAATCGGCATTGAACTGGGGCCTAGGCATCATCCGCGCCTTTCAAGGCATCGAGAGCCCGGCCCTCACCGGCATCGCCCTGGCCATCACCTCCCTGGGGACGGAATACTTCTTCCTGGCCGCCCTGCCCATCCTCTACTGGTGCTGGGACGAGAGGCGGGCCCTCAGGCTGGGGCTGCTCTGCTTCGTCAATCTCTTCGTCAACATCAGCCTCAAGGATTGGATCGCCCTGCCGCGGCCCTACCACGCGCATCCCGATGTCTTCATCGCCGAGGAGACGAACTACTCCTTCCCCTCCTGGCACGCCCAGGGGACGGCCTCCTTCTGGGGGCTGCTGGCCTTCTGGCTGAAGAGGCCCTGGGGACTCGTCCTGGGGATAGGTATGCCCCTCCTCATCGGCTTGACCCGGATCTACCTGGGAGTCCACTACCCCACGGACGTGCTGGCGGGCTGGGGCATAGGCATGGCCACGGCCCTGGGCTTCAAGCTGCTGGAGACGCGGGGCGGCGCCCTGCTGGGGAAGCTGAACGTGCGCTTCCAGGTGGCCATCGTGGCGGCGATCTCCTGGCTGATGTGCGCCCTCCACCTGAGCGACGTGGCCCCCGGGGCGGCCTTCTTCGGCATAGGCTTGGGCTACGCTTTCAATCTCGCCAGGCTGCGTTTCTCGGCCTCGGGCAAGCCCGGGCAGAAGATCCTGCGCGTCTTCCTGGGCGGGGCGGTGATGGCCCTGATCTTCTTCGGGTTGAAATGGATATCGCCGCGGGCCGGGCAGGCCAACTACGCCCTCTTCCGCTTCCTGCGCTACGGCTTGGCGGCTTTTTGGGTGTCTTTCGGCGCGCCATGGTGCTTTCTGCGCCTGGGGCTCGCCCGGCCCAGTGTGGTGGAGTCTACCGATTCGCCGCGTAATGCTGCTGGTGAGTCGCCGGGGGCCGCCCCTCCTGAATCCGGTGAGGGCGACGGCGGGGCGGAGGCCTGAGGACGGGAAGGAACCTGCGCCTCGGCCGGGAGCCTCATTCCAAATGGTACTTTTTCATATCCAGTAGCTCGAAGGAGCTGCTCTCCGGCCCGCTGAGGCTGATGGCCCCCGATTCGTCCACCAGGATGGCGGATACACCCGCCTGTCCGGCTAGGAGGGCCAGGCCCCTCTCCTTCCCCAT
>CAYYCP010000042.1:1570-28106 GCA_964470375.1 uncultured Spirochaetales bacterium
TGGCGGATACACCCGCCTGTCCGGCTAGGAGGGCCAGGCCCCTCTCCTTCCCCATAACGAATACGGAGGTGGAGAGGGCGTCCGCGCGGATGGACGAAGCCCCGATGATGGTGACCGATACCAAGCCCGAGTCCGAGGGATAACCCGTGCGCCTGTCCAGGATGTGGTGGTAGCGGCGCCCGCCCTCGATGAAGAAGCGCTCGTAGGGGCCCGAGGTGACCAGGCTGCGGTCCGTGATGGTCAGGGCGCCCAGGTAGGAGCCGCGCGCGGCGGCCGGGGCCTGGATGCCTATCCTGAAGGGCTTGCCCCCTCTCTTCCGCCCCAGGGCGTAGACGTTCCCGCCCAGGTCGATGATGGCGCTCTCCACGCCCGCGGCGCGCAGGATGGAGGCGGCCTCGTCGGCGGCGTAGCCCTTGGCGATGGCCCCCAAGTCCAGGCCCATGCCGGCCCGCTCAAGGAAGACGCTGCGGGCGGCGGGGTCCAGGATCAAGCCGCGGTAATCCACGAGCCTGCGGGCGGCCTCTATCTCCTCCTCCGATGGGAGGCGGGCATTCTCCGTGCCGATGCCCCAGAGACGCACTAAGGGGGCGATGGTGGGGTCGAAGGCCCCGTCGGTGAGCTCGGCGAATTCCTTGGCGGTCTTGATGACGTAGAAGGTGTCCTCCGAGACCGTCTGGGGCGCGATGCCGGCCGAGCGCGACACCCGGCTCACCTCGGAATCATCCAGGTTGGCGCTCATGCGCGCCTCTATGATGCGCAGGCGCTCAAAGACCGCGGCTGCGGTCTCCGGGCGGTCGCGGCCGTAGAGGCTGAGTTTGCACAGGGTGCCTAGGACAAGCTCGGCGCGCATGTGGGGGGCCGCAGGGGCGCAGGCGAGGGTGAGCTGGAGAATGGCCGCGGCCAAGGCCAGGGCCACGAGGGGCCTCAGGGCGGGGCGGGTTCCGGCGGGTTTCCCGCCTATCGTGGAGGGCATGCAACGATGGTAGGGGAGGGCGGGGACGGCCGTCTAGCCCGCGGGCGCCCCGTCGGAGCGTCGATGGCGCCGGGTTATGAATCCAGCCAGGGCCCCAGGGCGAGGGCTTCGCGGCCTATCGTGGTGTCCAGGCCGTGGCCGGGATAGCAGCGCAGTCCCCCGGGCAGGGCCAGGAGGCGCCTGAGGCTGGCAGCCATAAGGGCCGGGTCGGAGTCCGGGGCGTCGGTGCGGCCCCAGCCCGAGCGGAAGAGGACGTCGCCCGTATAGATGACGCCCTCGTCCGGGCAATGGATGCAGATGCAGCCGGGCGAGTGCCCGGGGGCATGGATGACGAAGGCCTGGAAGCCCGGGATAGCCTGGCCATCCTGGAGGAGGATGTCGGGCTCGGGAATGTCGGAGGGGGTGATGCCGTCCAGCAACTCCTCGGCCCCGACAGCCCGCATGAGCTTGCGGTGCGTCTCCAGGCCCGCCTGACCGAGGTAGTGGGCGTCCCCGGCGTGAATGCACAGGGGCGGGCGGGAGCCCGAGGCCCCCAGGCGGGCCATGAGGGCGGCAGCGCCCAGGATGTGATCGGCATGGCCGTGGCTGAGAACGATGGCGCGCAGGTCCAGACCCTCGGCCTCGGCGATATCGGCCAGGCGCCCGCCCTCGGCGCCCGGATCGATGATGAAGGCCGGACGCTGTGCGCCATGATCGGCCCGAGCCTCCCCGCCTCCAGGCGGCTCGGGGACGTGAAAGTAGGCGTTGGCGCGTAGGAGGCCGGTCTCGGTCCGTATCGTCATGCCCCCATTATGTGCTAGCCTCGCGGTGAGGGAAAGCGGTGTTCGATCCATTGTACGCCGCCCTGGCGGCGGCCGGGGTATTCTATCTGGCTCTTCCGGTGATCGGAGCCTTCGCGGTGCGGGCTTCTTGGAGGCGTTTCCGCGCAGCCATGCTGGGCAGCGCGCGCCTGCCGCGCCTGGATTACATCGCCATGGAGAAGGCCCCGGAAGGTACCCGCTTCAGGGTCTGGGGCGGGATCATGGCCCTGGAGGGCAACGACCGCGTGTGGATCCGCGGGCGAAGCGGCAAGGACATGCTCAGTGTAGTCCTGGACCTGGCCTGGTCGCACTGCTACTCCCTGCCGGCCGACAAGTCCCCGGCCCGCTCTCCTGTGTCCATCCCCGCTCCGGACGTCTCGGGGCAGCCATCCCTCCGTACGGTCCCCTCGGGATACGATGAGGCCGAAGAGTCTCCGGAGCCCTTCGTCTGGCGGCGCCTCCCGCCCCTCTCCGAAGGCACCTCCGTCTTCGCCCGCGGCATCCTGCGCCGGGAAGCGGGACGAGCCGTGCTGGGCGGCACGCGCTCCGAGCCGGTGATACTGGTGGTGACGGGATTGCCCGAGAGCGAGCTCCTGCAACGCTGCGTGCGCCAGGGGCGCCAGCCCAACGAGTACTGGAACCGCCTGACCCCGCTGTCCTTCGCGATGGGCGTCGCCTGCATGGTGGCCATCCTCCTCTCCTTCGCCCGTTCAGTCTTCATCCCCGATATTTTCCTCCTCACCGCCCTGACGGCCTTCCTGCCACTGTCGCCCCTCCTGCCACCGGGCCTCCTCCTCTTCTTCCTCTACCGCGCACTGTGGAAGCGGGCCCGCTCCCTGCGGGCCAGCCGCGACTCGGTGCGCATACCCTGCGCGGCCTTCCCGCCAGGAGCCGCGCGGACGATTCTGCCCAACGGTCAGCCCTACGCGCGGCGGACCTGCGCCCGGCCGGACCCTGCCTGCGCGGCGGCCGGCATGGTCCTGCGCGGCGAGGATGAGCCCGCCATAGCCCGCTCCATGGAGCCGGGCTTCACCTGCTTCGGCGTCCCCGAGGAGGATCCGGACGCGCCCCTGGCCCCGCCCTCGGATCCCATGGCCGAGTACCTGGCCGTGTCCGGCCGACCCGAGGACTTCGCGCGGCGCTGCTCGTTCCGCGCCCGGGCCTTCACCCTCCTGGCCGGGCTGTGCCTGGCCGGGGCGGCCCTGCTCAACTCGGCCATCGCCTTTGCGGCCATCCGGGCTTTCTTCTGAGGGCGCGGCCGGGCTATGATGGGGGCATGGAACCGGCCATCGATTTCCACGTGCACGCCTTTCCGGACGCATTGGCCAAGCGGGCTATAGCCCAGTTGGAGAGCGGAGTCAGGGTCAAGGCCCGCCTCGACGGGAGCATAGGCGGCCTCCTGGCGTCCATGGACCGCGCCGGGGTGAGGGCCTCGGTCATCTGCAGCATCGCCACCAAGCCCTCGCAGTTCGAGTCCATCCTGGCCTGGTCGGCCTCGATCGCCTCCGAGCGCATCCTGCCCTTCGCCTCGGTCCATCCGGCCGATCCCCTCCTGGCCGAGCGCCCGGCCCAGATCGCCGCGGCCGGCCTCAAGGGCGTCAAGCTGCATCCCTTCTATCAAGAATTCGCCATCGACGACCCGGCCCTGGATCCCCTCTACGCCGGCCTGGCCGAGCACGGCCTGATAGCCCTCTTCCACGCCGGCTACGACATCGGCTACGCCTTCGCCGACCTGGCCGATCCCGAGCGCATCCTGGCCCTATCCAAGCGCTTCCCCACGTTGAAGATCGTGGCCGCCCACCTGGGGGGCTGGATGCAGTGGGACCGAGTGGAGCGCTTCCTCGTCGGGAGGCCGGTCTGGCTGGAATTCTCCTATTCCCTGCAGTTCCTTCCAATACCTCAGGCCCGCAAGCTCATCCTGGGGCATGACCCAGGGCGCCTCCTCTTCGGCTCGGACTCGCCCTGGGACGATCAGGCCGAGGCCCTCGGCCTCATTCCGGCACTGGGGCTGCCCGATGACCTGCACGATGCCATTCGGTCGCGCAACGCGGCCGCCCTCCTGGGCCTGGGCTGAGGCGCGGCGCCTCGCCTGTTATTCAGCGGGGATTTGGTATAGACTCCTAGGCATGGCGAAGCACAATCCCGCCGACAAGGCCGCCGCGCGTGCCTTGGCCGGCCTTTCCCTCAGCCTGGCCTGTCTGGCCGCGGCTTCCTGCGGCCTCTTCGGCTATCAGGGCGTCACCATCCTCTACCCCCGCGAGGGGACCCGCTTCGAGGAGGGCCAGAAGATCGAATTCTATTCTTCGATCTACGACGATAGCCTGGCCTGGAGCGTCCGCGGCGGGGCCGCCTTCGCCGAGGGGCCGCACGCGACCAAAGTCTTCGCGCCCGGGGACTACGTGGTGGACCTCATCGGCGCGGGCAAGGTCCTGGACAGCGTCGGCTTCAGCGTGGCCGCCGTGGTCTACGCCGAAGGCGATCTGCGCACGGTGCCGGTCCGCGAGGGCTCCTGGTCCTTCGTCCTGGACGAGGGCGATTACCTACCCTTCGCCGTCAGCCAGCATACCTCGTCTTCCATCGTGCTCGGGAGCGCGGCCGCGCCCGCAGCGCCCCCGCCGGCCGGGGCAGCCAGGCCCCTGCGCGACATGCGCCTGGACCTGCCCGCCAACCTGCGCCTTTCGCCCGCCGGCGAGGGGGCGCGCGACGCGGTCCGCATCGCCCCGCGGGCGCCCGCCATCCTGGACGAGCAGCGGGACTTCTACATGGTCGACCTGGACTACAGCTACTACGCCGATCCCCTGAAGATCAGGGCCGCCTGCCTGGCCGCCGGCGATGGGGTGGAGATCTGGTCCGATACCGCCTCGGGCCAGGGCCTGGTCCAGGCCGACGCCGACGCCCTGCACGAAGCCCTGGCCTCCCTGATCGTCCCGCGCCTGGACTCGCTCTGGGGCCCGGGCTCGGACCTGGACCAGAACCAGGCCCTCATCGTCCTGGCTTCGCGCAAGGTGAATGCCTTCGATGTCGGCGTGATAGGCTTCTTCAATCCGGCCGACTTCTTCCCGCGCTCAGCGGACATGAGCGATTACCTGCGCTACAACCCGGCCTCTAATTTCGGGGAAATCCTCTACCTGGGGGTCGTCGACGCCGATGACCCGAACTACTCGCTGGCCAGCCTGCGGGCCGCCTGCGCCCACGAGTACTCGCACCTCCTGCGCTTCTATCGCCAGGCCTATCGCCACAGGACCGTCTATCTGGACGGCAGCTGGGCCTTCGCCATGGAGGAGCTCTTCCTGGACGAGGGGCTGGCCCACCTCAGCGAGAACCTGTGCGGTTTCGGGGAGAGCGGGGGCAACTACGTCTTCGCCGACGCCTTCCTGTCCGCGCCCTGGCAGGCCGACATGATGGGCTTCAACGATACGGCGGCTATGCGCGGGGGCATGGCCCGCTTCCTGTCCTGGCTGACCTCCCGCAGCGGGGGCATCGCCTTCAACGCCCAGGGGACAGCCTCGGGCGGGGCCCTCGAGGAGCTGCGCGCCCTGGTGGAGACCACGGCCAGGGGCCACGCCAACCTCAAGGGGGTATTCGGCCGGGGGCCCGAGGAGCTCCTGCGCGACTGGGGCGCAGACCTTGCCAAGGTTATTTCAGGCTACGCCCCCGCCACCACGCTCACGAGAGATACTGTGACCGGCGAGATATTTGAGCTGGATCCCTTCGGCGGCAGCGTGAACCTGGGGGGGGAGGCGGTGACCCTGGACGGGCCCGTCCCCATCCGCCTGGACGAGGAAGCCCTCTTCAACTATTACACAGTCGCCTGGTTCGAGGCCTTCTCCATGACTCAAAAGGCATCGCGCGCCGTCAGGAGCCAGTACGCCGGCCCGGTGATGTACTTCTTCATGCCCGGGAGTGATTGAGGCGGCGCAAGCGGAGCTCAGGCCCCGGCTTCGCCGCCCTGCCCGGAGCGCCCGTCGGCGCCCTCGTCCTCATAGGAGTCCCCGTCGGAGGCATCGATCTCGCCAGGCTTCGCGTCATCCGCGAAGCCTTCGTCCTCGAGGCTACCTGCCCCGAGATAGCCCTCATCCCGGGATTCACCGTCCCACCCGTCCGCGGAATCAGCGCTGCAGCCGCCCTGATGAGCGAAGTCTCTCTCCTCGGCTCCCGCGCCGTCGGTGGGGCTGTCCTGTCCCTCTGAGGATCGCGGGCTAGGTTCCCCGGCTTCCTCGGCCGGCACGGCGCGGGCCTCGCGCTCCGGGGACTCATCGCGCTTGCGGGCGTACTTGACGCTCAGCCTACGGCCCTTGAAGGATGCACCGTCAAGCTTGGCGATGGCCGTCTCGGCGGCCTCAGCCGCGATCTGAACGAAGGTGTAGTTGTCGAAGAGGCGGATCTCCCCCACGGAGGAGTTGGCTATGCCGGCCTCTTCCATCATCTCCAGGAGGTGGCGCGGGTAGAAGTGGCGCTTGCGCCCGGCCGAAACGAAGAGGGTGGCCGACTCTATCCCCTCGGGCAGGGGGGGCTGGCGTTCCTGGCGGCGCGCCTCCTGGCCCCTGACCTGCTCGCGCCCGGGCCTGGCATCCCCGGCGGAGCGTTCCTGTTGGCCTTGCCCGCCGCGCGGGGAGGAACCTTTGGCCGGCTGCGTCTCCCGGCTCTTCCGGACGGTCTGTGGCTTCTCGCGCCCGTTGTCCTCACGACCGCGAGATTCGTCCGCCTTGGGCCGGGCGCTCGAGGGACCACGCCGACCGGTCTCGAGCATGTCCTTGAGCAGGTAGGCCGCGAAATAGGACCTGAAGTAGAAGGGCACCTGCTTGCGCACGATGCGCCTCAGCTCGATTATATCATCCGCGTGTTCGGGGCTGCGTATGGCCAAGAGGATGTTCTGGATCCGCCTGGCGATCTCGTGCTCGCCCACTTTCAGCCTGGTCTTCGCCACTCTGCTCTCCTTGAGCCGTTGTACCCCATCCGCGCCGTTTCCTCAAGTCGCTTGGGCTATGCAGCCGGCCCCGCGGCGGGTAAGATGTCGCCCATGCGGCCGGCCCCCATCGTTCTCTCTGGACTCCTCTGCCTTGGCCTGAGCGCCCAATCGCCCCAGTCCACGCCGGCTCCGGCCGCCCGCGCCGCGCCCTCCCTGCCCGCCGACCCGGCCCGCCTCCTGGGCATGACCCTGGCCCAGTGCTGGGACGTCTTCGGTCCCCCGGCGCGGGTCTACCCCCTGCGCGGGGGCGAGCCCTGGCAGGACGATGTAGTCTTCGAGTACGCGGGAGGCTTCTCCCTCTTCTGGTTCCGCGACAGGCTTTGGCAGCTGCGCTTCGGCCAGGGCTATCCCGACCCGGTTTACGGCGTCACCCTGGGAGAGGCGGCCGAGCGCCTAGGCTCCCTCCTTGGGCAAAGCGCCTTCACGATCGGGGATTCTCCGGTCTACGATCTGCCCGATCAGGGCTATCCCGTGCGCCTGCGGGCCCTGGTGGAGGCGGGGAAGGTAGTCGAGCTCTACGTCTACCGGGCCGATTTCTAGGCCGTCGACCACGCGCGGCTCCGCCTCGGCTTGCCCCCGTCACCTGCAGCGTGCTAGCATTCCAGCGCCATGGCCAAGCTATGCCTCTGCCTCACCGCCAGCACCATCAGCGAGGACCTCGAGACCCTGGAGGCCTACCGGGGCAGGGTCGACCTGGCCGAGCTTCGCGCCGACTTCCTGTTGCCTGACGAGCAGTATTTCATCCGCTCATTCCCGGAGAAGGCCGGTCTGCCGGTCATCCTGACGGTCCGCCGCCCCGTGGACGGCGGCCTCTGGCGAGAGGGCGAGGGCTCGCGCATGGTCCTCCTCGCCAAGGGGCTGTCCTTCGCCGATCCCGACCCGCGCAAGAATTTCGCCTACGTGGATTTGGAGGACGATCTGCGCGTCCCCGCCGTAGAGGAGGCCGCGCGGGCTTTCGGCACGCGCATCATCCGCTCGCGCCACGAAATCCACGGAACCCCCTCGGACTGCGAGGCTATCCTGCGGACCCTGCCCCACCATCCTGACGAAATTCCCAAACTGGCGATTAATCCCCTCGCCGCGGCCGATTCCACCCGCCTCTTCAAGGCTTCGGCCGCCTGCGGCCACGCCGAACGCGTGGTCCTGGGTATGGGCGAGCGCGGCTTCTGGACGCGCGTCCTGCCCGACCGTCTGGGTTCTTTCCTTACCTACGCCTCGGCAGGTGGCAAGGCCCAGGCCGCCCGAGGTCACGTGGACCCGGACGCCCTGCTCACGAACTATCGATTCCGCTCCATCGGGAGCGGCACGCGGATCTACGCGGTGGCCGGACGGTTCGCCGCGGACTCGAGCCTGACCGGCGAGCTCAACGCGGCCCTGACTTCCCAAGGCGAGGACGCGGTCTTCGTGCCCTTCCCCTGCGAGTCCCTGCCCGAATTCCTGGAATTCGCCCAGGCCCTGGGCCTGGCCGGGGCGGTCCTGCTGATGCCCCTGCGCATTCCGGCCGCCGAGGCCTGCGCCTGGACGGACCATGCTGCGCGGGCATCCGGCTCGGTGTCCCTGATTCTGCGGGGTCCCGGGGGTTGGCGGGGCTATGACGCCGATTCGCCTTGTATCCGCGAAGCCCTAAAGGCCGTGGTGAGGCGCTCCGCGCATCCCTTCATGCGCGGGGCCGTCCTGGGGGCCGGCTCCATGGCCGAGGCCGCCATCCACACCCTGCGCGAGCTACACGTCCCGGTCATCGTCACCGAGCGCTCCATGCTGAACGATCGCGCCGGCCGACCGCGCCCGGGAGTGGCCTGGGCCGGCCCGGAGGCCCATGTCCTCAAGGCCCATCCCTTCCGGCACACCTTCTTCGTCAAGACCGCCCGCGTCTCGTCCGATCCGGAGCAGGACGATCCACTTCCGGGCTACGTATTCTCCGGTCGCGAGTCGCTCCTGGACCTGGACTCGGGCGGCCAGCCCTCGCGCCTGGCCCTGCGGGCCGCCGAGGCCGGTTGCTCCGTGCGCGACTCGGCCGCCTTCTGCGCCTTGCAGGCCAGGCGGATCCTGGAGATCGCCAGTGCAGCCGGGGCCGCGGATGCCTGAGGGCGCGTTGAAGTCAGCCTTCGTAGCCGTGCTGGGCCGACCCTCGGCGGGCAAGTCCACCCTCGTCAACGCCCTGTGCGGCTGGAAGGTGTCCATCGTCTCGCCGGTGCCCCAGACCACCCGCTGCCAGGTGCGCGGTGTGGTCACCCGTCCGCGCGGGCAGCTTGTCCTCCTGGACACGCCCGGTTACCACGAGTCCGCGCGCAAGATGAACGCGCGCCTGCGTGAATGGGCCGTGTCCGCCCTGCGCGACGCCGACCTCCTCCTCTACGTGATGGACGCCTCGCGCCCGCCCGGGCCCGAGGAGGAGGCCCTGGCGGCCCTGGCCGCGCCCCTGGCCGGGCGTTGCTTGGCGGCCGTCAATAAGGTCGACCTGCCGGGCGTCGACCCAGCCGCGGCCCGGGCCTTCCTGGCCGATCGCCTGCCAGGCTCGAAGGCCATGGAGGTGAGCGCCCTGCTCGGCGATGGTGTGGAGGCCCTGGCCGAGGCCCTCCTGGACATGGCCCCCGAGGGCCCTCCCTACTACCCTGAGGACGTAGTCACGGACCAGGAACCGGTCTTCCGCATAGCTGAAATAATCCGCGAGCAGACCTTCCTGCACACCCGCGAGGAACTGCCCCACTCGGTCTACGCCGAGGTGGCCGAGTCGCACATGTCCGCGGACGGCCGCGAGCTGCGCGTGAGCGCCTTCCTGGCCGTGGAGCGCGAATCGCAGAAGGGCATGCTGATAGGCAAGGGCGGTTCGATGATCAAGCTTCTGCGCGAGCGGGCCGAGGCCGAGATGAACAGGATTTTCCCCTGGCGCGTGCGGCTGGAGCTGCAGGTGCGCGTGCACAAGGACTGGCGCAAGGATGAGCGCGTTCTGAGGCGCTTGGGCATTTCCGGCCGCGATTGAGCCGGCCGGTCCTATCAGGCCTCAGCCAACGTGTCTATTCTGCGGGCGGATTGCTCGTGGGCCTCGAAGCCGTCCGCCAGGACGTCCCGCAACAGGCCGGCGGCCCTGGGAAAGACCCGCTCCTCCAGTCGGGCGGCCTCGTCGCGCCTGAAGTCGGAGAGCACGTAGCCGGCCACGTCGTCGTGGTCCGGGCGCCCGATGCCTATGCGCAGCCTCAGGAAGTCGCGCGTACCTAGGCAGGCCGCCGCCGAGCGCAGGCCGTTATGGCCGCCCAGGCCCCCGCCGCGCTTGAGAGAGATGCTGCCGAAGGGAAGCTCCAGCTCATCGTGCAGGATCAGTATTTCCTCGGGCGCCAGGCCTTCGGCGCGCGCGAAGGCCGCCAGGCTCTGGCCCGAGGCGTTCATGTATGTGTCCGGCTTCAGGAAGGCCACGCGCCCGGAGGGGGCTTGGTACCAAGCGAGGCGGCCCTTGTGCTTGGACTGCCACCGCAGACCATCTGCCAGGCCGGAGGCCTCCAGGAAGAGCCAGGCCGCGTTGTGCCGGTTGCGGGCGTATTCCGCCCCGGGGTTTCCCAGAAAGGCGCACAGCCTGATCATCCGACCTCCTCGTTTTGACAAGCCAGCCGGGGCATAGTAATATGAAACGCCTTTTGCCGGAAGGGAGGGCTGCATGCCCCACGAGCGAGTCAACCGCGACATCGAGCCGGCCCTGGGCGGGATGGCCCTGCGCTACCGCCACGCCGGCCCCGCCTGGATCGATCCCCCGGCCCGCCTCATCGACGAGCTCCAGCTGGAGCAACTCCTGGGAATGACCGACTTCAGCCCCGGGGAGAAGGCGGCCTTCACGCAGCGAAAGCACCTGGCGATCCTCTGTAACGGCTGGCAGTCCTGGTCCCCCTCCTGGGAGCTGAGCGGTCGGGAGCGCCTGCCTCGCCAGCGGCGCCGCGACCGCTTCGCGCCCATGATCGAGCGGCCCGGCGACGCGCCCAGGCGCGGGCGCCTGAGATCGCACTTCATCATCATCTTCCGCGCCGGCGGGCTTCGCCTGGGCTTGGCGTCGCGCAACGCAGGCACGGCCCCCTTGGGATTCGAGTGGTCGCGCAAATCCGGGAGCCTCAGGCTGGACCTGCACTCGCATGGCAAGGCCCGCGCCAACGGCGAGTCCTTGGCCGACCTGCGCCTGGTATGGGGGAGGGACTACTTCGAATTCAAGGACCGCCTGGCCGAGGCCTTCCGCGGCTGCGTGCCCTTCGAGCGCATCGCTTTCCTGGGAGCTCGAGGAGCCGGGAGGCCCATGCCGGGGGGCTGGGAATCCTGGTACAACCATTACGCCGATATCGACGAGGACCTGGTGCTGGAGGCCCTGGAGGCCCTGGACGGCAACGGCAACTTCGTCAACCGCTTTTATATCGAACGCGGAAAGCCGGCTGTCTTCCAGGTCGATGACGGCTGGGAAGTGGCGGTGGGCGATTGGGACTTCAACCGCGAGCGCTTCCCCTCGGGAATGAAGCATGTGGCCGACCGTGTCCGCGGCAAGGGCTTCATCCCCGGGATCTGGATAGCCCCCTTCCTCGTCACTAAATTTTCCCGGATATTCCACGAGCGACCGGAGTGGCTCCTGCGCGATGATCGCGGCCGCCCGGTCAGGGCCGGCTGGTCCCCGGCCTGGGGCGGGCATTTCCACTGCCTAGACCTCTCCGTGCCCGAGGTGCGCGCCCATGTCCTGGGGCTGATGGAGCGCCTGGTGGAGGATTGGGGCTTCCGCTACATCAAGCTGGACTTCCTCTACGCCGGCCTCTTGGAGGGCGCCCGCACGGGCGGCGGCGCGGCTTACGAGTGGTACGCCGACATCCTCGGCGCGATCGCCTCGAAGGACAAGAACCGCGAGGGCCGGCCGGTGGCCTGGCTGGCCTGCGGGGCCCCCCTGGAAGCGACCTTCCGGCATTGCCCCCTGGTGCGCGTGGGCGCCGACACACGCGAGTCCTGGGATTTCCCGGCCGCCCGCGCGCTCAAGTACCATGGCCGCCCTTCGGCCTGGCTGTCCATGCGCGACACGATCGGGCGGGCCGTCCTGGACGGCAGCGTCCTGGCCGCCGATCCGGACGTGATCTTCCTGAGATCGGAGCGTTGCCGCTTGACGCGGACGGAGCGCGAGGCCCTGGCCCTGGTGGACTACATGTTCGGGTCACAGCTCATGATCTCGGACGATGTCCAGCGCTACCCAGGCGGCGATGAGGAAGCTTTCACCAGCAGGGTGATCGATCTCTACGACCGCCTCCAGGGGCAGGAATGGGGCGTCCGCCGCCTGCGCGGCCAGGCCTTCGAGGTCTTCAGCCGCTCGGGGGCTTACCGAGGCTTGCTCAACCTGGGCAACCGCTCATTCAAGTTGCGCGATGCCGATGGAATGGACCCCCAGCGGGCCGTGACCGGCCGCTTCACCCGCGAGCGGGAGGGACTGTCCTTCGAGCGCCGCTCCATGAGTCTTTTCGAGACTGATCCGCCCGCTGAAGCCTCTGACGCCGCAGGCGCGAAAGACATTGACCTCGGATAAATATATAGGGTATCTTTGCGTCCGTGCCCACCGGACTGGGCCCATGGAGCGAAAATGATTGAAGCCAAGGAAGTCGTCAAGCGTTTTGAGAACGTGACCGCGGTGGCCGGTATATCGTTGCGGGCCGAGCCCGGGGAGATCCTGGGTTTGATAGGCCCCAACGGGGCCGGCAAGAGCACCACCATCCGTATGATCATGAACATCCTCGCCCCAGACTCGGGGCAAGTTCTCTTCGACGGGCGGCCCATCCGCGAGGAAGACAAGGACCGTATCGGCTACCTGCCCGAGGAGCGCGGCCTCTACAAGAAGACCAAGGTGGCCGACATGCTGCGCTACCTGGCGCGGGTCAAGGGCGCCGCGGCCTCCGCGGCCGAACAGGAGATCGACGCCTGGCTGAAGCGCTTCGGCCTGTCCGGCTGGAAGGATCGCAAGCTGGATGAGCTCTCCAAGGGCATGGCCCAGAAGGTCCAGTTCATCGGCGCGGTAGCCCACCGTCCGTCCATCGTGCTCTTCGACGAGCCCTTCTCCGGGCTGGATCCGGTCTCCGCCGAGATCCTCCTGGAGGCCATGGTGGCCCTGCGCGACGAGGGCCGCACTGTGCTCTTCTCCACCCACATCATGGAGCACGCCGAGCGCATCTGCAACCGCATCATGCTCATAGACAAGGGCCGCCAAGTGGCCTACGGCGCGATGGCCGACATCAAGGCCCGCTTCGGAGCTGACTCGGTGGCCCTGGAATACGACGGGGACGGCGGCTTCATAGCCGGCCTGCCCTACGTGCGCGGGGTGACGGCCTTCCCGCGCTACCAGGAGGTGGAACTGGCCTCGGCCGAGGACGCCGACAAGCTCCTGCGCGAAGTGGCAGGCAAGATCAGGATCAGGCGCTTCGAACTGATCCAGCCCTCCCTGCATACCATATTCCTAAAGCTCGTCGGGGGAAAGGCGGACGGCCGTGAATAAGCTTTTGAGCGTATCCATCTTCGAGTTCAAGCGCACCGCGGCCAACCGGGCCTTTGTCATCGTCACCCTTCTTGGCCCCATCCTGATCCTGGCCTTCTCGGTCCTGCCCGGCCTCCTGGCCACGCGCCCGGAGCTCATGAACAAGGAGGGGCGGGTGGCCCTGGTGGGCGGGGACGCCGGCCTGCGGGAGGCCCTCGCCAAGGCTCTCGGGCCACGCGGACTGGAAATCGTTGAGTCTTCAAGCGATGAGTCCGCCCGGGCGGGCGTGGCCGACGGCTCACTGGCCGGGGCGGTCGTCCTCCCTTCAGATTGGCAGGACGCTGATTCCTTCACTTATTACAGCCCCACCGGCACCGACGCCATGGTCTACGAGACCCTGTCCAGCGTGGTCGGGGCCCAGGCCACGGCGCGTAAGCTGGACGCCTCCGGCATAGACCCGGCTCTCATGGCCCGGGTTCTGGCCGTGCCCTCCCTGCGCGTGGTCAAGGCCGGCCGCGAGGGCGATTCCGATTCGGGCAAGGCCGACTTCATGGGCATTCTCCTCTCGGCCATGGCCTTCGTCATGTTCATTTACATGACCGTGCTCCTGTACGGCCAGATGATCGGCCGCTCGGTGGTTCAGGAGAAGATGTCCAAGACCGTGGAGATCATGCTCTCCTCGGTGTCCCCGGGCCAACTTATGTTCGGCAAGATCCTGGGCAACGGCGCGGCCGGCATCCTCCAGTACGGTTTCTGGACCTTGATGGTGGCCGCTCTCTCCCGACTCCTGGGGCCGCGCTTCGGCATCTCCATGCCCGAGGCCGTCAGCATGAGCAACATGGGCTGGCTGGCCCTCTTCTTCCTCCTAGGTTTTTTCCTCTACTCCTCACTCTACGCCGCCGCCGGCGCGGCCGCCGAGGACGAGCAGCACATGGGCCAGATAGCCATGCCCATCATCCTTCTCCTGGTTCTGCCCCTCATGCTCATCAGCCCCATCATCATGAACCCCTCCTCCCCCATCGCCATGTTCTTCTCCTACTTCCCCTTCAGCGCCCCCATGGTGATGCTTGTGCGGGTGGTGGTGGGCAGCTACCAGCCCTGGGAGCCCTGGCTGGCCGTGGCCATCCTCCTGGCCAGCATCGGCGTCCTGGCCTTCCTGGCCGCCAAGATCTTCCGGGTGGGCATCCTGATGACCGGCAAGCGCCCCAAGCCGGCCGAGGTCCTGCGCTGGCTCTGGACGAAGTAGTTCTGTAGACATTGCGCGCTACACCATAAGTTGATGCTTCATTCCGGGCCTCCAGGTCAGCGGGGCCTGTCAGGAGAAACATCGTCTCGCTCCGTATTCGCCTGGAGGGCCAGATGGGCGAATAAGTCGCTCGCCGGCATTTTCTCTGGCACCCGCGCCGCTTTCCCCAAAAACCCCGGAATGAAGAGATGGATGATAGCGCGCTACATGATAGCGCGCTACAAAAAAAAAGAGCATTAGAGGGATTGTTTCCTTAGCCCGCCATGCCGCTTCCAGGATAGGGAGTATGGAATACACGCTAACAAGACACATCATGCCCCCGAGGGGGAAAGGGCAGGAGCCCTTGCCCCCTCCAGTGTAAAGGAAAAGAAGGGCAAGGCTCAGTAAAGTTGATACGATACATGCCGAGTCAGAGAGTACTATTGGTAGAGGGCTCTCTTGATCGTGGCGCGGGAGTGGGGGAAGAAGCGACCGAACGGCTGCGGATGTTCTTCGGCTCATGGTCCCACGTTAACGAGCCTTAGGCATAACGGAGCGAAGCGGAGCATTAGCACGAGAGAGGGCGTTTTTCCCACCCCGCCCGTATATGATCATGAACCTGCGAAAAAAGAACATGCGCTCAGGGGCTCGCTTGCGGGCTGGAATCCTGCACCTTTATGAGACTCAGCTCCGCCGCGATGATGCGTTTCAAGTAAGCCGCTTGGAAGTCCGGGTCCGATTCGAGGGGGCGTAAGCGGCCCTCCGCCTCGGGGAAACGGCCCAGGCGTCTCAGGAGATCGGCTGGCAGGATGCGGGATGTGGGGTAGTAGTAGTCCCCGCGCTTCACCTCCTTGGCGTACTTGTCCATCCAGGAGAGGGCCTTCTCAAGGTAGAGGCGCTCGCGGGCGGAGTCCTTGTAGTCCTCGGCTTGCCATGCGGCCTGGAGGTAGGCGTGGGCGATGGAGTAGGAGCCGTCCTTGAGGGGCACGACGCCTGATTCGCGTAGGACTGCCAGGTAGTAATAGGGATAATGGCCGGCGGGAATTTTCTTGTACGCCTCCGAGGCCACGAAGAGGCGCAAGCGCCCGAGCTCGGTGGGACCGATGGAGGATGAGTAGACCACGAAGCCGCAGGAGGGGCAGACCGGGAGTTCCGGCGGATCGACGATGCCCTTGCCCCAAGTGCGCAGGTCCAGGCGCATACCCCAGACCACGCCGGGGCTTTTCGCGCTCGAAGGAAAACTTGTTCCGCAGAGGGGACAGACGGTTTTCGGCATGATAGAGGGCGCGGGCGAGGGGGAGGAGGCCGAGGGCGAGGCGATGGGCAGGGGGCTGATGAAGAGGTTAAAGAGCTCGAGGAGGTCGTCGCCATCGTCTTGGGCTGATAGGGGGGAGACCAGGACAAGGAGGAGGGCCAGGAGGCCGGGGGCGAGGCCCGGCCTGTACGGCCGGGAGGAGGTCGCGCGGGAAGGTTTCACGGGGCTCAGGCCCGGAGAGGGCCGCCGGTCGCCGGAGAGCCGCCCGAGAGGACGTTCTGAATGGCCTGCGCGAAGGCGGCTGAGTCTATGGGCTTGACTAGGTAGGCGGCCGGATTGACGCGCATGGCGCGCTCGCGCACTTCGCGATCGACGTAACCGGTGATGAATATCACCGGGACGGGCCTGAGCATCTTGAGGCGGGTGGCGGCGTCGATTCCGTCGGTGAAGCTCTTGAGGTGGATATCCAGGATGACTAGATCCAGCTCCGCCTCCGCGGCTGCGCGCAGGATGGCGTCCCCCGAGTCGGTGACGCTGATGACGCTGTGGCCCAGGGCCTCCAGGCTCTCCTTGATTTCCAGCGCGGCGATGGCCTCGTCCTCGGCCAGAAGGATGCGGGCCTTATGGGCTGTGGCTTCCATGCCTCGGATGATAGCACGCTCCGAGCCGGGGGACTAGCGGCGCGGGCCCGGCTCCGCGGCCCGGCGCCCGGGGGAGCCGTGTCCCCGGGGCGGGAATCGGGATATAATGACGTATTGGCCTCCCGCCGGGGAGGCGGGGAGGTGATAGTGCGTGCTTTCCGCCGCCGGGCCGGTGTATTTCTGGTTCTCGTCTCAGCTTTCTACCTGGTAGCCTGCGCCAGCTCGGGCGCCCTGGCCAAGAAGGGCTCAGCCGACGGAGGGGAGGGGAAGATCTCGGATAGGGATGCCGGAAGCGGGCCGGAGAAGCCCGTCACGGTCCCTTCGGGGGAGACCGCCCCGGCCTCCACTGTGAAGGATGGCGTCGGGGCCGAGAAGGTCTCTGAGGCCGTCACAGGCCTTCTCAAGAGCGATGACAAGGGCAGCCTCCCAGCCGATGATGGTTTCGTGGAGGCCGAGCCATCGGCGCCGGCGCCGAAGCTGGGCACGGATAAGTCGACTGCGTCTTCCGCGCCAGCAGCCCGCGCCGCGCCGGCAGAATCCGGCCTCAGGGCCGGTTTCAGCGACGACAACGCCCAGTTCAATTACTACCTTAAATTCCTCGACGACTACGGGCGTAAGGTCGACAACTATCCCCTACGCATCGCCGAGCGCATCGTCATCAAGGTCGAGGACGCCGAGGGCCGCCCCGTCCTGGGGGCCGACGTGACGGTGTCGGCCAACGGCAAGCAATTGGCATCCGGGAAGACCTACGCCTCCGGCGAGTTCATGCTCTATCCACTGGAGATGGGCGAGGCTTCCGTTTACAGGCTGAGCGTCAGCTACGCCGGGCGGAAGGCCGAGGCCGAGGTGGCCAGGCAGGGGCCGCGCACAGTCGTGGTGAGCCTGAGCGGGCGGCGCTCTCCGCCTTCGCCTATGCCCCTCGACCTCCTCTTCATCCTGGACACCACCGGGTCGATGGGCGAGGAGATCCACCGCCTGCGCGACACCATCGAGATCATCAAGGCCAATGTAAGCGCGGTGAAGCCCGAGCCCCTGGTGCGCTTCGGCCTGGTGCTCTACCGCGATCAGGGCGACATATACGTGACTAAGCGAGTGCCCATGACCACCGATCTGGAGGCCTTCCAGCGCCAGCTGGCCAAGGTTGAGGCCGACGGAGGCGGAGATAATCCCGAGGATCTCCAGTCGGCCCTTCAGGAAGCCCTGCGCGGGACGGACTGGAACGAAACCGGGATACGCCTGGCCTTCGTCATCACCGACGCCCCGCCGCACCTGGACTACGGGCAGTCCTACACCTACGCCGAGGCCGCCCGCGAGGCCAAGCAGCGAGGGATCAAGATACACTCGGTGGGCACGGGTGGCCTGCCCCTGGCCGGCGAATACATCCTCAGGCAGCTAGCCCAGTACAGCCATGGCCGCTACATCTTCCTCACCTACGGCGAGCGCGGCGAGAGCGAGGGCGGCGTGGAGGCGTCAGTGAGTCATCACAGCGGTGACAACTACCAGACAGATAAGCTCGAGGCCATCATCATCCGCTTCGCCCGCGAGGAGCTGGCCCTGCAGAGCGACGCGCCCCTGGTGGAGACGAACGACTACTTCGACGCCCGCAAGGTGCGCGGGGAGGATCGTGACGAGACCCTTCAGAAGCTGTTCACCCAGACCCTGCGCAGCCTGGCCGACTACTCGACCTACAAGGTGGGCCCGAAGACCCTGGCGGCCATCGCCCCCATCGGCCTGACCGAGGCCGATCAGGCCGCCCTGTCCACTCAGGCCGAGTACTTCTCGGAGGCGGCCCTTCTGGCTGCGTCCCAGGCCAAGGTCTTCACCCTGGTGGAGCGCAAGGACCTGCAGAAGATCCTGGAGGAGCAGGAGCTCCAGTACTCCTCCCTTGTGGACGAAGCCACGGCAGCCAAGCTGGGGGCCCTCCTGGGGGCCGAGGTGATGGTCACCGGCCAGCTCTATGCCAGGGCCGATGCCTATGAGATCTTCTGGAAGCTCCTGCGCGTGCAGACGGGCGAGGTTCTCTCGGTGGCCAAGGCAAGGGTGGCTAAGGAGCTGGGCTTATAGCTCCCGGCTTGCCGCCTCGGGTCGAGGATGCCCTCGTCCGCGAGTGGCGCGGACTGGCGTCTGGTCGACCGCTCGGGAAGGGGGAGGGGCTCACCGGCCGTGAACTAGATGCCGCGGCTCGGGACCTCCTGAGGCTCCAGCGCGGCTTGACGGGGAGCCGCGCATTGGCGGGATCGCCCTACATGGATGATCCCGCCCTCCTGGGAGCCTATATCCTCTATTACTGGCCCTCCAGCTTCGTTCAGGCCGGACGGGCCCTGGATCGCTGTCTGGCCTTTAGCGGCCTGCCCGCCCCGGGGCGCATCCTTGACCTGGGCGCAGGGCCGGGACCGGCCGCGGCCGCCTTCGCCGCCCGTGGTGCCTTGGAAATTTGCTTGATCGATCCCTCGCCCATGGCCCTGGCGGCGGGCGGACGCCTTCTCGGGGCTATCGCGGGGCCCGGCCTTCGTCCCTCCATTATCCCCGCGGGATCGGCGGGGGGAGGGCTGGGATGTGTCGCCCGCACTGTGGCATCCCGGGGGGCGGGTGGGGGTTTCGACGCTATCATCGTCTCGCATGTGCTGAATGAGTTGGGGCATGATGTCGAGGAGCGGGCCGAAGAACTCGATGGCCTCGTGGACCTCCTCTCCCCGCGCGGCTTCCTTCTCCTCATCGAGCCAGCCCTCCTCTTCGCGAGCCGCGGCCTCTTGGCCCTCCGAGACGCCCTCCTGGATCGCGGGCTGGTACTCATGGCCCCCTGCCTCTGGAAGGGGCCTTGCCCGGCTCTGACGGCCGGTCCCTGGCAAACCTGCCATGACGCCTTGGACTGGGAGCCCCCGGCCTTTACCCTGGAGCTTGCCCGACGGGCCGGCCTGGAGCGCCCTTCCCTCAAGATGGCCTGGGCGGCCTTCTCGGCTCGCCGAGGCCCCGCGAAAGGGGGTATGGAAAATCAGGGACCGGCAGATGCGCCCCGGACCGAGACGTGCCTGGTCGTGTCGGAGCCGATGCTGAACAAGGCAGGCAAGACACGCTTCTTTTTTTGCGGTCCTTCCGGGCGTTTCACCCTGTCGGCCAGGCTGGGAGCCCTGCCAGACGACTGTGCGGATTTCGGCCGCCTCAGGCGGGGTATGCTTGTGGAGCTGAGCGGTGCGGCGACCAGGGCCGATTCAAAGGCCGCGGAGGCCGGGGCCGGTCGAGGCCTGGAGGCAGGGATGAGCCTGCGGATCATCGGCTAAGGGCGCCCGCCCCTCGCCATGGGGGCCACCAAAGGTGTAGCATGGGCGCATGAAAGGCGTCATCGTCGCTGCCGGCTATGGCACGCGCTTCCTCCCGGTCACCAAGACCATTCCCAAGGAGATGCTTCCCCTGGTCACCAAGCCCTCCATCGCCTATATCATGGACGAGTTCGCGGCCTCGGGCATTGAAGAGGTTATCGTCCTGACTTCGCGGCGTAAGAAGGTCCTGGAGGACTACTTCGACCGCGAGGTGGAGCTGGAGGGCGCCTTCCTGCGCTCCGGCAAGCCCGAGCGGGCCGCCCAGGTCGGGGCTTCCAAGCTCAAGATCGCCTTCGTGCGCCAGAGCGAGATGCTGGGCACCGGGCACGCCCTCCTCCAGGTAAAGCCCTTCCTAGGCGGCGAGCCCTGCGTGGTGGCCTATCCCGACGACATCCATTTCGGCGAGCCGCCCCTGGCCCGCCAGCTCATGGACGTCCACGCCGCCACGGGCTGCTCCGTCCTCTCGGCCATGGAGGATCCGGGCGATGTGTCGCGCTACGGGGTCATCGATCCCGACCCGGACGGTGTGCACGTGCGCGGCTTCGTGGAGAAGCCCGCCCGCGGCCGCGAACCCAGCCACCTGGTATCCATCGCCCGCTACCTCTATACGCCGGATTTCTTCGATTATTTGGAAGAGGGTTGGAAGGCGCACGCGGATGGAGAGTATTACCACCTCTATGCCCTTGAGCGACTCATCGAGGCCGGGCGCCTGGCCTACGCCCCCCTGCGCGGGAAGCGCCTGGACACGGGTGAGCCGGCCGGCTATGTGGAGGCCTTCCTCTCCTGTGCCTGGGAGGATCCCTCCCTGAGGGAGGTGCTGCGGTCCTTCATGGCCGCACGGTCTTGAGGCAGGCGGGGCCGCCTTGACAGAAGCCGGCCTTTACCCCTAATTTATAGCGCCCAATAGCATTGGAGCGGTGTCTGAGTGGTTTAAAGAGGCGGTCTTGAAAACCGTTGAGCCTTCGGGCTCCGGGGGTTCGAATCCCCCCTGCTCCGTGAGCCACGCGTCGGGAGAGGTGCGAGAGTGGCCGAATCGGGCTCCCTGCTAAGGAGTTGTGCCCCTCAAGGGTACCGGGGGTTCGAATCCCCCCCTCTCCGTCATTGAAAAGTGAATCCATGAGGTTGTAGCTCAGCTGGATAGAGTACCAGATTGCGGATCTGGTGGTCGGAGGTTCGAATCCTCTCAGCCTCAAACGGTTTCCTTCCCGCCCCGGGTGGGGAGGGCCGCGCTCGGGGTGGACGCGCAGCGGTTCGCCCGCGTCGCCGCAAGTATTGGAGAGATGCGAGAGCGGTTGAATCGGGCGGTCTCGAAAACCGTTGAATCCGCAAGGATTCCGGGGGTTCGAATCCCCCTCTCTCCGTATCCGCGCATGAAAAATCGTTTTCTGGAGAGATGACCGAGCGGTCGAAGGTGCACGATTGGAAGTCGTGTGTACTCGTAAGGGTACCGAGGGTTCGAATCCCTCTCTCTCCGAATCCCGCGCAGGCGTTTGAAGCCAGGCCCCGCGCAAGCGGCCGCCGCCCAAACCCGACAGGTCCGGAAGGAAGCATCGGTAAGCGGTTGGAAGCTGTGTCGCGGTAAGCCTGGCTTCATGCGCCTGCGTCCCGCGCCTGGCAATTTCGCGGCTTACGCCTATACTATCATGCTATGGGTCCCATCAAGCTCAGGCGCCTGAAGGCGGGCATCTTCTTCATCAACCTCGGGATACCCCTCGTCATCGGCCTCCTGCGCGAAGCCTTCGACCAGCTCTTCAATCCGCATAACCAGCTGCCCGTCGCGGCCCGACTCCTCAAGGCCGTCAAGCCCGATATCGTGGCCTTCGTCTTCGGTTTCGCCTTCATCGCCTGGTTCATCCTCCTGGCCGCCCTGCGGCCACTCTTCGCCTACCTTGGGCGGCTCGAGGAAGGCCGGGGGATCGATACGGCCGCCGGTAGGCGAGCAAGGCAGGCCCTGGCCCGGAGCCCCTGGATCCTCGTGGGCACCCATGTCCTGTCTTGGGTTATCGGCACCACGATCTTTTACGCCCTCTATCGCTTCCGGACCCCGGGAGGCATCCCCTACACCTGGTCAATGATCACTTGCGTCAGCTCTGGTTTGATGGCCGGTATGATGACGGCCCTGGCCCAGAACGCCCTGCTGCTGAAGGCCCGCCTGACGCTGGGGGCGGTGGCGGTGGACGAGACGGCCCGCGACAGTTTTAACCGCTGGAAGGATCGTCTTATCCTCCTGGGCTGCTTTTTCGCGGCGGCCGGTTTCATGGGCTTCTCCGCCGAGTTTTTTATGGCAGGCAATCCGGGCCAGGGGCGCATGGGCTCCTTCTATGCAGCCCAGGCCGCCACGGCCTTGGTCTTTTTAGGCCTGGCCCTTCTCATGCTCTATCTTTCGCGCCTGGAATTCCAGGGCCAGCTGGCCTCGCTGCGCGACAGCGTAGCCCTACTGGCCCGGGCCGGCGGGGACCTCTCGCACCGCATTCCCATCATCTGTTTCGATGAGACAGGCTCGGCCATAGAGGCGGTCAACGGCTTCCTGGACACTCTCTCGGCCGACATGCAGGCGGTGCGCCAGGTGGCCATGGACAGCATCGAGGCGGCCAGGCGCCTGGAGCAAGCGGTCAACGAGGGCGAGGCGGGCTTGCAGGCCTTCGAGGACGCCGCCCGGGCTGTATTGGACGAGATACAGGGCATTCGCGAGGCCTCCGAACGGGCCTCGGCCGACGCCGTGGCCATGGGCGACGCGGCCGAGCGCGCCCTGGGGACGGTGATCAGCCAGACTGCCGCGGCCGGCGAGTCGGCTGACATCGCTGTGCGGGTTATGGATTCCGTTGCCCAAGGCATAGGCCAGGTCGAGGATGTGCGCCAGGAGGCCGGTCAGCTGGATCAAAAGGCCGGGAGGGCGGCGGTACTGCTTGAAGACTTCTTCGCTGTCATGGGGAAGCTAGAAACAGCCAACGCCAAGGCCGTGGATCAGGCCCGCCAGGTGTCCGACATAGCCGAACGCGTCAACCTGATATCGCTCAACGCTTCCATAGAGGCGGCCCATGCCGGCGCCAGCGGCAAGGGCTTCGCCGTAGTGGCCCAGGAGGTGCGGGCCCTGGCCGAGCGCTCGGCTGCCGGGGCCGGGGCCATGGAGCAGCGCATGGCCGAGGTGGGCGCCCAGACCGCCCAGAGCTCCCAGCTCATGGGCCAGCTCCGCGCCGAGCTGGGTGCCATGATCGCCGGAATCGCGGCCATCTCCGAGCGGGCCGGCTCCACGGCCGCCCTCTTGGAGGAGAGACGCGCGGAGACCCAGGCGATGCTCCAGGGCATGCGGGAGGTCAGGGAATCCGCGGGAGCGGCCGGGGCGGCCGCCCAAGGCATCCGCGGCGGCGTAGCCGGGTTGGTCGGCGCGGTGACCGGCTTCGCCTCCATGGCTGAGCGCGGCGCCGAGGGCTCCCGGGAATCGCGCCGCTCCGTCGCCCGCCTGGGTGAGCTCCTGGCTGCGATGCGCGGGCAGGCCGCCGAGCAGGCCGAAGCTGCCGAGTCCCTGTTGCGGGTCGTTGAGCGCTTCAAGGGCGCCTGACGTTGCCTCGGCCGTGCCGATCGGGTATTATTCCGCCATGGCGTATGAAGTCACGGCCAATCGGCGGCGCCCGCAATCCTTCGAGCAGCTGGCGGGGCAGGAATTCGTCTCCTCGACCCTGAGGAATTCCGTGGCCTCCGGCTCCATCGCCCACGCCTACCTTTTCTCCGGCCCGCGCGGCTGCGGCAAGACCACCACCGCCCGCCTCCTGGCCAAGGCCCTCAACTGCCGACAGGGCCCCACCGCCGATCCCTGCGGGTCCTGCGATTCCTGCCTTGAGATCGGGCGCGGCGCCTCCCTGGACGTCATCGAGATAGACGGGGCATCCAACACATCGGTGGACAACGTGCGCCAGATCAGGGACGAGGTGCTCTTCCCGCCCAACTCGGGGCGCTACAAGGTCTACATCATCGACGAAGTGCACATGCTCTCGAACTCCGCCTTCAACGCCCTGCTCAAGACGATCGAGGAGCCGCCGCCCTACGTGGTCTTCATCTTCGCCACCACCGAGGTGCATAAGGTTCCCGCCACCATCAAGTCGCGCTGTCAGCAATTCGCCTTCCGCCTCCTCCCGGCCGAGATCCTGAGGCGACTCCTCTCCGAGGCCCTGGCCGAGACGGGCGGGCAGGCGGACGAGGAAGCCCTTTTCTGGATAGCCAAGGAGGCCGGAGGATCGGCCCGCGACGCCTATACCCTCCTGGATCAGGCCATGGCCTTTTCCGGCGGACGCCTGAGTCTGGCGGCCATCAAGGAGAAGCTGGGCGTGGCCGGACTGGACGAGCTCAACCTCTTGATGGAGGCCTGCGCGGCCGGGCGGGCGGGCGAGGCTTACGGGGTCATGGACGAGCTCCTGGGCAAGGGGGTTTCCTGCGACCAGTTGGGGCATGGCCTGGCCGAGTACATGCGGGCCATACTCCTGGTGAAGGCCGGGGTCACCCGCGACGGTATCCTGGGTTATCCCCGCGAGCGTTTCTCGGCCGAGGTTCTCTCGCGCTTGGACCGCGAGCAGATGGAGCGCGGCCTGGCCCTGTGCATGGAGGCCCTGCGCCAGGCCCGCCACTCGCCCAACCCGCGCTTCGAGCTCGAGTTGGCCGTCTCGCGCCTGTGCGGACTCTCCGAGTCTATAGGGCCTGCGCGCGCGCGCGCCGAGATAGCCGCCATCAAGGCCGCTTTGACAGGGGCGAGCTTCGAAGCCGGCGGCAGCCCCATCGCCGCTGAAACGAGGGGAACGGGGCATGTCCGATCCTCCGCGGCGCAGCCTGCGGGCTGGGAAGGGCGGCCCGCTACCGACGTCACCTCTGCCGAACCCACCGCGGCCCAAAGCCCTGCTCCAGCTGTAGCTCCGGGCGTAGATCAATCCAAGCCCGACCTGGTCACCCTGAGGACAGCCGTGATACAGGCCTTCCGCAAGACCAGGGTCATGCTGGCCGCCGGCCTGGAGAAATCATCGCCGTGGTTCATACAAGCAGGCCGCCTGGTTCTGCCCTTCAATTCGCGCTGGGAAGCCGATATCGTCGGCCAGGACGCTCGGGCCATCGCCGAGCGCATCCAGGCCCTCTCAGGCGCGGGCTGGGAGCTGGAGTTCCGCGCCCCTTCGGCCGCGCCGCAAAAGTCCGATGAGCCTGCGAAGGGTGAGGGAGATGAGGCAGGCCGCCGGGTAGGGGAGAACGGTGAGGAGGGGAATACCCCCGATCCGGTTAAATCCATTGAGCGGATGTTCCGCGGCAGTGTTGTGGGCGAGCGCGACCTGGGAGGCCGAGAATGAACGTGAATCCCTTCGACATCCTCAAGAACGCCCAGGAATTGCAGCGCCGCATGGCCGAGGTCCAAGAGCGCCTGGGAGCGGTCCGCGCAATCGGCTCGGCCGGGGGAGGCATGGTCGAGGTGACCATGAACGGGAGGCTCGAGCCCCTAGCGGTCAAGATCAGCCCGGAAGCCCTGGTGCCGGCTCCCGGGGGAGGCTTGGACGCCGCCTTCCTCGGCGATCTTGTCCTGGTGGCCTTCCGCGACGCCCAGGCGAAGGCTAAGGAGATTATCGCCAAGGAATACGGGAACCTGCCCGGCATAGAGGGCCTGGCAGGGGCTGCGGGGGGAGCGTGACTGCCCTCGACGACCTTGTGGCCCTCCTCTCGCGCTTGCCCGGGGTGGGCAAGAAAAGCGCTTCGCGCATGGCCTGCCACCTCCTCAAGGCCGACCAGGCCTTCAATGACAGGCTGGCCGAGCGCGTGCGCCGCCTCAAGTCCGACATCCTCCTATGTTCCCGCTGCGGCTGCTACACCGAGGCCGACCCCTGCCCAGTCTGCGCTGATCCGGCCCGGGACAGCTCCCTTATCTGCGTAGTCGAGCAGCCCCAGGACGCCATGACGATAGAGGCTTCGCGGGAATACTCCGGTCTATACCACGTCCTTGGAGGCGTCATATCGCCCTTGGACGGGATGGGGCCTGAGAAGCTGGCCATCGGCTCCCTCATGGAGCGGATCGCACGCGGGGGGGTGCGTGAGGTCATCGTGGCTACCAACCCCACCGTGGAGGGCGACACCACCGCCCTGTACCTGCGCCGGCTCTTGAAGGATCGTGACGTGGCCGTAACCCGGCTGGCCTCCGGCATCCCGGTGGGCGGCGACTTGGAATACGCCGACCGCCTGACCCTGGCCCGCTCCCTGCGCGGCCGTTCAACCCTGGACTGAGGTATCCGCCTCCCGGATAGCCGCCCAACAGGCCTCGATCACGGGCTGGAGCGAATCCAGGGCGAAGCCGGCTTCCTCCAGGTCCCGCCGCTCGGCCGAGGCGGACCAGTCCATGAAGGGATTGTCGTAATTGCGCTCGATGAAGCGGTAGACCGCCTCCTCGGCCTGATTGAGGGAGGCTGAGAATAGCCCATGGGGCTTGGTTTGGCGGGCCGAGAGCTCGGAACGGATACTGGCCCTGACCCGCGCGAGGAAGATGTCGTGATAGACATCGTAGCTTTTCCCGGACAGACGCCGTATGGCCTCGCTGACGGACTCGCGGCGAGCGGCCATAGTATCGCCGGCGGCCGGCGGGGTCTTGGGCCTGAGCCCGGGAACGGCCCTGAGGCGCTCGCGTCGAATGGCGGCCTTCCCTCCGGCAGGCACAGGCGCCGTCCCCGTAGGCCTCTGTGAGAGGCCTTTCCGGGGTGTAGCGGGTTTACGCTTCGCGGTGATTTTGCGTTTCGCGGCGTGTTTGCGCTTCGGGGCGGATTCGCGCTTCGCGATGGGCTCAGCCTCCCTGACGGGCACGGACTCTGCTTGAGCCGGCTGGGGCACGGCGGTTGGCGGGGTCGGGACGGCGGGGGCGGGCGGGGCATCCG
>CAYYCP010000043.1:0-27871 GCA_964470375.1 uncultured Spirochaetales bacterium
CCGCGTTCAGGATGTCCGCCGCCTCGGAGGCCGTGTCGGAGGTTTTCCAGATGGGTGCGGTGCCAAGGGAGAAGGAGCCGGACATGCGCTCCACCAGGTTCCCGCCTCCTCCGGCCTTGAGCCCCTTGACGGCCTCGCGCCAGGAGGAGTTCAGGTAGACGTGGCCGTGCTGTTGGGCCGAGCAGGCGATGGCGGCCACCTTGCCCAGGTCTACCATGCCCTTGAGGTCGGAGAAGAGGGCGTCCAGGGCGGCCAGGAACATGAGGGGATTCTGATCGGCCTCGCCGGGCGCCCGCGGCGGGATGATGTAGCTGGCGTGGTCGATGCCGAAGCGGTTCAAGCGAGGATCGGCGGCGTAAATAAGAGAATGGGAGGCCACTACGCCCCCTTGGGCCGCGTCGATCAGGGCGGCCGTGACGCTCTGGGTGCTGAGATCGATGCCGAGGCAAAGGGAGCCTGGTTTCATGATGGCCTCCGTTCCATGAATGGTATGAAAAAAGTGCGCCGATCCCGCGTGGGGACCGGCGCTTCAGTTTACAGGTAGCGGTTGAGGATGGACTCCAGGCGTTCCTGGCCGCCGGACTTCAGGCCGAAGTCGGTCAGGTCCAGGGCGACCTTCTCCAGGCTGGTGAAGTCTTCCTTGCCGGCCCTGATGGAGGCGCCCAAGCCCTCCCGCCAGGAGGCGTAGCGCTCCTCCAGGGGCTTGTCCAGGGCCTTGTCGGCCAGCATGGCCGCGGCGGCCTTGAGCCCGCGAGCGAAGGCGTCCATGCCGGCGATGTGGGCCTCGGCGATATCCTCCGGCAGGTAGGAGCCGCGGCGGGGTTTGGAATCGAAGTTCAGACCGCCCTTCTCCAGGCCGCCGTTCTTGAGGATCTCGTACATGGCCAGGGTGGTGACGTAGAGATTGGTGGGGAATTGGTCGGTGTCCCAGCCCAGGAGCTCATCGCCCTGGTTGGCGTCGACCGAGCCCAGGATGCCGTTTACGCGGGCGAAATGCAGCTCGTGCTGCATGGTGTGCCCGGCCAGGGTGGCGTGATTGGTCTCGATGTTGAGCTTGAAGTAGGGCAGGAGGTCGTACTTCTTGAGGAAGCCCAGGACCGCACCGGCGTCGCTGTCGTACTGGTGTTTGGTGGGCTCCTTGGGCTTGGGCTCGATCAGGAACTGCCCGGTGAAGCCGATCGACTTGGCGTAGTCCACGGCCATCCTGAGGAAGCGCGCCAGATTGTCCAGCTCCAGGCCCATGTCGGTGTTGAGCAGGGTCTCGTAGCCTTCGCGGCCGCCCCAGAAGACGTAATTCTCGCCGCCAAGCTCCTTGGTGATCTCGAGAGCCTTCTTGACCTGGGCGGCGGCGTAGGCGAAGACCTTGGCGTTGGGGCTGGTGGCCGCCCCGTGCATGAAGCGCGGATTGGAGAAGAGGTTGGCCGTGCCCCACAGCAACCTGGTTTTGGATGTCTTCATCAGATCCTTGGCCAGGGCCACGATCTCGTCAAGGAGCTTGTTGGTCTCGCGCAGGGTGGCGCCTTCGGGGGCGATGTCGCGGTCGTGGAAGCAGAAGAAGGGGATGTCCAGCTTCTCGGTCAGCTCGAAGTTGGCCCGCATGCGCATGCGGGCCGCCTCCATACCGGACTTGCCGTCCCAGGGGCGCTGCCAGGCGGCCGGCCCGAACATGTCGGAGCCGCCCGAGCTCAGGGTGTGCCAGTAGGCCATGGAGAAGCGCAGCTGCTCGCGCATGGTCTTGCCGGCCACGACCTCGTCGGCCTTGTAGTACTTGAAGGCTAGCGGATTGCGGGAATCGGGGCCCTCGTAGGGGATCTTGGGAATGCCGGGGAATAGTTGGTCCATGGATTGTCCTCCTATAGGTTCTTTCAGCTAGCATACTATACTGTGAGCTGTCCGGGGCCAATCCTCATTGTTGACACTGTATATCTAAAATTGATATTACTGTGGCCAAGCCATGCGTTTCCTGGACATCGTCTTCGTTTACCATCTAAAGGACGAGAAGCAGATACTCTGGCACGGGAGGGCCCATGCCCACCAGGAGGGCTGCTTCGAACTGCACTACTTCGTGTCCGGGGCCGGCTCCTTCCAGAACGGATGGGCGCGCTACCCCATATCGGCCGGCAGCCTCTTCCTCTCCAAGCCCGGCACCACTCACCAGATCGAGGCCACCGACGTGCGCCGCCCCATCACCTATTACGCCATCCTCTTCGCCGCGGAGCCGGACGACGCGGAGCTGCTGGCCCTGCTGGAAAAGCGTCTCTTCACCGCCGGGGACCGCCTGGGGGCGGGTCTGTCCTGGCGCTTCTTCTTCGCCGAGCTGCGCGAGAAGGCCATGTCCGGAGACAAGGATCTCATAGCTTCGGCGCGCCACCAGTTCCTGGCCTTCCTCTACGCCCTGGCCGGGGGGGATCGGGGAGCCTACGCCGGGGCCGCCGAGTCCGCTCACGTGGAGAAGGCCATCGCCTATATGCAGGGCAATCTGGAGCGCAAGCTCAGCCTCTCGGCCCTGGCCGCGCGTCTCGGCCTGAGCCGCGAGCACTTGGTGCGGATTTTCACCTCACGCATGCGCATCTCGCCCATGAAATACTTCGCCCAGCTGAAGGTGGAGGCCGCCCAGGCCATGCTCTCCTCCACCAACTACAGGGTGGGAGAGATAGCCGATCGCCTGGGTTTCGAGAACCAGTTCCATTTCGCGCGGCTGTTCACCCAGCACGCGGGCATGAGTCCCACCGAGTACCGGCGCCGATGCCTACAGATGGCGGACTTCATAGTGCCTGAGGAGCCCCGAACGGTCCAGTGAAGGGGGAAAAGGACTGATCAGGGCCTGCTGACGGCCAGGCTGACCAGAGCTCCCCAGGAGAGGGTGGTCGCGTCCGGCAGGGGTATGGTCAGGTCGGCGCCGGCCCGTAGAATGAGGCGCCCGGCGAAGCGCCAGGAGACATCGGCTTGGGCCGCCAAGCCGCCTGATGCCGTGAAGGAGTCGTACCAGGCGGCGGCTTCCAGGGTCCAGTCCAGGCTGCGCTTGAGGTAACCCGAGAGGACGACACCCGCATCCGCCGACCAGCTTCCCCGGCTGAAGGCGTAATCCGCGCCAAGATCGAAATCGACACCCAGGGCGCCTATGGCTAGTCCGCTCAGGGAGGCCCGCGCCCCGGCCTTGAGGAGGGGCTCGGCGCCCAGGTCTTCCAGGGCCAGGGTCAGGGCCGGTTTGATGTAGAAGGCCGGGAAGGCCAGGGCCGTTCCCAGCTCGGTCCGGTAGGACTCCGCTCCATCGGCCAAGGAATTGAGAATGAAGGAGTGTTCGTTGTAGGCGGACCAATTCTCTCCGCCCATGCTGAGGGCCAAGCGCGGCTCGGCTTCCCATGTAAAATCGGTTCCGGCATAGGCCGCCTGGCCGTAGGCGCCCAAGCGCAGGACATTGAAGTCCTTGCGTAGGCTCAATTCGCCCTCTAGCTCGCCGCCGATGCTTGCCCCGGTCCCGGAATAGCCGCCCCGGCAGAGGGCTCGCGCCCAATATGATACGGCTTCACCGGCCACGCGTTCGCCAGCCAAGGCTCCGGCCAGCGATACGCCCAGGATCCCGGGGTTCTCCTGGCCGGAATGGTCCCAGGAGAGCTCCGCCCCCAGCTCGTACTCCAGTGCCGCGACTGGGAGGCACAGGACTGCCATGAAGACGCAGGCTGATCGTCTGAGCTTCACGGTCCCTTCCTCCTCGATACCTCGTCCTCCAGCTGGAAGACGCCCCCGCCGGACGAGAGGACCCTGAGCATCGATTTGAGGGTCTCTGCGTCCGTGAGTCCGTTGCGGCGCGCCTTCAGGAAAAGACCTGGGATGATGGCGTAACCGCTGGGCTTGAGCTTGCTGCCCAGGACTGATTCCCCCAGGCTGCGCAACTGGCCGTCCGACAGGTCGGAGAGATTATACAGCGATATGGTCGCCTGCACCCAGGCGGATAGGGCCGAGGGGGAGCCCGCCTGGGCGGGCAGGGCGGCCATGTAGGCTTCCAGGGTCTCCAGGGAGATGATGCCGGTGGTGACCATGGAAAGGGACTTGAACTGCTCCAGGCGTTCCTTGGCCCCGGTCTCCCAGTGGCCGGTGGCGCTCAGGGCCCGGGCTATACGCCCCAGGCGCTCCTCATCGGACGCCAAGGCTGCTCTGAGTGTGTCGATGTCGACGCGCTTGGCCATGGCCTCGCGCAGCCGCTCTTCCAGGATTTGGGAGGGCACGCCGAGGGCTTGGAGGCGGGCCTGTATTTCAAGGTACTCCCGTCCCAGGTTGGCGTAAGGACCGTTCTGGAGGAAGGCCGGGGCGCCCAAGGCCTCAGCGCACAGATAGCCGCGTGTCAGGATCATTGAGGCTAGAAGACCGAGGGTCGCCCAAAATGCCGAAGCCCGGCGACCGCACCGGCGCCGGGTCCGAAAAGTCCCGCCTCTCATCTATTCCGGCGGGGCTCAGCCCTTATCCTTCTTATCTTTGTCTTTGTCCTTTTTTTCCTTATCTTTATCTTCTTTGTCTTCTTTTTCTTTCTTGTCAGCCTTATCCTTTTTTTCCTTGAGCACCTTCTCCTTCAGTTGGCCAGGGGCCCTAGAGAGCCCGGGGGCGAGGTCTTTTTTCACCGCATGCGCATCGTCGGCCCGGGCGCCCGGTTCAGCCCGTGCCAGGGCGATTTCGGAACGATAGGCCCGGCGGCCCTCGAAGGCCAGGGCCTGGGTGGGCTGGCCTCTTCGAAGGGCCAGGTCGATGTCGGTGGCGATGCGGCCGACGAGGGCGGCAGCCTCGGCCGGCACTTCAAGGCTCTCACCTGCGCACACCTTGACCATGACGAATGTCGCGATGCGTGTGGGGACGAAGGCCTTTTCCAGGACGGGCGAGAGGGCCGAGACAAAGGCGGACTTCCATGACGAATCCCGCTCTGGCCAGGCCATATCTGCAGCGTTCTGGATGTCTTGTGGATAGAGTGCGAAGAAAATAAGGGCGAAAAGAATAAAAATGGAAGAACGTTTCATTTTCAGTCTCCTATTCGACGCGGAGGACTGAGGATTCGCCGCCGAACCCATCCGGAACCCGGAGTGTCGACGCGGGGTCGGCGATCAAACGTTCTTCATCTAAGAGGAAATTAGAACGGTAACTTCGGCCTCTTTGCAAGAGGACCTTAACGGTCCAAGTCCCGTCCCCATCCTTGTCAAGCATGGGTATACCTGCTCTGTCCCAGGCGTTGAAGTCGCCCACCAGGCTGACGCTGCGGGCATCCGGGGCGTCGAGGCTGAAGAGGACTTGGGTCCGCTGACTTCTCGTCGCCCACCATGAGGCTACGCCCACGCCGACAGCAGTCAGTACCAGGCCGGTTATGACGAGGGCCGGGAACCATGCCCGTGGTTTCTCACGGGCGCGGACAGGGGGCGGAACAGATACGGCCGCCTCCACGGTGGAGACTTGGCATGCGTCGCGCAGGATAAATGGTATGACATCTCCGTAGGCCGGCCCGCAATCCGGGCAGGAAGATACATGGTCCTCCAGGTCGCGCGCGTCATGGGAGGAGACGTCCCCGCCGGCACTCCACAATCCGATAAGGCGTTTCACCTCCCGGCATTTCACGGTGCACCCCCCCCGCCGCCCTTGGCGGAAGAAGCCTGGCCAGAAGAGACAAGACTATCGCGGATGGCGACGCGCATGGAACGCAAACGTTCCATGAGAACATCCAGATCAAGGCCCATGGCCCGGGCTATGTCAGCGGCGCCACGGCCTTCCATGTAATATTGTGCAGCCAGCGTGCGATCCTCGGCGGGCAGACTGTCTATGGCCCGGCGGATGCGCTGCAGGGCAGGGGCTCTGTCCCTGCGCCCCTCCGGGGACTCGGCCTTGAAGCGCACACTGATGGACGTCCCCGGGCCGGGACCAAGCTCCAGACGCCCCTTCAGCTGGCGCACAAGGGAATTGACCATGCGCATCCCCAGGGACCCGGCCTTCCCTGCGGTCATCGGGCCGGACATTCCCACGCCGTTGTCAGAAACGCTCAAGAGATAGTCATCTCCCTGGCAGGAAAAGCAGACTGTCACGCGCTTGGGCGCGTCCGCGCATACGTCTCCGGGAAACGCGTGCTTGACTGCGTTGGTCACTAATTCGTTGACGATCAGGCCGCAATCGATGCAGCGGTCTGGATCCAAGGGCAGGGGCTCGGCCTCCAGGACGAATTCTACGCCTTCTCCGCCTTCGGCGCGCAGGGCAGAGGAGAGGGAATTGAGCAGATCGCGCAAGTAGGCCGAGATGTCAGCGCTTGAAAAATCCGAGGACTTATAGAGGCGTTCGTGAGCCATGCTGATGGCTTGCACGCGGTCGACCGCCCGGGCCAGGGCCTCGCGGGTGGCTTCCTGGGCCGCTCCGCCGCCTTGCAGCCTGAGGAGGCTGATGATGATCTGGAGGTTGTTCTTGACCCGGTGATGGATCTCGCCCATCAGGATGTTGCGCTCCTCCAGGGTCTCGGAGATGAAGGCCTCCGAGCGAGCACGGGCCTCGCGCTCGGCGGCCAGCTCCCGCTCGAGCCAGGCGGCTTTCTTGCGCAGCTTGAGGAATCCCGGCGCTTTCATGCCTCAGGGGCGACCTTTGCCACGCCCCAAGCATAAGGCCCCGCGGTGCCCCTGGCAAGGAGCGCCGCGGGTCACTCATGATCCCGAGCTGCCGTAATGCCTGAGCCCCAGGTTCCAGGCGGCCCGGGCCACGACCCCGAAGGCCAGGGTGACGGCGGCGCTGGCCGCCCACAGCCTCCAAGAGGAGGCGCCGAAGAATACTTCGGAGGGGAAGGCGGCGATCAGGCCGTAGGGCAGGATCAGCCTGAAGAGGATCTTGAAGACGCCCCGGTAGGCGGATCCGGGCACACGGATGGCCATTTCCATGAAGGTATTCTCTATAGATTGGAAGACGTCCGCGCGTTTGAACCAGAAGGCCGGCACCCGCACCAGGACCATCAGCGAATGCACCAGCCAGAGCATCATGGCCATGGCGCCCGCGTAGGCGGCCAGGCCGCCCGCGCTCAGCCGCGCGCCCGAGGCCAGGGCGGCCCAGGCCGTCAAGCCCAGGGCGGGCGCGATCAGCAGGGCCGAGCCCGGATCGATCGATTCGAGGGACACGTACAGGAGGGTGTCCACCGGGCGCGCCAGGTGGGCGTCCAGCTTGCCCGTGCGCACGAGCTCAGGGATGCGGATGAGGCCGAAGAAGAAGACTGTCATCCAAATCCCGTCCATAAGGGTAAAGGTGCCCACGAAGAACACCGCCTGCCAGCGGTCCCAGCCGTTGACATCGTCCACCCGCAGGTAAAGGGCCCAGAAGACCGCCGCCTGCAGGCCGAAGAGGAGGCCGTCCACGATCAGGGCCGACCAGAAGGAGGGGGCGTCGGCCATGGCCCGGGAGAGGCGCTGGCGGAAGAGGGCCCGGGCCACGCGGAGAGACGCGTGTATCCTCATGCCCCTACCTCCGTGTACGAGCGGGCGGCCGCCCGCCCCAGGCCCCGGCACAGGCCGTACAGGGCAACCGCCCAGGCCAGGGCGACAAGGTAGGCCCGCAGTGCCTCCCCGCGGACCCGGCCCATGGCCAGGGCGGCCGGCATGTCGGCGATGAAGGGGAAGGGCGTGAAGTAGACGATGCGCCTGAGCCAGTCCGGCAGGACGGCCATGGGGATGACCGCCCCCATGAGGATGAAGGCAACGTCGCTCTTGGCCATGTGCCAGGGCAGGATGTCCTGGACCTTGAAGGCCAGGAGGGCGGTCAGGTAGTTCAGCAGGCACATGCACAGGAGGCCCAACAGGGCCAGGGGAATCCCGGCCGCCAGCCCGGAGATGGAAACGGTAGCCATGCGGCTCGCCAGGGGCAGGCTCCAAAGTACGGCCGCCCCCGCCAGGGACAGTGCCTGGGAGAGCCCGCGCCCGATGCACACGGCCATGAAGTGGCCGAGCGGGTCTATCGGCCTGGCCAGGTACTTACCGAAGGCGCCCTCGCGGATCTCGGCGGCGAATTCCCAGACATAGCCCTCGGACTGGTCCAGGGCGGGGAGGAAGGAGGCGAAGAGGTAGTGGGTCAGCATCATAGGCAGGTCGTAGCCGCCCACCTCCCCGCGGCCGTCCAGGACGGCGCCCCAGAGGATCATGGCCATCAGGATCCGCGCGCCCTGGAAAAGGGCCCCCAGGAAGGTCTCCGACCTGAAGGCCAGCCTGTCCATAAAGGCGATGCGCGCCACGGTGAGGTACTTATTCACGGCCGGCCTCCCGGGCGTAGATCTTCTCGACAGAGTCGGCCATCTCCTCTTCCTCGACGGCCACGTCGGCCGTGTCGTGGGCCGAGAGCACAGCCGCCAGCACTGAACGCGCCGACTGGGAAGGGACCAGGAGCTCCAGGCGGTAGGGGTTCTCGACCAGGACATCGGCCCCGGCCAGGAGGAGCCTGTCTACGCTCGTCTCGGCGGAGAAGGAGAAAATCAGGCGTTTGCGCTCCCGGACAGAGGCGAACAGCCCTTCCAGGCCGCCGTCGTAGGTCTTGCGCCCGCGCACGATCACGGCCACCCGGCCGCACAGGCGCCTTACGTCCTCCATGTAGTGGCTGGTCAGGATGACGCCCATGCCGCGGCGGGCGTTCTCGGATCGGACGAATTCCCGGATGGCCTTCTGGGCCGGGGCGTCCAGGCCTATGGTCGGCTCGTCCAGGAAGGCTATCTCCGGCTCGTGCAGCATGGCGCAGATGAATTCCATCTTCATGCGCTCGCCCAGGGACAGCCCGCGCACCGGCAGGTCTATCAGGCCACCCGCGTCCAGGGCCCCGCAGAGCCTATCCAGTGAGACCCGGTAGCGCGCGGCGTCCAAACCGTAGATAGCCCTGGCCAGGAGGAAGGAGTCGCGCGCCGGCAGGTCCCACCACAGCAGGCTCTTCTGCCCCATGACGATGGCCATGCGTGAGAGGTATGCCTCGCGCCTCTGGGCCGGGTCGTGCCCCAGTACCGAGATAATCCCGGCCGTGCGCCTGATGATGCCGGCCAACATTTTCACCAGGGTGGTCTTGCCGGCCCCGTTCGGCCCTATCAGCCCCAGGATCTCTCCGCGGCGAAGCTCCAAGTTGAAGTCCCTGACCGCCTGGACCTCGATCCTGCGGCGCCTGAAGAGAGATTTAAGGCTGCCCCTAAGGCCCTCTTCCTTCGAGTATTTGATGTAGGAGCGGCAGAGCCCCTCCGTCTTGAGCACGATGCCGTCTTTATCCACGGCCAACCTCGCATTCCGTCGCCTCCCCTCGGGGAGGCTCGTCGGTGATGCGCTGCGCATCGGGCGCCGCGCTGGCCAAGCCAAAAGGCCGGCCGGATGCGTGAGGAGATCAGGTTGGCGCGGCCCGGAAGGGGCCGCTTAGGCGACGGTAGCCTTGTGCGTAGTAGTGTTCAAAATACTCCATGGCGGGAAGGCCGCCCGGCGTCAGCGCCCGAGGCGCATGCCTGCCTTCCCGGCACGGGTCCAAGCTAGCACGGCCCCTGCCAGCCAATCAAGCTGTGCCTCTGGCGTGCGATGGGCAGTCACCCGCGAAGCGGCTGGCCGCCCGGATCCGCAACGGCGGGAAGAATCCACGGGCAGCCCTTGCTTTCCGGGTGAAATAATTGCACATTAGAAGCATCTCGGCCGGCGGGAGTGCGCAATGGAGCACCATTCTGCCCGTATGATCCGGCCGGGGAGGAGGATTATTTCTATGAAGAGAATCGCCATCGTATCGGTGCTGCTCTTGGCGGCTCTGGCGGCCTTCGCGGCCGACCCGGCTTTCACCCTGGACTACCAGATGAACGTGGTGGCCGCGGACGCCGCCAACAACTACCTGACCTTCAGCGGCCTATCGGGATCGGCTAATAAGGATCAGTTCGACGCGGCCACCGGGGCTTCCAAGCTGGAGTCCACGGTCATGCTCAACGCCTACCGCACCGACCTCCTGGGAGGGAAGATCATGCCTGGCGCCTTGCGCTCACTCCTCCTCTACCCGGTAGCCGACGACAAGACCCGCATCGACGACGCCCTGAGCGTCAGCATGGCCTCCTCGGGCGTCATCACCATCCGTTACGTCCATCGCGGAACGGCCTATGAGATCGTCACCGACAAGTCCGGGAAGCTGAGCATGCCCTCGCTGGTAGTAAAGACTCGGAAGATCGGCCACACCGATAACACCATCCACAGCGACTTCAGCTCCAACGGCAAGGCCTCCGGAGTCGACTGGGCTAAGGTCTGGAACGCCTCCATCGCTGACGGCAAGCAGGTGGGCTCCACCACCTCCAAGACCGGCAAGATCACCGATGACGTGGCCAATTCCACGGTATACGAGTATAAGGGCGACATCCAAGTGAGCTTCGACGGCAAGATTCTCAAGATGGCCGGCACCCTCTTGGTAGTGAAGAAGTGAGCCGGAGCCGGGAGGCGCCCAAGCCCCCGGTCCTATCAGGCCGTCCGGAAGGGTCCGGACGGCCTTTTTGTATCGATCCAAGAGCACATTAATAGCCTAGCCCATAGCCCAGGGGGTAGAGACCCACCTTCCCGTCTCCGGCATTGATAGGGAGCTGGGATATGTCACGGGGCCAGGTATAGGGAAGGCGGCCCTGCGGCGGGTAATCACCGAAGAGGACGTCGGCCACGCCCGCGCCCTCGGTGCCGGGGAGCCAGGCGGCCACGAAGGCGTCGGCCAGGCCTATCTCGGCCGTCACCGTCATGGGCCTGCCCGAGATGAGGACGATCACCAGGGGGCCCGGCAGGGCCGCCAGGCGCCTGGCCAGGGCCCTCTCCTCATCCGATAACGACAGGTCTTGGCGATCCCCGACCATTTCCGCGTAGGGCCTTTCCCCCAGGACCAGGACGACCGTGGCCGTCCCGGGATCATCGAAGTTCCCCGAGGCTTCGTAGTCCACCCGCATGCCCTTGGCGGCGGCTGCCCCGCGCAGGCCGGCCAGGATGGTGGTTCCGGGCGTGATGGGGCCGGGGGAACCCTGCCAAGTGATGGTCCAGCCTCCGCACTGGATGCCTATGTCGTCCGCCGCCTTGCCCGCCACCAGGAGGCGCCCCGCCTGGCCCTTGAGGGGGAGGGCCCGGCCCTCGTTCTTGAGGAGAACGAGGGAACGCCGGACGGCTTCCCTTCCCAGGGCCCGCTGCTCTGCGGAACCCACGCCTGCCAGGAGGCCGCGCCTGGCCCAGGGGTCCTCGAAGAGGCCCATCTCGAACTTCATACGCAGAATACGCGCCACTGCGTCGTCCAGGCGCTTCTCGGGCAGCTTGCCAGAATCCACAAGGTTGATCAGGGCATCGATGTGCTCTGAGAAGGTGTCCGGTACCATGACCATGTCAATGCCTGCGTCCATGGCCGCGAGGACCTGCTCGGGCAGACTGCTCTTCGGGAGTAGCTTGAGGGCTCCCCAATCCGAGATCACGACGCCGCTGAAGCCCAGTTCTCCTTTGAGCAGGCCGGTCAGGAGGGCCTTGTTGGAATGCATCGGCTCCCCGTTCCAGCTGGAGAAACTGGCCATTACCGAAGCCGCGCTCTCGGCCAGGGCCGCCCGGTAGGGAGGGAGGAATATCGAGCGCAGGCTCTTGTCATCGCCCCTGGCGTCGCCGCGGTCCTTACCGCCGGTCGTGCCGCCGTCGGCCAGGTAATGCTTGGCCGTGGCCGCCACAGAATCTCTACCCAGCTTTTCGCCTTGCAAGCCGCGCACGTAGGCCGCCCCCAGCCGCGCCACAAGGCCCGGATCCTCAGAGAAGCCCTCGTAGCTGCGACCCCAGCGTTCGTCCCTCGGCACCGCCAGGCAGGGCGCGAAATTCCAGCGCGTCCCTGTGGCCAGGAGGTCGCGGGCCGTGGCAGCTCCGATGCGCTCCACCAGGTCTTCGTCCCCGGCCGCCCCCAGCCCGATGTTATGCGGATAGATGACGGCGCCGCGCACGTTGTTGTGACCGTGCACTGCGTCTATCCCGTAGATCAAGGGGATGCCCAAGCGCGTGGACAGGGCTGCCTTTTGGAGGGCGTCGGTCATGTCGGCCCAGGCCCCAGCTTCCTTGCGGACCGGCCCCATGCCTCCGCCCGAGAGCACCGATCCAAGGAAGCGGCGCTCCACGGCCCCGTAGTCACCCAGGTAGTCCAGGGCCGCCTGGGTCGTCTGCCCGGCCTTCTCCTCCAGGCTCATCCTCGAGAGGAGGTCGCGCACCCGCTCAGCCGTCGGCCGGGAGGGGTCGCGGTAGGGGGCGTCCGCCGGGGGCTTGCCGGACCCATCCTTGGCCGCGCTCGCCTTCCCGGAATTGAGGCGCTCCAGGGCCCGGGCCAGGAGCTTCCTGTCATCGTCCAGGACAACCGAGCGGGCCAGGCGCAGTCCGGCATCGTCAGGCCCTTCCTCCCAGTCCGCGAAGTAGCGGTTGGCCGAGCGCATGTCCTGGGGATCGAAGCGCCAGGAGCCACCGCGCAGGACCTTCCATTCCGACCAGGCCGGGCCGCGCGGATCCTCCTTGGGCCGGCCGTCGTACATCCCGTAACTGTCCCAGCACCATTCCCAGACGTTGCCCGACATATCCAGGAGCCCCAGTTCGTTGGGCCTCTTCCCGCCCACCGGGGCCGGGCCGGATGCGTTGCCGTTGTGCCAGCCCAGGGAGTCGGGGTCGTTCCCCCCGGGCATGGCACGCTTGCGGGTGCGCAAGCCTCCGCGGGCTGCGAATTCCCATTCGGCCTCGCTGGGCAGGCGGTAGCCCGAGGCTTCCCAATCCGCCTCGACGGAATCCGGTCCGATGGAATAAACCGGCTCCAGGCCGCGTTCGGCTGAGAGCCAGTTGCAGTATTCCAGGGCCTCCCTCCAGCTCAGGCCGTCGGCCGGCAGCCTCTCGTCTCCCTTGGCGGTCGCCGGGCGGCCGCCGGCCTTCAGGAAGGCTGCCCACTCCCCGCGGGTCAGCTCGCGCGGGGCGATGAGGAAGGCACTCACGCTGACCGGGGTCAGGGATGTCTCGTCTCGGTTGCCATAGCGATCGCCCATGGTAAAGGCGCCCCCCTCCACCAGGACGAAGCCGTCCCGGTCGCTCGCGAGAGGTGGGGGGAGCTCCGCTTCCTTGCACGCCCAGGCCGAGAGAATGATGCACAGGGTCGCGAAACCTATTCCAACACGCGTCTTTTCCATCAGGATTTTGCCTCGCTGCCAGCGGGAAAGAAGCGCGGGTTGGCGGGGCTGAAGCGGAAGGTTCCGCGCGTGCCGCTGGGGACGATGAAGGAGACCGGCCGTCCGTCAGGCAGCATTCCGTTGGCAATATCCGACTGGCCGTCGTGCAGGCGAGCGTCCATGATCTCCGCCTCCAGCCCCTGGCCCTCCGGGACCTGCTCCGTCTCCTCGGGGCGGAAACAGCACAGCCAATCCCCGTCGGGAAGACCGGGCGGAACCTGAATGCCTCCCAAATCCGCCCGGCCCCCTCGGATCCTCAGGCCCAGGCGGTTAACTCCGTTTGCGCTCAGCATCTCCATCGCCTCCAGGCTCCCCGGATCGGCCCAGACATCCTCGGCCCTGCCGAAGCGCAGCGCGCGCCCCTCGGTGATGCAGAGGATGTAGTCGCTCAGGGCCAGAGTGTCCTCGGCGTTATTGAAGGCGTAGATGGTGCTGACACCCAAGTCCTTGCGTAGGGCTCCTAGGAAAGCCCGCATGTGGCGCCTGAGCCCGGCGTCCAGGTGCACCAGGGGCTCGTCCATTACGAAGAGGAGGGCGCTGCGGTTCTCCGCCCGCCCGATGGCCACCAGCTGCTTTATTCCCTCCGGAAGGGCGCCTATCCCACGATCCAGGTACTCCTGGCCTATGCCCAGACGCGTCGCGATGGCCGTCACAGATTCCTCTACCTCCTTGTGCGGGGCCCTGGCTATCTCCTTAGGGAAGCCGATGTTTCCGCGCGGGGCCATGTGGGGGTAGAGAGAATAATCCTGAAAGACGAAACCCACCCGCCGCATCCCCGGCCCCAGGTGGTCCATCAGTTCACCGTCCACAAGGAAGTGCCCGGTCAGGGGTGGCTGGAGCCCGGCCAGACAACGGAGGAGGAGGGGCTTCCCGGAGCCGGAGGGTCCTATCACGCCCAGGCTCGAGCCTAGGGGGAATTCCAGGTCGATGTCGCTGACATAGAATCCGCCGATGTTCACCGAGAGATGGCTGATCTGGATAAGGCCTTTTTTTGCCTCCGGGGCCGGTTCAAGAGATGCCTGGCTGAGGCGCTTTTGCTGCTCGATGTACCTATCCAAGTCGATTCTCTGGATCCGGACTGCAGACCCGATCTTAAAGGATGCTAATTCCTTTTTGCGTATCATGTTGTACACCATCTGCCGGGAGACCCTCAGAGAGGCTGCGACCTCTTGGACCGTCAGTGTATCCTTGTTCATGGCTATATACCTCTTATAATGGATTATAACACAGTATAATCCGTTATCAAGCCCCTTGGCCTCCTATACAAACCATTGTTTTATGAGGATTGTTGTCGGGTTCCTGGTCCTATGAGGGGGGAAGAGCCCCCGCCCTTCCCCCCTACAGAGCGCTACGCGGATTCCCGTGGAGACAGCCTTCTCTTCCCCCTATCCCGGCAGCGCCATATCGGGACTGCTGGATCGCCCTAGCCATGCTTGCGACAGCCCGCGTTGACACTCTCACTGCGGCCCGGCCCGCCTGCAAGAGAGCGCGGACTTGGACCAACCGCCTGCCAGGAGGGCCTAATGGCAGGGCGGTCATGCTCAGAATAATTGCTATAGGCAAATAGTATCGTGCTAACAGTGACCTCGCCCCCAATGTCCGCCGGCCCGGTTGGCGCCTCATCCCGGGCCGTGCTAGGCTACGGGCATGTCCGTGAGCCATCCCAGCACCCAAGCCTGGGACGACGCCGTCCACGCGGCCATCGTGGCTACGGAGGAGGAGATGGAGGCGCGCTTCGGCCTCGACCTGCCCCTCCGCGACAACCGCCCGGCCTTCGGCCAAACGGCCAATCCCCAGGCCTCGGGACTCTTCAACATAGGGCTCGTGTTCACCACCGGGGCGGGCAGCCGCTTCGGCATGGGCTACCTCCTGGACGTGGAAGTCGCCAGCCGCGAACCGCCCTCGCAGGAACGCTACGAGCTCTACGTGGACACCTGCCGTGGAATCCTGGAGAGGGAGATAGGCCTGCGCCTTCCCGGCCGGAACCTGCGCTTTGAGAGGGACAGCGACGGCTGGAAGCTCAGGGGCGATACGAGCCTGGGACGGGCATGAGGCCGGGCATCATACGGACCTAGATGCTGACCTTGCTCCCCGGGGGGAGACTTTCGGTCACCCAGGTGTTACCGCCTATCACCGAGCCTGCGCCTATCGTGATGCGGCCCAGGACGGTGGCCCCGGCATAGATGATGACATCGTCCTCGACGATGGGATGGCGCGGGATGCCCTTGATGGGATTCCCGTGCTCGTCCTTGGGGAAGCTCTTGGCGCCCAGGGTGACGCCCTGGTAGAGGCGCACGTTCCGGCCTATCACGCAGGTCTCGCCGATGACCACCCCGGTGCCGTGGTCGATGAAGAAGCCCCGGCCTATCTCCGCGCCCGGATGTATGTCGATGCCGGTGGCGGCGTGGGCCATCTCCGAGATGATGCGCGGGATGACCGGCAGTTTGAGGGTATAGAGCTCGTGGGCTATGCGGTGGTGGATGAGGGCGGCGATGCTGGGGTAGCAGAAGATGATCTCGGCGTGGCTCTTGGCGGCCGGATCGCCGTCGAAGGCCGCGTCCACGTCGTCCGAGAGGGCCTCACGCACGCCGGGCAGGCGCTCCAGGAAGGCCAGGGCCACCTCGTCCGCGCGCGCGTCGCAGTGACCGCAGGCCGGGCCGCCCTCGCACTCGAAGCACAGGCCGTACAGGGCCTGTTCGCGCAGGATCCTATGCATCGCCTCGAGGTTGTGGCCTATCTCGTATTTGATGGTCTCACGGCGCGTTTCCGGGATTCCATAAAACCCCGGGAAGAGAGCCGCCTTGGCGGCATCGATGAACTCGCCCAGGCGCTGGCGCGAGGGCAGGGAGCGGTCGCCCATGGAGCCCTTGAAGGCGATGTGCCCGGCCCCCGTCTCGCTGAGGCGCGCGACCGCCGCATCCAGAGCCCGGATCAATCTATCCTGGTCCATGGCTGGAGTATACCAATACCCTTATTGACGAGTCGACATATTCCGCATGGCGACTCGGCTTGGCGGGTGTCGGGAAAATATGGCTATGGGATTCACAGCCGCATTATTCTCGGCCACGCGGCCATGAATCCCATTCAAAGATTCCCAGCCCTTCCCGGGCGGTTTCAGTCCAGGAGGCTGACGGAGCCGACCAGGATTCGCCAGCTCATGGCTTCCTCCTCCGGGAGGGAGAAGGCGTAGGATATCTCGAAGCCCAGGCCCAAGGGCACGTTGGCCGCCAAGCTCTCGCCTACCCGGAAGTCCATCAGCGCGGCGGCGAAGAAGGCGTCGTAATAGGTGCCGCTCGAGAAGGCCGAGCGATAGCCTCCCTTGATATCCATCGATTCCACGTAGAACCCTCCCAAGATCTGGGCCCCGGTTTTGAATTCGTAGCCGAGGCTGGACTCCTGGAAGACATAGAGTGGACCCTCCAGGCCCTTCACCTGGGCGTACTCCTGAAAGACGGGATGGTAGGCGCCCCCGGCCGGTCCCACATCCGTGCCGGCCGATGTGGCCATGGAGCCGTAGGAACGGGTTCTCAGGTTGAGCCAGGGCAGGCGCAAGTCCAGGTCAAGAGTGAAGGCTCCTTCGGACAGTACCCAGGCGCTCGTATCCAGAAAGCCGTACCATGACAGCCCGACGCCGAAGCCGTGGGTGCTGTTGGGGGCGAAGGCTCGGCGGGAGAAATCAGAGTAGCCGACATAGGCCCCCAAGGGCAGGGCGAAGTCCGTGAAATCGCTGGTATATGCCGTGTCGCCCGTGGCGATGGGCGCCAGGGCGTCAAGGCCGGCCGAGAGGTTGTACCGGATGCTGCGCCAGTAGGGATCGAAATCGATATAGTCCGAGAAGGTCGCCGAGGCGCCCAGGACCCGGGCTTCGGTAAAGCCGGGCGCGTCGTAGAGGGGGAGTATGTCGTCCTGGAATTGCAAATTTATGTCGAAGGGCAAGACGGAGAGGAGAAGGCCCAGGCTCCAGCTGGCGAAGGCTTCATGCCAATCGTAGGAGACCGTCGTCTCCAGGGTGGCCGCGTAGGTCGGGTCTATCGCCACCGTGCCCAGGCCGGCTGAGCGCAGCATCTCCAGGCCCTGGCGACTGGTGTCCAGCTCCAGGAGGGGATAGCGGATCTGGGGGATGAGGAGCCAGGGCAGGATGTTATAGCATTTGGCCTCCATTGACGGCGGTAGGCTGAAGACTGAAGGCGTATCCAGGATGTCGGGGTCAATGTCCTCCCAGGAGGCCACGGCGTGGGCGTCCGCCAGCTCGGACGCCGGCATGGGCAGGCGCGCCAGGACCTCGCCTCGGGACATGCGCGCAATGTAGGCCAATTCCTCCCCGGCCGGCACGGGGTATTGCACTCCACCCGAGAGGCTGGTGGCCTGGAAGGATATGGCTCCGGACTCGCGCTCCAGGATACCCAGCTTGAAGAGGCTTCGGTCATTGTCCCAGGAGAAATAGGCCCTGTCGCCGTCCGAGGAGAGGTAGCGGATGCCCTCCAGGGTCGGATCGGTCGAGAGGAGGCTCACCTTGCGGGTGGCCAGGTCCATGGCGGCCAGACGGTTGGTTCCATCAACCTGGAGAATGAAGATCAGGCCGTCATCACCCCATGGACAGGGATTGGAGGGCACAAGGCGCTGGCTGCCGCTGAAGAGGGTCTTCACTTCGCCGCCCTCTCTGATGAGGATGAGGTCCAGGGTATAGCCGGCGTTGCGGGCGGCCGCCACGTCGCCCGAGGGCAGGAAACATGCCTCGCGTAAGGACGCCGGGTAGGTATCGGGGAGGAAGCGCTTGCCTTCCAGGTCGTAGGCCTGGAGCTTGAGGCGGGGCAGGCCGTCCTGGTAGACGGCCTTGGATACCAGGAGGCGCTTGCCCTCCGCGTCAAGGGAGAGGTGCGACACCCCGCTGTCCGCGTCGAAGAGCTTGCGAACCTTGCCCGTCTCGAGGTCCATGGCCTTCACCGCCTGGCTGTCTGCGAAATAGACCGTGCTACCGCGGGCCTCCAGGGCCCCGTAGAAGTCGAAGCCCGGGACCAGGGGACGCAGGTCGGCCAGGATGGGCGTTTTGATGGACATCCACTGCCGGAAGCCCTCCCAGGCCTCTTCAACTTTGAGGCCGTAGATTTTTTCGAAGGCTCCCTTGAAGGGGCCGTAGCTGCGGAAATCCTTGAAATTCCCCAGGGCCTTCCAGAGGGCGGCGTACTTCTCCAACCCGTGGGTCTCCTGGAGGTAGCGCGAGAACCAGCCTCCGTAGACGTACCAGATTCCCCCCGGGTAGGCGTCCGCCACTCCGCAGGATTCGGTGAAGCTCTTGAAACGGTCCTCGATGATATCCTGCTGGATCATGGCCGCATAGGGCGTGTCGTTGGCCCTTCCGAAGCCGTCGCGGCTCTCGAAGGAGACGGTCACGCCCTCGATGAAATTATTGGGAGCCGACAGGACCGCCGGGGAGATGCCCCCGTCGATGAAGAGGCCGGAGAAGAAGCGCCAGAAGGGCGACATGCTCGTCATGGAGACGGCGTGGGTCAGCTCATGCATGAAGAGCTTGCGCAGGGCGTCGTTGTAGAGGGCGAATCCCGAGTTGGGAGGGATGGGCGCCTGGTATAGCTGGATGCGTGGGGAGGGGATGGGCGTGAAGGATCCGTTCAGCTCCTCCGAGTCCGGGGTGAAGGTGACCGGGATTTTCAGATTCTTGGGGGCTTCCAGGAGACCTGCCACCTCGTCGTAGATGTCCTCGGCCATGGATGCCAGGTACTCGGCCGCCGGGCGGGATTCCTCGGGGAAGATGAAGGTGAAGTGCTCGGTCGGGATGGTGAACAGCGGCCGGCGCGGAGAGTAAATGTCCTCCGCCATGGCCCCCGCCATGATGATCAGCGCGAGGGCGGCCCATAGATGCTTAATTTTCATTTTTTCCTCCGCAGCCAGGATACCCGGGGCCGGGAGGCTTTTTCAACTGCCGCTCAGGCTCCTTTCAACCATCGGGCTGCCCCGGCCCAAGCGAATTGTCCTCCGAAGAAGGCTAGGGCCGCCGCACACAAGCCGATGAGGAGGCGGTAGCGCCGGTCAGTCAGGAAGCGACGGCCGCGTGAGACAGTCATGGACACCAGGGAGTACCAAGCCAAGTCCCCGGAGACATGTCCGGTGTAGAAGGCCGCCAGGCCGGCCGGTCCCAGCTTCAGGGCCCGGGTCATCCAGCCCAGGCCTATGCTGATCCACCATACGATCCAGTAGGGGTTGGAGAGGCTGAGGGCCGCACCGCTCAGCACCAGCCTGGCGTAGCGCCTGTCCCGACCGGCGGCCTCAAGGCTCAACTTGGGCAGGGAGAGGAACATGGACGCGGCCATGGCCAGCATGATGAGACCGCCCAGGAGGGATGTGGCGATGAAGACCGGGCGGGTCCCCAGGAAGGGGCCCAGGCCGAATGCTACCGCCGCCACCAGGACCAGCTCAAGGATGGCGTGGCCGCTTATGAAGAGGGGCCCGGCCGAGGCCCCGCGCCGCGCGCTCTCCCCCACCACGGCGGTGAAGAGGGGGCCGGGCATGACGGCCCCCGAGAGGGCTACGGCGAAGGAGGAGCCTAATAGGAAGAGGAGGGAAAGCGCCACGCCCGGCCGCCCTAGAAGGAGACCCCGGCCCTTAGGGCGAGCAGGGGCCTCAGGGCTGTCAGACCGACCTGCTCGTCCTCCGAATCACGCAGCCATAGGAAGGGAATGTCCAGGGCACCACCCAGGATGAAGCCCTCGCCCAGCTTGAAGTCCATACCGATCGTCACGCCGGCGCGGAGACCGTACAGGAGGCGTTCGTCCATCGAGCCCCCCGGCGTCACGGCCTTCCAGGTCTCCACGCTTACGCCTGCGGTACCCGCCGCCCAAAGGATCCAGGAACCCGGATCCCAGGCGTAGCCTGCGCCTGCCGAGAGACTTCCGCCCAGGAGGCTGAGCGTGCGCTCCTCGGGCGAACCCGGCGCGCCTGTCCGAGCACCCGCCAGGCCCATGCAATCCAGCTGGGAGATAAAGATGAAGCCGCCCTTGAATGGGATGCGGGCCTGGGCGCCTATTTCCCATCCCAGATGGGCAGCGCCGGACAAGGCCTCTATCCAATCGATCCCGCCGTATCCCCTATAGAGCGTCTGCAGTGCCGTCCCGACGTAGAGGGCTGAGACGCCGGAGGGCTTCCCATCCTCCTCGGCCGCCTTTGCCTCCAGGTACCCGACGATGTCCCGGGAGAGGGTTTGGGCCAGGCCGGAGGCCGCGCGCGGTATGTTGGCTGCGGCTACGATGCCGCCAATGTTGCGATCCGAGGCTATTGCCGCACTGGCGGTTTCGATGGCTATCATGTGGACGTTGAAGGCCAGGGCTGCCGCGGTGATACGCGGGTGGATGACGAAGTCCGCGCCCAGCTCCAGGCCGATTCCTGCCAGCTCTTCGATGGACTCCTTCCCGTTCAGCTGTGACAGGCGCTCGGCGCCGGCCGCAGGGTCCAGGACCGCAACTTGATTGGCCGTCAGCAGGGCGTCCACGATGGAGGAGCCTATCTCCCTCCTCTGGCCCTCATCGAGCTTGGCGGGGATGATAGGATCGATGACAAGGACTACAGGCCTATCCTGGGCGTGAAGAAGGGTGGCCAGGAACGCGGCAGCCGCGAAAAAAGCACAACGTGTACGCATGGTGCCATCAATAATAGCCCAAATGCCGCCAGCGGAACATAGCCTGATAGGCCCGGCTCTCCGCCGCGCACTGGACATGGGGGCGGGGCTCAACTACCATTCGATGGGCTTGGCGCGCGAGCCGCGGATATTATCGGGATGGGAGGATCGATGGTGGACAAGGCCGATTTCCTGGGCTTCCTGGCCCGCAGCGGGGCCCTGCGCTTCGGGGACTTCGTCACCAAGAGCGGCCGCAACACGCCGTATTTCATCAACATGGGCATGTTCGCCTCCGGCTCGGCCCTGGAACGCCTCTCGGAGGCCTACGCCGACATCATCGCAGCGCGCTTCGGCGGCCGTTTCGACAACCTCTTCGGCCCGGCCTACAAGGGTATTCCCCTCTGCGCGGCCGCGGCCATGGCCCTGCACCGTCGCCACGGTCTGGATCCCTCCTTCACCTACAACCGCAAGGAGGCCAAGGACCACGGCGAGGGCGGTATCCTGGTGGGAGACACGTACCAGGCGGAGCGCCGCGTCCTAATCGTGGAGGACGTCATCACCGCCGGCACATCCCTGCGAGAGACCATGGACATCCTCTCGCGCTACCCGAATGCCAAGGCGGTCGGCTTGGTGGTCAGCGTGGACCGCCGCGAGCGCCTGGATTCTGGGAAGTCGGCCCTGCGCGAGGCCGCCGAGGCCTTCGGCATAGAGACCGCCGCCATCGTCTCCATAGACGACATCATCGAATATCTCGGCTCCGCGGAGCGGCGCCGGGCCCTGGGCTTGGAGGACTCCATCCTGGAGCGCATATCGGACTACCGCGCGCGCTACGGCGCGCAGGACTGAGAGGAGGCGGAGTATGGGAGCCAGTCTGCGTTTCGGCATCCTGGGAACGGGCTGGATAGCCCGCAAGTTTGCGGATGACCTGGTCTGGGCCAAGGGTTGCAGCCTGACGGCGGCTGCTTCCCGGGACATAGGCAAGGCGCGCGAGTTCGCCGGAGCCTGCCCGGGCTTCCCGGGCCTTAAGGCTTACGGCTCCTACGAGGAGCTGGTCGCCAGCCCCGATGTGGATATCGTCTACGTGGCCACCCCCCACAACCGCCACCGCGAGGACGCCCTCCTCAGCCTGGAGGCCGGCAAGCACGTCCTTGTCGAAAAGCCCCTGGCCCTCAACAGGACCCAGGCCATGGAAATCAAAGAAGCCGCCGCCGAACGCGGTCTCTTCGCCATGGAGGCGCTCTGGACACGTTTCCTTCCGGCCGCGACGAGCCTAATAGAGAGGGTCCGCTCCGGGGCCATAGGCGAGCCGATGATGGCCGTGGCCGACCTGTCCTTCCGGCGTGACTACGATCCCGCAAGCCGCCTCTTCGATCCGGCCCTTGCCGGCGGCTCTCTCCTGGACGTGGGCATTTACCCCCTCACCTTCGCCGTCATGTCGGCCGGTACCATGCCCGCCTCCGCCTGCGGTCTCGCCCACCTCTGCCCCACCGGGGTGGATGACGCGGCCTCCATCAGCCTCTCTTTCCCCGGGGGCATGCTGGCCAGCCTCTCCTGCGGCTTCCGTGCCGAGGGCCATAAGGACGGTATCCTCTTCGGGACCAAGGGCCTGGCCAGGCTCAAGTCCTTCTGGATGAGCAAGGGCTGGGAAATATCGCGCGACGGCAAGGTCGTCGATTCCTGGGCGGACCCGGCCCCCGGCATGGGCTACCAGTTCGAGGCCGAGCACTGCGCCCAGTGCCTGGCCAAGGGCCTCACCGACAGCCCGGTCATGCCCATGGAGGAGTCCTGCGCCATGATGGGCCTGATGGACGGCCTGCGCACCTCCTGGGGCATCCGCTACCCCGGGGAGTGAGGCGCATCGGCCTTTTTAGTTCAGGAGATCCTGCGCCCCTTTTCGATGAGGAGGGTGCCCCAGGCAGGGAGACGTTGCCCCATGGCCCAGTGCGGGCGGGGATTGTGGTTCATGAGGAAGCTTATCCTGGAGCCGTCCAGGGTATCCCGCTCCGCCAGCTCCACCCCCTGCCCCAGGTAGAGCGGCTTGAGGCCGGCTTGCATGAGGATCCTTTTATAAAGGAAGAATATCGTCAGGGGATCGGGCGATGTGCCGAAGTACCAAACCCGGCCCTTCCCGAAGTCATGGCTGGCCACGGCCGGCTGGCCACGGTAGTGCTTTCCCCGCTGTGCGTACCAGGCCTCGGCCCGCGCCCCCTCCAGCTCGAGGATCTCGGCCCATACCTCCCCCTTGGCCGGGACGAGGGGCGGAACGCCGCGAAGGCGTAGTCTCACCGAGGTTCGGTTGAGGCTTTCGAAGCGGCTCACCTTCAAACCGGCCAGCTCCCTGAAGGGGCCCGGAATGGGGTAGGGCGGGGAATGGTCTTCTAGGTCGCGGGCCCCCGTGCGCCAGGATAGGACCAGGATGCCCCCCTCGGCCACCCAGGCCTCCAGGGCCGCGGCCAGGGATGGATCGGCCATGTGGTAGAGGGGCAGACAGATCAGGCGGTAGCGCCCCAGCCCGGCAGCGCTGTCCCCCAGCAAGGATTTCGCCGATACGATGTCGAAGCCTGCGTTGAAGGCCACCAGGGGGGCCACCTGACGCGCCAACTCCACGTCATACCCCACCTGGGCGAAGCCGGACACGGGCATGTGCATGCCAAGGGATAAATACTGCTCTCTGAGCATCCGGGCGCTGTCCTTGTCGTAGACCAGGGCCGCCGGGCGGGCGGGCCGCTCCGGCGAAAGGCGCTCGAAGACCGGCCCCAGGCGGGCCATGTTCTCCCTGAGGGCCCGGGCCCGGGCAGTATCGGTGTCATCGTTGTCGAAGAGCCCCAGGCAGAGCTGTTCCTGTCCGAAGGGGGCCGTGCGCCAGCGGAAATAGAAAACCTTGTCCGCCCCACGGGCCACAGCCTGGTTGGTCCAGAGGGCCAGGCGCCTCTCGTCCGGGAGGTGGCCCAGGCAGGCGTGTCCCTGCTGGCCGGCGTACTGCTCCATCACGCAAAACGCCCTGCCGCCCCCAATGCCCCTGGTCCATTCCAGGAGGACGGCCGGGGAAACATAGGGCATGGGCTCGTCTTGATCCCCCCAGACCGGGTAATTATCGAAGGAGGGAAAGTCCATGCCCCGGCAAAGCTCTTCCATGTCTATGGCGTGGGAGACGGGCGGGGGGAAGAGATTAGTGGTCACCCACTTGCCGGGGGCGGAGGCCTTGAGGATCCTGGCTTGAGCTTGGATGAAGGAAACCGCCGAGTCCGAGGAGAAGCGGTCGTAGTCCAGGATCAGGTGTGGATTCTGGACCGATGCCACCTGGGCCCGCGGCAGGGGGGCATCGGCGAAGGAGGAAAGGGTTCTGCCCCAGAAGACGCTGCCCCAGGCCTTCCCAAGGGCATCCACAGTGCCGTAGCGCCGCTCCAACCAGCGCGGCCATTCCCTGGCGCAGGCGGGGCATACGCAGCGGTCTGAGCCCTCGTGCCCCGGCTCGTTATCAACCTGGAAGCCCAGGACCCGTTGGTCCTGCCCGAAAACCCGCCCTATAGCCTGGACAAGGGCCATGGCCGCCTCGCGGTAGCGCCCGTTGTTGAAACAGCACTCCCGGCGCGTCCCCCAGTCCCTGGTCATGCGCGATGGATGTATCTGGAGCATCCCAGGATCCTGGGCGTAGAGCCAGGCAGGGACGGCCGCCGTGGGCGTGCCTATCACGACCGAGATGCCCCGCTTCCAAAGAAGGTCCATGACCCGTTGGAAGAGGGAGAAATCGTACTCGCCTTCGCGGGGCTCCACGAGGGCCCAAGCGAATTCCATGATGCGGACGGCCGTGAAGCCGAAGGCTCGCATACGCTCGGCGTCAGCCTCCCAGCGCCCCTGGTCCCACTGCTCCGGATAGTAATCCACGCCCCACAGCATCAGCCCCTCCTCGCGGAATCGCCTTCTTCCGTTCCCGACGGATGCGGGTATAATCTCCCCATGTTCGAGCTCAACGAGGCCCTGGCGGCCGACATCGCCTTCGCCATGGAGAACCAGAACGACGACGCCCTCATAGACATGGAGAGCGGCCGCATCGCCGTGCCAGGCCGGGACCAGGACTTTCCCGAGGACGATGAAGAACCCGGGCCGGCCAGCCGCTGGGCATCGCTGCCCGCCTGGTCCAGCGCGGATGGCTTCAGGCTCATGGAGCGCTTCACCGCCTCCCTCAACGACGAGGAAGCCCGCGCCAGCCTGACTGCCGCGCTATCGGCCCGTAAGGGAGTCTTTCGGGCCTTCAAGGAGGCCCTGGCCGGATTCCCCAGCGTCCAGGCTAGATTCTACCATTATAAAGACACCGAGATGCTCAAGATTATCCAGCGCTGGTACCGGGAGCTCAAGACCGAGCGCAGCCCCGCCCCCGGCGCCGCTGATGGGGAGGGCCGCGAATGGGAGGCCTTCGCCGAGGACCTCAGCATCTGTACCATTGTCGAGATCGGCATCGACCGGGCCCTGCGACTCCTGGACGCCCTCCTTCCCCTGGATCGCTCCGAACAGGATTCCGCGGATAAGGCCTTCTCCGTCCTCCTCTATGCCGATTGCTCAGCCCGAGTGGAGGCCGCCGAGGCCGCCGGCCGGGGTATATTCCTGGAGGCCCGTATTCCACAGGCAGAATTCCCCGCGCAGGATGTCGCCTCACCCTCCGGCACTATGGACAGCCTGGGACTCCTCCTGGGGGAGAGCATCCACCTTCCCGCCGGGCACCGCGGTCTCTCCGTCTTCTTTCTCCAGGCCTTTCCGGACTATCGCGACGCCGGCATAGAGAAGCGCCTCCTGGCCCGGGCCAAGGCATTTTGCCAAGGCCCCCTCTTGATCTGGAAGCATGACTCCCATCTCCTTGTAGAAGCAGAAAACCCGTGATATAGTGTTCAACGGCTGAACACTATGGATGCCCAAGATTCTGAATTATCGATACTAGAAACCATCTACCTCTCCCAAAAACGCGCCCAGGATGTGAAGCAGCGCGAGCTCGCCCGCGTCGCCAGTCTCTCCCTGGGGATGACGAATACCATACTAAAGCGTTTCATAGAAAAGGGATGGGTGAGTATCAGGCGCATCAACCCCCGCAATATTCAATACATCGTCACCCCAGACGGGGTGAAAGAGATAGCCAGCCGCACCTTCCGCTACTTTAAGCGCACAATCAACAACGTTTCAGTGTATAAAGACATCGTGGAAGATCTCATCGCGCAAAAGAAGAGGGCCGGCTATTCCGGAGTCCTCCTTGCCGGCCCCTCCGACCTCGAATTCATCGTCGAGTACGCCTGCCAGAAGTACGAGCTCCTCTTCGTCAAGAGCGCTGATATCCGCTCCGCGCGCAACAAGCCCCTTTCCGGGCGCTTCCTCTACCTCATATCCGAGAACGAGCCCCGCCCCGCCCAGGGCTCCGAGCCCGATACCGCCTACCTTCAGGAGGTCTTCTCCCGGTAGGCTCCAGATTCCGTCCCCCCGCCGAGCATGTTTCGGCTGCCGGTAGAGGAGACGGATGTCCAGGTCCCGGCGCGCCCCGGGACGGCGCCCTGAAAAATCCGGCCCCCGCGCCTGGAGGGCGGAGCCGTGCCCAAGCGGAGATGGCCGGTTTGCGCGAATGAATCCCGCTTGAATAAAAAATCATATTCGATAGATCGCTATATGCGATCGTTGAGCCCGGCTGAGGTCCGATGAGCATGGATAAAAAAGAAAAACTGGAGACACTCAAAATCCTGGCTTGGGATAGACGTATTGAGCCCGAGAGAATGCTAGCCGTGATCGAAGGAGCTCCTCCCGGCCCCGCCGATATCGGGCTTGAGGAAATCTTCAGGGCCATGCTGGCTAGCCTGCCCTGGCACCGGATCGTCGGCATGCTCGGATTGGAGAGGGTCAAGAACTTGTTGACCGATGAGACCATCTCCAAGCTATGGCCTGGCTCGTTGAGGACGCGCTATGGAAGAATACGGTCGATTCTACGAGGAGAGCCTGTACCCCCTGCAGGATGGGGTCCTGCGGATAATGGCGCCCTTCCATACCCGCTTCTATCTGACCGGTGGTACAGCCCTCGGGCGGGGACGCTACGGCCATAGATACTCTGACGATTTGGACTTCTTTGCTAACGCCTCCGCCACCTACGCCCAAGATGTACTGGAGTGCCTGCGGGCCATCAGGGCGGTCGGCGGCGCCGAGGGCATAGAGATATCCGAAGCCGAGGGAATCTTCGGCTCTGATTACTCCCGCGTTATCGCGAAGCGCGGCAGCGTCGCGTTGAAGTTGGATTTCATCAATGATATCGCCTTCAGGGTCGGGCTTCCCGAGCCCTCGGCGCTTTTCCCTTCATTGGATAACGTCGACAATATCCTCGCGAATAAGCTGACCGCCCTGTACCGCTACGCGGAAAAGGATATAGCGGACATTTGGGCGATCTGCCGGAATCATGCCTTCAGCTGGAGCCAGGCCTTCTCCGATGCCCGCGCAAAAGAGGCCGGCGTCGACGCCTACGCTGCCGCGGAGATCATCGGTTCGTTCCCGGCTGATCGGTTTGAGTTGATCAAATGGCGTTCGCCTCCCAAGGCGGAGGCATTCATGGAGGATCTTCGTCTCATTCAGAGAGAAATACTCGCGTGCGGTGAAAACTCACTCAGTAAATAAGGAAAAGTAATGGCCGGCGAGAGGAAGGAATCCGCCCCCTCAGGGCGCGTCCCGCAGAAGAGCTCCTCTTTCCGCCGCCGCCTTATTGGCTGGCTTCTGGCCATACTGGCCCTCCTGGGCAGCCTGGGCTTCGCCGCCCTATCCCTACGCTCCTGCATGGAGGGCGCCATCCTGCGCTTCCGCCAGGAGACCGAGACCCGCATCTACCAGTACGGGGCTAGCCTGAGCCGGGAGGCCAAGATCCTCTTGGCCGAGAAGCAGAGCGGCTTTGTCATCCCGCGCGACTTCGTGAAGAAGCTGGTCCTGGGCCTCAAGTCTACCGCCAAGATCGAGATAAGCTGCCAAGCCAGCATCCACTACTACGTGGATCTGGAGGACTTGCGCCAGGCCGAGAAGGCCTGGGAGGGCCGCAACCTCACCCT
>CAYYCP010000044.1:0-16697 GCA_964470375.1 uncultured Spirochaetales bacterium
CGGGCCAGCATTTGCTCGGCCATGTACAGCACCTGATTCACCAGGAAGGCGACGAAGAAGAAAAGAAAGGAAGCTAGGAAAGCTAGAAGGAACTCGCCCCCTACATAGAGCCAGATGGACAGGGGCAAGCGGGTTCTAGGGAAGCCCCGGCCTTTCATATCCCCGTGGAGCCGAAGCCCCCACCCCCGCGTTCGGTTTCTGAAAGAGTTGGGGCGATCTCAAAGAATACCCGCCGCGCTGGGGCTATGACGATTTGGGCTATGCGGTCGCCGTCCCGGATGGTGAATTCGCGGTCGGAAGCGTTGACCAAGAGCACCTTGATCTCACCGCGGTAATCTGAATCCACTGTCCCTGGGGAATTGATACACGTGATCCCGTGTTCCAAGGCTAGACCAGAACGCGGCCGTATCTGCCCTTCCCAACCATCCGGGATTTCCATGCGGATTCCCGTCGGCACGGCTGCCCTGGCCCCCGGACCAAGGTGAATGGGTTCCTTGAGCAATGCCCGCAGGTCGGCTCCAGCCGCGCCGAGGGACTTGTATTCAGGGGAACGCGCCCCCGGCTCTAGGATCACCCGCACACGCGGGACATCCTCTGCCATGCTCATACGCCCTTCCTCCATTTCCGTCGACTGTCCCTGAAGCGCGGCCCAAAGGCGAAGAGCGCCGGTTCGGCGGTGGAAAAAACCTTGACAGCTATATCCTGGGCTTCCTCATAGGTGATTGTCTCCAGGACCTGCAGGCCCTCTTCCGCGTCCAGCACTGGATCTCCTGCTAAGAATTGCCGAGCCAGGCGCTTCATGCGATGCTCCATATCCTCGAGACCCATGAGCGATGAACCCCTCAAGTGGGCGGCCGCGTCCTTTATTTCGGAACGGGTGAAGCCATCCCGGCGTGTGGACTCCACCTCCGCAAGGACGGCATCGGCGAGCTCGGCAAAATTGGCAGGGGCGGTGCTGGCGCATATAGTGAGAAGCCCGCCTTCTTCAAACAGGCTCGGGAAGCTGTAGATGGTATAGCAGAAGCCGTAGCGCTCCCTGATGTTCTGGAAGAGCCGCGAGCTCATCGAATCCCCGAAGGCCGTGTTCATGATGGATAGGGCATAGTAGGCCCGCCTGTCAAGGCGCCCAGCGATTGGAAATCCTATGTAAAGGATGATCTGGCCGGTGCGCGTGCCTAACCGAGAAAGGCCGCCTCGAAAGCCCGGCGCGGGTCTGTTTTCGCGTCCGCGCCAAGGCCGTAAGGCGCCTTCCGGTAAGCGCGCTTCCAGCATGTCACGAAAACGTTGTGGCTCGAGATTGCCGGCTGCGCAAATGACCGTATTGGCAGGGACGAAGTGTCTTAGGTAGTGGGCGCGCAGGCCTTCCCTGTCCATGGCCCGGATGTCAGCGATTTCGCCAGTGATCTTGCGTGACAGACGGCTGTTCGGCCAGGCCGCTTTTAAGTAGGCATCGAAGGAGGCCTCTTCCGGGTCGTCGGCGGCCGAGGCGATCTCACTGATAATGACTTCCTTTTCCTTGATAATGTCAGCTTCCCCGAGGAGGGAGTTGAAGACCATATCGGAAAGTACGTCTATGGCCGTTTCCTGGCTGTCGGATGGTAGGGTGCAATGAAAGCAGGCGCATTCGCGCTCGGTGAAGGCGTTGAGGTAACCGCCGACCCGGTCTATCTCTCGGGCGATATCACCAGCGGAACGGGTGTGCGTCCCCTTGAAGAGCATGTGTTCTACGAAATGGGTCATGCCGCGTTGAGGATCCGCTTCGTCGCGCGAACCGCTGCCGATCCAGAATCCGGTCGAGACAGTACGCGTGCCGCTCACCCTCTCCATGAGGAGCGTGGCCCCGCTGGAGAGGGTAAGCGCCTCAATCAATGATCCCTCCGCGGATGGGGCGGCGGAGTGGGGCGTTCCTTGCCATCTTGGTCGATGGCATCGATATAAGACAGGTTCAACCGGCCCATCCGGTCGATCTCCAGGAGGCGCACGGGTATCTCCTGGCCTTCCTTGACGACGTCCTCAACTTTGGCCACCCGGTGGCTGGCAAGTTTTGAGATGTGCACGAGGCCTTCCTTGCCCGGAAGGATCTCCACGAAGGCGCCGAAATCCATGATACGCTTAACGACACCCGTATAGATTCGTCCGACTTCGGGGTCGTCGACAATGCCCCTGACAGCCTCACGGGCGCCGTTGGCCAGGGCCATGTCTCTGCCGTAGATAGTCACAGTGCCATCGTTCTCTGTATTGATCTCCACCTGGTACTGCTCACAGATGGCCTTGATGTTTTTGCCGCCTGGACCGATCAGGGCGCCTATTTTATCGCTGTCGATCTTCATGGTCAGGATGCGCGGGGCGTAGCTGGACAGCTCCTGGGACGGCGTAGCGATGGTGGCGTTCATGATACCCAGGATATGCAGCCGGCCGCGCTTGGCTTGTTCGAGGGCCTTGCGCATGATCTCGGATGAGACCCCGGCTATCTTGATGTCCATCTGGAAGCCGGTGATGCCGTCAGCAGTGCCGGCCACCTTGAAGTCCATATCGCCAAGGTGGTCTTCCTCGCCTAGAATGTCGGATAGGATAGCGTAGCGCTCGCCTTCCTTGATGAGGCCCATGGCGATGCCTGCCACCGGCTTCTGGATGGGCACGCCGGCATGCAGCATGCTCAAGGTGCCGCCGCAGACAGTGGCCATGGAGGATGAGCCGTTGGACTCCAGGATCTCGGAGACCACCCGGATGGTATAGGGGAAGGATTCCTTGCTCGGCAGCACGGCTTCCAGGGATCGACGGGCCAGGTTGCCATGGCCTATCTCGCGCCGGCCGGTTGACAAGCGTCCAGTTTCGCCCACCGAGAAGGGCGGGAAATTGTAGTGCAACATGAAGCGTTCGCGACGATCCCCCTCTATGTCATCGAAGATCTGCTCGTCGAATACTGTGCCCAGCGTGACCACGGATAGGGACTGTGTCTCGCCGCGTGTGAATAGGGCCGAGCCGTGGGTACGGGGCAGAACCCCGATCTCACAGGTGATCGGGCGGATGTCCTCGGTGCCACGCCCGTCCACGCGCCGGCCCTTATCCAGTATGGAGGAGCGCAGGATCTCGTACTGCAGCTCGTCCATGTACTGGCCGAAGAGCTTTGACTGGACATCATCGCAAATGGAGTCCTTGAACTTTTCCTTGGTCTCCTTGATGACCGCGGATATAGCCGCGCCGCGCTCGTGCTTGCCCTTGACGAAGCAGGCCTCGCTGAGCTTGTCGAAGCAGGCCGCGCGGATCTCATCCTTACGCGCCAGCTGTACCTGCGAGGGTGCCAGCGGCAGCTTCTCCTTACCCGCCATCTCCCTGAGCTTGCGCTGGACGGCACACAGCTCGGCGATAGGTTGCTTGGCCTTCTCGATGGCCGCCAGCATAAGCTCCTCGCTTACGCCTTTCGCCCCGCCCTCGACCATGGTTATGCCTTCCTCAGTTCCGGCCACCACGATTTCCATCTCGCAGTCAGCGATCTGGTCATAGGAGGGATTGACCACAAGCTCGCCCTTGACCGAGGCGATGCGTACCGCCGCGATGGGGCCTCCGAAGGGGATGTCCGATATAGTGACGGCCGCGCTGGCGGCTATCACCGCCAGGATGTCGGGGGGGTTGACCTGGTCGGCCGAGATGGTGGTCGGCACTACCTGGATTTCACGCCCGAAGCGCTTGTCGAACAAGGGCCGCATCGGCCTGTCGATCAGGCGGGATACGAGAATTTCCTTGTCCTTCGGGCGCGTCTCGCGCTTGATGAAACCGCCAGGTATCTTCCCCGCGGCGTAGTATTTCTCGTTATACTCAACCGTCAGGGGCACGAAGTCCATGCCCTCGGTAGCCTCTTGCGAACAGCACACTGTGGCGATGACAGCCGTGCCCGCATACTGGGCGAACACCGCGCCGTTAGCCTGCCTGGCCATGCGCCCGGTCTCTAAAATAATCTCGCTGTCGCCCAATTTATAGGCGATTTTTTGTACCATGGAATGCCTCTTTCTCTTGAGAACCAATCTCCCGGCGACCGGTTCGGAGCGGGACCTTGAAGGAAACGCCCCTATCTGTGCCATGGGCGGCATCGCTCAAGGCGATCCGTCTCAGGTGCGGGAAGGGCGCACAGTGCGCCGAAAGGGGGGCGGGCTGGCCGCCCGACGGCCGGGTTCCCTCGCGGCGCGGGTCGCGCCCCGCGGCGGGCTTACTTTCGGATGCCCAGCTTGGCGATCAGGGTGCGATAGCCCTCGAGATCCGTCCTCTGCAAGTACTTAAGCAGGCGCCTGCGCTGTCCGACCAGCATGAGGAGGCCACGCCTGGAATTGGTGTCCTTCTTGTGGGCCTTGAAATGCTCGGTGAGCGAATTGATTCTCTCGGTCAGCAGGGCGATCTGTACGTCCGTCCTTCCGGAGTCCTTGTCATTCTTCCCGTAGGCGGCGATGATCGCCTCCTTGGTGGCTTTCGTAACGGCCATTCCCGTTTCTCCTTCTTAACCGTAAAATTATCGATATTCTATATGAAAACGATGGCGTGAGGCAAGGGTTGACTATGAAAGCGCATCCATTTCAGGCCGCCATCTGCACGGACTTCCAGGCGGCTGCGTTCCTCGATGCCGTCCGTAGAGACCAGGCCCACCTCGTATGTGCCCGGGCCGGGCATGAGGATCTCCTGGGTCGAACCAGAAAGGATGAGCCAGGAGCCCTCTCTCCGGTTCTCAAACTCCGAGGAGTACAGGACGTGGCGTCTGCCCAAAAGGGCATTGGCCGCATCCATGCGCCCCGCTTCGATGGCGTCCCGGATAGCCGAGGAGGAGGCGACCCAGCGCCCTACCCTGTGCGAGGGGACGATAACCGCCTCTAGGCCGAGCGAAAGGGCCGCGGCCATGGCTTGCTGCGCGTGCATGGCCCCTCCCCTACCCAACCTGCTGTTCTCGCCCAAGATAAGAGTCCGCAGGCCCAGACGGTCCCGAAGCAGGGCCAGGAAGTCCTCGCCCTCCAGGGCGGCGAAGGCGGAATCGAAATTCGCAAGAAGGCACAGATCCAGGCCGCAACCTTCCAGAAGGCGCAGTTTTTCGGAAAGCGATACGATGTTGCCGGGGAAGGTCGCCGGGGATAGGATGCGCTTAGGATTCACCGGGAAGCTGAGGCAGGCCGCCTGAAGACCCTCGGCTGCGGCCCTCTCCCTTACGCGTTTCAGCAGGGCTTGATGGCCTAGATGGACACCATCGAAGACACCCACTGCGATGGCCAGGCCCCGGGCGGGGACATCCACGGGGTCTCCTGGGCCCCAATATTTGACGATCAAACGGCCGATCCTCCCAGGACGACCTCGTAGGCCGGCTTTCCGCGTAGATCCCGGGCGATGCCTAAAAGGGAACCCTCCGGGCCGAAGACAGCATAGAACCCATCGCGTCCGTCGATGATTTCTCGGAAGGAAGAGGGATGAAGAAGCTTGCCTGAAAGGAATTCCTCCCTTGCCCTTCCCTCGGCTAGGGCCTGTCCCATGCCGATGCGCCCGGCCATGGCGGCGTCGAAGGGCAGGAGTGATCCCGGACCCAGGTTCTCCAGGGCTTGGCTTTCGGTCTCGTCGAAGCCTCCCGAGAGACTGCGCCGGAGGGAGGCGAGATAAGCCACCGTGCCCAGCGAAACAGCCAAGTCTCTAGCCAGGGCCCTTATATAGGTGCCTGGTCCGCAATCCACCTCCAGGAGGGCCCGCCCCTCCGAGAAGTCGAGCAGCCGGATGGAGTCTATGCGCACAGGACGGGGGGCCAGCTCGAGCTTCTGGCCGTTCAGGGCCAGGGTATAGGCCCGCTGGCCGTTGATGTGTATGGCTGAATACTCGGGAGGAACCTGGGCGATGGTTCCGATGAATGAGGGAATAACTGCTTCGAGGGCCGAACGATCGGGGATGGGGCCTGTGGCGATAGGACGGCCCTCCGGATCCAGGGTGTCTGTACCCGTCCCGAAGGCGATTTCGGCCCGGTAGCGCTTAGGGCCTTGCATGAAGAAGCGCGCCAGCCTCGTATAGCGGCCGCACAGAAGGACCAGGACGCCCGAGGCGAATTTATCCAGGGTGCCCGAATGTCCGGCCCGTCCGCAGCTGGTGGCCTTGATCGCCAGGCTTACGGCATCCTGCGAGGTGAGACCGGCTTTCTTATCTAGGGCCAGGACCCCGTCGCGGGCGGGAGATCGCTTGCCTTTCACAGCCCCTTCATCTTTTGGATGATGGCTATGCCATCGCGTACGCCGTGGTCCGCTTCGAAGCGCAGAATGGGCGTGAGGCGCAGGCGCAGTTTACGGCCCAGCAGTCCCTGGATGTACTTGGCCGCCGAGTTAAGGCCTATCACGCCCTCCTCCAGCTGGCCCGCGTCTTGGAAGCTGGATATGTATACCTTGGCGAAGGACAGGTCCTTAGCGGCCTCTACTCGGCTGACCGAGAGGAAACTGTTGACCCTCGGATCCTTGATGTCACCGGACATGATAAGGCCGGCGATCTCACGGGCCAGCTGTTCCTCCATGCGCCTGACCCTCAGTTCCGACATGGTCTATTCCGCGGCGGGCGACAGCTTCCTGAGAACCTCGACAGTCTCGGAAACCTCCAGCTGGTCGCCGGGCTGAAGGTCCTTGAGGCCGTCGATGCCGATACCGCATTCGAATCCTGTCTCGACTTCCTTGACGTCGTCCTTGAAGCGCTTGAGCGAGCTGATCTTGCCGGAAAAGATTTCAATACCGTCGCGGATGACATGCACGGTGGCGTTTCGCCGTATTTTCCCTTCGATGACGGCGCATCCGGCCACGATGCCGATCTTGGGCACTTTGAAGACTTCCCGAACCTCAGCGACGCCCAGGTCTTGCTCACGCAGCTCGGGCGCCAGCATGCCCTCCATGGCCTGCCGTACGTCCTCCACCACCCGGTAGATGATGTTGTACTTGCGGATATCCACTTTTTCCTGTTCGGCCATGGCCTTGGCCTTGGGCGTCGGACGGACATTGAAGGCTATCAGGATGGCGTTGGAGGTCGAGGCCAGGATCACATCGCTTTCATTGATTGCGCCGGCCGAGGAGTGGATGACGTTAAGCCGCACTTCCTTGGTGCTCAAGCGCTCCAGGGATGCCTTAACAGCCTCCGCACTGCCCTGAACGTCGGATTTTATGATGACCTTGAGCTCCTGGACGGCGCCCTCGCTGATGGTATCGTATAGATTGTCGAGGGTAATCTTCTTGATCGTCTTGGCTTCCTCGGATCGCTTTAGCTCCTGGCGCTTGGTGGATACCAGTCGGGCGTCCTTCTCGTTCTCGGTGACCTGGAAGGGATCGCCCGCGTTGGGTATGCCCTCGAGGCCGATGATCTCGACCGGCATGGAGGGAGTGGCCTCGTCTATCTTGCAGCCGCGATCGTCGAAAATGGCCCGCACCCGGCCCGGGTAGATGCCGGCCACGAAGGAGTCTCCCACCCTCAGGGTACCGCGCTCAATGATAACTGTGGCCACTATGCCGCGCCCATGATCGACCTTGGACTCCAGGACCTTGCCCTCGGCGCGGCAGTCATAGTTGGCGGTCAGCTCGAGCATCTCGGCTTGCACCAGCACGGAATCAAGGAGCTCGTCGATGCCCTTCTTCTGCAGGGCCGATATCTCGTTGAAGATGGTATCGCCGCCCCAGTCCTCGGGGGTCAGCCCAAGCTCCGAAAGCTGCGTCTTGACCCGGTCCGGATTGGCCTCAGGCAGATCGCACTTATTGATGGCCACGATGATGGGCACCTTGGCTTCCTTGGCGTGGTTCAGAGCCTCGATAGTCTGGGGCATGACGCCGTCGTTCGCGGCGACCACCAGGATGACGATATCGGTGATCTGTGCGCCTCGAGCGCGCATGAGGGTGAAGGCCTCGTGGCCGGGGGTGTCCAGGAAAGTGATCTTGCCCTTGCCGGATTCCACCATGTAGGCGCCTATGTGCTGGGTGATGCCGCCGAATTCGCTGGCTGCCACGTCGGTCTTGCGTATGGCGTCCAGGAGCTTGGTCTTGCCGTGGTCAACGTGTCCCATCACGGTGACGATCGGCGGCCGATGCCTGAGGCTGTCGGGATGGTCGGCCTCAGTGCTTATGACCGTTTCGTCATACAGGGAGACCACGCGCACCTGGCAGCCGTATTCCGCGGCCAGAATGGCGGCCGTGTCGGAGTCAATCTGCTGGTTGATGGTCACCATCATGCCCATGCTCATGAGCTTGCCGATAAGGTCGGAGGCCTTCAGGTTCATCTTGCGCGCCAATTCAGCCACCGAGATCGACTCCATGATGTCGATCTCCTTGGGAATGGGGTTGGCCCGTTGGGACTGCTTTTTCTTGAGCTGGAGCGCCTTTTCCTCCAGGATGTCCTTCTTGGGGTAGTTCGGTTTCTTGGCCTTGATGAATTTCTTGGAAATGGCCTTCTTCTTATCACCGGCCGCGTCGACGCCGCCGCTTACGGGACGAGGGCCCATGCCCGGTCGAGGCGGCCGACCGGGGCCTGAGCCGTAACCGCCTGGGCGGGGACCTGAGCCGTAGGGCCGGGGACCGGAACCGTACCCTCCCGGCCGAGGGCTCGAGCCGTAGGGCCGTGGGCCGGAGCCGCCCGGACGGGTGGATGGGCTGTAGGGCCGGGGCCCCTGAGAAGGGCCGCCCTGGCCGTAAGGCGGACGGGATACCTGCCCGTAGGCGGGACGGCGATCCTCGTATTGGTTGACTGGCCGCCCTCCTACAATGCCCTGGCGCGATGCCGGACGGGCGCTTTGAAAGGAGTCAGGGGCGGCACGCCGCTCATCGGGTCGGTAATCGCGCCGAGGCCCCACCTGGCCGGCCACCACGTTGGGCCTCTCGGTCTTGGGGATCTCCCGAACGCCTTTGGGCCTTTCTGCGGAGACGCCCGCCGATGCAGGAGCACCTGCTGAAGGCGGAGTGACGGCCGGTGCGGCTCCCTCGGGCTTTTTAGTGGTTTGCTCAGGGCTGGATTCACGGGCCTCGGCAAGGGCCGTGGCATGAGGCGCCGCCTGGGCTGTCGCCGACTCGGGGGGAAGGGGCGCGCCAGCCTCGCCCTCCGGGCGCTGGGCATGGACACGCACTACCGGTTTTTTCTTCTTAACGACGACGATCTTTTTGCGTTCGCCGGCCTCGCCTTCCGCAGCGGCGCCTGCGGCGGCTTTGGTCTGGCCCGCCTCATGGGTCGCCTTTGCCTCGGTTTCCGCCTTGGCCGGGGCCTCGGCGGCCTCGGGCCTCTTATGCTGCTTTATCAATGTCACGCGCGGCTTCTTGTCTACTTCCTCAGCCATGTTTCCTTGCGCTCCCTCACTCTGCCGGACCGTCGTCGTATTCGAAGCTAAGGCCAACCCCGCACTTCGGGCAGCTGGTCATATCAGCCGTTATGCGCTCACCGCATTCAGGGCATTCGTACACCTCTTCTTCTTCGGCATCGACTTCCGCCTTGGTCTCGCCTTCTACGGCCGGGGTATCGGTGATTTCGTTCTCGGACGGCTCAGCCTCTTCCCCGGCCTCCTCCTCAACCACCTCGACGTTGTCCTCGATAATCGAGCGGATCTTGTCGAATTCATCCCCGATCAATCCCTTGATGGCCTTGATTTCTTCCTCGCTCAGATCCAGGAAGTCCTCGATAAGCTCGATGCCGTTCCGCTGGAGAGCCTCAAGGGCTGCGGCCGATACTCCCGGGAGCTCGTCTATGCGGGTGATTTCCTCTTCGGAGTCACTGAACAGCTCGCTGATGGCCCGGCGTGAGCCATAGGCGATGTCCATCTCGCGGAACTGTTCCTCGGTCTTGACGTCTATGCTCCAGTCCGTCAGGCGGTTGGCCAGGCGCACGTTCAGGCCCTGCTTGCCGATAGCCAGAGACAGCTGCGAGTCGGGCACTATGACTAAGGCTTGGCGCTTGGCCTCGTCGATGATGTAGACGTCCTTGACCTCGGCCGGCAGGAGGGCGTTTTTGATGAAGCGTTTAGGATCCGGATCCCAGCGCAGCACGTCCACCTTCTCGCCCTCCAGCTCGCGGATGATGCTTTGAATGCGCACGCCCTTGAGGCCCACGCAAGCGCCCACCGGATCCACGTCGTCGCGGTTGGAGTATATGGCTATCTTGGTGCGGTAGCCGGCCTCGCGCACGATCTTCTCTATCTCTATGGTCTTGTCGTAGATCTCGGGGATCTCCAGCTCCAGCACGGCCTTGACCAGCTCGGTGTGCGTGCGCGACAGCACGATCTGGAGGCCGGTGGGGGTCTTGTTGACCTCCACGATGAGGGCCTTGATGCGGTCGTTCTGGTGGTAGGTCTCCCGCGGAGACTGGTACTTCTTGGGCAGGATGCCCTCGACCTTGCCTAGGTCCACGAAGATGTTGCCGTTCTTCTCGCGCTGGTAGTAGCCGATGATGATCTCGCCTACCTTGTCCTTGAATTCCGAGTAGAGGGTGTCCTTCTGGATATCGCGCAGGCTCTGGCGGGCGGTCTGCTTGGCCGTCTGCACTGAGCCGCGGTCGAATTCGGATAGGTCGATGGGGATGAGGAGCTCGTCGCCGATCTCGGCCTCGGGATCAAGGGCCTTGGCCTCGTCGATGTCTATCTCCAGAGCCTCGTCGATGACATCGTCGACTATCATCTTTCTGGCGAAGACCTCAAGCTCGCTGTTATCCGCGGCAAAGCGCACCACCGCGTTCTCGGAAGTGCCGTACTTGCGCTTGAAGGCCGCCAATATGAAGTCCTCGATTGTCTTGAGGACGAGTTCCTCTGAAATGCCCTTGTCTTGGACGAGCTGCCGGATCGCCTCCGACATATCGGATGCCATGGTCACCCAACCTCCTCTGAATGGTCTAAGCGCATCTTGGCGATGTCCTCCATGCGGATCCGCACACGGTCTCGGCCGCGCGCCTCGATGACTACCAGTCCTTCCTCAAGGCCGCGAAGCACGCCTCCCAGCCAGGCTGATTCCGACCTCAGGTAGGCCCGCACGCCCCGGCCGCTGAATATCTCGTATTCGCGCGGCGACTTAAGCCATCGTTCCGTCCCCGGCGAGGACACCTCGAGCTGGATATCCGCGTCTTCCAGCAGCACCTGCAGGCGCGGATGGATCAAGCGATGGACCTTGGCGCATTCGTCTATACCCACGCCCTCGGCCGAATAAATAACTGCTCTGGCCTGAGAGGTACCGCGATGCCGGCTGATGCTCATCTCCACAAGTTCGAAGCCGATGCCCTTAAGCAGTTCGCTAACGCTTTCGAAGACAGCCTCTTCCGTATCAGCTCCTTCCATTGCCAAAAAAAAAGAGCCGTACGCGGACGACTCTTTTCTATATACGTAATTCCACTGTCGCGGACATCATAGCAAGAGCCCGATGCTTCGTCAAGGCGTTGTCATCCGTGGTGAGCGAGAAAAAGCCTTGAAAACGGCCTATTCCGGGATGACCGGAAAATCACACCTCCATGGCCAGGGCTAAGCAATCGACGCGCTCGGCTCCTCCATCCTTTAGCACACGAGCGCATTCTCCCAAGGTCGCGCCAGTGGTGACTACATCGTCCAGGAGGAGCCAGCGCCGTGGAATGCCGCCGGGTCGGCCTGAGCGGTTATCCAGGTGAAAAAGGAATCTTCCCCGCGGATTCATAAGGCGCTGTTCCAAATTCATGCGTTTCTGCTCCGGACCCGGGAGCTTCACCATACAGCGCCGGCCGCCAGACCAGGCCAAACCACGCGCGACCTCTCCGGCCGGATCCCAGCCGCGGGAGCGGAGGCGGTGCTCGTCGGCCGGGACGGATATCAGCGAGGAACCCGGGAAGCGACCCAAGTATGCCTCAACACAGGCCCTGAAAAGCGGCAGGGGCCTCAGGTCATGGGCATACTTGTAGGATCGAATGAGGGCCTTGGCCGGCCCGGCATAGGCCCATATTGCTTGGCATGAGTCGAAGCCCGGGAGGCCTGATCGGCATCGGAGGCAAATGCCCTGGGAAGAAGTGAGGGGACGGCCGCAGACCTGGCAAAGACAGGTCGACAGCCAGGGAAGCTCGGACCAGCAGGCCGCGCAGAGCCCGAAATGGCCGGCCGGGGGAGATGCATCGGCGCCGCAGCAGGCGCAGGCTCCTGGAATGTGCATGCATTCGCATCGCCCGTCAGCGGCAGCCCGCTTCAGGGCTTCGGGGGCTTCGAGAGGAGCTTCTTCCACATGGCCACGCGGGTGATAGCCTCCAGGGGTGTCATGGCCTCCACGTCCAGGCCGCGGATCTCCTCAAGTAGGGCCTCTCCATCGTCGAAGAGCTGTCCGGCCGGGCTTGCCCGTTTCCCCCCCCCGATAGGCTGAGGGGCGGCGAGGGAATGATCGCGCTGCCCAGCCAAGAAGGACGGCAGAGTCGATGCGGTGCGCTCCAGCTCGGCCCTGATCTGCTCGGCCCGACGGAGGACGGGAGCAGGCATCCCGGCCAGGGCTGCCACCTGTATCCCGTAACTGGATGTGGCCGCACCTGGGGCGACTTTCTTTAGAAAGACGATCTGGCCCTCGCGCTCCTCGGCCTCCAGGCAGAGGAGGAGGACGGCTTCGCCCGAGAGCGAGGCCAGCTCGTGGTAATGCGTGGCGAAGAGGCTCCGGGCGCCCAGCTCGCGCGAGAGGCGTTCCGAGACGGCCCAGGCAATCGCCAGGCCGTCGGTGGTGGACGTGCCGCGTCCGACCTCGTCCATGATGATGAGGCTGCGCGGACCGGCGGTGTTGAGGATGTAGGCCGTTTCGTTCATTTCCACGAGAAAGGTGGATTCCCCGCGGGCAAGGTTGTCCTGGGCGCCTACCCGGCAGAAAATGCGGTCAACCAGGCCGATGCGCGCCTCGGCGGCCGGGACGAAGGAGCCGGCCTGGGCCATAAGCGTGATCAGGGCGGTCTGACGAAGGAAGGTGGACTTGCCGGCCATGTTGGGACCGGTGATGAGGGCGAAGCTCTTGCCGCCCAGGCAGAGGTCGATGTCGTTGGGGATGAAGGCCCCCTCGGGCAGATGGGCTTCGACGATCGGGTGGCGTCCCTCGCGGATGAAGAGGCGGTCGCCTGAATCCACTATCGGCCTTGTCCATCCACGGCGGGTAGCTGCGAAAGCCAAGCCGGCCGACACGTCGATCTCAGCAACCGCCGCGGCCATGGCCTTCAGGATCGGAAGCTTGGCGGCCAGGTCGTCCCTGAGCTCAAGGAAAAGGCGGCGCTCGATCTCCACGATGCGTTCACGGGCCCCGTTTATGCGCGCCTCCAGCTCCTGGAGACGCAGGCTGGTGAAGCGCTCTCCGCTGGCCAGTCCCTGGCGGCGTATGAAGTGGGCCGGCACCTGGCCGGCCTGAGCCTTGCCCACCTCCAAGTGGAAGCCGATGAGATTGTTGTGCTTGAGCTTGAGGTTTGCGATCCCGGAGGCGGCTTTCTCTTCTTCCAGGTAGGCGTCCAGGACCGAGCGCGAGTCCCGCTCCAGGGCCTTGAGGGAATCCAGCTCCGGATCCAGGCCCTCGCGTATCATGTGCCCCTCCGAGAGCAGCACGGATGGCTCGTCGATGATGGCCCCTCGGATCCTGTCCGCGGCCTCTACGGCCTGGATGCGCAGGTCCCGGCCGGGCAAACAGCCTTGCCAGGCAGCCAGACCCTCCAGACGGGCGCAGGCCTGATCAGTCGCCCTGAGGGAATCGGCCACGGCTAGGAGGTCACGGGCGTTGGCCCGGCCAAGGGCTATGCGCGATGACAGCCGCTCCAGATCCAAACAGGCTCCCAGACAGGCGCGTAGACGGGCCAGCAGGGCCTGATCGCGATAGAGGCTCTCGATGCGGTCAAGGCGTCCGGCGATGGCCGACACATCCTTGAGGGGCGAGAGGAGACGGCGCCTGAGTGCCCGTGCCCCCATGGCTGTCTTGGTCTCGTCCATCACCTCCAGGAGGCAGTATGTGCGGCCGGCATCCTGGAGATTTTGCACGATTTCCAGGTTACGCATACTGGACTCGTCGATGCCCACATAGTCGCTCTCCGAGGAGACGGTCAGGCCGCGGAGGTTGGAAAGGGCGCCCGCGGCTGCATCCCGCAGATAATCGAGGAGGGCTCCGGCCGAGCGGATCTCCGGGCTGGCGTCATCGAGCCCGAAGCCCTTCAGGCTTGCCGTGCCCAGCTGGTTCTTGACTTTTTCCGCGGAGGATCGAGCGTCGAAGCACCAATCCGGCAGGCGGTTCAGTACCATCCCCTCGCGTCCCTCAAGGGCGGCGGCTGCGCCGGGATCGTCAAGCAAGGATTGCTGGACAAGGATCTCGCGCGGCTGGTAACGGGCCAGTTCGCGTCGCAGACCGGCGGCATCCGGCTCATGACGCGCCAGGCTCACGGTGAATTCACCGGTAGAAAGATCAATAGCCGAGATGGAGTACCCTTCCCCGGCTCGGCACAGGCTGAGCAGCCAGTTGTTGCGGGCCCGATCCAGGTATTCCTCGTCCAGCATCGTGCCGGGCGTGATCACTTCGACGACCCGCCGCTCCATGAGGCCCTTGCCCGGCTGTCCCACCTGCTCGCACACGGCCACCTTGCGCCCAAGTTTGAGCAGGCGGGCTATGTATGAGCGCGATGAGTGGTAGGGTACGCCGCACATGGGCTGGCCGTTGCGGCGGGTAAGGGTGAGGTCCAATAGGGCGGATACCTCCAGGGCGTCTTCCTTGAACATTTCGTAGAAGTCGCCCAACCGGAAAAAGAGGATGGCGTAGCCGTGCTCGCGCTTGAGGCGGTCGTACTGCTCCATGAGGGGGCTAGACTCCGGCATGAGGTTTGCATTATAGGGCTTAGGGCGCTATGCTTCAATACGAGGTTTTACGCCGGGGAGGACTAGGCATTGGCAGATACGATCCTCTACAAGGAACGCGGACAGGAAATTTTCATACGCGCCCAGGGGCATATCCGGGCCGCCCTGTGCATGGGTCTCAAGGATCGCGTTTACACGCGCTTATCGGCCGGCGGTCCGATTTCCCTGATCGTTGACCTGAGCTCCTGCAGCTATATGGATTCGACCTTCCTGGGCTTGCTGGTGGGCTTCCGCAAGGCCCTCAAGCAGATTCCCGGCTCGGGCATGAGCCTCCACGGCCCGGACCAGACCTGTCGTGACCTCCTCAAGTCGGTCGGCATCCTTGGCATCGTTCCGGTATCCGATGAGGTCCCCGAATTCCCACCCTTCCTTGAGGACATGGGCCAACAGGATGCGCCCAGCGCGGATTTCATCCTGGACGTCCATGAGGATCTGATGGAGCTGTCCGAGGAAAACCGTCGGCGCTTCGCCGGCCTGCAGGCCGTGCTCAAGAAGAAGATCGAGGAGGACAAGGGCGGCTCAACTTGAGCCGCCCTGGGCCGTTGACAGGCCGCCCGTGCACGTGCCGGCGCTGTATCAGCGCTTCTTGGCCAGCAGGTTGGCTATCACCTTATCGGTGATGTCGATGGTGGTGGACGACCATAGCACCAGGCTCAGCTCAGATCCGCGCTTCCAGTCCAGGACCATGGTGTAGCCTTCGCTCTCAGCCACTCGCTGGATCTCCTCATATACCTCAGGATAGAGCTGATCCGTGGCCATGAGCTTCTGGCGCTGGGCTTCCAGTTCATCGGTTTTGACCTGGTAATATTCCTTGACGAGTTCCTTGCGTTTCTCAATGGTTTGGTTGATTTTGTCCGCCTCCAGGGCGTCCCCTTTGGCCTCGGCCTCGACCTTTTTGGCGAGCAAAGCCCGGATTTCTTCCTGCATCTTGTCGACCTCGACCTTGAGGGTGCGCTTGCGATCCTCGTAGTCGCGCATGGCCTTGCTTTCCTTGTAGAAGGATTGCATGACCTTGGTTAGGTCCACTACAGCGAAGCGCGTCAGCTGCTCAGCGAATGATACCGTGGCGGCCAGCAGGAGGGCCGCAGCCACTGCAGTCTTTCTCAACATGCTCGCCTCCTCATCCTCAGAACATCGGTTGGATCATAGATATGACGATGCTCCAGCCGGCGGTCGGATCGTCAGGGTCTGTGAATACCTTGCCTCCAGCTCCTTGGAGCTTGCCGTCGCGATAGATGAACTTCTTGGCGATGCCCAGTTTGATGGGCAGCTGGGGCAGGGTAAGCCGCAGGCTGGCACCGGCCGAGAAGGCCCAGTTCTCCCAGTCCATGGCCAGGAGGGAATCCTTGTCGGCATCAATCGTGCCGCCGCCAAGGCCGGGCTTGATCAGACCGCCCGGGCCGCGTGCCACGCCCCCGTCCAAGAAGGCGTCCAGCCACAACAGCTGGGGCACCAGCTCCATGCGCAGCTCGGCCCAATTGTACCAGATATCCAGGCAGTCGAACTTGGCCAGATCAGTCCATCCCCGCATGGTCATCATGCCGTCCACCCTGGGATAGGAGCCGGTCTTGACCGCCATGTCCACGCCGGGCACAGGGAATACCGAGGTGAGCGAGCTGTGGCCTCCCAAGACGAGCTTGAAATTCCAATTTTCCAGGACCGGAAGGTTCACGAGGGTGGCGAAGGCCTCCAGCTTGAGGTCGTCGCGCAGGTAGTGTTGTCGCTCGAAGTCGAAAAAGCCGGTTAGGGTGATTTTGTTGGTAAGGGCGATGCCGGAGGTGGGGATGAAGGAATAGTCCAGGGCGTCCAAGTAGCTGTACAGGGATATCGCGTCCGTCAGCAGCCAGACCTCGTGGTTGGCGCGCAGGTCGCTGGAATAGGG
>CAYYCP010000044.1:16797-27434 GCA_964470375.1 uncultured Spirochaetales bacterium
AAGTTGCGGTCGTTCCAGGTCACGAAGGCGCCCAGGGGCAGGGCCGCGCTGTCTTCGGCGACCGGTTGGTATTTGACGGCGAAGTTGAAACCGGCCGTGGACTGCTCCTCCACGTTGAAGATCAAATCCACGATCTGCTCCGAGACCGGCTGGGGGTCTATGCTGATGTCCGAGAAGTATTGCAAGTTGTAGAGATTGCGCAGGCCGTCGCTGATCTTCTCGCGCGAATAGACATCGCCCTCCTCTATTGGGAGTTCGCGCAGGATGACCTTGTCCTTTGTCTTGACGTTGCCCTTGATGATTATTTGGGAGATGTGAGCCCTATCGCGCTCCACGATCTTGATGGTGTACGAGACCTTGCCCTCCTCCTCGTCGCGCTTCTCCACCGGCGTTATCGGACTGAACACGTAGCCCTCGTCCATGTACAAGCTGCGCACACGGTTAAGGTCGGCCTTGAATTTGGACATGCTCATGGGCTTGTCCGGCTTTTGGTAAAAAAGGGATTCAAGTTTTTCAGTCTTGAAGACTTCATTGCCTTCGAAGGTGACACCGGCGTAGACGTACTGGCGTCCCTCGCTCACAGTGAAGGTAATGGTGGCCAGGCTGCGGTTTTTCTTCTCATCGGGTTGAAAATCAGTCTGTAAATCGGTGACGGCTGCATCGATGTAGCCTCGATCGGAATAATAGGTGACCAGAGCTGTCTTGCATTCCTCCAGGAGGTCCTCTCGGAACGCGCCCGGTTGGAGGAAACCGATCTCCTTGAGCGGTAGGGCGCTCTTCAAGCTCTTTTCCGAGAAGGCGCTGTTGCCGACTATGCTGATTTTTTTTACGGCGATGGCCTGGCCCTCGTCTATGGTGAAGTAGACAACCACCCCGTCGCCGGTTGGGTTGGCCTTTTCTTCTGAGCTTACCACCACCTGGGTATAGCCCTTGTCGATGTAATATTTGCGTATGGCGTCCTCGTCCTGGGCGATGCGCAGCTTGTTGGACAGATCGCCCACCTTGGTCAGGACCACCGAACTCAGTTCGAAACTCTTGATGGCTTGGTTGCCTTCGAAGCGCACCGCGTCCACGGCCGGACGCGGTGTCACCTTGAAGCGGATGATCATGGAACTCCCGTCGCCCGGAACCTCCACCGCCGACGGTTCGGCCGATTCGAAGTAATCCAACTCAGCGATCAAGCTTTGTAGCTCAAGGAAGAGCTCGTCCGAAAATTTCTTGCCGATGAAGGGCTTGGCTATGGCCTCCAGGTCCCGCCGTTCAGCGGCGCGTACGCCTGCGAACTCGACATTTTTGATCGTTTTCCCGACATACCAGTCCTCCTCCTGGGACGGCAGGGCGGACAGCGCCAGGGCGGCCAGAACGAGGATAGGGACGAATCGTTGAAGTAGCCTCGGCATGGGGGCTCCTTTCTCAATAGGGAATCTGCCAATAAACGCCGATTGACTGGTCTCCCACGAACAGGCTGTCGCTGTGCTCCAGCTGAGGAGCGAAGCTGTACAGCAAGGTGAAGTACGGCGTGTTGAACTCAAGGTTAAACTCCAGATCCATCCCGACGTTACCGATCAGGGCGTCCTGGTCGGTTTTGATCTGGGCCAGGGTCTGGACGAAGAGATCAGCCCCTACGTATTTCCCGGCCGAAATGGTGGTCCCGTCGAAATATCTCCCGAGATCGGATTGCCTGTCAATATCGCCGGGCGATAGTATGGCCCCCAGCAGGATGTTCTGGACGAGCGGTGAGCGGATGGAGAAGAGGTCCAGGCCCAGGGCGTCGCGAATGCCGCCCTCCCAACGCCGGACCAGGCTGGTTTGGGCTATCACATCCGCGGCCGATGCGGCCATGCGCGGGCCGATCTCGGATGGATTGATTGTCTCTCCCTTACCGGCCGCCAAGCCCAGGACCTCGCCTCCTAACAGGGCCAGGATATCGTTCTGGGAAAGGGGCGGCTGGGATTGCAAGGTCGGCCGCCATTGAGAGAGCCGCGATTGATCCATGCTCAGAATGACGGTGACAGGTCCGGAATCGGCCTGTTCGCGCATCTCGGCGCGGAAGGAGAGAAGAGGATCGAAAAAATCAGAACTCTCGTTGAAGAGAAGGCGGCCTTCCTTGAGGTAGAAACTGCGTTTGAAGTAAATCACTTCTCCGCCGCGCAGGACGGCGGCCCCCTTGAGCGAGTAGCGCTCCTTGATACCGTCCAAGGACATGGCCAATGAGGAGTCGGTGGCGTCTATGCTTGCGCGAAGGAAGGGTAGCTGGCGGTTGGGCCAGAGGAATTCCACCTTCTTGCCGAAGCGCAGGCTGAGGTCGGCCAATAGGGGGTAATCCGATCCCCTTTGCTCTCCCCCGCCCTCCTGACCTTCCTCTGAGAGGAGAATGCTGCCCTCATCCATGGAGACCGCGCCTCGAAGGGACCAATCGGCGGGCTGGAAGGTCAGGGTCAGGTCGAAGCGCCCGCGACCGTTGATGTCCAGCCCGGAGATCTTCGAGGCCGCGTCGACAGAGCTGTCCTTGGGGGTGCGCAAGCGGATCACGGTGCGGGCCGGAAGCCAATGTTCCAGACTCATCTCCAGGGAACCCAAAACCTGACTGGCCCCTGAAGTCATGAGAGTCTCGGGCATTTTGAGTAGATTGGAGGACAATACCATGTCGGTCGAGAAGGGGCCGAAGCTGCCGGGCAGGAAGGCCGGCACCCTACAGACAACACCTTCGGCCCTACCCTTCCCGCTCATCTCAGGATCCTGGGGACTGCCCTCCAGGCTGATGGAGGCGCGCAGGGTGCCTGCCTTAAATTCCACGGCCGGGTTCCCGAAGAGCTGCCAGAGCTGAGGGAAATCGGCCACCAGGGCGGGGGCCTGAGCGGATATCCGACCATCCTTGATGATGCCCCCGGCCCGGCCGCGGAGTGCGAGGGGGGAGTCCAGGTTGGCCTCGAACTGCCCGGAGGGGAGGATAGCCAAGCGAGCCTCGCCCTTCGGGCCCCCGGAAAATTCTATGGATTCAGGCAAGATGGACAAGCGTAGAGGCCATGAGGCGGAGCGGAAGGGGCCGAAGGACAGGGCGTCCAGGCTGCCGGCGAGTACGGGGGCCGCTCGGCCCTGGGACAGGAGCTTGCCGGAAGCCCTCAGCCTTGCCTTGAGATCGTTGGGGCCGAGCTTGGCCGTGAAGGGCGAATCCACACTGGCCGAGTCCGCGGCAATATCGTACTCCAGGGAGCCCTTCGAGAGGCTGAAGAGGAAATAGGCGGCATCCAGGTCCCATAGGCTCAGCTTCTCTCCGGAGAGCCTTCCCGATAGCTTGAGGGCCAGGGGTATGCCTAGGAAGGAGCCGCGCGAGAGGCTGCCGGAAAAGCTGAGCTTGGGATCCTTTATGTTTCCGGACAGGGAGATATCTGCGTTGACGGCCCCTGCCAGCTCCATGCTGCGGATTCGGGCGATGGGGGACTCGCGGATCCTCAGGTTTCCCGAGAGACCCTCGGGGCCCAAGGCTGCATCCACGAGGTAGTACTCGCCGAGACCGCTGGCGAGTTCAGCGTCCACACGTATTGAGGCGCCCTTCCCTAGGCTGTAGCCCAGCTCGGCTCTTCCGTTCAGTACCGAGTGCTGATCCTCGAAGGTAAGGCTTTCCAGCCGCGCGGTATTCTGGTCAAGGCCGCCCGAGAAAGACAGGGCCGCCCAGGTCGGCAGGATACCCGACTCATGTTCTATCTTGGCCGAGCCTAGGTTCAGGCTGAAGTCCGCGAGCGACCGGAAGCGGCCGCTTGCATCCAGGCTCAGCTTGAGCCCGTAACCCGTTAGGGGTAAGGGAAATTCGCTGGCGGACAGGCTGAAGAGGATCTCGGGACCGACCAGGCTGCCCCTGAATTCCAGGCCATGGCTGCCGTGCAAGAAGAGTTGCTCCCGGCCGTAGAGCTCGCCGCGCAGGTCCAGGTTCTGCCCGGCGAAGGAGAGGCTGGCAAGGAATTCGGTCATGTCCTGGGAGCCGAAATCGGCTTGGCCCTTGCCTTTGAGCTCATGGCCGTCCCAGAAAAGGGATAAGCCCGTCAGGGCCAAGGATTCACGCGTTCCTGATATGGAGAGAACGCCGTAATTCCCCGGTTTGAGATCGTAAGACAGGATTACCTGGGGGGCGGTATAGGAGAAATCCGAGAAGTCGCTGGTGAGGTAGACCTCAGCGCCTATAGTGAAGGAGGACGCTACCTGGGCGGCCTGCCCGGAGGGGAGTGTCATGAATGGCGCGGCGAGATCGAGGAGGGCCTGACTGGGGAAGGCTGTCAGGACGGCCTCCGCCTCCAGGTAGGGTGCGGAGCCAAGGCCGAGGCTGCCCTTTATGGTGAGAGGCGGGGCTTGGAAGCCCCCCATGCCGGCTTCAACCTCGAAGGGCAGGAGGGGGGCGGGCTTTTCCGCGGCTCTCGGCATGTAGGCCTCAAGGGAGAAATCCAAGCCCTTGCCTGATGGGAGGAGACTCAGGGATACAGCGCTGAAATCCGTATTCGCCACGCTCAGCCCCTCGGAGAAGAGGGTGTAATGCCGACCTTCCTTCCCAAGGAGGAAGGTCGTTCTGATATCGTATCCCTCGACAGACAAGTCCATGCCCAATTCGCCCTCGGGATCCAGGCTGACCATGTCGAAGTCGCCTGTATACCATGCCTCACCGGCCGCCCCCCTGATGAGGGCTCGGGATATACGCAGTTTCTTGTCAATTCCGCTTGCGTCGATGCTGAGTCGGTAAGCACCATCTATGAGCCCTTGGGGCGGGGATATGTCCCCCTTCAGGGCATAGGTAAGGGCCCCGCCCTTGAAGTTCCCGGATACCGAGGCCGTGCCCGTGGCATTCGCGCCCAGCCAGGGGGCATAGGCCGCCCAGGCGCCCCTGAGACCTCCGAGGGCGGCCGGCCTGAAGGCGTCGAAGTCCGCCTTGGCCTTGAAGCTCCCGCTGGCAAGGTCTAAGTCAGCCCAGGCGTCCAGGGGGGCGGCGTCCTCGATTTTACGGGCGGAGAGGAGGGAACCCTTCTTGGTGAGGAGGATGGTCTGGGGGGAAATATAGAAGTCCCTGCCTCCACCCGAGGCCTCCAGCACCAGCCTGGCCATGTCCATGTGAGCGGAAGCGCTGCCCGAGAGGCTTAGGCGGCCCTGCCAGGGGCCGGCAAGGGGGAGGGACGGACCCTCCGCGCGCAGGGACCCGTCGGCCCAGGCCTCCACACCCGATGATAGGAGGGTCGCATCGACGTCCAGATCGTCGAGGGCCAGACTGAGGCCGTCGGCGGAGTAGGTTGCCCGGCAATCGCGAAGGTCGAGGGCGAGGTCCCCGGGCTGAGTTCCGGAACCGAGGTCAGCGAGCCGACGGAGGGAATCCAGGATGCCCGAGTCCAAGACCGCGTTCACGTCTATAGCGGCCCCGCTCACCTTGAGGCGGCGCAGGCCGAGTGCGGGAAGTCCCAGACCGCGCAGACGCAACGATAGGGAGATTTCGGCCCGCTCGGCCACGAGGAGGCGTCCGCCCCCGTCCCGGTCGCGAAGCTCCAGGTCCTCGATCCGGAAGGCCCGCAGCAATGAGGGGGATAGGCGGCCATAAGCCAGGTCACAGCCGAGGATGTCCTCAAGGCGCCCGATGATGGAATCCCTCAGCCTGTCCATGCGCGTCGAAATGGCCCAACCGAGGGGCGCCAGGGCCAGGGCGGCGGCGCAAAGCGCTAGACTCAGCGCGATAAGCATGAAGAGGTTCGAGCGTTTTCGGGAGCGCTGGGACATCTTCATCAATCTATCACGCTATGCGGCTCCTTGTTCAGGATGGGAAGTCCCGGTCTGGACTGGGCCGGGCTTGTTCGGCTACATTATCGGCATGCCGCTCAAGGATTTCTACGCGCTGGAAGGCATCGACGGCTCAGGGACCACCACCCAGCTGGAAGCGGTCTCGGCTGCACTCTCCGAGGCCGGTTTTTCGGTGTATCCCACCTGCGAGCCTACCGGGGGGGCCATAGGCGGTCTCATCCGCAGAGCCCTTTCGGGGGAGCTGGCCTTCTCCCAGGAGACCTTGGCTCTTCTTTTCGCGGCCGACCGGAACGAGCACCTCAATTCCGAGGGCGGCCTGATCCAGCGCCTGGCTGCCGGCCAGATTGTCTTGAGTGATCGCTACCTCTTCTCCTCCTTGGCCTACCAGTCCCTTACGGGGAAGCCGGCCCTGCCCTTCTCCCTGAATGCCGCCTATCCCCTCCCGGAAATCCTCTTCTTCCTCGATATCGAACCTGACCAGGCCATGGCCCGCATGGCCGGCCGATCAGGGCGGGACATCTTCGAGACCCCTTCGATGCTCCAGCGTGTGGCGGCCTCCTACCGCGCTGTCTTGGAGCTCTACTCAGGGAGCGGTATGCGCATCCGCAGGCTTGACGCCGCCCGTCCCGCGGCAGACATCACCCATGACATCGTCTCCGACATCATCGGAGATAGGCGATGATAAACCGCCCCACGCGAGGCAGGTTACCGTAGTAGAGGAGATACGACATGGACATCCGGCCCCTCAGCGATTCCTGCTGGCTCATCCACGCGGACGTGCGCACCGACGACCTCTTCGAGGGCATCTGGCCCATTCCGGATGGGGTATCTCTCAATTCCTACCTGGTGAGGGGCAAGCGCACGGCCCTGATAGACCTGGTGAGGGACTGGGGCGGAGCGGCCGAAGAATTCGCATCCCAGCTTGATCAAGCAGGAGTGAAGCCCTCCGACATCGATTACATCGTCCTCAACCACATGGAGCCGGACCACACTGGTTGGCTGAGCGCATTCCGCAAGTTGGCTCCGCGGGCCGAAATCCTCGCTTCTGAAAAGGCCCTGCCCCTGATCAAGCACTTCTACGGCATCGAGCAGGGAGTCCGGGCCGTCTCCTCGGGCGAGGTCCTGGACCTGGGCGGAGGCAGGAGCCTGCGCTTCGAGATGATCCCCAACGTGCATTGGCCCGAGACGATGGCCAGCTTCCTGGAGCCTGATGGCATTCTCTTCTCCTGCGACGCCTTCGGGGCCTTCGGAGCCCTGGACGGCCAAGTTTTCGACGACGAGCTCAGCCAGGCCCGGCGTGAGATTCTGGAGCGCGAGAGTGAACGCTACTACGCCAATATCGTGTCTTCCTTCTCGCTCTTCGTCCAGCGCGCCATATACAAGCTGGGCGGCCTGGGGATAAAGATCATAGCGCCCAGCCACGGACCGGTCTATCGCAGCCGCCCCCAGGATGTCATAGAGAGCTATAGGCGCTACGCCTCCTGGATGAACGGGCCCGCCTTGCCCGAGGTCTGCGTCGTCTGGGGTTCCATGTACGGAAATACCCGTCAAGGCCTGGAAGCCGTCCTGAAGGGCATCCGCGAAGCCGGCCTAGCATACCGCGAGCACCGCGTGCCGAATGAGGACATCTCCTTCGTCCTGGCCGACGCCTACCGCTGCCAGGGCATCCTGATAGCCGCCCCCACCTACGAGTACGCCCTCTTCCCGCCCATGGCCTACGTTTTGGATATCTTCGTCCGTAAGCACGTCTGGAACCGCAACGCCCTGCGCATAGGCTCCTTCGGCTGGGTGGGCGGGGCCAAGAAGGCATACGAAGAAGCCGTGGCCCCCCTTAAGTGGATCAGTCTGGATCCGGTCGAGTGGGCCGGGGCCCCCGATCAGGACCTCCTTGGACTCCTGCGACAGCGCGGAATCGAGCTCGCCCAGGCAGTCAAGGCCGCTTGCCGGGTAGGCTGAAGGCATCCCGAGGCCCCTCAACCGGCCCGGCCATCCTGCCGATACATTGAGCATGGCGCGGCGCATCCTGCCCATCCTCCTCCTCGTCTCTCTAATCGGACAGGCCCTCACAGCCTATCCGGTCTATTATAAGGAACAGTACTTCAAGCTCTTCCACCTTCACTACATCCAGTATCCGGACGATACCATCGAGAACATCTACTACCTGGAGCAGGCCATGAAGGCGGATTTCTGCAATCCCCTCTATGCCATGGCTAAAATTGAGGATAAACGCGAATGGGCGCGTTACCGCGATCTCTTCAACATGCACATTCTACTCAAGCTCATAGAGCAGCACCTTTTACTGGGTTCCAAGTGGGACAAGCGCAAGGCGTACTTCTACAACGCCCCTTGGAAGCGGGAGAACCTTGAGAGCCTTGACACCGCTGAGACATGCTATCGGGCGGCTCTAGCCTATTGGCCGGAGGCCAAGCGCTACGCCCTGTCGGCTATGCGCGAACGCTTCATCACCCTGGAGGAGCTGAGCCAATGGGAGGACGAGGCCTATCGCATTGAGAAGGGGCTCCTGGATTACGAGCGCATCATCGGCGACGAGTTGGCGCGGGTAGCCCGCGTGCGGGCGGACTTCCAGGCCATGGACGATTCCACGTACTGATTCCGCCTCACCTTATTAACATAGCGTCCCCATAAGAGAAGAAGCGGTAGCCCAGCCTGACCGCCTCCGCGTAGGCGTCAAGTATCCTCTGCCTGCCCGCCAGGGCGCATACCAGCATGAGGAGGGTGGATTCGGGCGTGTGGAAATTCGTCAGAAGCTGGTCGATGGCCCGAAACACGTAACCGGGCTTGATGAATATCCGGGTGCGGCCCGGACCCGGCCGCAAGCTTTCGCCCTCATCGTCCCAGGCTGCCTCAAGGGTCCGGAGGCTCGTGGTCCCGACGGCCAGGACAGGCCGTCCGGCGGCCTTGGCCTCGGTCACAGCCTGGGCGGTCTCGGGGGGGACGTAGTATTCCTCTTCATGCATCCTATGCTCCTCGATCTCGGCCGTGCGTACGGGCATGAATGTGCCCAAACCCACGTGGAGGGTGAGGTAGGCGGCCTGGATTCCCCTGCCCTTCAGGGCCTCCATGATCTGCGGAGTGAAATGCAGCCCGGCGGTGGGAGCCGCAGCTGAGCCGGCTTCGCGCGCGTAGCATGTTTGGTAGCGTTCTCCATCCATAGCCCGGTCCGGCCGTTTGATGTAGGGCGGCAGAGGCACGTGGCCGCAACGCTCGAAGTACTCCTCGTCCGGATCCTCATCGAAGACGAGGCAACGTCCGCCGGCTTCGATATGCGCCCGGCGGCCCTCGGGGAAGAGGATAGTGCTGCCGGGTTTGAGGGAGCCTTGCCTTTTGGCCATGAATTCCCAGCGCCCTCCGCCCAGGCGGCGGGTGAGAAGGAATTCCCTCTCCGGGCCCTGTCCCCCTACGGATGCGTAGAGCCTGGCCCGGCGCACCCGGCTGTCGTTGAAAACCATGAGGGTGCCGGGGCTGAGCAGGTCGGGAAGCTCAGCGAAGGTATGATGCGAATTTCCGCCGGACCGCTCGAGGATGAAGAGGCGCGATTCGCCGCGCCGTTCTGGCGGCTCTTGGGCTATCTGCCCCGGGGGCAGCTCAAAAGAGAAGTCGCTCGTTTTCATTCGGGAATTGCAGTCCCAGGAGTCGGTATGCGGCTGCAGTGGCCACCCGGCCGCGAGGGGTGCGGGCCAGGAAGCCGCCCTGGATCAGGTAGGGTTCGTAGTAGTCCTCCAAGGTCTCTACCGACTCGCCCACCGAAATGGCTAGGGTCTCGGCTCCCACCGGACCGCCTGAATAGCGTGAGATGATAGCCTTGAGGATCTCGCGGTCCTGGCGTTCGAGGCCGTGGCGATCCACCTCCAGGCGCTCCAGCCCCCTCTCGACGCAATCGAGGTCGATGGCCGAGGATCCCTCCACCTGGGCGAAGTCGCGCATGCGACGGAGAAGGCGGTTGGCGATACGCGGCGTGCCGCGCGAGGAGGATGCCAGGAGGGCCGCGGCTGGCTTGTGCAGCTCCACATCCAGGATACGGGCCGAGCGGGCGATGATGGATTCCAACTCGTCCGGGGCGTAATAACCGAAACGCAGACAGATGCCGAAACGGCTGGCCAGGGGCGATGACACGGCCCCGGGCTTGGTTGTCGCTCCGATGAGGGTGAAGGGCGGGATGGGGATGCGGACCGTGCGGGCGGCCGGCCCCTGGCCGATCACCCAGTCCAGCTCAAAGTCCTCCATAGCGATATAGAGCATCTCCTCCAGGGCCGGCTTGAGGCGGTGTATCTCGTCTATGAAGAGGACGGAGCGCTCCTTGAGGGATGTGAGGATGCCGGCCAGGTCCTTGGGCTTGTCCAGGGCCGGCGCGCTGGTCGGCTTCCATTCCACGCCAAGCTCGTTGGCCGCCACCAGGGCCAGGGTTGTCTTGCCCAATCCCGGCGGACCCACCAGGAAAAGGTGGTCCAGGGCCTCGGAACGCTCGCGGGCGGCCTTGATGAAGAGCGAGAGGTTTTCCTTTAGGGCCGCTTGACCAAGGAAGTCCTTAAGGCAACGCGGGCGTAGACTGCCCTCGCGCTCATCGGATTCGCTCTGGTATGCCGCGTCCATCAGACCGGGCGCCTCCACAGGGGGCTCTGGCAGCCCCTCGGCCCCTGCTTTCACGCGCTTGGCTTCCCTTCCCATGGCTTAGGCCCTAGCTGAAAGTTCGAGAAGGGCCCGGCGGAAGACCTCCCTCTCGCGGTCAAGGCCGTCAGGGGCTTGGGGCGCGACGGCCGCCAGGCTGCGCTCCACATCTTTGCGCTCGAAGCCCATGTCCATGAGGGCCCTGGCCACGTCAGCCCATTCCTGGGCGACCCGCCCGCCCG
>CAYYCP010000045.1:0-27253 GCA_964470375.1 uncultured Spirochaetales bacterium
CTATGTCCCCGCCTATGCTTTCGGCTGAGAAAACAAAAAAAAGCTTCGAGGAAGTAAGTAAGGGCCTAGTAGGCGGAGACCGATAAGGCGAAGGCCCTTGCTCCCCAGAGAGACCTCAGCCTGATTGATGACCCATCCCTTCGGCGGATGACTACATCGCCGAGGCCGACCATGCGCAGGGGCAGGCACTGTTCCAAGGCCAGGCCCTGGGTTTCCTGGAGCCTGATCGTTTCAACCCCTCGCCAGATGATGAAATCGCGGTAGATATAGACCACGGCCCGCGATGGCGATATCGCCGCTGAAGTGAAAGCGGCCGCCAGGCAGCTTAGGGCCGGCCCGGCTACGATGAGGGTCGCCATGGCCGCGCAGGACCATCTGGCAATAATAGAGGGCAAACCGGCAGCCCATTCCGCATGTCCCAGCACATCACCCAGCTTGACGAAGTCAATCGCTCTTCCCAACAGGGCGGCCGCGCGCGGATGCAAGGACCAGACCCAGGCCGCCAATGTGGATAGAGCGGTCAGCTTGACGAGAATCCAGCAGAGCGGCTGCCAGGTGAAACGCAGGTCATCAGCGCCGGCGCCTAGAGAATTTCGCAGAGTTCGCGCCAGCGAAGCCTCACGCAGTCGCCTGGTTAAACCCGGTCGGCCTATGCCGACCAACACGGCGATGAATTCCCATAGCGATTTCGCCCAACGTAGGAGCTTGGACATCTCGGTGCCTCTCATTCATCGGTCTCCTTGGGACGCATAAGGCCCGCCCTCCGACTAACGAAGGGTGGGAAGAGTATGCGCGTCCCGCTGACTACTAGCAGGGCTATGCGGGCGGCTCCGGCCGCAGCCAGCGCGGCCACTACCGAAGTGGCCGGAGTGGAATAGCGTGGCTCAATGTGCATAGGTAGATAAAGAAGGCTCAGGTAGACCGGCAGGCTTGCGGCCGCCAAGGCGGCTGGCGCGCGGATACCTCCCAGGGTAAGGCCCAATGCAGCCAGGACGAGAGCAGCCAGGAGCCAGATCCCGTCGGGTTCCCGATCGGCGAATATTTGAATGTACTTCTGGTACCAGAGGCGCGGGATGTTGGAGATCCAAGCCCGCGCGCAGGCTATGGGCTGCGTTCTTATTCGTGTCAATGCCTTGGCCATGAAGGCCTGGTCCACCGCGAAGACTTCGGCTCCGCCCGTGGATTGGGTATCGATGTATGCTGCGTAGAGCTTACGCATTTCGGCAGCCTCAGACGGTCCCGAGAGAATACTCGTAGGGCACCAAGCCCAACCGTTCCAAGGGAAAGAGCCTTCGAAGCTGCCGCGGTGGAGGAGCTCGCCCACGGAGCCCGATGCCACAGGTATGAATCGGCCGAATTGGATCGCATTGCGGGCGGTCCAGGGGGAAACCAGGGCCAGGCCGGCGCAGAGAAAGGCCACGGGAGCGCTGAGCCGCCGAGCGAGACGCAGGAAACGGGTGACCGGACTGGCGGGAAGGCCGGAGCCCGGCTCCTGGCGCCTGCAGGCGATGAGGCCCAGGAGGCTCACCGAGACGGCCCAGGGGAGGTATTCCGGTCGGGTCAGGACGAGGGCTCCGGCCAAGACCCCCGAAGCGGCGAAGAGGATGATGGCGCGTCGGTTCAAGGCTACGGCTAGGATGGCTATGCACCAGCCCAGGAGAAAGCCTGAAAGGGGTTCGCTCAAGATGGTGCGCGCCCAATGGGCGCTGTAGGGGTTGAGGGCCTGGAAGAGGGCCGCCAGGAGCCCGGCCGCCAGCCTGGCCGGGGAGGGGGCTTGCGCCAGGGCCGCCATGGCTGTGAGGAAGGCGGCCACGCAGAGGCTCGCGTCCATGAGGCCCTGAACTACCCGCACCACCGTCCATGTGCGCCGCCATGAGGCTGGGTCGCGCTCATCCTGCACGCCCATGGCAATGTAGAGGCCGGCTAGGAACATGGGGTAGCCGGGGGCGCGGAAGATCACCGGTCGGAGCTCTACGCCGGCGGCTGTCTTAAGCTCCGTCACGAAGCCCTTGCCGCGGGCCAAGTTGAGCGCGAGGGAATGGTAGAGAGCCGGATCCCCATAAGGACCCAGGCCGCCGCGACGCGTCTCCTGGGCGGTCAGGACGGGTCGGAGGCGGATTGAGGCGCCCAGGACGGTCAAGGCGGCCAGGGCCGCGATCGCGGCGGAAATGGCCAGGTGCTTTATGCCGCGCAATGAACCTCCTTATCGGCGCCGCCCGAGAGTATACACCTTTTTCCGTTGCGCCGCGCCCCGACCTCTAGTACACTCATGACCATGGATCCGGCATTCAGGGATGTCCTGCTCGACTGCGCCCTCGTCTTCGCCTCGGTGTTGGCCGCGCCCCTCCTCTGCGAGCGGATCAAGCTTGCCGCCATCGTTCCCCTCGTCCTCGCGGGGGCCGCCCTCGGACCGGGAGGGCTGCGCGTCCTGGCGGGCGGGGGAGCCATGGAGGCGATGGGAACTGCCGGTCTGGCCTATGCCGCCTTCATGGCCGGTATGGAGACAGACGCCGGCCTTCTGCGCAAGAATCGCGGCCCGGGCCTGGCCCTGGGTCTCATGGACGTCATCCTGCCCCTGGTTCTGGGCATCGGCCTAGGCCTCCTGGCCATCGGCCTCAAGCTTCCCGGGGCCGTTCTCCTTGGGGGTCTCTTCGTCTCCCAGGGACCTTCAGGAAGCCTGGCCGTGTCCAAGCTGACCCTGGCGCGGAACCAGGCCGTGGGCGCCTCCACCCGGGCGGCCGCCCTGGCCAAGCTCTGCGCAATCGCAGTCCTCCTCCTGGCGCCGGCCCTCATGCCTGGCATGGTTCTGATCGACTGGCTCCGCCAGGCTGGAGCTGCCCTCATCCTCGGCCTTCTAGCCTTCTCCTTGCTCCCGCATGCCTCAGCCTTCGCCCTCAGGCGCATGCGCCCGGACGGCAGCGTCGAGTTCGCCTTTTCCCTGGCCCTGCTCTTCGCCCTGGCGGCCCTGGCGGCCCTAGCCGGGGTTCACCCGGCCGCGGCCGCCTTCGCGGCCGGATTGGCCCTTAATTCCCTCATCCCTGAGAAATCCCAGCTCATGGACAAGCTCTCCTTCGCGGGGAATTCCGTTTTCCTGCCCTTTTTCTTTCTATGGGCGGGGAGCCATGCTGATCTGCGCGCCCTGGCCGATCCGCTCGCCGCCATCATCGTCTTTTCCCTGGCGGTCCTGACGGCCCTCATAGGTAAGGGCCTGCCGGTCCTGGTCCTGCGCTGGCGGCCCGGCTACTCCTCGGCCGAGTCCGCACTCGCTTTCGGGCTGACAGCCGGACAATCCGGCCTTGGGCTTGTTTTCGCCCTGAGCGCCTTAAGGGCCGGTCTCATACCTGTTCCGGCATTCACCGGCCTGTGCGCCTTCATCCTGGCCTTCGCGGCGGCTGGCCCGGCCGTGGCCCGCTCCGCCTCCCGTCGCCTGGCCGGCGCGGACTCGGGCGCTGGCGCCGCCGAGGGCGAGGGCGAGCGTGGTGAGCGCCTGATGGCCATGGTGTCGAATCCCGAGCATTCCCAGACCCTCGTGGATCTAGCCCTCCTCGTCTCCCCGCGAGAGGGCGGAGAACCGGTGTACGCGGTCAACGTAGTACAAGAATCCGCCGAAGCCCCGTCCGCCCTGGCCGAGGCCGAGCGCCTCCTCGGTAAGATTGTCCTGCGCGGGGTGGCCGGCGGCGACAACCTCATCCCCGTGGCCCGGGTGTCGTACAACGTGGCCGAGGGCGTGGCCCAGACCGCGGCCGAGCTCAGGGCCAGCGCCATCGTGGCCGGTGCCGGCCCCGGCTCCCAATGGATGCGCCGGCCCTACGGCCAGGTCATCGACCAGGTCGTCGGCTCCACGCGTCAGCTCTTTATGGTACTGCGCTCAGAGCGGCCACTGGGCCTGCATTCACAAGTGGTGGCGGTCGTCCCTCCCCTCTCGGAACGCCAGCCCGGCTTTCCGCGAGCGGCCGCCGCGGTCAAGAGCTTGGCGCGCGGCATCAAGGCGCGCTTGAGCCTGGTCAGCCTGGAGCACGACCTGCCCTCCGTGTCCGCCGAGTGGGAGAGGGTCAGGCCGGCCATCGCCTTCCAGAAGGCCGGGGCCGCCACCTGGAAGGATGTCCTGACTGCCCTCAAGCGTTATCCCCCGGCGAGCACTATCTTCGCCCTGCTCAATGTCCGCCAGGGCAGCTTGGCCTGGCAGCCGGCCGTGGACAAACTCCCGATGGCCTTCCTTGAGGATGTCCCCGATGCCTCTCTCCTCTGCGTCTATCTGCCGGAAGAGGAAGGCCGGCCCGAGCCGGAACAGGCTATCACGGAGGAGGCCGGGCCGGCCGGCCTCCTGGACCAGGCCCGGGACGAGGGGCGACTCCTTATCTGGGGCAGACCCATGGCTATCGCCGACGCCGTACGCGCCCTGATCACCCTCGAGTATCCGGAGGACCGCCAAGCCCAGGCCCGCCTTTCGGCAGTCTTTATGGACATCGCCCAGCGCGAGCCCGTCGAGCTCAAGCCCGGCATCGTTCTCCTCCACGCTCACGTGCCGGAGGCCGCCGAGCCCGTCCTGCTCTGGGGGCTGTCGGCCCAGGGCATCCCCAATCTGGCACTGAAGGACAAAATGCGGGTTCTCATCGTCCTCCTGGCCCCCGAGGGCCAGCCCCCCGAGGAACACCTCAAGACCCTCTCGCGCCTCGCCAAGGAGGTCATGGCCGAGGATTTTTGGAAACGCCTGGAGGCCGCCGGCGGGGGGCGGCCGGGGAGCTAGGCGTCCGGGAAGTCGATGGGTTTTTCCGGCATCCATTGACGAAGCCGGTGCCAGCCCGTATCTTGCTATGGTATGAAGCAGAAGGATTATCGTCTCGCCGCAATCGTCTTCACCGACATCCACGGCTTCTCGAGGATGATGGAGCGGGACGAGGCCGGCACCCTGGCCCTCTTGCATATGCACAACGATCTGGTGGCCGGGGTGGTCAAGGCCCACGGGGGCGTGGTCATAAAGACCATCGGTGACGCCTTCCTGCTCGATTTCAAGAACACCGTGGACGCCCTGCAGAGCGCCCTCGAGATCCAGGATAAGCTCTACCAGTACAACAAGGAACATTCTGACCTGCCCCTTCTGGTGCGCATCGGCGTGCACCTCGGAGACATCTACTTCTTCGAGAACGACGCCCTGGGCGAGGGCATCAACATCGCCAGCCGCCTCCAGTCTATAGCCCATCCCGGCTGCATCTGCATGTCTCAGGACGTTTACAACCTGGTCTTGAACAAGATCGACTTCCAGGCCACCAAGCTCGGGCGCGTTTCGCTCAAGAACATATCAAAGGAGATACACGCCTACGAGATCACCACGCCCAACGTCGAGTTCGACCCCGAGCATGGCAAGCCCCGGCCCGGCTACAAGCCCGGCAGTTTCGCCGGCAAGGACGACGGGATGGAGTTCATCCCCGAGGCGGACATCAAGCCCACCGCCAGCCAGGTCCTGGAGGCCAATACCTCCGAAAGCGCCAAGGAGGCGCGCCAGGCTCTCGAGGGCGGTCCGGCCGAGGACAGCTCGGGACAGACCGACCTGCGGCGTATTCTGGACTCAGTGAAACGGTCTATCTTGGCCGATATCAAGGCCTTGGGACGGCGCATGAGCGTCGAGGAGGCCCGGGCCAAGTACTCAGTCTATGGTCCTGAGGTGGAGACGGCCATCTCTGACCTGGCCGCCAAGGGCATCCTCCAGCGCGGCTCCCCCGCCAGTGTCGGCGGCGCCGCCCCGGAATCCCGGTCTGCAAGCGCCGCGGCGCCGGCGGAGCCCGGCGGCCAGGCGCGCCGGGACGGCTCCTACACCGAGCGCTTCCGCTCCATCGGCATGCAGATCGTGGACGAGGTGGCCCGCTCAATAGAGAACGGCATCCAGCGGGGTGGCGGCCGCCACCGTGCGGCCCATCAAGCCCCACGGTCCCACGCCGGGCCCTTCGGGCCGGCCGCCCCTTCTTCCCCGGCGGCCCCCTCGGCCAACCAAGCCGCCATGGAGATGTCCTACGACTTCGGCGATCCCAAGGTGCGCGCGATGAGCACCCGCTGGGAGCGCAAACTGGCCAACACCCCCTTCTCCTCCATCCGCGAGAACTACATCCAGGACTTCGGCATCTACAAGGATTCGGTGGCCGCGGCCGCCAAGCGCTCGCGCTCTAGCTTCATACCCAATGTGGCATCCTGGGCCGGGGTCTCGGCCATGCTCTTCTTCATCAACTCCTTCGGACCGGGCTTCCACGTCCCCTGGGCCCTCATACCCTTCTTCGCCTGGGGCAGCGGTGTGGTGGAGCATTTCTTCGCCCTCAGGCGTAAGGCCGAGAAGGCTCTGGAAATAGAGAACATGCCGGCCCTCAACCCGGATCAGCTGGCCCTCTTCAAGCGCATCCACCTCTCCAAGGACGCCTTCGTCTACCACGGGATCTCCAGCCTTATGGTCAGCATCCTCCTCTTCGTCATCAACGGCTTCGTGGCGCTGGTATCCCATGGCAGCCTGGCCTTCCCCTGGGCCCTCATCCCGGCCGCGGCCATGGGCTTTTCCTTCCTCTCCCACGCCGCCATCCAGGGACCGCGCATCAAGGGTCTGCGCGAAATGCTGGTCAAATCCCTGGGTCTGACGGGCTCCTGGAAGTCCCTCTTCCACGGCAAGACCAAACAGGCCGCGCCCTCAGGGCCCTACCAGGAGCTCTTCGCCGAAGCCCTTTCTATCAAGGCCGGCATCATCGACCAGCTCAAGAAAGGGAAGAAGCGTTCCGGCCCCCTGGACAAGGACCTCATCCCGGCCCTGGACGAATACATGGGCCAGGTGCGCCTCCTGGCCTCCCGGGCCGGAGAGGTGGACGCTATCGTCGACACCATCCCCATGGCCGCCCTGGCCGAGGACAAAGCCGAGCTCCTGCGCAAGGAAGCCTCGGCGCCCAACGACCGCATGCGCCGCGAGTACCGCAAGTCCATCGATGAGATCGAGCGCCAGGAGAGATCCTTCCGCGAGCTCCAGGACCAGCGCGAGATGCTCCAGCTCAGGCTCAAGAGCTCGATCAACTCGCTCAAGCAGATGCGCATTGACATAGCCCGGCTGGCCACCATGCCGGAGATGGACGAGGATTCGGCCGTGCTGATGGTCAAGCAGAGAACCAGCGAGATCACCGATTACCTGGACGATCTGCGCTCCGGCCTGGACAGCCTGGACGCGGACGATCCCTTCCACCGCCTGGAGGAGGAGGAGCGCAAGCGCTTGGCAGCGGCCGGAGCGGCGGCTCCATCGCCCGTTTCCGGTGATGCCGAGGCCCGCCTCATCGAGGTCCGCCGCGCAGAGATGGACAGGCTGGGGACAGAGGTCGGCCTGGCCCTTGGTTCTGAGGCGGGGGACGGCGCCCCGGCCGGGGCTGCCGCTGAGGACGAAGAGGGGCAGGGCGGCCTAAAGACCTGAGGACGGGGGAGGCGAGGGCGCATGGACATCGATAAGCTGGGCATAGCGGGCTTCAAGAAAATAAAGGTCGTAAACAAACCGGCTGACATCGATCTCGGCTTGAAGGGCTCCGCCTCCGCGCCGGAGGTGCTGATCTACTTCGCCGCCACCCAGGAGGACCTAGGCAGCTTCGTTTCCCTATGCTGGTCCTTGGGCCTGCCCGAGGAGAACAGGGCCATCATCGTATTCAAGAAGGGCCGGAAGGCCCTCAGCCGGAACATGGTCGTCGGGCCATTCCGCGACGGCACCTACCGCGGCTTCAAGCTGATGGCGTCCCAACCCTGCTCGCTTTCGGAGGAGTACTCAGCCCTGGTGCTCAAGAAGATCTGATCGGCGCTTCGCCCTCGCCCATGGCTCTCCCCTTCCTGGTCACCTCGTCCATCGGAGAATGCGAAAGGCAGAAAGCCCAATTCCATCCCTCGGCGCTATTACGAGTTATATCTTTATGGGGGAAAGAGTTCCCACCCTTTCCCCCCGGTTGTGCAAATTCGGCAATTTCCCTGCCTTCGCCATCCCCCCTATCCCGGTAGCGCCATATCGAGCAATAGAGGTAAAAATCCTTGCCCTTGTGGAGAGAGCGTGCTATATTATTAGTGAATGAATACTCATTCGGCCAAGCGTTCCGAGTGAACTCGTTCCAGGGGAGGGAGCCATGACGGTCGTCGTCACCGGGGCCTTCGGTAATGTGGGGCGCAGCACCGTGAAGGCACTGCTCGAGCGTGGAGACGCTGTATTCTGCTTCGATCTGCCTACCAAGCGCAATCTGAAGCTTGCTCGACGCCCGGGCCGCGCCTTCGGCATAGATGCGGCTGCCTCCGCTCTTGGGGGCTGGCGTGACAGGTTGCGCTTCTTCTGGGGCGACATCCGTCGCCAGGGCGATATCGAGCGCTGCCTGCCGGGGGCTGATGCGGTCTGCCACCTGGCCGCTATAATCCCGCCCGCGGCCGACGATAATCCCGCCCTGGCCTACGACGTCAATGTCAACGGCACCCGCGCCCTCCTCTCGGCCATCAAGGCAGGACGCGCCATGGGGATGACGCCCTTCCTCGTCTTCGCCTCATCGGTGGCGGTGTACGGGGATAGGCTGGACGGTCCCGAGATCAGTGTAGACGATCCTCTGCGCCCCTCGCCGGGCGACGAGTACGCCTCGCAAAAGATACTCTGCGAGCGCCTCCTGCGGGATTCCGGCTTACCTGCCCTGGTGCTGCGGCTGTCTTACATCGTCTGGCGCAAGAAGCTGGACTGCCATCCGATCATGTTCCGCATGCCTCTGCGCACCAAGCTCGAGATATGCCACACCGAGGACGCCGGTCTGGCCTTCGCCAACGCAACCGCGCATCCGGAGGCGGCCGGGCAGGTCCTGCACGTCGCCGGCGGCGAACGCTGCCGTATCAGCTACCGCGATTACCTTGATCGCATGCTGGGCTTCTTCGGGCTGGGAGGGGTGGGGCGCCTGCCGGCCGAGGCCTTCTCCGAGCGCGGTTATCATTGCGGCTTCATGGACACATCGCGGTCTCAGGACTTGCTGTGCTATCAGCGCCGCAGCCTTGAAGATTATTTTGCCGAAGTAAAGCAGGAGGCGCGCTCGCTGCGGGCCTGGGCCCGGCTCCTGGCGCCGGCCATCCTGCGCTCCATCCTGAAGGGCTCTCTGTACCTCCGGCCGCGCCGCCTCCCGGACCGTACCGAGGGCCGCCTGGCCGGAAGGCGAGCCCCGCAGCCGGCTTGAGATCGGACCCGCTCAGGGGGCCGTGGCCGAGAGGTCGATGCCGAAGGCGTTGGCAATAACCAGACGGATGAAGCCTATCAGGTCGGCCTCGCTCACCGGCAGGGGCGTGGCGCGCATTATGCGCACCGAATCCATGGCCCCCAGGAAGAAGAGCAGCAGGCCGGCCACGGCATCGCGTTGGCTGATGTTAATGGCCCGGCCGCTCTCGCGGCAGGTCTGCTCGATGATCCCGCCCAGGAGGCTGGACAGGTAGTTGAGCTTCTCGCCCACCGCGCCAAGGTTGAGGGACTCGGTCAACAGCAGTGAGATGAAGTCGGCATCGGCGAAGAGGGCCGGCAGGAAGCGGTTCACCACGAGGGCCAGCTTGCGCTCGCCCAGGCTTTCGGCCTCCAGGGCCGCCGCCAGATCGTCGCGGAAGGCCGCCCAGCCCTCCTCGATAATGGTCTCGATGAGCTCTTCCTTGGTCTTGAAGTAGGTGTAGACGCTGCCTACGGGGATGTCTATGCCGCGCACGATGTCGGCCACGCTTGTGGCGTGGAAGCCGCGCTCGGCGAAGAGCCGCTTGGCCTCGGCGAGGATGGCTTGGCGTTTCTCAGCGTCTTTTTCCCTGGCCATCGCGGCAGTATAGGTCCGGCCGACCGGGGCGTCAAGCGACGTGTCCGCGCCCCGTGAGGGCAGTTGCGCCCCGCGCCGAAACGTGCGAGCATGGATCAATCAACCGATGGGGAGGCACGCTCATGGGTGGTGCCGGCAAGGGAAGCGTTTATGATCTGCGCAGCGTGGACATCGCCCGGGCGGAGGGAGTTGGCCTGCGTCTCATGGTGGCTATGCTGGAATGGGGGCCGACCCGGGCCCTCCTGGAACCGGCCCTTCTCGGGAACGCCGGGATAAGGGCCTTCCGGCGCGGGCAGAGCGAGGGCGGTACGGACCGCCCCGCCCGCCGCCCGCCCCGCTCGCCCGGCAAGGGGCTGGAGAGCGCTGAAGAGCGCGATGCCAGGATACGCAAGGCCAACGCATCGGGCCCCTTCGGCTCGCTGGGGCCGGAGGCGGTCGAGTCACTCTCGCGACGCGTTCCGCGCGGTCCCCTGCCGCGCGTGGCAGATTACCTGACGGCGTACCGAGTCGGCTCATCCAGCCCCTTCGAGACCGCGGCCCGGCTGGTGGATTACCTTCAGGGCCGTGACGCTGAGCTGCGCTACTTCAGCGCTTGGGACAGGGCCGACATCATGGCCCAGGCCGAGGCCTCGGCCGAGCGCTGGCGGCGCGGCAGGCCGTTGGGGCCCCTGGACGGCGTGCCGGTGGCGGTCAAGGACGAGCTGGACATGCGAGGCTTCGGCACCAGCGTGGGCACCTCCTTCCTAGGCGCCAGCCCGGCCGCCGAAGACGCGCGGGCGGTGGAACGGCTGCGCGCGGCCGGGGCCCTGCTGTGCGGCAAGACCGTCATGCACGAGATCGGCATAGGGGTGACGGGGCAGAATCCGGCCCAGGGCAGCCCGCGCAATCCCTGGGATACGCGGCGGCACTCGGGCGGCAGCTCATCGGGATCGGCCGCCGCGGCCGGCGCGGGGCTCTGCCCCATCGCCCTGGGCGCGGACGGGGGCGGCTCCATACGTATCCCGGCCTCCTTTTGCGGCGCGGTGGGCCTCAAGCCCAGTTGGGGGCGGGTGAGCGAGCGCGGGGCGGCGCCCCTGTGCTGGTCGGTGGCCCATGTCGGGCCGATATCGGCCAACGCGGTCGACGCGGCCCTGGCCTACGCCCTGATGGCCGGACCGGATCCGGCCGACCCGGCCAGCCTCGGCCAGCCGGAACCTGAGCTGCCGCGCCTTGATCCCGGTTTCCTCAAGGGAAAGCGGGTGGCCGTGGATCCGGCCTGGTTCGATCACTGCCAGGCAGAGGTGCGCGCGGTCTGCCGCGCGGCCCTGGAGGCTATGGCTAAGGCCGGGGCGGAGCCGGTCGAGGTATCCATCGCCGGATTGGAGGAGGCCCGGGTGGCCCACCTCATCATCATCGTCTCCGAGATGGCCCAGGCCATGCAGCTGTATTACCCCTCACGCCGGCGCGAGCTGGCTCTGGAGACCAGGGCTAACCTTGCCTTGGCCCGCTGTATAGGCGCTCCGGATTATGTAGGCGCCCTGCGCGCCCGCGCGCGGGCCTGCAGGGAATTCGAGCGCGTGCTGGATGGCGCTGATTTCATCGCCACCCCGGCGGCCGGGATCCTCCCGCCTCTTATGCCGCCGTCGGCTCAGGGGGCGGGAAGCTGGGACGTGGGCATGCTCACGGAGATCATGCGCTTCTCCACGCCGGCCAACCTGACCGGCCTGCCGGCTATCTCCTTCCCGGCCGGCTACTCCCAGGAGGGCCTGCCGGTGGGACTTCAGCTGATCGGGCCCTGGTGGTCGGAGGCAGCCCTCCTGGACGCGGCTAACGCCTATGAGCGCCTGGTGGCGCGCAAGGCGCCCGCGGTCATGCTCTCGCCCCTGCGCCCGGCGGATTGAATCCGCGCCGGGGACAACCCGCGTTCAAGGCGGCTTGTCCCCGGCCGCAAGAGTTTAGAGGGGCATCTCCATGAAGCAGACGGTGAAGGGCAACTGGCCAAGCCGCTGCGTCCCGGTCACCTGGAAACCCTGTCGCTCGTACCAGCGCTTGAGGATCTCGTTCTCGTCGATGATACCGATGCTGACGCGCTTAGCCCCTGCCCGGCGGGCCTGCTCGATAGCATGTCCGACCAGGAGGGCGCCGTAGCCGCGATGGCGCTTCTCAGGCAGAACGGCCACCCGCTCGATGAAGTACAGGGACTCGTCCGAACGCGCTCGCTCGATGGCCGCGCAGCCCGCTAGAGTCGAGCCCTCGCGCAGGCCGAAGAAGTTGCAGCCGCGCGATGCCGCGGACTTGACGGCCTCGTCCTTGATGAAGGCCGGGTTGGTGGGCGCGTTGCGTTCGGTCAGCCCGAATTCCTCGGCCACGGTGATAAAGGAGCGCCGGATCACCCGCGCGCATTCGCGCAGAGCCGGCCCCGTGCTGATGGGCACGATGCTTACGGGCAGGACGGATTCCCGGATCGTCTCCGGCGCGGTCGCGCCTCCCATGATGGACGTCATTTCCCCTTCCTCCATTCCCCCAAGTAAGTGGGAGTGAGATGAAAGCCCGCGGACTCGATGCGGGCGATGATGCCTTCGGCCCGGACTAGGAAGGCCTCCCGCACCGCCCGGTCGCCCAGGCCGGCCGTTTCCTTTCGGATTGCTTCGCGCAGGCGCGGAGAGACCTGGGGCCCCGGCTCCGCCTCCTTGAGGGCCAGGCAGGCGCGCTCTCGCCTGAAGCCGGCCCCGGCCAGGAGTTCCTCGATCTCGGCTATCCGGTAGATAGGGCGCATGAAGCCGCCCATGGCAGCCCCTATCTCGCCGCGTAGCATGTGGAATTCCTCGCGCAGGCGCTGGGCCTCGTTCAGATCCTGATCCACGAAGTCCTGCAGTACCAGGGCCCCCTCGGCGGCCAGGACCCGGGACGCCTCTGCCAGGGCTTCCCGCGGGCGCGCGAGGTGGTGGAGGGAATAGGACATGATGATCAGGTCTACGCTGGAATCGTCCAGGCTCAGGCTCTCCGCGCCCGAGCAGAGGAAACTGGCCCGCGGCTCCCCGCTGAAAAGGGCTCGGGCGGAGGCCAGGGCCTCCGGCTTGGGATCCACGCCCAGGGCTCTTTCGTACGCGGGCAGGACGGCCAGGACCTCCTTGAGGAAGCATCCCTCCCCGCAGCCCAGATCCAGCACCGTTTTTGGGCGAAAGGACTTGTAGAAGCCCAGCAAGTCCGCGGCGGCTATGGCCGGGATGCCCGCGTTCCGCGCGTCGCTCATACGCGGGTCCCCACGAGGTTGCCGGACTCGTAGCGCCTGAGCCCGGAGTTGAAGGCCGCGAAGGCCAGGAGGGCGTAAGCGATGGATGCCCCCAGGGCCAGAGCGGCCCAGCCCGGATCCAGGGCCTTGAAGGCCCGGAGGGGCACGAAGACGATGTAACCGGCCGGGAGGAGGGAGTAGAACAGTGCCCGCACCGATGCGGGGAAGATCCTGTCCGGATAGAGGGTGGCGCTGAGGATCATCTCGCCGAAGGCCGCTGATATCCCGCGCGCGTTTCCCAGCAAGAAGTACAGGCATTCCACAAGGGCGTAGGAGGCCATGTAGAGGATGGCGCCCGAGACCGTGAAGAGGGCGAACAGGACCCAACCGCCCGGCCCCGGCCTGACCGCCAGAGCCAAGAGGATGATACCGTAGGCCAGGTCGCCCCAGGCCGATACCTCGCTGCGTGCCAGGGAGGCGTTCAGCAGCACGTTCTTGGGCTGGAGGAGGAAGATGTCCAACTGGCCGTTCACCACCAGCGAGCCCAGGCGCGGGGCGTTGCCGAAGACGATATGCCCCAGGCCGAAGGCGGACGCGGCCAGGGACCACAGGAACATCACGTCCTTGAAGCCGTAGCCGGCCACCGTCCCGGCCCGCGCCAGGAGGACCCGCCAGAAGATGATGAAGCATGCGTTGTTGAGGAGCATCCCGAAGACCTGGAGGAGGAAGTTAGCCCGGTACTCCATGGCCGAGCGCAGGTTGCAGGCGAAATGAGCGCCGGTCAGGCGCGCGTAGGCCTTAACCGCCTTGAATAGCGACATGCTTGGCTCCTTTCGCGTAGATGGCCGAGGCCAGGATGCCCAGGGCGGCGCACCAGGCCGCCTGGATCCCCAGGAGGGCCGCCGCTTCGGCTGGATTGCCCGCCGCGGCGATGCGGGCCGGGGCGTATGCCACCTGGGAGGTCGGCAGGAGGCGGGCTGGGGCATGGGCCCAGTCGGGCAGGAACTCTATAGGGGTGAGGGTTCCCAAGACCAGGATGAGCTTCATGAAGATCCAGTAGAAGGCAGCGTTCTCCTCCAGCCAGAAGGCCGTCAGGCCTATGCAGGCCTGGATCAAGTAGGAGATGGCAGTGGACAGGAGGAGGGACAGCGGGGCCAGGAGGGCGCGGGCCAGGTTGTTTCCCGGCAGTATCCCGGCGAAGCCCAGGCCGAAGGCCATCCCGGCCGCTGAGAGCAGGGCCAGGGTGGGCAGACAGCGACCGAGCTGCTGGGCGTACTGGAAGAGGAGGAAGGAGTAGGGCCGGCCTAGGCCGTAGGCTATGGCGCCTGACTTGACCTCCTCGGCCAGGGACTGGAAGGGCCCCGAGCCACCGAAGGCGGCCAGCTCGGCCACGATGAAGTACCAGACGCAGGCAGCCCGGCTGTAGCCGGCGATTTCGGTCCGGCCCCCGAAGACGGCCCTCCACAGATTGGCGAAGATGAAGACGAAGATCGAGTAGCTCAGGACCTGGCCGACCAAGTCGGCGCGATATGCCAAGCGCTCGCGCAGGGCAGTCCCGGCCGCCTCTGAGTATTTGCGCAGGATCAAAAGTACGGGCCGTCTCTCAGCGGGAGGTTGCGGCATGGGCCTCCTCCTTGCTGCGGCTGCGGTAGATGGCGGCGATGATGTCCTCCAAGGGTTCGTCCTCGATGGAAATATCCAGCACCTCCCCCATTGAAACCAGGTCGCGCACCACGTCGGCTATTCTGGCCTCGCGGGTGTCCACCTCCAGGCGGGCCGCCGTGGGCGTGGCCTTGGAGGCCGTGGCCCCGCGCGGCACGGCCCCACCCTCGGCCAGGCCGGGCACCGGCTCGGCGTACTTGACCGTGACGATCTTGCGGTTCAGGTTGGCGTGCTTGAGCTCCTTGACGCTCTTGTCCAGGACCACCGAGCCGTGGTGGATGATGATGGCCCGCTTGCAGACCTTCTCCACGTCGCCGGCGTCGTGGCTGGTGAGGAGGATAGTGGCCCCGGACTCGCGGTTCATGCGCGTCAGCAGGGCTCGTACCTCCTGTTTGGCCACCACGTCCAGGCCTATGGTGGGCTCGTCCAGGAAGACGATCTCCGGCCGGTGAAGGAGGCTAGCGGCTATCTCGCAGCGGATGCGCTGGCCCAGCGAGAGCTTGCGCACCGGGACGTCCAGGAGCTCGCCCAGCTCGAAGCACTCGGACAGCTCGCCTATCCTGCGCATGAGCTCTGACGGCTCTATCTCGTAGACCGCGCCCAGGAGGCGGAAGCTGTCACGGGCCGGCAGGTGGAACCAGAGCTGGGACTTCTGGCCGAAGACCGTGCCGATGCGGCGGCTCACCCTGACGCGCTCGCGCGAGGGATCCAAGCCCAGGACTAGGGCCCGGCCGGAGCTGGGAACCATAATGCCGGTGAGCATCTTGATGGTGGTGGACTTGCCGGCCCCATTCGGCCCGATGAAGGCCAGGAATTCGCCCTTCTCCACGCTGAAGGACAGGTCCTTGACCGCCTCAACGCGGCGCGTCTCGCGCCTGAAGGCGCCGGCCAGGCCCTTGGCCCCGGCGGGGCGGACGCGGGTTGTGAAAACTTTCCCGAGGCTTTCGGCGATGATTGCGGGCACGGGACCTCCATATCAGGCGTCGTTCGACGCCTCCGGGGCCCCCATCGGCGGGAAGGAGCCCGCGGAATGCCAAAGGATTCCACGAGACTCCCTGCGTGGGTTTTTATCCCGCGCGTGTAACCGACCATCGTAGGCCGGCCCGCAGCGCTCGGTCCGCCCATCGCCCCGGCGGGCGACACGGAACCCTAGCTGCGCTCTCTTGAGTCAGAGCAATAGCCCTTTTCCGTGTTTGTGTCAATACGAGTGGCTTGTCCACTACCATTGGAGTGACGCAGGAGGTGGGAGGGCCTTGTAGTTTGTCGAAAAATGTGGATAGGTCCTTCTGTACTGGCCATGGGCTGGTGACTGTAGCTCTAGTTGTGGGGTTTTGCTGATTTCCACACTTTTCGACAAACTAAAAAAAGGGGGCCCCCTCGGGGAGGGCCTCGGCGTACGGCCATGGCCTATGGATCCTCAATACACCGTCTTTTTTGTACGATATAATACTATCATGACGAACCCGATGCGGATGCGCCTCTTTCCGGCCCTCGCGGCCGCGGTGTCCCTTGTTTCCGTCCTGGCCCTGGCCTCCTGCCTGAGCCTCGGCGGCCCATCGCCCCAGCCCAGCCCCCTCCCCAGCCCGAGCCCCAGCCCGGCACCCAAGGACATCTATTCCCTTGTGGCCTCCGGCGACATGGAGGGGCTGAAGGCCATCCTCAAGAGCCGCGAGATCGTCAACAGCCCGGATTCCCGGGGCGATTACCCCCTCCACGTGGCCGTGCAGCGCGGCGAAGTCCCCATCGTCGAGTACCTCGTCGCCATGGGCGCTAACCTCGAATCCAAGGACAGGTTAGGGAGGACGCCCCTCAAGCTGGCCGTGGATCTGGGCAAGGACCTGCCCGCCCAGGCCCTGGCCGCCAAGGGCGCCAGCATCTTCGCCCCGGACGCCGCCGGCGCCGATCCAGCCGATGCCGCCCTGCGCAAGGGACCGGCCGCCTTGCAAGTGATCCTGAACCGCTCCAACATCGATTCCCAAGACGGGGCCGGCCGGACCATCCTGCACCGGGCCGCCCGAGCCGGGCTCCTGGATGCCGTGCGAGTCGCCCTGACCTTCAACCCAGACATCAACAAGAAGGACGCCGAGGGCAAGACCCCCCTGGACGAGGCCTACCTCCGGCCCCACGTTGTGGAAAGCGCCCGCATCGCCGAAGCCCTCGTCCAGCGGGGCGGGGCTAGCTTCCTGGACGAGTTCTCCTGGTTCAGCCGCTGCGCCCGCGACGGGGAGTACAACTCGCGTCGCTTCGACGACGGCAACTCGCCCCTACACGAGGCGGTCATGCGTAACCAGCGCGGCTTCGTCCAGTTTCTGGTGGAGAAGCGCGTGGACCTCAACGCCAAGAACGCCGCGGGCAACGCCCCCCTCCACGACGCGGTCCGCTCGGGCTACACTGAGGCCGCCCGCCTCCTCCTGGCCAGCGGGGCCGACCCCAACGTACGTGACCTCTTCGACAACACCCCCATCCACTTGGATATGCCCAAGGACAGGCGCGCCGAGCTCATCGAGCTCCTGATCTCCTACCGCGCCAACCTCGACGCCAAAGACCGCAACGGCAACGCCCCCCTGCACATCGCCTGCCTCCTGGCCTACCCGGCGGCCGAGGCCGAGCTGATGCTCAAGGCCGGCGCGCGCGTGGATGCCGCCAACTCGGACGGCAACACGCCCCTGCACCTGGCCGTGCAGAAGGACAACCCCGGCCTCATCCGCCTCCTTCTCGCCTGGAAGGCCAATATGTTCGCCCTGAACGGCAAGAAGGAGTCGCCTCTCCTTTTGGCCTTCCGCAAGGGCCGCGCTACAACATCCCTGATTGTGGGGCCGGACACGGTCAATATCCGTGACGACTCCGGCAACACCCCGCTGATGCTGGCGGTGCGCACCCAGGACCAGAAGGAGGTCCTGGCCCTGCTCATAGAGGCGGGGGCCGAGATCAACGCCCGTTCCAACTCGGGCGACACGGCCCTGCACGCGGCCGTGTCCCTGGACAAGCGCGAGCTGGGCGAGCTCCTCCTGGCCGCCGGGGCGGACGTCTTCGCCGCCAACATGCTGGGCGAGCTGCCCATCACCCTGGCCATGCGTGACAGCCAGCGGCCGGTGGAGTGGATCTTCACTGATCAGACCATCCGAGCCCGCGACGGTGCCGGCAACACGGCCTTGCATTACGCCGCCCGCCTGGATCTGGCCCGCCTCATTCCCATCCTGGCGCGCCGGGGCGCCGAGATCGATCCTCGCAACGGCAACGGCGAGACGCCCCTACACGCGGCGGTAAAGGCAGACGCCGCCGAGTCGGTCAAGGCTCTGACGGCCCTGAAGGCATCGCTCACGGCCCGGGACGCCCTGGGCAACACGCCCCTGCATGTGGCCGTGCAGTGGGGCGCGGCCAAGTCCATCGCCCTGGTGTCCCAGTCGCGCGAGGCCTTGGGCACGCGCAACCTGTCCGGCAAGACCGCCCTGCATGAGGCCGCCCGCAAGGAGAACATGACCTTCCTCCAACTCCTCCTGGAGCGCGGGGCCGATCCCAACGCCCGCGACGGGGCCGGGGCCACCCCCCTCATGGAAAGCATCCAGGCCGGCAAGCTGGAGGTCGCCCGCCTCCTGGTCCAGAAGGCCGGGGCCAAGCCCGGCCTGCGAGACGACTCCGGCACCACCGCCCTGCACATGGCCGTGAAATCGCGCAACGCGCAGGCTTGTCGCCTCCTACTGGAGGCGGGGGCTGACATCCACGTGCGCAACGCCCTTGAGGAGACGCCCTTCCTCCTGGCCCTGCAGTACGGGGTAGATGGCCTGGCCCTGGTCATCGATGGGCGCACCTTGGAATCGGCTGACCAGTACGGCCGCAGCCCCCTGCACATCGCCGTGTCCGGCAAGCCGGCCGTGGAGGCGGTCACGCGCCTGATCGCCCTCAAGGCCGACCCCAACACACGCGACATGCGCGGGGACACCCCCCTCCACACGGCTCTGCGCGGCGCCCAATGGGAGGCCGCCCGCCTCCTCGTCAAGGCGGGGGCCGATCTCTTCGCCCGCAACGCCCAGACCGAGACTCCCCTGGGCATAGCCATGAAGACGGGGCGCGACGCCCTGGGGGCTATCATCGGCATGGACAACGTCAATCTCCCGGATTACCTGGGCAATTCACCCCTGCACATCGCCGCCCAGGCCGGGGACACGGACGCGGCCGCCTTTCTGGTCTCCATGGGCGCCGACAAGGGCCTCCTCAACCTAGCCGGAGAAACGCCCCTGCAGGCGGCCCTCAAGCGCGGCAACGCCAAGACCGCCGAGATCCTGAGGTAGAAGCGGGGCGCCTCCCCGGCCTCATGGCCGGGGACCGGGTCTTCCGGTCCAATGTCCCGCTCGCCCTTCCTTCGAACCAGCCGGGTCTCTGGCCGAGCCCCGGCCGGAGCGGGGAACCAGCTCGCGTCCCATTTCCCCTCCAGCCCCTGGCGCTCGGTCCCTAGTAGTCCATCCCGAAGATAGATGGGCGGGCAGGGGGCGGCGCGGTCTTGCGGGGACAAGGGGCTCTGAATACGCTGGCCATAGGGGCGGCCTTGTCGCCTCTCCGGTATCGCGATGATCAGGTCAAGGAATGCCTTCTGCATGCGCAGGACGCTATTATGAAATACTGCCTAGACGGGGCGTCCGCTTGAGGCGAGGCCGGACGCACTTTTCCCCGCGGGCCTATTGGACCGATTACATTGCCCGGGGCTGGGTCCTTGAAGCCCGGTCTATCAAATCAGATACACCTTAATGAATAGTTGCGAAAAAAGAAAAAGATGACCAGGGCAGGATTTCGACCTCGGTTGTGGTAGTCTTCTTCTATGGATCGCGGGCCCGCCCTTGGCCGATGGGCGGCATCGGGCCGGGCCGCGCGGGACGGGAGAAGAAGCCATGATGAAGAAATCGCATGCGGCGGCCGCGGCCTTGGGCGCGGCCCTTATCCTGGCATCCTGCGCCACCAGGGTCCCCCTGGAGCGGGGCGGCTATTCGAGGGCCGTCCTGGCCGAAGTGGTCCTGGACGTGGACGCGCGCGAGGAGGCCGGGCCGGGAGGCAAGCTGGAGCTCGCCAAGGGCCCCGGCCAGTCCCAGGCGGAAGCCGACCGGGCCGCCATCCTGGCCGTGGCCGATATCGTCGGCCCGGGCCTCGCGCGGGCCGGAATAGCGGAAGCCCCGGAATCAGAGCCTGAGCTCGACCTGCCCTTCATTTCGATGCGCTCCTCGGCAAAGCGCCTGGAGGCCGCCTACGCGGCCGATCCGCTGGCTGACGCCCTGGTGCGGGCGCGCGCATGGGTGCGCTTCGAGTCCCTCTCCTCGGGATCCATCAGCATCCTGGGCGTGGGAAGGTCGGAGAAGCGCTACCGTCCCATCCTCAACCTCTCGCTGGAGATGCGCTCCGCCGGGGACGGGCGCCTGCTTTGGTCGGATTCCGCCGAGATAAGGTCGGAGGAGGCGGCCGTCACCAAGGGAGTGAGCCTCGGCATCCTGAAGGCAGACGTCGTGGATCCCGAGGAGGACGTGGATTACGCGGGACTGGCCGCCCGGGCCATCGAGCGCATCCTGGAGGGGACCGAGCCCTAGGAGCCGCCTTTCCGAAGGGGCCGCTTTCGCCTATACTCGGCCCCATGACCCTGGGCGAGCTGGACGGCTATTTCAGGAAGCTACTCGATTTCGGCTCCGCCCAGGGCATCGACCCCTCGCTGAACGGGATCCAGGTGGGCGATCCCGGCCGGCAGGTCGGCAGGGCGGCCTTCGCCGTGGACGCCTGTATGGAGACCTTCCGGAGGGCCGCCGAGCTCCCGGGCGGGGGGGCTGATTTCCTCTTCGTCCACCATGGCATCTTCTGGGAACGCCCTGAGCCCCTGAGCGGGCCCCTCCTGGCCCAGGTGGCCTTCCTCATAGAGCGAGGCATTTCGCTCTACGCCTGTCACCTGCCCCTGGACGCGCACCCGCTTCACGGCAATGCCGCCGTGATATGCCGCCTTCTCGGGATGACCGAGCTGGAGCCCTTCGGGGTCTACAAGGGCGTCCCCGCCGGCTGGGCCGGGACCCTGCCCGAAGAAGCCGGCCTGGACGAGATCTACGCCCGCATACTCCCGGACGGCTCGCGGCCCCTAGCCCTGCGGAACTTCAGCCGGCGCGGCGTGCGCCGGGTGGGCGTGGCCACCGGCGGTGCCGGCCGTCAGGCCTTCGAGGCAATCGAGCGCGGCCTGGATCTCTTCATCACCGGGGAGGACTCGCACATCGCCTACCACCGGCTGGAGGAGGCCGGGGTGGCATTCATCGCCCTAGGCCATTATGCCAGCGAGGTCTGGGGGCCCAGGGAGATGTCCGAGCTGGTCTCCCGGGACCTGGGCCTGCCCTCGTCCTTCATCCACCTGCCCACGGGCACATAGGAGAACGCATGCATCCATCGCTCAAGAGCAAGATACCGCCCCTGGCCCTGGCCGCGGGCGTTATAGCCGCTGACCAGGCCTCCAAGGCCGCCATCGTGGCCGCCTCAGGCGGCCAGCAGGGCGTGCTCTACGATTTCTTGGGAGGCTTCCTCTACATCGCCCACCAGCGCAACCTGGGCGCCGCCTTCTCCCTCCTGGACGGCTTACCCGAGGCCCTGCGCCTGCCCATCCTGGGCTTCCTGCCCCTCCTGGTCCTGACCGCCCTCCTGGTCTACTATCTCCGGAGCCCGGACGCCCGGGGCCTCCAGGCCTGGTGCCTCATGGCTATCCTGGGGGGAGGGCTGGGCAATCTGATAGACCGATTCTTCCGCCCCCTGGGAGTAGTCGATTTCATCTCGGTGAAGATCTACGGACTCTTCGGCATGGAACGCTGGCCCACCTTCAACATCGCCGACGCGGCCGTGGTGGTGGGCGGCATCCTCCTGGCGGTCTCCCTGGCTGTCCAGGGCGCCGCCGATTCGAAACGCAGGAAAGAGGAGGCCAAGGCATGACAGTAAAGAGACGCAATACCATCATCTTCGTGGCGGTGGCATCGGTCTTCAATCTCATTCTGACCCTGGCCCTCCTCCTGGGCGGCTACCTCCTCATCGTCCTGATCTTCAAGAGCCGCATGGCCGGGGGCGCGGAGAGCATCGACGTGAACCTCTTCAACGCCCTCCTCGTCTGCGATCTTGTGGGCTCCCTGGTCCTGTCCAATGTCATTTACCGCCTGATCCTCAGACTCATCAACAAGAAGGTGGACTTCGAGGCCCACTTCGACCCCATCTTCAAGGCCCGCAACAGGCGCGACTGATGGCGGAATTGGGAAGACTGCACGGGCGCCGGGCCGCCAAGCCCGCCTGGCGCGGGCCGGCCGGAGAGCTCAGGGCGGCCTTCAGAAAGGCGCGCGGGAGGCTGGATGCGGGGCGGGCGGCCAGGATCTGGGAACTGGACGCCCTGCGCGGGATCCTGGTGATCATGATGGCCGTCTACCACGCCTACTACTCGGCGGATTTTCTGGGCTTCGGTGGCCCTGATCCCCATTCAGGCTTTTTGGGCTTCATCCCTATACCCATCGCCGCGGGCTTCCTCCTGGTGTCCGGCATGTCCCTGCGCATCATGTATCAGCGCCTGCGAGCCAAGGGACATCCACGGCCTCTGCGCCCCTTCCTCAGACGCTTTCTGGCCATCGCCATCCCGGCCCTCCTCGTCAGCCTGGCCACCCTGCCCGCCGTGGGTTTCGAGAGCTTCGTGGCCTTCGGCATCCTCCACTGCATAGCCCTGGCCGGCCTCCTGGCCTATCCCCTCATCGGGCGTCCTTGGGCGGCCCTCTTCGCAGGGACGGCTGCGGCCCTCATCGGCTTCGCCATCCTCAAGGAAAGGGCCTTCGATCCGGCCTGGTCGCGCTGGATCCTCTGGTTAGGCTTCAGGCCTTCGGACTACTATCCCATCGATTACGTGCCCCTCCTCCCCTGGGCCGGCTTCTGTCTCATCGGTACGGCCGCTGGGGCCCTGGCCTTCAGCGAGGGGGGCGATAGGCGCTACCCCATGCCCCTAACCGGGCGCTCTCCCCTCAGCCGGGCTCTCTGCTTCCTGGGCCGGCACTCCCTTCTGATCTACATCGTCCACGTGCCCATCATCCTGGGCATCCTCCTGGCCATCAAGGCCCTCCTGGGCGCCTGATCTCCCCCTAGAGCGGGCTTCCGAGCCGGGAGTCATGCCCCGTCCGCCCGTCATGGAGAAGGCGCTGTAATATAGAAGAAACCGGCCTTTTCACGGCCTCGTGTTCCATTTCCAGCTTCCGATCGGCTATGATGGGGGGCGATGGTACGCTTCCTCTCCGATATCGCCTGGTTCCTCAAACGAGTGCGCGTCCTGGCCCTGGTAGGGGAGAGCGGCACGGGCAAGAGCTTCCGCGCCAAGCTGGTTGCTCGCAAGTACGGAGTGGACCTCATCATCGACGACGGCCTCCTCATCCAGGGGGAGACCATCCTGGCGGGCAAGTCGGCCAAGAAAGAGGCCGCCTTCATGCGGGCGGTCAAGGTGGCCCTCTTCGACGAGAAGGCCCACCGCGACGAGGTGGCTAAGGCCCTCAAGCGCGTGAAATTCCGGCGCATCCTCATACTAGGCACGAGCCTCAAGATGGTGGAGAAGATCGCCGACCGCCTCCAGCTGCCCCATCCCGACCGGGTCATTAAAATAGAAGACATCGCCTCCCAGTCCGAGATCGAAAAGGCGATGTTCTCCCGCAAGGTGGAGGGCAAGCATGTCATCCCCGTCCCGGCCATCGAGGTGCGGCGCTCCTATCCCCGCATTTTCTACGATTCGGTGCGCGTCTTCCTGAGGCGTACCCTGGGCATTATCCCGGCACGTTCAAGTATCTATGAGAAGGCCGTGGTAAGACCAGAATACTCTAAGCGGGGCCGCGTTTCCATCACCGAGGATGCCCTGACCCAGATGATCATCCACTGTGTCGACGAATGGAACGACGCCATCCGCATCCGCCGGGTGACCATCCGCTCCGATGCCCAGGGATATCGCCTGACCCTTGTGCTGGAAATTCCCTTCGGAACGCAAATTTCCGGAAATATCCATAAACTTCAGGAATATTTGGTCGATAATATAGAAAGATATACTGGCATTTTGATCGAAGAGGTGAATATCATCATCGATCGGTTGACCATGTGAAGGGGGAGTCATGAAAAAGGCGCTTGCGGCGCTCCTAGCCATCCTGGCCATCGCGGCCCTACCGGCTCAGGACCTGGGTACCGCTGAAAATGAACGCTATCGGGTGATCTCCGAGCTGGGCCAGGCGGACGCTGAGTCCCTAGCGGCTACCCTCAAGGCTTATTTCGATCTCTACAATAACTATTTCCATTTCGACCCCTCAGTACTCGGTTCCAAGCTCCAGGCCAGGGCCTTCGCCAGCAAGGACGCCTTCGACGCCTACCTGACCCAGATCATCGGCACCACTAAGGATGACTTCGTGTATCTTCACTATCCCAGCCTGGAGCGGTCCGAACTCCTTATCTACGCCAAGGACGATCCTGAGGACTACCAGCTCTCCCTAGCCCACCAGGCCTTCGTCCAGTACCTCAAGGCATTCGCCCCGGGAGCCCCGCTCTGGCTGCGCGAGGGCTTCGCTGTCTACTTCGAGCAGTGCCGCCTAGACCAGAACCTGGGTGTGGCCACCTACACCGAAAACCTTTCCTGGTTGGAGACGGTCAAGAGCTACCGGAGCGAGGGCAGCCTCATCCCCATGGGCGATTTCCTCTCCCTGAGCGCTGATGAGGCCAAGGCCCAGCTCCAGGTCTTCTACCCCCAATCCTGGGCCTTCGTGGCCTACCTTCTTGAAACCGATGAGAAGATGGCCAACCGCCTCCTCTGGGACATCATCTCCAGGCTTGACCGCTCCAAGGACGCGGACGAGGTGCAGGCTTCCGTCTACGCCCTGGCCAGCGCCTGGCCCGGTATCGATGCCCTGACGGGCGGCTTCGACGCCTTCTTGGAGACGAAGCGCACCTTCCCGGAGATGGTGGCTTACGGCATAGAGCTCTACAATAACAAGGAGTACGATAAGGCCGCCGAGATCTTCCAGGACGCCATCGCCGTCAATGAGTCGAACCATGTGCCGTATTACTACCTCGGGCTGATCGCTTACTACCAGAAGGATTACACCATGGCTGAGGTCTACTACTCCGACAGCCTCGCGCGGGGCTGCGAGGCGGGCATCGCGAACTACGCCCTGGGCGTGAACGCCTTCGTCATGGGACGATCGGACGACGCGCGGGCCTACCTGGACCTGGCCAAGGCCGCCTCCCCAGACGAGTACGGTCCCAAGGCTGACGAGGTTCTGGCGCGCATCAAGTAGGGAGACCCCCGACCCTCGCAGGGGCCGGGGCCGGCTGGGCACCTTGACCCGGCCGCCCCGGCCTTCTCGTCAAGGAGCGAGTATGACCTCCGCCGATCTCACGGTTCTAGCCTCGCGTCTGGCCGTCTCCGCCCTGGCCAGCTTTCTGGCCATTCTCCTCTGGTCGCGCACACGTGACGTCGCCTGGATGCTCGTCGTGACCGGAACCATCGCCAGTTATGCTGATATCCTCTACTCGCTCCTGGTCGCCCTAGGCGCCATCGATGCGGCGGATTTCTCGCCCGGGGGCCTGCCCATCGGTCCGATCGTCTTCGCCAACCTGCCTTACGTCCTTTTCAGCGCGGCCTTCATCCTCATGATAGTGCGGAAGCGGACACGCTGAAGTACCCTCATCGATCCCGCAGACCCTGAAGCGCCCTTCTTCTCCAAGGCGATGGCTTTTCCGGAGGAGTTATGCCGATTCTCGCCTTCGCCCGAGAGGGCTTTGAGGGCCGGGCTGTGACAGTCGAGGTGGACATCCGCCGCGGCATACCCGGGGTCGAGCTCGTGGGTCTGCCGGACAACGCCGTGCGGGAGGCCAAGGAGCGCATCCGCGCGGCTATCCGTAACTCGGGCTACGCCTTTCCTCCGGACAGGGTGCTCGTGAACCTGGCTCCGGCCTCCCTGCGCAAGGAAGGCTCTTCCTTCGACCTGCCCATAGCCGTGGCCATCCTCATCGCCTCGGGGCAGGCGGCCTGTTTCCGCGATGCACCCATCCTCGTCCTAGGGGAGCTGGAGCTCTCCGGCCGTGTGCGGCCCGTGCCCGGGGTCCTCTCGGCCGTGGCCGGGGCACGGGCGGACGGGGCTCTCATGGCCGTGGTTCCGGCTGAGAACGGGGCTGAGGCGGCGGCCATCGGTGGCATGGCCGTCCATGGGGTGGGCAGCCTAGCCGAATGCGTCGAAGCCTTGCGCTTCGACCTGGGGCCGTCCAGCCCCTCCGCCGAAACCGATACCTGGGATGAGGCGCCCATGGTCCCGCGGCTTGAGCTGGTGAGGGAGTTCTTCTCGCTGTCTTGGCCCGGGAGCCTCCTCGAGGCCATCGTCCTGGCAGCCGCCGGCGGCCACCACTGTCTCCTGGTGGGACCCCCGGGGGGAGGCAAGACCCTGGCCGGGCGCCGGCTGGAACGCCTCCTTCCCGACCTGAGCGATTCCCAGGCTATCGAAACGACCCGCATCCACTCCATCGCCGGCCTCCTCAAGGCCGGCCACGGGCTTGTGAAACGCCCGCCCTTCCGCGCCCCCCACCACAGCGCCTCGGAGGAGGGCATCGTGGGAGGCGGGCGACGTCTGGGGCCTGGGGAGGCTTCACTGGCCCATAACGGTATCCTCTTCCTGGACGAGGCCCCCGAATTCGGGCGTTCCGTCCTCCAGGCCCTGCGCGAACCCGCCGAGGAGGGTTTGGTACGCCTCACACGGGCTTCCCGCCTTGTCCAGTACCCGGCCGCCTTCCAGCTCATCTTAGCCGCCAATCCCTGCCCCTGCGGGAAATCAGGCTCCGGGGCCGGTGTCTGCTCCTGCGCCCTTAAGGATGTGGAGCGCTATTGGCGTTCCATCGGGGCTCCCCTTATGGATCGGATCGATATCCGGGCATTCGTCCCTGGAGGCCGATCCGTCCCTCCGGATCAGGGGCGGGGAGGGAAGCCCTGGCCCCTCATCTCGGCAGACGCCGAAACATGCTGTGCCGCCCTGGGCGCGGCCCGGCAGGCCGCCTGGGAGCGCCGTGGGATCGCCGGCGGGGTAGTCAACGCCCGCATAGCCCCAGAACGTATGGAGGCGACCTGCCCCATGGGCAGCGATGCCCGCGAGGCCCTGGAAGAAGCCGCTTGCCGGAGCGGGCTGTCGGCGCGCGGCCTCCAGGCCGTCATGCGGGTCGCCCGCAGCGCCGCCGATCTCGATTCTTCCGATATCATAAGGCTACAGCATGTACGGACGGCCCTGAAGGTGCGCGCCGCCGGTGAGGAAACTTCCTGGTGGATCCCCACCTACTAGCGCCCGGCGCCTTGACACGATCCCGACTTTCTTTCTATATTCATTTTCACCGGCAACAATGGTCGGTACGCCGAGGCGCCGTGAGGTTGCTTAAGCGGTTCTTAAGGTTCGGGGGCCAGGGCACTTCGCTTCGAAGCATTCGATCAGCATAGTGTTGCTCCGGTGCTGGAATTGACTATAAGGCCGCCTTTTCGCCATTGACACTGCGGAAAGGGGCATGATAGAAACGACGCCTGCCGCGTGAGCGG
>CAYYCP010000046.1:0-26865 GCA_964470375.1 uncultured Spirochaetales bacterium
GTGGGATTTCTTTCCCTGGCTTCACCTTAGAAAAAAAAAGCTTCGAGGAAGTAAGCTTTACTTCATTAGGGGGAAGACCTAGAATCGATATATGCGCCGCCACATCATCTTGCCTGTAAAACCCTTTCGGGGGCGCCAGCCTTGAGCCCCGATACCCGTGTCCACATAACCATGGCCATCCTGATACTTACCACCCTCCTCCTGGGGCATCTTTTCCTCTACATTTTTCGACGCCGCGCGGATTCACCCAGTGCCCTCTTCATTTCATTGCTCATGGGCGCGGGAGGAGCCTGGGCGGCCCTCAACGCGGTCGAGTATACGGTCCGCAACCTCAGCCTGAAATTCTCCATTGCCGGGCTGCAGTACCTGGCCATCGCCTGTATCGGACCATTCTGGCTGGGCTTCGCAAGAGCGATGCGCGATGAGGAAGCCGCTCGTGAGCCGCGCCGCCTGCCGGCTTGGATCTGGGTGGTACCAGGGCTTACGGCCATCCTGGTAGCGGCCGATCCGGCCCTTGGCCTGGTGCGCAGCTCCCCGCGCTTGGTCGCCTATGGTTCCTATACGATGATCGAAAAGGAATTCGGGCCATGGTTTTGGGTACACTCCGCTTATACCTACATTCTCCTCGCCGTAGGCACCGCCGAATTCCTGACAGGCACCCGCTCTCGATCACCCGCTAAGCGCCTTCAACTGCGGCTCGTCATGGCCGGCGCATTCCTGCCCGGCCTGGCGAATATCCTCTACATGAGCGGACTCCTGCCGACCAGGCCTATCGATCCCACCCCCTTGGCCTTCCTCGCTACGGGCCTGATCATGGTCTTCAACCTCTCCAACCTGGGATTCCTAGCCTTGGCATCCTTGACCAAGGCGGCCGCCCTGGACAAGGTGAGCGATGCCGTACTGACCCTGGACCAAGAAGGCCGCCTGGCTTATATGAACAGCGCATCCATAGCCGCGCTAGACTTGAAACGTAGGGATGTAGGGCGCAGGCTGGATGAGCTGGGCCCCTCCTTAGCGGAGCTGGCCGGTCTGAAGCCGGGGCGACAGGCTGCCCTTAGGGTCGTTCGGGTCGATGGCCGGGAGCTCCGGCTGGAGGCCAGCGCCACGGCCCTGACATCACGCTCCGGCCGGCCAAAAGGCATGGTCATCGCGATGCGCGACGCTACCGCCAGAATCGCCGCCGAAGAAGCCCTCAGGCAGGCTAATCGGGCCCTGGAGTTGAAGGTGGAGGCGCGCGCCAAGGCCCTCGAGGAAAGCAACTTGCGCTTATCCATAGAGCTGGAGAGCCGCATCCGCAGCGAACGCCAATTGGCCTTCGACGCGCTTCACGACCCCCTGACCGGATTGGCTAACCGCAGCCTCTTTTTGTCCCGCCTTGAGCAAGCCCTCTCGCGGTCCCGCCGCGAAGGAGGCGGCTCTTTTGCGGTGCTTTACATCAGCTTGGACGGCTTCCCCGGTCCGCTCGGGCGCTTCGACCACGAGACGAGCGATGCCTTCCTCCGCGAAGCAGCTACGCGCATGCGCCGTTGTGTGCGCGAGGTTGACACAGTCGCGCGCATTCGGGGAGAGGAATTCGCCATCCTCCTGGACGGCGGAGCGGAAGCCGAACGCGCCGAAGCCGTGGCCGAGCGCCTCGCGGAGGAGGTAGGCGCCCCCTTCCCCGCTGTGGCCGGATCTGTCCTGCCCAGCCTCAGCATCGGCGTCCTGACGGGAACCTCCGACCACGGCACGGCCCATGAGGTCTTGCGCGACGCCGACATAGCTATGCACGCGGCCCGCTCCTCCGGGCGCAACCGGAGGGTCGCCTTCATGGAGGAGATGCGCCGCCTGGCCTTCGAGCGCGATCGTTTGATGAACGACCTGCGTACGGCCATCGTCTCCGGTGAAATCCGCCTAGCCTACCAGCCCATCGTGCGCCTGGACGGCAGCCCGGCCGGCTGGGAATGCTTGGCCCGATGGCACCATCCCGAACTAGGCGGCGTCGGACCGGATCGCTTCATCCCACTGGCTGAAGAGACCGGGCTGATAGTGCCCCTGGGAACCTTCGCCCTGCTGGAAGCCATGCGCGCCGCCAAGTCCCTGATTGATGAGGGCTTGATTCCGATAGAGGGGCCGTCACAGCCCTTCTTCGCGGTCAACATCTCGCCCTACCAGCTCAGGCAGCCCGATTTCGCCGAAGTCGTCCTGTCGTCCCTGGAGCGCTCGAACCTGCCGCCTTCCATGATCCACCTTGAGCTCACCGAGAGCGCCTTGATCGAGGACCGCGATGCCGTTATCAGTGTGATGCGGCGGCTTGCCGAGGCCGGTCTCTCCTTCAAGTTGGACGATTTCGGCACAGGCTATTCCTCGCTGGGCTATCTGCATCGGATACCCATCGACTGCGTGAAGATAGACCGCAGCTTCATAGTGGGAATAACCCCACCGTCCGAGGGTAACCTGGATGCGGTTAGGCTCGTTCGCGGCATCGTCACGCTCGGGCAAGAATTGGGCAAGACCATCGTCGCCGAGGGGGTCGAGACCGCTTTCCAGGCCGAGACCTTGGCCGCCATGGGCTGCGACTTCGCCCAGGGCTATTATTACGGGATCCCTCTGGAAGCCACCCAACTCAGGGAGGCTTTGAAGGGGGAGGGATGCGACCGAACCTAGGGCGTTTTCTTCCTTATTAAATAGGAATCCGTGCAACTTAGACGCTTCACCAAGACAGGCCGCGAGCGGTAAGATGCCCCTTATGCCCGGAACAGGCGCCCTTATCGTCCAGAGCAACACGGCCATACTCCTCGACGCCCACCACCCGGATTTCGAGGCCGCCCGCGACGCCATCCTGCCCTTTGCTAATTTGGAGAAATCGCCCGAGCACATACATACCTGGAGCCTGACCCCGCTTTCCCTGTGGAACGCCGCCCAGGCGGGCCTAGACGCCCGCGCGGTCATCTCGGCACTGGCGGCGCATTCGCGCTATCAACTACCACCTTCCGTGGAACGCAACGTCGAGTCGATCATGGCCCGTTTCGGGCGGGTCAGCCTGCGACCCTCCCTGCGAGGGCCGGGCTTTCTCTTCCTGGAGGCGGCGGACAAGCGCGCCCGTACTGAGATCGCCTCGAACCGGCGGGCCATGAAATACCTGGAGGCCGATGAGGAAGGGGGCTTGGCAGGCTTCGTCCTGTCCTTGGCGGACCGCGGCACGGTGAAGCTGGAGCTCATGCGCGCTGGTTGGCCCTGTCTGGACCTGGCTCCCCTAGCCGAGGGCGAGCCGCTGGAAATCCGCCTACGCGATGTGGACTCGCGCGGCATGCCCTTCTCTCCGCGCCCCTACCAGGCCGACGCCGCCCGGGCCTTCTGCGGCGATCTGGGGCCGGGGACGGGCTTCGGCACGGTGGTCCTGCCCTGCGGGGCCGGCAAGACCATCGTCGGCATGGCGGTGATGGAGCGCCTATGCACAAACACCCTCATTTTGACCGCCAACTCCCAGGCCGTGCGCCAGTGGCGGGACGAGCTACGCGATAAGACTCATCTGGACCCGTCTTTGGTCGGCGAATACACGGGGGACCGCAAGGAGGTTCGCCCGGTCACGGTGGCCACCTATCAGATCCTGGTGTGGCGACCTGACAAGGAGGGCGATTACCCGCATTTCTCCCTCTTTCGCTCGCGGGCCTGGGGCCTGATCATCTACGACGAGGTCCACCTCCTCCCGGCCCCGATCTTCCGAATCACCGCGGAGCTCCAAGCGGTGCGCCGGCTGGGGCTCACCGCCACCTTAGTGCGCGAGGACGGCCGCGAGGAAGACGTCTTCGCCCTGGTGGGCCCCAAACGCTACGATGTGCCCTGGAAGGAGCTCGAATCAGCGGGCTGGATCGCTTCGGCCTATTGCCGGGAAGTGCGCGTGCCCATGGACGAGGGGCGCGAAATGGCCTATGCGGCCGCCGAGACACGCGCCAAGGCCCGCCTGGCGGGGGAGAACCCCTTCAAGCTGGCGGTGGCGGCCCAGCTGGCCGCCCACCATGCGGGCGAGGGCATCCTCGTCATCGGCGAGTATATCGCCCAGCTGGAGGAGGCGGCTCGTATCCTGGGCGCGCCCCTGATCACCGGGAAGACCCCCGGGGCAGAGCGATTGGAACTGTACCAGCGCTTCCGCGAGGGCGAGTTGCGCCTCCTGGTCGTTTCACGAGTGGCGAACTTCGCCATCGACCTGCCCGACGCCTCGGTGGCGATACAGCTTTCAGGCTCCTTCGGCTCGCGCCAGGAGGAGGCCCAGCGCCTGGGGCGCATCCTCAGGCCCAAGCACCGCAATTCCTATTTTTACGCCATCGTCAGCGAGGGCACCGTGGACGAAACCTACTCCGCCAACCGCCAGAAGTTCCTGGTGGAGCAGGGCTACCGCTACGCCATCGAGCGCCGTGACCCCCGCCTTGACCTGCCCTCCCCTCAAGGCGCTTTCCCCGAGGCCGACCAACGTGCGTGACGCTTGGAAGCGGGCCTTCTTGGGCATGCCCTCGGAATCCTTCCTGGACATCATGCGCGCCTATCTTGGAGGGCTGCGCACGCCCTATCGGAAGGACGAGCTCCTCTCCCAGCTGGAGACCAGCCTCAAGAAGCCCGAGACGGCCGATTTTATCCTCTCCCTCGTGGACGACGCGGACGCGGCAGCCTTGGGCGCTATAGCCATTTTGGAAGGCCCCACGCGAGCTGAACTCATTGAGTTCCTGGAAGGCGATCGGCAGGAGGCCGAAGCCCTCGTCCTCAACCTCGAGGAGCGTCTCCTGGTCTTCGAGGACAGGAGCCAGCGAGGCGCCCCGATCCTGCGCTTCACTCCCGCCCTAGCTGAGGCCATTCTGGATCGCGCCTGCGAGCCCGCCCTCCTCTTCCCCGCAGCGGAATCGCACGGGCCGGCGAATGCCGAGAACCCGCCCCTGGACGCCCTGGCCCTGGCATCCCTGGCGGCCTTCTTCGCGAACGAGGAGTGGCGGCCAGTCCTGAGGGCGGACGCGACCTGGAAACTGCCCGTAAGAGCGGCCCGGGCCTTCGCAGCGACCTTCCCTGCTGACTGGAACCCCGCCGATGCCGTCTCCCTCCTCATCGCCCTGGGCATACTGCTCCCGGGGGCTGAATCAGCGCGCATCGACCGCCAGGCCCTCGAGGGGCTTGCCAGGGGTCCGATCCCACCCGAGGCCCGCATCGCCGCAGCCCTCCTCCCCCCACGCCCTCCCGGCGAGGATGCCGAGGGACAGGGCAGGGATATTCTGGCCGAGGCCGCCTATATAGCCGCCCAGCTCCTCCCACCGGAAAGGTTCTTCTCCGACCTGGCCCTACGCCGCTTCATCAGATTATCCCTCAAGCGCCTAGGCGCGAACCTAGGCGTGAAAAGCGAAACCCTGGACATCCTCGTGGCCGCGATGGGGAGGGCCGGCCTTCTCGAGGGCGGCCCCGGAGCCTGGTCACGGCGTAGGGAAGGGACGACCGGGGAAGACCGTTCAATCAGCCTGGGGGCGGATTTCCAGGTTATTGTCCGCCCCGGCATCTCCCCACGCGATGCCTTCCGCCTCGCCCTCTTCCTTGAGCCTCAGCGCTTGGGTCGGGTCGCTGAATTCCGCCTCACCCGAGAGGGGGCGGCGCGGGCCTTCCAGGACGGCCTTGACTCATCCTCCATCCTCGAGCTCCTGGGCGTGGGGCCGGGGAACGAGGCGCCCCAGAACGTGGCCTACAGCCTTGAGGCCTGGGAACGCGAGCACCGGGCCGTGACTATCTGCGAGGGCATCGTCATCTCCGGCGATGATAGGTTGGCCCGATTCATGGAGAATTCACCTGTCCTGCGCGGAGCCGTAGTGGCGGCCCTGGCACCCGGGGTCTACCTGACATCCTTCCGAGGCGAGGCCGAAGCCCGCGAAGCCCTCAAGCGAGCCGGCCTGGATACGCCCCCCCGCATCCTGGGCGGACGGCGATCCCATAGCCATGGCTGGCTGGCAAATTCCCGCGAGGCCGGCCCGCGGGCAGAGCATCCGCGGCCGGATCCGCGCCCCATAGCGATGGGGACTGTCTCCGGCGAGGGGACTGGACGGGATGCCAGGGTCAGGTCCCGCTTGGAAGCCCTATTGGAAAAAGTCGAGGAAATGGAGGCTCCCCGAGAGATCAAGGATGCCTTGAGGGAGCGCGTCGGGCTCAAGCTTCTCCTAAGGGAGGCTGACCTACGGACCGAGTCCGTCAAGCGCGAGCGCGGCGAGGCCGGAGGCCTGGACTACCTGGGCAAGGTCAAGCTCGCAGAGAAGGCCATCCACGAGGAAACGTGGCTCCTCTCCCTGCTCTACCGCGATCAGGAGGGCAAGCCCCGCCGGGTGCTGATGCATCCGGCCAGGCTCCGGAAGGGCCCGCGCGGCCTCCTCCTGGAGGGCCGCCAGGTAGAGGACGGCCGGGAAGTCTCAGTGCCCATCGAACGCGTGAGCCTCATGAAACGCCTTCGCGGCAGTATCTTCGGCTGAGGGCCGCAGTCGGGCGGAAAAGCTGGCATTCCTCCCGGACCTCATGTACAATGAACCCAGGCATGAAAGTACGCAACGCCCTGATGAACCTCACCTGCCGCGCCCTCTACGAGTCCCTGGGCACGGACATGACCGTGCGTCTGGCCAGATCGGTCATCCCCGGGTACGATATCAACGAGCGCACCGGCGTCCCTGACAACATCCCCGTCACCGCCCAGGCCGCGGCCGTACAAGTCCTCCGCGACGTGATAGCCCAGGATCGCTTCCTTGTCTTCCTTGAGCGCCTCATACAGGTCGATACCCATGGATTCATGGGCCGCGAATATCCCATCCCCCTCCTGCCCCAAATCCAGAAGCAGGTCGCCGCCGAAGGTTATGTCTTTGACCGCGGCACTGGGCTCTTCATGGAGAACGAACGCGAGCGCCTCAGCCCGAATTGGGGACGGCTCCTTGAGGGCGAAGAATGCCAAATCGCCTTCCTGAAGCTGGACATCGTCAAGAACTCGGCCCTGGTGCGGGGCAACCGGTCCTCCAAGGTGGTAGAGGCCTACACCGGCCTGCGCGAGCTTGTGGCCCGCTCTGTCACATCCCGCCTTGGGCGGGTCTGGCACTGGGAGGGCGACGGCTGTCTTTGCGCATTTCTATTCGGCCAGAAGGAGCGCGCCGCCATACTGTGCGGCATGGAGCTCCTCCACGAGCTCTTTTTCTTTAACCGATTATCCAATCCCCTCAACGCACCGGTGCGCGTGCGCCTGGCGGCCCATGCCGGGCCAATGCGCTACTGGTCCAGCCCATCGGCCTTGATGAAGGAAGAGACCGTCCGGGAAGTGGTCCAGATAGAGTCCGGCCTGGCCGCGCCGGACAGCATGTGGGCATCTACGAGCGTCTATCTCCCCATGGATCGCGTCATCCTGGATCGCTTCGGCCCGGAACGCACGGCCGGATCCTTCAGGCTGCGCGTCTACTCCTTCGCCCTGGAGGACGCATGAGGATCCTGGTCTATTCGGCGGATCCCTCCTTCGAGCTTCCGCACGCGGGGAAATCCCCCCTCGACTTCTTCCTCAACGACGTCTCTGCCGCCTGGGAGGCCGGGGCCGATGAGGCCGACCTGATCTACCTGGACCGCAGCGGATTGGCCAAGAAGGATTTCGACCGGTTGATCTCAAGGCTATCCGCGGCCGGTCCCGGACTGGCCTGGGGCGTTCTCGATCCCCAGGGCCTGGTTGAGGATCCAGCCGCACTCTTCCATCAGGGCGCCTGCGACTACCTGGGCGGAGAGTCCTTCCATCGCGGCGTGGACGCCCATCGATGGAAGCGGGCCCTGGCCTTCCACGGCCGCGCGGGGGGAGGATCCGCCTCCGGAACCGAAGCAAAGCCGGCCAGCCTGTCGGTGGGGAGTAAGCGGATCGAGGCGCCCTTCCCCGGCTGGCATGCTCTGCGCCCGGGGGAGGAAAGGGAATTCTACTTTCTTTACGCCGCCCCCTCGGATGCTGCCTTCCTCAAGTCCAAAATCGGCGAAACCCGCTTCCAGGCCTTCAAGGAGCGATTCCAAACCCTCATGTCCCAGCTCCTGGCCGAGGCTGAAGCCCAAGCCTGGATCCGCAACGACACAGCCGTCCTCTTCCTGGTGCCGCCCCTGCGCGTCCGGGCCGCCGCCGCCGTGACCGCCTGCCTGCGAGCCCTCCTGTGCGCCCCCCTGATCGGCTACGAGCGCTTCGGCCTGGAGGTGCCCCTTTCCCTGACATTCGCCTTGCATCGCGGCTCCAGCCCCTACCAACCTCCCGGGCGCACCGGAACCCTGGTGTCAGATGACGTCAACTTCATCCACCATCTCGGGCAGAAACGCGCCCAGGGCGAGCGCCTGACGGTCACGGAGACCGCCGCTGAGGCCATCCCACCCGAACTGGCGGATCTCTTCGTCCCGGACGGCTGCTTCGAGGAGAGGGAGCTGCGGCGTTCCCGCCTCTTCCTGCGCGAGGGCTCGGCCTATCCACGATACATAACGAGCCCAGAAAGCCGTAGATAGGCGCGGTCTTCCTGCCGACAATCGAAGGGTATAGCCTTTTCCTGGATGGTGCCGAATGAGAAAGACAGCCTTATTGGCCCTGGCGGCCGCCCTCTGCCTACGCTTGGCGGCCGAAACGGAATTCTCGGGCCTTGACCTCTCTCCCGAGAACACCCTCCTCTTCGGGGCCCGAGCCGACATTCCCGGCGGACTGCGCTACCATAGCCTCTTCGCGGCCAGCCTGCCCGACGGACCTATCGAGCAGCTCACCTTCTACCCCGAGCACATCCAGTTCGTGGACGAGGGGAGAGCCCTTCTCCTCCAGAACCGCTTCGGCGTATTCAAGACCGATCAGGATCTCGCCAAACTCGCTCCGGTCAAGGGCTATCCCTCCTTCATCAACGGCAGCCAGGTGGTGGACGGCAAGATCATCGTCACACAGGCCTCGCCCGACGGCCGCTACCTCCTATCGATCCGCCCCATCAAGGCCGCCCACGGCCGGCTGGTCCTCCAGGACGCTCAGACCGGCCGCGAAACCACCGTATCTCCCGAGGTGGAATACTCCCTGGATGCCTTCCCGGCTCTCTGGTCGCCGCGCTCGGATTTCTTCTGTTACTCGGCCGCAGGCAACCTGTACTACTTCTCCATGGAGCATTACCTGGGCAAGCGCGTCCCCGACCAGAAGTACCGATCCCTCGGGCCGGGCCGCATCGCCTCCGTTCGCTGGAGTGAATCCGGCTACCTCTTCTTCATCAAGGGCCGTAACCTCTACCGCGCCGATCCGCGCGAGTTCTTCACCCGCACCCTCTACAGCCCCGTTCTGCACACAGGCGACCCGGTCGGTGAAGTGCCCTTTGCCTTCGACCCCAACTTCGACTCCTTCCACGTCTCGCCCACCGGCGGCCACGTCCTCGTCGTCAAGGACGGGCGCTCGCTCTTCCTGCACGAGGTCAAGTCCGACGCCGCCTCCTCAGACGCGGCCCTGATGATGCCCTACCTACGCCTGCCCTCCAACGCCTGCGTCAAGCGGGTGCTCTGGCCTGCCTTCGGCCCTATCACCGTCTTCGCCGACTTCATCCAGGGCGGCCAGTCGCGCCTCCAGGCCTTCCGCCTTACCGACCCGGAGATGGAGGCGCCCGGCTACCGCGCCGCCGCGGCGGCGGCCGATCCGGACAAGCCCCTGCCTAGGGGCGTCACCACCCTCCGCCAGACTGCACTGGCCCTGGACCTTGCCGAGGCCCGCGACATCGCCGTATCGCCGGACGGGACCTCGCTGGCCCTCGCCCTGCCCGGCTCCGTACGTATTCTCTCTTACGCCAATCTAGCCGAGACCGCATCCTTTCCGGCCGCCTCGCCGCGCCTGGTCCTCTTCCGCAATAAAGACCAACTGGCCGTAGCCGGGGATTCCTTCCTCGAGCTGATCGACCTGCCGAGCGGGGCGCGCCGCCTCTTGGCCCTCTCGCAGGCCGAGGCCTACGGCTTCTCCTCCGCCTCGGGCGCTCTGGCTGTCAAGGCCGGTGGCAAGGCTTGGGTCCGCCAGTCCGACGGCTCCTGGAAAGAGACCGCCGCCTTCGAGGTCAAGCCGGCCAGCACAGCCTCGGACTCCTACCGGGTTTACCTGGACGAGATATCGCGCGGCTCCTACCGCAACGCCGTCATGATCCGCGCCGTCAAGACCCTCAGGACCAGCAACCTGATAGTACCGCCGGCCCTCGCCTACCAGCCCTTCCCGGAAAAGGACGATCCTCGCCAGGTGGACGTCTTCAACCACGGCTCGCGCATCCGCCGCCGCGAGGTGGCCTTGGTCTTCGACGCCATGGACGACGATGAGGGCCTGACCCGTACCTTGGGCTTGCTGGAGAGCTACGGGATCAAGGCCACTTTCTTCGTCAACGGCGAGTTCATCCGGCGCCATCCGGCCTCGGCGGCCATGCTGGCGGAATCGGGCCACGAGATAGGCTCGATGTTCTTCGCCACCTTCAACCTGGCCGACAAGGCCTTCGGAGTGGACGCCGAGTTCGTGCGGCGCGGCCTGGCCCGCAACGAGGACGACTGGTTCGCCGCCACCGGCCGCGAGCTATCGGCCATTTGGCACGCGCCCTTCTACACGGTCAACTCGGATATCGTCGCGTGGGCCAAGACCCTCAACTACGCCTACATCGGGCGGGATGTGGATCCTCTGGATTGGGTCAGCTCGGCCGATCAGTACCGTTTCCCGGGTATGTACCTGGACGCGGCTGCCATCGTAGAGCGCATCATGGAGCGAAAGAAGCCCGGCTCCATCATTCCCGTAAGGCTAGGAATCCCCGAGGGCGGTCGGGGCGATTACCTCTACCACCGCCTGGATCTCCTCCTGAACGCCCTCATCGCCGAGGGTTACCAGGTTGTTCCCGTATCGACCCTGATGGACCACGCCAAGTAGGGAGGACGACCATGGACGCCAGCCGCTTCGAGGTGAGGGCAGAAGAGCTTTCATACTCGTTGAAGCCCGAAGAGATACAGGAGCTCTTGGCTGAGGCCAAACCCTCCGTGGCGGTCATCCAGCCGCGGGCCCTTGAGGCCATCCGCATGGGCATGGACATCCACGCCAAGGGCTACAATATCTTCGTTTCCGGGGCCCCCGGCACAGGTCGGCGGACGGCTGTGCTGTCCCTCCTGGATTCGGGCCCGCGCCAGACCGAGCGAGGCGGAGACTTCGCCTACGTCTGCAATTTCCGCAGCCCCCTCTGCCCGCGCCTCCTGTCCTTCCCGCGCGGAGAGGCCAGACGATTCAAGAAGGAACTGGCCAGGCTGATAGACAATGCCCAGTCCATGGCCCGCCTGCAGGCGGAAAGCGACGCCTTCCGCAAGGCCGAGAGCGAGCTGCTCAAGGAGGCCGAGGCCGCCGAGGGCAAGCTGCTGGCGGACTTCGAGGCCGAACTGGACCGCAACGGCTTCGCCGTGGTGCAGTCGGGCTCGGAGGACGATAAGAGCACCGACGTGGCCCCTGTCCTGGACGGCAAACCGGTCAGTTTCGAGGAGCTGCGCGAGCTTGTGGAATCCGGGGCCATGTCCGAGGCCGACTACGATGCCAAACGCGCCCGCTATTACGACTACTCCGACCGGCTCAGGCGGGTCTTCGACGACGTGCGCCAGGCGCGCATCGAGTTGGAGGAGAAAGTGCGCCGGGCCCGGGTGGAGATGTTCAAGCCGCGTCTGCAGTCCGAGATAGACTCCCTCATCAACCGCCATCAGATCGATGGCGTCAAGCGTTGGCTGCGCGAGTTGGAGCGCGATGTGCTGGCCCATCTGGCCGAGTTCACAAGCTCCGGGGAGGAGGCCGAGGGCACGCCGCGCGCCCGCCCCTTCAACGCCCGTTATGGGGTCAACGTGGTGGTGGACGCATCCGAATCCGACGGGCGCCCGGTTGTCTTCGCAGACGTGCTCGCGCCGGCCAGCCTCTTCGGCACCGTGGAATGGACCCAGGAGGACGCTGACGATCCCTTCCCCTGCTACATGCGTGTGCGCCCGGGCTCGCTTTTGGAAGCCTCGGGCGGTTTCCTCATCCTCAAGGCTGAGGACATCGTGCAGGAGGAGGAGTCCTGGCCCATCCTCAAGCACGTCCTCCAGACCGGACGCCTGGAGATCCAAGCCCAGGCCGGCCCCCTCGGACCGGCCCCCTCGGGGGTGCGCCCGGAGCCTGTGCCCATCGACCTCAAGGTTGTCATGATAGGCAACGAGCAGTCGTACGACGCTCTCTTTCAGGGCGATCAGGATTTTCAGAAGCTCTTCAAGGTCTGCGCCGAGTTCGATTCAAGCATGCCGCGCGACCGGACATCCACCGTCAATAGCCTAGCCTTCATGCTTAAGGTCGTCGACGACGAGGGCTTGGCGCCCCTCTCCTTGGAGGGTATGGCGGCTATCCTGGAACAATCCGTGCGCCAGGCCGAGTACCGCACGCGCTACTCGGCCCGCCTCTCGCGCCTGGCCGACCTCCTGCGCGAGGCCGACTATCAGGCCCGCCGGGCCGGCAAGGCCAGCATAGGCGCGGAGGAGGTGGCCGGAGCCGTCGAGCGCCGCTCCTACCTTTCCTCGCTGCCGGAGGAGAAGCTGGGACAAATGATCCTCTCCGGCGAAATCGTCCTCGCGGTGTCAGGCTCGGCGGTCGGGCGGGTCAACGGCCTGGCCGTCCACGACCGCGGTTACTACGCCTTCGGCATGCCGGCGGTCATATCGGCCCAGGTGTCCCCGGGCGCTTCCGGGGTCATCAACATAGAAGGCGAGTCCGGTCTGTCCGGCGAGATCTACGACAAGGCCGTGCTGATCGTGGAAGGCTTCCTGCGCAGCCGCTATGCCCGGGAATTCCCGCTGTCCATCACCGCCAGCATCTGCTTCGAGCAGTCCTACACCGCCGTTGAGGGCGACTCGGCCTCCTCCACCGCCGTGTATGCCCTGCTCTCGGCCATCGCCGACGTCCCGCTCAGGCAGGACGTGGCCGTGACCGGCTCGGTCAACCAGATGGGCCAGATCCAGCCCGTAGGAGGGGTGACCGAGAAAGTCGAGGGCTTCTTTAGCATCTGCAGCAAGGCCGGTTTCACCGGCTCCCAGGGGGTGATGCTGCCGCGACAGAACGTCATCAATTTGACGCTTTCGCGGCAAGTCCAGGAGGCTGTGCGGGCCGGGCGCTTCCACATTTGGGCGGTTTCCAGCATCGACGAGGGCGTAGCCGTACTGACCGGCCAGGATCCCGGGCAGCGCCAGCACGACGGCTCCTTCCCAAAGGGCAGCTTCAACGCCAGGGTCCAGGACTCCTTGCGATCCATGGCCGAACTGATGCGTCGCTACGCCTCCTGATCCCCGCCCGCCCCCCAGGATCTGGACACTCCGGACTTGCGGGCGGAGTGATGGCCGGTTTATACTGTGACCGAGGCGTGCATGGAGAGCCTTTACTCCCCGCCGCCAGAGCATCGATGCGATAGAGAAAGTAGGGACTCGAGCATGCCCGAGCTAGTCGTCGACGCGGCCAAGATCAAAAAGGCCGCCCACAACGCTATTCCCCTTACCATCACCACCTACACCCTACCCCATGAGATCGAGATCTACATGGAGGAGGTCCTAGATGTCTTCCTGTCCGAGATAGGCCAAAAGAAGCTCAAGGACTACTTGGTCTATTGCATGCGCGAGCTGGCCGTCAACGCCAAGAAGGCCAATACCAAGCGGGTTTATTTCCAGGAGTGCTCGCTGGACATAGACGACCCGGTAGAGTACGAGGAGGGCATGCGGGCATTCAAGCAGCAGACCCTGGACAATATCAACCACTACCTGGCCCTGCAGAAGGAGGCCGGGCTGTATATCAAGCTGATGTTCCAGGCTAAGGGCTCCAACATCATCCTGGAGGTGCGCAACAACTCCGAGATCAACAAGATGGAGTACGTGCGCATCCATGACAAGCTGGCCCGTGCCCGCGCTTACGATTCGCTGGAGGAGGTGATGGGCCAGGTGGTTGACTCCACCGAGGGCGCCGGCCTGGGCCTGGTCATCCTGATCCTGATGCTCAAGAAGATCGGCCTGGACGAGGACTGTTTCGACATCTGGGCCGAGAACAAGGAAACCGTGGCGCGTATCACCATCCCGGTCGCCTCGGCCAAGATCGAGAGCCTGTCGCTGCTCTCGGACGAAGTGGTGCGCCAGATCAACCGCCTGCCTCACTTCCCGGAGAATGTAGCCGATGTGCAGCGCCTCATCTCCGACCCTAAGACCCAGATGGTGGACATCGCCCGGCGCATTGCCATGGATCCGGCCATGACCGGCGAACTGCTGCGAATGGTCAACAGCGCCCAGTTCATGCTCTCCAAGAAGGTCGACTCGATAGCCGAGGCGGTCAAGCTGGTGGGCCTGCGGGGGATCAAGAATCTTCTTTACTCCTACGGCACCCAACGCGTCCTGGGCGGAGAGGACAGCCAGGAAAAGCGCGAGCTTTGGCAGCACAGCTACCGCACGGCCTTTTATGCCTACAACTTGACCCGCAATTTCAAACCCCAGAAAAAGGCCCTCCTCGACGACGTCTATGCCGGCGGCATGCTGCACGACATGGGTAAAATCGTCTTTTCCACCATCCACCCCGAGCTCCTGGAGCACATCGAGGAATTCTGCGTACGCAAGGGCATCGCCGCGCAGGTTTTCGAGCAGCTCTCGGCCGGCATGCACCACGCCGAGATCGGGGCGCGCATCGCCGAGAAGTGGAATTTCCCGGAGACCCTGGTGGCCGCCATCCGCTACCACCACGAGCCGGCCCTCAGCCAGGAGCACCGCGAGATCGTCAACGCCGTCTACCTGGCCAACTCCATGACCGAATACGAAGCTGGCGAGATGAGCTTCGATCAGTTCGACCGCGGCGCCCTGGCGGATTATGGGATAGGCAATGAGGCCCAGCTCCAGAAAATCATCTCCCAGTTCGACGCCGGCTTCAAGCTGGAGTCGAGCAGCTAGACCGGCCGCGAACGCCTTGACATCTTCAGGACTCCGCCTACACTGCAGATAGTATGCCGAAATACATCGATAAAGCCATTTTCGACCGCCATTACGAGTCCTTGCGCTTCCTGGACGCCCATGCGGCCTTCGGTGCCTTCCTGCAACCGGGCAGGTCCGCCGATCTCGACGATCCTGATGATTGCGTGCTCCTTGCCCGCCTTTCCCTGAGGCTGGGCGGGGAATCCCTTTACCGCGAGTTCATCACTCGTGCCGTCGAGCTTGCTCCGGATGATCTGGCGGTGCGCTATCACTCGCTCTCAGCCGGAATGCGCGGGAAATCCATTCTCTGCTACCTCGAGGAATATGTAGCGCTTCCCCCGCTCGATGAGCGTGATCCGGCTATGGCCGCCGGCTGGAAGGCCGGAGCGGCGATGGCCTATGCCAGCATAAGGGACTTCGGCGCCGCCAGAGAATGCCTGGCCGCGGCCAGGCGGCTGGGCGTCGACGTCTGGTACATTGACGCATGCGAAGCCCAAGTCCTGTGCTTCGCCGGGGACTGGGAGGGGGCTTGGGCGGCGGCTTTGCCGGCGATCGATGCCCGCCCTGGCTATTATCTCTCGCTGGCCGCCCTGCGCGCGGCCGGCTTCAGGACCGGACGCCTAGAAGAAGCCGCCGCCCTGGCCCTTCGCGGCGCGGAATCGAACCAATCCTGGGAGAGCTCGGCCGAGCGGCACCGCTTCCTCTGCCTGGCCGCGGAGCGCTTTCCCGATCTTGAGGCATCGGAGAACTTTCCCTTGCGCGGAGACTGGGCCGAACGGGCCGCAACCGAGGCGCCTTTGGCGGATGGCGACACAGCCGTCCTCCTGGAGTACATGCGCGCGGACGAGAGGATCGTGCGAGGGGATTACACCGGCCTCTCCGCCCTGCCGGAGACCGTGCCGCATCCCTTCATCTCGGCGATCAAGCGCAGGGCCGCCGCCTGTCCGGAAGCCGGCCGGCTCATCCTTCCCCACCGGCCCCTGACCCAGGGCTGGAACGAATGCCTGCCCACCAGCGTGGCCGTAGCCCTAGGAGCGGTCGGCTTGGAGATCGACCCGAAAGCATTTGCGGCGGCGGTAACCGGTGCCGGCACGGGTTTACTGGACGCGCGCGACTGGCTCCGGGGCCTCGGAGTGGAGAGCCTCTTCTTCTCCGTAGCCCCCGCCACGGCCCGCGCCCTCATCCGCGCGGGCGCGCCCTTCGTGGTGGCCATGCAGAACGATATGATCTCCCACGCCTACGCGGCCGTGGGCCTTGACGAGGCCGCCGACCTCCTCATCCTGCACGACCCAGCCGGCGAACGCTACGACTACGTCCTCCTGGAGGGCGACGACGAGCCTTTCGGCTCGGATGCGATCGGCATGGCCTTTGTCGCTTCCGACGCCCCCGATCCTCGCCCCCACCTTCCGGAGTCCGGGAGGGCCGAAGCCTGGCTGGAGTTCTGGAGGACCTGGCAAGCCGCCGGGCTCAAGGAGGCCAAGGCCTTCCTGGAAAGCCATGGACCTGCCGAAGGAACCGACTGGGGCCTACGCGCCCGGGCGGCCCTGGCAGCAGCCTCCGGAGAGGCCGCCAAGGCCATCGGATGGATGGAGGAGCTCCGGAAGGCGCGCCCGGGCTGCCCGGTCATCAAGAAGGAGCTCTTCGAGTGCCTCCTGGCCATCGGAGATGCTAAGCGCGCCATGGAGACCGCCCGTGGCCTCTTGTCAGAGAGCCGCAGCCCCGGCCGGGAGCTTTCCCAGCCCTGGGACTATGTACCCCCGGCCGTTATGGTGTGCTGCGCCGAATATATCTCGCGCTCGGAACCCGCTCCCGCCCCCCTCGCTACGGCCGCTCTCCACGAATGCATCGCCAGGGCGCCACTCTTCGCGCCGGCCTACGCCGCCATGGCCCGCATAAGGATGACCAAGGGCTCGATTGCGGCAGCCGCCTTGCCGGCGCGCATCGCAGCCGCCCTCGCCCCGGAGAACCCCCAGATCGCCTGGGTCGCGGCGGAGGCCCTCCTCAGGAATTCGGGCTGGCGCGATGCCTCGGTCTGGCTGGAGCGGAGCTGCCGCCAGATCCTGGGAAAGAAGGACCTGGCCCAGATGTGCTTCGCGGCCAGGGATTTCTGCTCCACAGCGAGCCTGCCGGATATAGCCGAATCCTTTTCCCGCATGGCCGTCGAGGGCTGGCCGGACGATCCCCTTGTCCTCTCCGAACGAGCCTCAGCCCTGGCGGCCGAAGGAGACCTGGCCGGCGCCGATGCCCTGGCCGCCCGCCTGAGCATCGGCATGGGCGGCGGAGCCGGCGATCCGGGCGCCCGCATCCACGCCCTGAGGACCGCGGTCAGGCTTGCCCGCGCGCGGGGCGGGCTCACGGCGGCGAAGGCCCTCCTGGAGGAGTGGAATAAGGCCGAGCCCCTCCAGGCCGAGGCCCTTACCCGCCTCCTCGAGGTGGAGGAATGGATCGCTGGCCCCGAGGCAGCCCTGAACTCAGCGCACCGGCGCTACACCGCGTACCCCATGGACGAGGGCGTGCGGAACGCTCTCTACTACCTGATCCTCCGTCTCCGCGGGCAGGAGGCCGGCCTGGCCTTCCTGCGGGAGGCCCTGGATAGGGATCCCTGGGACGCCTGGATCATGCGCGAGATCGGCCTGACCGAAATGGCAAGAGCCCAAACCCTCCCGACGCGGCAGCGCTCCCAGGCCATCGAATCGGCAGCCGCATACCTGGCCGCCTCCCTCTCCATAGACCCCACCGCCCCGGCCAACGGCTTCCTGGCGGCCGCCCTGGCTCAGGCCCGAGGGGCGATGGAGGAGGCAGTCGGCCACATCACCGCCGTCATAGCCCAAAACCCCTGGAACGCCTCAATCGTCGCCCAAGCCGGTACCTTCATGAATGGCCTCGGCATGGAAAAGCGTGAGCTCTTCATCTCCTCCATCGAAAAAGCCCTCGGCCAAGTCGCAACGCCTGCTGCTGCACGGGCGGCGGCAACCTTGGCCGTCCGTTTCGTTGGGCTCCTCCCCGGCCTACAGGTCTACGAGAGGATGCTCGGCCCCCTCAGAGGGGATGATCCCGCGTGCATGGAATTCCTTCTCGCCGAATGTCCCATGATTCTGCCCGCGGAGGCCGAGCTGGGACCGATCATCGACGGCCAGGCCGCCTTTGGGAACTCCTCCTCCCTGGTTCTGAGAGCCAAACTCCTTCAGTCCCTGGGGCGGTCCGAGGCGGCCGTCCAGCTCCTCTTCGAGCGTCTCCGATCCGCCCCCGCCGACCACAGCGCCCGGGCTGCCGCCGTAGGCATACTTGCTCCACTAGGCCGCCTTGAGGAAGCCCTCGCCATCCTGGACGACTTCATCGCCTTTGCCTTTCCTGAGCCATGGGCCTGGTCAAGCATGGTCCGCGCGGCTATGGGGGCGGGTCTCCAGCGTGAGGCCCTGGGGCTCGTCCGCGAGGCCCTGGCCCACTATCCCCTGGAGCCAGCCCTGCTCTACGCCCTGGAGGACCTGGGTCAAGCCCACTTCTCAGCCGCAGAAACCCTCACCGCCTGCCAGGCCGCCGAAGCGGCCTTCGGCAACCCCGACATCGCCCTCATACGCCTGCGCAGTCGGCTCAAGCTCGAGGCCGATCCGAAGGGCGTGGAGGAAGAATGCCGTAATGGCTTGGCTGAACGCCCAGGCCACGCCGGGACCGCCGACCTCATGGCCTCCCTGCTTGCATCCAGGGGCGCCTATGCTGAGGCCGCATCCATTTTGGATACCCCCTTCCCCCCCAAAAGCGCCTGCGTCGCCAGAGGCCGGCGCGCCCTCATCCTCCACATGCAGGGCAAATCCGCCGAAGCCCTGTCCGGCCTGGCGGACGTCCTCATCGCCTACCCTGAATACGATTGGGGCTGGCTCGTCCTCGGATCGATCATGTCCCAAACGGAGGCGAAGACCGATACGTTTCTCTCGGCCCTGTCCGGTATCCTGGAGCGCTTCCCCCAGCGGGCCCTGGCCTTGGCTGCCGCCATCGAGGCCCGCGGCCCCCTCCCCGACCCGCTTGCCGCCGCCATCGCCAAAGCGGTCCGCGGCCTACCCCATGCGCCCGGACTTATACACACGGCCCTGAGACGCGGGGCCATCCAGGGCATGGAGGCTGCCCGTGTTGAGGCCGCCCTCATCGAGTCCTACCCCAGCCATCCCGCCTCCCTGGCCCGGCGTTTTGCCGCGGCCGAGGATCGGGTTGAGGCGGCGAGGGCCCTTGAGGCTTATTGGGATCTGGGCGGGCCGGCCCGCGCTGAGATCGACCCATGGCTCTGGGGGCTCTCGGGACAGGCGAGCATCGCAGAGCGGCTGGCCGCAGCTTGCTTGGAGCGCCTCATCCAGGGCCGGGCCGATCCGGACACGATCAGATCAATGCTTGCTTCTCAGCAAGCTTCCGCCTTCCTCCTGGAAGCCGCCCGGAATACCGGGGGCTCTTCAGACGGCCAGGGGATCGCCGGCCTGATCGGCCTCTGCCCGCAAGGTACGCGCGGCCAGGCCGCCGCCTGCGCCATCCTGCAATGCCTCCCCGGGCGCGGAGAGGCGGCTAGGGCCGTCGAGCGCGCCCTTTCAGGTCTGGACCGCTTCCCGCCCGGCTCGGAGGCGCGGGCCAGACAGATCGAGTGCGCCCTGGATTCGGGAAACGTGAAGGCTGCCGCGGAGTTATCTGCGGATTGGGAGCCCGCTCGGGGCATGGGCGCCTGGACCGGCTGGTACGCTCTAAGGGCCCGCTGCGGCACCGAGTGGCCCATCGCTGATACGGACGCGGCGATCCGGACGGCCGAGGCGGCCCTGGATATCCTGGAACCGGACGGCTCCCTGCCGGCCATCGCCCTGCGCCTGGCCGTGGCCTACCTAGAGAGCGGCCGGGCCGATGATTTCCTACGTCTGGCCCGAGAGCGCGATGTGCTCTTCTCCCGAGCGCGGGACGATTATTGGCTGCCTGAGGACATGGAATGGGCGCGGGGCTTCTTCCCCAAAGCAGCCGCCAAGCTGGCCGCTTCGGGAGAGTGTAGTCTCCTGGCGGCGGAGATGGAGAGCGTTGCGGCGGCAGCCCTGGCCAAGGGCGGCAAGACCGTGGACAAAGCCTCTCTGTCTGAAGGCCGGAGCCTGAAGGGTCGGTTCGGCAAGAGGCTCGCCCGTGACCAAACGTATTCCAGGAACAGCCAGTCCGTCCCCTGGCCCGTGTTCCTAGTCATCTTCTTCTTCATATCCTTTATCGTGCGGAATTGCGTCCACGGCTGAGGCCCCGTAGACCTCCCGCCCTCAGGGCATCCAGGACTCGCTCCACGCACTCCTCCACCCCCATCTCGCCCTCCAGCCTCAGGACGGGACAGGCCAGCCGAGCCATCCAGGCCTCCTCGCTGAGCCGGCTGCGCATGCCCTCCCCGCCCGAGTCGTAATCCATGGCCCAAGCGATGAAGGTCTCGAACTGCCTGCGCAGGGGGCCGCCCAGATCGATACGCGAGCCGAAGCGCTCCCGCTCGCGGCGCTCCAGCCGCTCCCGCCGAATTGCGGCCGGCTTCCAAAGGTAGATGGCCAGCTCCAGGCAGGGGATGAGGAAGTCGCCCCAGCCCATCATCGATCCGGAGACGATCCAATCCCCGTCCGCCCTGGCGTCACGGCCCAAGAGGACTGAGCGCTCGGCGGCCGGGCGCTTGGCGGAGAAGGGCGGATCGGTCGGCATCCAGAAATAATCATCAGCGTCCAGGAGGGGGACGCCCAGACGGACGGAAAGGGCCCGCCCCAAGGTGGTGGTGCCGGAACCCGAGGGCCCCAGGAGGTGGAGGCGCATCCTCAATCGGCCCGGGCGATGATGCAGGATAGATAAAGCGATTCGGGGTAGCCGGATAAAATCGGATGATCGGGCGATTGGTGCCTGAGCTCGGCCAGGCGCAGGCTGCGCCCGGCATCACGGGCGGCCTCGCGCAGACATGACAAGAGCTTGTCCTGACCGAAGCGCTGGGAGCAGGAGCAGGTTACAATCCAGCCCCCCTCTTCCAGTATAGCCAGGGCCCTGAGGTTGATTTCCTTATGCCCACGCCAGGCAGCCGATTCGGATTCTTTGTCGCGGGCGAAGGGCGGCGGGTCCAGGACTACCATGCCGTAGCGCCGCTTTGAGCGCTGGGCCTCGCGCAGGAAATCGAAGGCATTGGCCTCCATGAAAAACGCCCTGCGTTCATCAAGCCTGTTGAGCTCCAAGTTAAGGCGAGCCGCCCTCAGCGCCTCAGCCGAGGAATCGACAAACTCCACACTGGCGGCCCCTGCCCTGAGAGCTTGGAGACCGAAGCCGCCCGTGTTGCAGAAAGCGTCCAGGACCGTCCGTCCCCGGGCGTAGGCCGCTACGGCCAGGCGGTTGTCGCGCTGGTCCAGGTAATGCCCCGTCTTCTGCCCGCTTGCCAGGGGCACCCGCATGAGAAGACCGCGCTCCGAAATAGTCATGGACTCAGGGCAGCCAGGGTCGGCCCAACGCTCCGCGGGCGGGAGGCCCTCGTGGGCCCGGGCGCGGTTGTCCGAGCGTTCCATGAGGAGGGTACCCGGCAGACGCTCGCGCAGAGCGCCCAGAATGTCCTCGCGTCGGGCTTCCACCCCGGCCGAGGCGAACTGCAAGACGATGACGCGCTCCTGCCCCTCGGCGGAGGCGAACAGGTCGGCCACCAGGCCCGGCGTCCCGTCGGCCTCGGCGAAGAGGAGGCGGAAGGAGTCGCGCTCCACGTCCAGGAAGGCGCCCCGGTAGTCCAGGGCTTCCGAAACGCGCCGCTTCCAAAAGCCGCGGTCCAGACCCTCCTTTGAACGGGTGGCTAGGCGCACGCGTATTTTGGAGGCGGGATTGAAGAAGCCCCGCCCCAGGTAGCGCCCGCGGGCGCTCTCCGCGTCCACCACCTGGGCGGGCGCTGGAGAGCCCTGCACCTCCGCAATCTCGTTATCGTAGATCCAAGGATGGCCGGCCTCTATCCGGGTCTCTTCCCCGCCCCTGAGGATGACGCGCGGGAAGGACATCAGTCCCTGGCCCTCCGGCCCCGGCGGACCTCCAGCATGGGGGAGGGCTCGGCGGCCATGGCATCGGCGATGCCCTTGAAGCGGCGGTACAAGGCCTCCTGGGCGCGGCATGGCTCGGACCCGGCTATGGGCCGGCGCCTGGTCCACGAGCCGTCGGGCCCCAGAACGTGAGCATTCTGATCATCGCGGAAATAGGTCTCCAGGATGGCCAGGGCTTCGGCCCGGCAACGCTCGCCGCGCACTGGGAAGAGGAGCTCTATGCGCTTGTCCAGGTTGCGCTCCATCCAGTCCGCCGAGGACAGGTACAGCTCGGCCGCCCCGCCATTGGCGAAGTACAGGATGCGGGCGTGCTCAAGGAAGCGGTCCACTATGCTGACCACGCTGATGTTATCGGACAGGCCCGGAACGCCTGGCCTAAGCGCGCAGATTCCGCGGACGTTGAGGCGGACCTGGACACCGGCTTGGGAGGCGCGGTAGAGAGCCCGGATCACGTCGGGATCGGTCAGGGCGTTCATCTTGGCCATGATCAGGCCAGGGTATTCCTGGCTGCCGCGCGAGGCCTCGCGCTCTATCATCTCGATAAGCCGGGCCTTGAGGTGGAAGGGAGCGGCTACTAAACGCCGGCCAGGTCGCATCTCGGAGACCCCGGTGATGGCGTTGAAGAACAGAGACGCCTCATAGCAAGTCTCAGCGTCGGCGGTGAACAGTGAAATATCGGAATATAGCCGCGCGGTCCTGTCGTTATAGTTGCCTGTAGATAAATGTAAATACGGACGCACGCCCTCGGCCTCACGGCGGATGATCATGGCCGCCTTGGCGTGCACCTTCAGGTTGACCACCCCGCGGATCACTATAGCCCCGGCCCGCTCCAGGCGCCCGGCCCAGGCGATATTCCTGTCCTCGTCAAAACGTGCCTTGAGCTCCACGACCGCCGTGACCTGCTTTCCCCGGCGGGCCGCCCGTTCAAGGGCCTTGACGATGGGCGAATCCCCCGAGGTGCGGTAGAGGGTCATCTTGATGGCCAGGACATCCGGGTCGTCGGCCGCCTCTTCGATGAAACGGATGACCGGATCGAAGGACTGGTAAGGCAGGCACAGCAGGGCGTCCCCGGCCCTGATGGCGTCATGGATCGGCACCTCCGGGGGCAGCTCGCGCGAGGGCGCAGGCGGCCAAGCCGGATTGCGCAGGCGCTGCCAGCCCGGGCGTATGGCCAGGGCCATCATCGAGCGCAGGTCCAGCGGGCCGGGCAGGCAGTACAGGTCATCCTCGCCCAGGCCGAAGCGCTCGAGCAGGATGGAGGCGATGCGGCCGCGCGGCCCCTCCACGGACAGGCGAACCGGATTCGAACTCTCGCGCTCGACCAAGACCTCCTCCATGGCGCTTACGAAGTCCTCGTCGCGCTCCTCGTCCACGGAGAAGTCCGCGTCACGGGTGAGCCGGAAGCAGGCCCGCTCACGGATGCGCCGCCCTACGCACAGGGCCTGCCCGTGCTCTAGGATAACGTCCTCTATGAGTGCCAGGCTCTCCTCGCCCTCGGCCGTCGGCAGGGCCACGAAGCGCGGCAGGGAGGCGGGCACCTGAATCAGGGCCAGGACAGGGGCGTCCGCCTCGGGGTCGTCTAAAAGGAAGGCGGCGTGGAGGCGCAGGTTGCCTACCGGCGGCAACTCACCCACGGCCTCCAGGCGGACCGGCGAGAGGAGGGCGAAGACCTCGCGCTCGAAGTAACCGTCCAGGTAGGCCCGTTGCTCCGCGGAGTAGTCGCGCGGCCTCAGCACGCGCAGTCCCTCGCGGGCTAGGGCCGGGAGGATTTCGCCCGTCAGGGCGGCATACTGGTCCGCGATGACTTCCCGCGCTCGCGCGGAGATGGCCGCCAGCTGTTCCTCGGGTCTCATCCCGGAGGGATCGGGCCTATCATGTTCAGCCCCGGTCTGGGCGGCCTGGCGCTTCAGCGAGGCTACCCGTACCATGAAGAACTCATCGAAATTCGAGGACACGATGGAGATGAACTTCAGCCGTTCCAGCGGCGGAAGGGCCGGGTCCAGGGCCTCGGAGAGGACCCGGGCGTTGAATTCAATCCAAGAGAGCTCGCGGTTGATAAAGGGATTCAGCTTCATGCCAGGGCCACCTTGAGGCCGAAGACGTCCTCAAGCATGCCGGCCTTCTCGGCCAGGCCGTAGCGCTCTATGGACAAGTCGGCCGGGGAACCGGTCCTGAGGAGGAGGCCGGACTCGATGCGCTCGACCGCCTTTATGGACACCTTCTGGGTATGCCCGCGGTCCAAGGCGTCGGCCACCCGGAGGATGGCCGCCAGCTTGAGCACCAGGATGCGCGATGCCGGCGGGAGGCTGGAGAAGCCCGGGTGGCTGGGGAGGGGCGGTTGCTTGCGGTGATAGCGCACGATTCCGGCGATGACCGCTTGGTCGTCGCGCCGCAAGCCGAAGATCTCCGAATTGGAGACGATGTACTCGGAGTGCTTATGGTGGCCGCTGGTCTTGATGAAGGCGCCTACGTCATGGAGGAGGGCGCCCACCTCCAGAAGGAGCTCCTCGTGTGGTCCCAGCCCGTGCTCGGGGGCCAGGGCCCGGTAGAGGGTTACGGCGTTGGACGCTACATGCAGGGCATGGGCCTCGTCGTACAGGCAGCGCCGCCCCAGGGCCTTTGCCGCAGCTATCACCTGCTGGCGGTAGCCCTCCTCCTCCTCGCCTCCGGTGCCCTGCGATAGGCTCACCAGCATGCCCTCCCGGATGCTGGCGTCAGGCACTATCACCTCAGCGGCCGGGGTGCGATCCAGGTATAGGCGGGCTATATGGAGCCCCAGGGCCATGCCCTCGGCCTCCAGCATAGGCAGCTTGAGGCGGGCCGCCAGTTCCGCCGGTTCTTCCGCGCGCACGCTATTGGCAAAATCGATGAAGGCCTCCCGTGGGACTATCCAGAAGGCCTCGCCGCCCTTCCGACCCGCCCTATCGGCGGCCGCCCGTGCGTCCGAGCCTATACAGATGAAGTGCTTGACCGTCTCCAACCTGAGCTCGGAGCTCAAGCGCTCGCAGGTTGTGGCCACGCTCTCCTCTATAAACCGCGAGACAAAGCGGCTGGAGCCGGTTGCGGCGATCGCCTGCTGCTGGATGCGAATAGTTCCTGTCCCGAAGGAGTGGGCTGCGGCGATGCGGTTGCGCCTGAGCAGCATCAACTCGGTGGAGCCCCCGCCCACCTCTATCACCATGGAGTTGGAGCGCCCCGTCTCCGACAGCTTCTCGCGCAGGGCGTGCCGGATGGCCAGATGCATCAGGCGGATCTCCTCTATGCCCTCCACCGTCTCGACCCGAAAGCCCGTCTGAAGGGCCACCCGATCCACGAAGGTGTCACGGTTACGCGCCTCGCGCAGGGCACTGGTAGCGATGCAGCTGGCCCCTTCCGGCCTCATGCCCCAGCCGGCCAGGACCTCGCGGAAGCCCGAGAGGATGGCCAGGCAACGCGAGGCCGTATCGCGCGAAATCAGACCCGTGGTGAAGACATCGCGCCCCAAGGCCAGGGGCTTACCGGCCCGGTCGCGCACGAGGAAACCGCCCTGCCCGTCTATGTCGGCCAAGAGCATGCGGATTCCCGTGGATCCAATTTCTACCACCGCAGCCTGGCCCACTTTTGAGGCCGCATCCGCGTTCACGCCGCCCCCTCCTCGACCGCCAGGATGGCTGCCCCGGCCGCCACCGCCAAATCCCCTAGGGCCGAACGCAGAATCCTGACATCCTTGGCTATCCCTGACAGGAGGTGGGCGGACATGGACTCTGCGGCCCGCTTGAGGTAGGCCTCCCCCAAGCGGCTGATCAAGCCCCCGCCCAGAACGATGGCCTCCGGATCCAGCACGTTGGCCAGGTTCGCCAAGCCAACGCCCGTCCAAAAGGCCGATCTATCAACCGCCCTGACGACCGCCGGATCCCTTCGCTTAAGGGCCGCTTCCAGTACCCCCGAGCGGTACTTGCGGAAATCTGTGCCGGCATCCTTGATCAATCCCGGTGACTTGCCGCTGGCGGCCGCCGCCACCGCCTCCTTGGCGATGGCCGTTCGAGAAGAAAGAGCCTCCAGGCAGCCGTACTGCCCACAGCCGCAGGCCGCCCCTCCCTCCATGAGAATCATATGGCCTATCTCCCCGGCGTGCCCATGGGCGCCCCTGAGGAGCTTCCCATCTATGACAATGCCCCCGCCCACCCCTGTGCCGATGAAGACGCCCACCATGCTCTTGAAACCCCGGCCTGCGCCGGCCCGGTACTCGCCCCAGGTGCCCGAGACCGCGTCGTTGTTGAGGACAGCCCGGAGTGGCAGGAGGGACGCCAAGCGCCGACCCATCGGGTAATCCTTGAAACCCAGGTTGGGGGATTGGATGATCGTCCCGGTCGCCCGGTCTATGGGCGAGGGCACAGCCACCCCCAAGGCCCGGAGCTCCCTGACATCGGCCCCCGCCTCAGCCGCAGCCTGGTTGGCTAGGGACGCGATGGCCTTGGCGATGGCGTCCTCATTCTCGCCCAGTGGGGTCTTAGCCTTCACCTGGGAGAGGGCCCGCCCCTCCCCGTCAAAGACTGCCGCAAGTAGCTTGGTGCCCCCCAGGTCCACCCCTAGGATCAGGTCTTTCTTGCCCATGCCATCGCTCCTCAAGGCAATAATATTGAAAAAGGGCCTCCCTTGCAGCCACTTCCCGCCTCCGCCCGGCCCTTGACACGCACCCGGCCCCTGGCTACTATAGCCCCCGCATCAGTCGGGGGTGTAGCTCAGTTGGCTAGAGCGTTTGAATGGCATTCAAGAGGTCAGGGGTTCAATTCCCCTCACCTCCACGACTCGATGAAGGGGCTGCCTCCAAAGGGCAGCCCCTTTCCTTTTCAGCCAGGGGAGGGGAATTGGACCCCTGACC
>CAYYCP010000047.1:0-19276 GCA_964470375.1 uncultured Spirochaetales bacterium
CCAGCCTGGCCGATGCTGCGCCGGCTTGGACACACAGGTCCAGACTAGGGCCAACGCCCGGTTTCACGACGGCCTCGAAGGCGACCGGGGCTTCCCCGCGCGCGTTCATGTCCTTGATGGCCTGCTCGGCCTCCGCAAGGGAAAGGCCCCGCACTAGGCGGCCCTGTGCTCCGCAGGGAAGGCCCGCGATGAGGATGTAGAGTAGCGCGGCTGATGCGCGAGGAAGCCTGACCGGAGATCTCACCATGGCGCATCCTATGCCCGGTCTTTGACAGGGTCAAGGGCGGCGTTGACCCTGCACGCCCGGCCTGCGTACCTTTGCAGCATGGAATTCGGATTGTCCACCCCGGCCCTCCTCTTCTCGGCCATCTCCCTCATTATGCTGGCCTTCACCAACCGCTTCCTCTCCCTGGCCAACCTCATCCGAGAGCTCCACGCCAAGTGGAAGGAGCGCGGGGAGGGCGCCCTGGCGGCCCAGCTCAGGAACCTGCGCCTGCGCATCAAGCTCATCGTGGCCATGCAGATCCTGGGGGTCGCCTCCTTCCTTCTCTGCATCGTATCCATGCTCCTCATCTTCCTCGCGCGCATCGTGCCCGCGGAGATCGCCTTCGTCGCCAGCCTCGTCCTCCTCCTCTCCTCACTTGGCCTCTCCCTGGTTGAACTCTCCATTTCCGCGCGCGCCCTGGACATCCTCATGGAGGAGGGCGGCCGGGGCCGGGCATGAGGGGCAGGGCCAAGGCTTGATGGGAAGCGCTTCAGTGGCCCTATGGCCGGCCTGAGGGTCCGTTTCGTCGATTCGGCGGACAAGCTCCCGCGCGCCGAATGGGACCGCTTGGCCCTCTCCTGCGGGGCCGACCTCCTGGCCTGGGGCCTCGTCTCCAGCTTCGAGGCCTCGGGCTCCGTGGTCCCATCGGCCGGCTGGCAGCCGGCCCACGTCCTCATCGAGCGCGGGCCAAGGCTGGCCGCCTGCGCGCCTCTCTATATCAAGACCCACTCCTGGGGGGAATTCATCTTCGATTTCGAGTGGGCCGAGATCGCCTCCGACAACGGCCTCAGGTGGTATCCCAAGCTCATAGGTATGGTCCCCGCCACTCCCGTCCCTTCCTGGCGCCTCCTCGTAGACCCGGCGGAGGACAAGGCCGAACTCGTCGAAGTCTTCCTGGACGCCATCGGCGAATTCGCGCGGGCCCAGGGGCTGGCCGGTATGCACATCCTCTGGCCCGATCCGCGCGCTCGGGGCCTCCTTGAGGCCTTGGACGCGCGAGGCTGGGCGGTCTGGATCCACCAGGCCTTCCTCTGGGAAAACCGCGGCTGGGCCGATTTCGGAGCTATGCTGGGCGATTTCTCCAAAAATATGCGCCGCAACGTCAAGCGCGACATGGCCGCCGTGGCCGCAGGGGGCCTGAGAACGGAAATCATTGAGGGAAGGGATGCCGATACGGAGCTCCACCGCCTAATGGGCGCTCTGTACCTGCGCACCAACGAGCGCTTCGGGCCTTGGGCGGCCCGCTTCCTGGAGCCAGCCTTCTTCCAAACCCTGGCCGAGCGCTGGCCCGAGGGCATGCTCTACAGCCTGGCCCGCGAGGATTCAGGGGTTCCAATAGCTGCGGCCCTTCTTTTCAAGGGCTCAGACAGGCTCTACGGCCGTTACTGGGGGACCATGCGAGATGCCGATGGCCTACACTTCGAGCTGTGTTACTACCAGCCCATACGTTGGGCCATAGAACGCGGCATAGGCTCCATAGACCCGGGCATGGGCGGTGAGCACAAGGCCCGCCGCGGCTTCCGGGCACTGGTCTCCCCCTCCTTCCATTTCCCCATGAACGAGAGGCTGCGCAGGGCCATGCGCGCCATCCTGCCGAAGGTGAACCAAGCGGAAAGGGAGATGATTCAGGCCATCAACGCGGAGCTGCCCTACAAGGGCTGAGGACCGCAGCCTCAGCGGATATGCGCCTTGCGCCTGGGGAAGAATCTGCCCGTGCGGGCGGCGTATTTTTTCCACTCGGACCCGAAGCGCTCCCTGAGTCGGGCCTCCTCGCGGGGGATCCTGCGTGCAAGGACAAGTCCCAGGCCTGCGATCCAGACCAGGGCGATCAAGGCGTTTGCCGAGGCCAGCGGCACGCCCAGGTTGAGCAGCCCCGGTCCGGCGTAGATGGGGTGCCGGATGCGGGCATAGGGGCCTGTTGTCACCAGGTGATGATCGGTTTTGAATTCCACGACCGAGGAGTACTCACCGTCCAGGACCCGGCTGGCCCAGGCAATCAGGGTCACGCCCAGGGCGCTAAGGCAGAGTCCCGCCGCGCGGATGATCCAGTGCAGGTCGAAGGCGAAGGCCTCGATGAGGGGAAGGCGGGCCATGAAAAGTCCGAGGATGATGATTTCCCCGCCCGTCAGCAAAGCCAGCTCCATGGCGTCCCGGCGTCGCCGGGCCTCCTCGGCCGGATCGGCGGCCGCCCTGGCCCTGGAGGCCGCCGAGCTCTCGACCGCCACGCGCACGATCGTGTAGGCCGCATAGAGGATTCCTATGCCGATGGAGAAGATGCTGCGCATGGGAGAGAGTATATAGTATTCATCCTCAGGCATCCGGAAGGGGCGCGGGGAAGGCGGGAGCCTCCCCGCTTCTTTCCCTGGCCTGACGCACCATGTTCCGAATGATGTATCTTTTACCCCTGGAGGCCATCATGCCCACTTCCCTCCGCATAGGTACCTGCTCCTGGAAGTATCCCTCCTGGGCCGGCCTTGTCTATTCCAGTCCCCAGCCGGCGGACTACCTGGCGGAGTATGCCCAAAAGTACGACTCCGTGGAGGTGGACCAGTGGTTTTGGAGCCTAGGCAAGCTCTCCCCGGGGAAGGCCGAAGCTGTGGGAAAGACGAAGGCCGCCCTGCCAAGGAGGAGCGTCGCCGAGGGCTATGCTGCTTCTGTGCCGGAGGATTTCCGCTTCACGGTGAAGTGCCCCAACGCCCTGACCCTGAGCCATGCCTACGCAAAAAAAGGCGAGCCCCTCATAGAGAATCCGCGCTTCCTCGACCCTGAGCTCTTCCTGGACTTCCTAGGAGCCCTCGGGAACTTCGCGGACAAGGTCGGGCTCTACATTTTCCAGTTCGAGTACTTCAACAAGGAGAAAATGGGGGGAGCGGCGCGCTTCAGGGAGCTCCTGGGGGCCTTCCTGGACGGGCTCCCGCGGGGCCTGCCCTACGCGGTGGAAATCCGCAACCCGCGTTGGATGGACGCCTCATGGTTCGAATTCCTCAAGGCCCGCGGGGCCGCCCCTGTCCTCCTCCAGGGCTACTGGATGGACGATGTCTGTGATGTCGCCCAACGCGCCGGAGATGCCTTGGGCGAGACTGTCTGCATTCGTCTCCATGGGGAGGATCGCGAGGGCATGGAGGAGCGCACGGGCGAGGACTGGAGTAAAATAATCAGGCCCAAGGACGATGAGCTCAGGCGGGTGGCCGGCCTCCTGCGCCGGCTTCGCACCTGGGGAAAGCGGGTCTGGCTCAACGTGAATAACCACTACGAGGGCAGCGCTCCCCTGACAATCGAGCGCCTGAGGGCCATCATGGATGCCGAAGGGGAATGACTAGCCGGCGGCCGGGTCTGAGCCCAGCCGTCGGTGGAATCAGGGGCTAGAGGAGGAGGTCGTACATGAAGGCGCTGGCCATCTCCTCGATGCCGCTCAGGTCGTAGAGCTCGGAGAGGCGGCCGTACTGGACGACGGCCTCCTGGAAGGCGTCCTCGAGGGCGGCCTGGAAGAGCCCCGCGTACTGGGCGTAGCCGTAGGACTGGGACCAGGTGACTGTCCCGTTGGCAGCGTGGGCCGAGAGGGAGACCCGCTTGCCGTCCTCGTCGTACCCCACGATGTAGTAGCCGTTCAGGCTTCCATCGGGCTTGTTGACGTCCACACGGACTCCGTAGCCGGTCTCCAGGGCCGTAACGGTGAAGCTCTCCACCAGGGCATTGTCCCCGTCGTAGTGCCTGATGGTCAGGTTGGCGTCCAGGAGGTCGTCCAGGAAGGAGAAGGGGTCGAAGGAGCGGGCCGCCGAGACGCTGCGCGGCGCGACGGGGCCCGCGTACTGATACGTGAAGTATTGGAGGAGGGTGTCCCCGCTGGAGATGTCTATGCGGGTGACGTAGTGCTGGTCGTCGTAGTGGAGGGTGTAGGACAGGGGCAGAAGGAGGGAGGCCCCGCTGGTGGAGACCTCGGTCACGAAGCCGATGGCGTCGTATTCTATGGAAGCTTCCAGGGCCATGACCCCGCCGTAGTAGATACGCTTCCGCGAAGGCAGGCCGTTTTCGTAGTACTCCATCTCGATGGACGCGCTCTCGGCCTCGCCCAGGCGGCTGTCTTGGCGGACGGCCTCAAGGGGGAACCAGTCCGCCGAGAAGGCCACTTCGGTGGAACCGTAGGCGTCGTAGAACCAGAACCTGTAGCCGGTGACCGGGATGGTCATGGCATCCGGATTAGGCAGGGCCAGGAGGGGCATTTCGGGCGGCACGGGCAGGGTCAGGGCCATAATGTCCCGCGGGGTGGCTCCAGTCGATGGGCCGGCCGCCAGCGAGCGCGCGGCCGCGGCGGGCGCTACGGCCGAAGCCTGGAGGAGCGCTTCATCGGCCTGATAGGATGTCTCCATGCCCGGTCTGGATTCTGCGTCGAATACGGTGATGACGGCGGATTGCACGGAGAGGTCGGGGCCGTAGAGCACCCACATGATCTCTTCATCGCCCTCGGGGCCCCCGCCATACTCTATGCGGCGGGCCCATTGGAGGATGTCCGCGGCGTCGTATTCGCGGATCACGGAGGGTAGGCCGGGGCCGGCCCACTCGATGGCCCTGTACCAGGAGAGCCTGTTCTGGGAATCGAAGTAGGCGATGAGGACGTTCTGCCCGTCCTCCCAGGCGTAGGCGTAGGTATAGAGGAGGAGGCCTGAGGCGCTATAGTACTGGACTTGAATATCATGGCCATCGGATATGAAGTGATCTTCATATCTGAGGAGGACATCGCTGGCCGAATAATAGCTGACGCGCGTGCCGCCGGGTATGTCCGTCTCTATGATATGCTCTTCTTCTACTATTGTGCTTGGATCGCCGCCGCCCAGATTGGGATCGCATGATGCGAAGAGGGCCAGCAAGGCCAGGGAGGCGATCGACGCTCTGAATGGGTTGCGCAAGGTGAACCTCCGTTTTCCGGCTTGCCATGGCCGCGAGGGCCTGAAATGGCCGGAATCCGGTATATAGCATCGCGGTGGGAGAGCCAAAAACAGTGCGGACACATCGATTTTTTCCGGCCATCTTCCTGGGCCTGGCTGCCCTTGCCAGGGCCCAGCTCGTCGTGGACCTCACTCCGCCCAGCCTCCAGCCGGGCATGGCGGGGGTGGAGGCTCTCCTGGCGGCCAATGCCCTGGCCTTCGTGGACGACATTCGTGTCAGGGTAGAGGAGGGCGCCAGGAAACCCCGGCTTTTCGAGGCCTTCGCCATGGCCACCGGTATCGCCTCGGCGGTGCCGAGCGCCAGCCACGAGGCGGCATCCGGCTTCAGCCTGGCCGTCGGAAGCGCTGCGGCCGTCCACGCTTCATCCTTCGGCCCGGAGATGCTGGCCGCCCTGGAGGGCATAGGCCTTGAGGGAGACCTAGAGGCAGGCGCCTGCGCCGAGCCCATGGTTTTGCGCGCGCGCTACCGCTTCCCCTCCGGTGCCGTCGACCTTGCCCTCGGCCTCGGCTATTTCGATGCAGTCATCCAGGGCTACGGGGCCGAGTCCCTCATGGGCGATGCATCCTGTGGGTATAGGATAGGCGCGCCCGGATCTGGAGCACTGGCCTGGGAGGCCCTCCGCCTGGAAACCGGTTGCAGTCTCGCCATCAATACCCTGAGCGGCTCCTTTCGCACCGGCCCCATCAGCCAGACGGTGCCTATCGATCCGGACGCCTCAGGTCCCCTCGTGCCCATCTATGCTACTATCAGCGTGGATCCCCCCATCCTCCTGGCTATGGAATCCCGGGTCCTCAACGCCAGGCTCCAAGCTTCCACCGGCTTCAGTCTCCTGGGAGCCCTGTCCCTGTCCCTTGGGGCGGGCGGGGTCCTCACCTGGGGAGGCAGCGCCCTGAGCCTTGACACAGAGGCGCCTATCGAGGTCCAGGGCTACCTGGAGGGCTTGGTGGACCAGCCCGGCCGCATCAGCATCAGCGGGACGGCCGCCAGCTATCCTTACCTGGGAGTGAGCCCCTACGCCAGCGCTGCTTTATCCTTCACAGTCGGAGCCTTTTCGCTGTCCCTGCCCCTCGTCTACGGCTACCCGGGCGGCCTAGGGGCGGGATTATTTGCGCAAGTGAAGTATCGATGAAGTTTCCGCCCGGCGCCCGTACGGCGGGGTCCGCCCTCATCCTCCTGTCCCTCGCCCTGGCAGGAGCCCCGGCCCAGGAAGGCGGCCGCGCTTCCGCCCCGGTCGGCACTTCCCCGCTCGTCCGGCCCGGCGATGCCATCGTCAGCCACTCGGCCTGGATAGGGGAGTGCCTCCTCCACGCCAGCGGTTCCTCAGCGGCGGTCCGCTACGGGCTGCGTGGGGCATTCGGGCTGGAGGGCATTGTCTTGAAGGCCCTCTCGCTCGACCTGGATTTCGGCTACCGCTGGCTGGATGCCGGCGGGGAAGACCCGACCATCCTGCCCATACCGGGATTGGGGGCCGCTCTGGCCCTGCGCCTGGCCACCATCGGCCCCATGGCCCTGCGGGCCGGCCTCGGCATCGATTTCGATTTTCCTATAACCAGCGGCAAGGCTGCCCTCCTCAGCTCCCTTAGCGCCAGGGTTGGCTTGGCCCTGCGCAGCCTGGGGCGGAATTACATCGCCCTGGATCTCATGGCCGCCCTGCCCCTGGGAGGCGCTGGGGCCAGCGGATTGGCCGATGGTTATTATGTGGGGATATCGCTCGGGGCTAGGTCCGAGAAGCCTTGGATATTGCCAAAGAGCAAAGAAATTCCACGGCGCGCTGCAATTGACTCCGTCTCTGGAGCTGAGGCACCGCGAACCGCCGCGCTTTCCTCCCCATCGCCGAACGCGTTTTCATCGGCATCGCCCGATGCAGGTTCACCCTTCATAGGATTGTCGATCCATCCCACTCTCTTCTCACCGGATGGAGACGGAGTCGACGATGTGCTCTATATCGAGAGTTCCTACAGCGGGAGGAATCCCGCGTCATGGAGCATCGCGGTAAGGGATTCCGGCACAGGGGCATCGATAAAGAGCTTCGCGGGGCGCGGGGCGCCGCCCGCCCGCATCCAGTGGGACGGCATGCCCGAGGGGGGAGGCCAGCCCGAGCCGGGGCAGGATATCGAGATCATCCTGAGCGTATCGGGGCCAGAGCCCGCCGAGGCCAGGGCAAGGGCGGCGGTCGACATCCTGATCGAGCGCCTGGGCGAGCGGCTCAGGATCCGCGTTCCCGATATCCGCTTCGCCGCGGACTCGGACCAGGTGGGCGACGATGCCTTCCTCAAGGACAACCTGGGCAGCCTGGAGAAGATCGCCCGCCTTTTCATGCGCTTCCCCGGCTATGGCCTCCTCATCGAGGGGCACGCCAACCCGGTCTATTGGCAGGATCCCGCTCGCTTCAAGGCTGAGGAGGAGGGCATTCTGCGACCCCTTTCGGAGCGTAGGGCGCAGACGGTCATGGCGGCACTGGCCGCCGTGGGAGTCGATCCTGCGCGCATGCGGGCCGTCGGCATGGGCGCCTCGGCCCCGGCCTTCCCCTTCGAGGACCAGGCCAACGCCTGGCGCAACCGGCGCGTGGTCTTCTACCTTGTGAAGCCTTGAGGGCGGCCTTGGGCTCAGGGGGGCGGAGAAATCGAGAGCGAGGCGAAGATCGATATGAGGACGCTTCCCGCGACCGTGATGGCCAGGCCCCTGTGGATGAGGGAGGAATCCAGACCCCCCGAGACGCCGTCCATGGCCAGGGACAGGCCCCAGGCCGAGAGGGCCAAACCCCCCGCGAGCCCCGTTCCCTGGATGGCATAGAGCCAGACGCCTCCACCCTTCTCCCGCGTGAAGGCCAAGAGCTCCGTCTCCAGGGGCCGGGGCGCCGATTGGACCGATCCGCCGCCGGCCGCCTCATCGAGAAGGCTGTCCTGGATAGGCGCGTCAGCCGCGAGGGCCGGCGGGGCCGCTTCTTGCGCCGCCCCTGGGATGGCGAGAACGAGGACGAGCGCGGCGAGGATGAGCGGCTTCATGGACATCAGGGCCTCCCCGGGCCTGGATTCTACTACTACCTTCGTTGGTGAGTCGACATGCCCGGCATGTCGACTCGGCCTAGGAAGGCATTAGGTAAAGGGATCCATGGCCACATTCCCTTTGGCCATGTGTCCTTTATCGTGAATCCCTTAATATCGCGGATCGCTTGCTTTTCCTAGCCCGCCCGGCCCTATTCGGCATCCTCGTCGGTGGCGCCCAGGAAGCGCTGGCCCAGGTAGCGGACGATCTCCAGCATGGTCGCCGGTGTCTTGCCGTCCCCGCGGTTGGCCATCGCGATGATGGCGTCGCGGCTCTCCGGGAAGAGGACGATGGAGCAGTAGAACATGGTGTTGGAGCCGTCGTGGGCCAGGTAGCTCCGGCCCGCGTCGTCCTTCCCCGCGCCCCATCCCAGGGCGTAGCCATCCCCCATGGGCTCGGCGATGCGCCTCAGGCTCTCAGCGCTGACGAGGCGCCGGCCATCGGCCGCCAGGCCCTCCGTGAAATACAATGATACGTACTTCTCCATGTCGATGATGCTCGCGTGGACGGTGCCCGCCGGCCCCAGGGAGGGCGGGTTGTCCGCGTAGGGCGAATCCGGATCCACCGGCGCGGACGAGTGGCCCCAGGGCGCGGGGATGCCGCCGGCATCGTCCAGCCCCTTTGCGGGCGGCCCGAATCCGGCCGTCTCCATGCCCAGGGGATCGAAGAGGCGCTCGCGCATGAGCTCCTCCCAGCTCCTCGCGTAGACCTTCTCCAGCATGGCCCCGGCGACGACGTAATTGAAGTTGGAATAGAGGAAGGCCTTGCCCGGGGCATGGGCGGGCTTCAGTGCCAGGACGGCCGCGGCCATGCGTCCGCGTTCGGCGGAGGCATCCGCATCGGTGCCGAAGTAACTCAGCCATTCCTTAGTAGGCAAGGCGGCCGGCAGGCCCGACCTGTGGCTGAGGAGGATATCGAGGCTCAGTCTGCGGTATTCATCGCGCATGGGGAATTCAGGGCCCAGCGCATCCCCGACGCGGCTGTCCCAGGCCAGCAGCCCCTCGTCCACCGCCATCCCGCACAGGAGGGCCGTCATGGCCTTGGTATCGGAACCGATATGGAGGGGATCATCGATGGACAGGCGGGCAGGCTCGCCCTTCTTCCTGAGGCCGAAGGCTTCCCGGTAGACGTTCTCGCCGCCCCTGATCACGGAGACAGCCAGCCCGGGCAGGGCGCCCGAATCCACGTAGGCGGCCAGGACCTCTCCGGGGGGAAGGGCGGGATCCCGGAGCCTGGGCTTGGGAGCCGCAATACAAGCCACGAGGACGAGGCTCAGCGAGAGGAGGGATATGCCGATGATCACGTGCGGTTTCATGGTGATAGGATAGCGATTCCGTTTCATCGAAGGCAAATACGCACCCCTGTGCCTACTCTCGCGATCATGTCAATCATTTCCCTTAAACGTAAACGCTTCTATAGTAAAGAATCAATTCAGAAGGATGAGTCGTGCAACCCGGACTCAGATGCAGGGTCGCGCAAGCGACCGCGTCAATCACATACCCTGGACGTAAACGCTTCTATATTTTGGAAATAATTAAGAAGGATGAGTCGGGCAACCCGGACTCGATGCATAGGTCGCGTAAGCGACCATGTCAAACAATTACCTTGAACGCAAACGCTTCTTGATGTAGGTAGGATTAGAAGTATCGGTCGGGCAACCCGGACTCGAACCGGGGACCCCAAGTCCCCCAGACTTGTACGCTAACCACCTGCGCTATTGCCCGACCGATACTTCTACAGATCATATTATCAAGAAGCGTACCGGGGACCCCTCGCCATTCCGAAGGAATGGCGCGTCCCCCAGACGGCCCCAAGCCAAAGGCTTGGGTAGTACGCTAAGCACCTGCGCGCGCAAGCTATGCTCGCGATTGCCCGCTTCGTCCCTTACCAAGCACCGATAGAAATGAAAATGCCGGGGGAAAGGCCCCGCCAGGCCCGAAAAATCTAGCATGAAGGCCGGATGCCTGTCAATGAAAGGATGGCGGGCACTCAGGGCGCTCTCGACTCCTCCTGGAGGGCGTCGGAGATGGCCGCGATGCGCTCTGGGGGGAGAGTCTCGGCGCGGAGCCCGGGATCGACGCCGGCATGGGCGAGGGCTCGATGGATAGCATCCTCGGACCAGCCTGCCCCTCGCAGATTGTTATGGATAGTCTTGCGACGGGAGGCGAAGAGGGTCCGCAAGAGTTCCAGGTAGGCTTGGCGGTCGTGGATCGCCGGGCTGTCCTGACGGGGCCGGATCAGAACGACACTGCTCGTCACGCCGGGGGTGGGCCAGAAGCAGGCCGGTGGGAGGTCGAAAGACCGTTCGATCATGTAGAAGGACTGGCAGAGGATGGAGAAGGAGCTATAGGCGGCTGTACCTACCTTGGCGCGCATGCGTTCGGCGCACTCGCGCTGGACGGTGAAGACCATGCGAGCGGGGTAGAAGGCCCTGGTGGCGAAATCCGCCATGAAGGCATTGGCCGCGTTGTAGGGCAGGTTGCCGCAGACTATGTCCGGCATGCCGCTCTCCTCCAGGGCCCCCCTCCAGGTCTTGAGAAAGTCCCCGGGCCGGATAACCAGCCGGCCTTGTCCGCCGAAGGTCGATTCGAGGGCTTGGATGAAGCCGCGATCGATCTCGAAGGCGATAACGGCCGCCCCGGCCTCCAGGAGGCCTGAGGTCAGGGCCCCCAGGCCCGGGCCGATCTCCCAGACGCGCATCCCCGGAGCCGCCCCGATCAAGCCCAGGATCCGCATGCGGGCTTCCCGACTCACTAGAAAGTTTTGGCCGAATCGTTTGCTCATGGCCAGGCCACGGCCTTCCAGGTAGGCCTTGAGGGCCTTGGGGGAGTCGTAATCCGGGATATCCATTGCGCCGCCAAGCATACAGGAGGAGGAGAAGGGCGACAAGGACGAGGGCTGCCGCCATCCTGGGCGGGCCCTCTTCAAGTTGGAGGGATGGTATACAGGCTCCTGCGCCCACGATGGCCCGGAGGGCCAGGTAGGGCAGCTCCATGGCCCTGCCCAGGGCGGATGTCAGTGCCGGGCAGGGGATGAGGGCGCATAATGGCGTGAAGGCGCAGCCGCCCCACATGATGAGGGTGACCAGGGGGCCGGCCAGGGTGGACACGGGGATGGCGGCCGGGGTCACGGATCCGAAGAGGGCGGCGCTGACGGGGGCCGAGGCGGCAGCGGCCGAGAGGGAGACTCCCAGGGCGGAAGCCGCGCTGGGGGGTAGCCAGCGGCTGAGCCAGCGGCCGATGCGCTCGCTCAGCGCGAGGATGCCGGCGGTGGCGGCGTAGGAGAGCTGGAAGGATGTTTGGCCGACGCTCATGGGCTGGAAGGCCATAGCGACCAGGATGGTGATGCCTAAGATGTCCGTGCCTTTGAGGGGCCGGCCGGCGAACCAGGCGGCGCAGAAGATTCCGTAGGAAAGGACGGACCGCAGCATGGACGCCTGCATACCGGTCACGGCCAGATAGGCGGCCGCCACTATGGCGCTGATGACGAGGGCGGCCTTCTTGCCGAGTAGGGGCGAGGCCAGGAGGGCCAGAAGTGAAACCAGGATGCCCACGTGCTGTCCTGAGAGGGCCAGGATGTGGAGGCAGCCGGATTTTTTAAAGGCCTCGGCATCGCCTGCGGAGAGGAAGGAGCGGTCGCCGGTCATGAGGGCCGTCAGGAAGCCTGAGCCGCTGAAGGGGATGGAGGCGACCGCGTCCCTGAAGGCCCGGCGCGCCTTGGCCAGGGCCGCAGTCACGGGGCCGGAGAAGGTCAGGACTTCTATGTCCCGCGGGTCGATATAAGCGAAGTCGCCTTCGAGGGGAGGCGGAACGTGGATGCGCAGGATCTGGCCGGCCGACAAGCTGAGAGGGTCGATGCCCCGATCGGCCTCAGGGACGAAGGCGCTGAAATGGATGTGCGCACCGGCCTCAAGCCCATTCTCGCCGTAGATCCTGTCCGCATCCAGGCTGAGAACGGCCCCTCCCCCCGAGGCTGGCGAGGGGGCCGATGTCATGACGGCTCGCAGGCCTCTGATCATTGCGGCCGGGGCGCCCAGCCAGGGACCGGCTGAGGAAAACCGTACATTATTGCCTATAGCCGCAATGGCGGCTCCGAGACCCAGTGCAGCTAGGATCCGTCCCAGCCGAAGGCTGGGGATCCAGCGGGGATTCACAAAATATGGGATGAAGCGTGGGTGCATGTGGATAGCGGCGATGTCATGCGAGGCGGGGCTGAAGGCGGCGCTAAAGGACCCCAAGCCGGCGAGGGCTGAGCCGAGGCTCCAGACCGCCAGGGCTAGGATGAGGCGGGCTGGGCAGGATATCCACGTGCCGGCCAGGGGCGGTAGGTAAGCGCTGGCCGCAGCCGCAAGGCCGGCCAGGGCCGGACTGCCCAGGACGAGGGCGCCCGGCCTCGGCTGAGGCGGAACCCTCGGACCGGGCGGCGGGTCGGCGGGGCCTAGAGCCTGAGCTTCTTCAACGCCTCCCGGGCGGCGCTCTTGATCGATTCCGGGTAATCCAGGTAACTCACGAAGAGGAGATGGTCGAAGGCTACCATATCCCCGAGGTCGCCTAGGTTCCGGATGACGGCCAGGACGAAGTCCTCGTCCGGCTTGGCGCCCGCATCCCTCTCCGCGTTGAGAAGCTGAAGCTGGAGGGTGAGGGTCTGGGCGGCCTCGCTGGTGCGCACGGCACCCAGGAGGGCGATGGATTCCAGCAGGGCGGCCTTGGTACCGATGCCGCGCCCGTACTCGGAGCTGGCAAGGTTGAAGGCTCGTATGGCCAGTGCCGAGGCCCGGCTCCAGTTCCGCTGTGTCAGTTCGCGGATGGAACGCGCGCGGATATCGCGGATTATTTGCATGTCGACCGAGTTGGTGCTGACGTAGCTCAGGGACATGTCCAGCGCGGATTCCGCCACCTCCGCCTTCTCGGCCTCCGAGAAGCCGCTGTTCTCCATGGCGGCCTTCAGCGCCGCCATGCGCTCTATCGAGGAATTCTTGCGGATTACTTCAATCAGGTAACCCTTATAATCGCCCTGTAGGGCGGCCATGGCGTCCAGGGCGGCCCGGGTGATGGAGTCGGAATAGCCCGCGGCGTAGGTGTCGAACAGCACCGAATAGGATGTGGCGCTGCCCAGCCTGCCTAGGGCCCGCACGCATGCTTCAAGCTGCTGGAAGTCCGGATCGACCCCGGCCTGGCGAACCGAATTCTGGTTGTAGAGGAAGGTGTTCAGGTTCAACACGGCCTGGCTGTTGCCGGCGGCTAGATCGCCCATGGCCTCGATGATGGGGATTCTGACGTAGGGCTCCTTGAAGATCTGGAAAAGGCTCCACAGGTCCGGCAGGGCCTCAACGTAGCCCTCGCGGCGGATGCCTTGGACGGAGATGGCCGCCACATCGCGCAGCTGGACATCGGATTGCAGGTACTGGGCGTTTTCCAGGGTGAAGCGGACGCCCATGTGGAACAGCGGGCCCATGCCGGCTTTCTCGTATCGGCCGGCCTCCTTGAGCACATCGATCTTGATGGCCAGCGAGGAGCGAATGAAATTGCGTATGTAGCTGCGAACGAGCTCGCCTTCCTGCTGGGCGGACAGGACGGCCGCGCAGGCCAAAGCCGCCGCCGCGATTATCCTTTTCTCAGGCTTCATTCCTGCTCCTCGTCCTCGAATACGTTGTACACGTACGAGAGGATGATGTTCTTCATGCGGGGGCTGGGTGGCAGTGCCTGGACGTGGATGAGAGACTGGTTCTTTTCCGCATCGTACTCCACACCCTTGGCCGTCCCGCTCATGACCACCTGGACGTCTCCCAGGTGGAACTGCAGTTTGATGTTCATGTCAGGCTTGGCGCGCCCGCCGATGAAGACCGCCGCGCCATCCTCCGAAAGGTTCTCTATGACGCAGCGCATGCCCGGCGTCCGCTCGGGCTTCTCATAGGCCCCCTCCACGCGCCTGAGCACGTAGAGGTAGGCCGGGATCTTGCTCTTGGCGCGAACCGATTTGCGCTTCTGAGTGCGGAAAAGGACGTCCGTGTGGCCTACGTGCAGGACCGGTACGCGCCCGTCCGTACCCTGTTCCATGACATAGGTATCGAAGACGTAGCCGGCGTCTTCGGCCCTCCAGAAATAGATGGATAGGCGCTTGCCGATCCACTCGAAGCCGTCCGGCAGGCGCCGCCCCGAGGGCTGCGAGATGACCAGAGACTGCTGGGAATTCTGGAAGACTGTGGCGTTGAAGACCCCCTGACGCTCTACGAGGACCCGGAGCTTGGTGCCGGGGGCTATCGAGCGTGTGCTCTTGATGCCGGACTTGTAGCGCGGATGCTCGAACTCGATGCGCTTGCGGTAGTCGTAGAGCTTAGTCATGAAGGCCAGGGTCTCAGGATCTTTGTCCAGGCCTTCGGCGCGCTTGCGGGCCGAGATGCGCTTGATGGCCTTGTCCAGGCTCTTGTCGGACCAGAAGATGGACAGGGGATCCGTAAGCTTTGTCTCCAGGGCTATGCCCTTGAGGTAATTGAGCTCGGCCAGGCTGAAGCCCGATGCCTTGCCGCGGGCGTAGAACTGCAGCCAGGGAGAGCGGTCTCCTCCCAGCCAGAACAGGGCCAGCACCACGGCGCCGAGCGCGAGGACGATGATGACGAGAATCGGCATAAGGCTCATTGCAGTCCCTACATCCAAAGTATATCATGCTATGCAACATGATTACAGGAGCGCAGGAGCGCCGCCGAGGCCTTGTGGAAACCCTCCTCCTCTATGCGGCGCTCTTCCTGCCCACCCTGGCCAATGCCCCGGGTTACCGACCCGGCCTGGATTCGCCCTCCTGGCACGCGGCCTACTGGCTCTCTGCCCTGCCACAGGCCTTCTTCCTCCTTTGGGGCCTGCACCGGCGCGGTCTCCTAGCCGCGCGCGGGGGCGGAATGCCCGCGGCTTCCATCGTCTGGCGGGCCCCCCTCCTGGCCCTCGTCTGCCTGGCCCTGGCCTACGGCCTGGCCTGCGCGGGCTACCTGCCCTCCATTATCGGCATGGCCGATGGATACGCCATCCCCGAACGCCCTTACGCCCTCACGAAACCGGCCCTCCTGCCCCTGGCTCTGTGCACGTCCTTGATGACAGGCTACCGTGAGGAAGTCTTCTTCCGAGGCTGGCTCCAAGCCGATGTCGAGGCGGCCGGCGCCCCTCCCGCCGCGGCCATGGGGATCTCCGCCCTCGGCTTCGCCGTCCTGCACGCCTGGGAGGGCTGGATCGGCATGCTGACGGCCCTGGGCCTGGGCCTCCTCCTGGCCTGGCGTTACGCGGCGCGCCGGGATCTCCACGAGGCCGCCCTGGGCCACGCCCTTTACGACTTCGCCGCGATGGTCCTGTCCCTCTTGAGCCCGGCCGGACCATGAGCTAGGATGCGGGCGATGCAGACTTCCGAGAAATTCCGCTCCGACCTGGGCCGATGGGAGGCCGCCTCCGCCGCCGACCGCGCTTCCATGGAGGAGCTGCGTGCCTTCTTCGGGCGATCCCTGCCCGGCCTGCCGCGCGAACTCTTGGGGGACGCCTTCCAGGCCTTTCTGGAGCGGGCCGGCTCCCCGGGGCAGGGGGATATGTCCGCCTCCTTGGACTGGTTGGCGGGCGTGCAGAGCCTCCTCTCCGGCCAGTACGACGGGAGTCCCTTCAGCCGCGCGGACTGGAAGGAGATCCGCGAGATGGTTTCAGCCAACGCAGGCGAGATGGATATGGATCTCCTCACCGACATCATGGCGCGAGTCATGGAGCACGGGGCCCTGGATTGAGCCCGAGACTCCCTGTATCCCACCGGCGCGGCTAGGGCGGCGCCGTGGCAGCCGGTTTCGGCCCCGATGCTTACCGGGTCTGCTCCCTCTGCCCGCGCGCCTGCGGGGCCGATAGGAATTCGCCCGCTCCTCGGGGCGCTTATTGCCGGAGCGGGGCGGATATGCGGATCGCCTGGGCCGGCCTGCACTTCGGGGAGGAGCCGCCCCTCACGGGCGAGGGCGGCTCGGGGACGGTCTTCTTCTCCGGCTGCAGCCTGCGCTGCGCCTTCTGCCAGAACTACCAGATCTCCCAGGAGGGCATGGGCCTCGATGTCCAGCCGCGCGAATTCGCCGACATCGCCCTGAGGCTCCAGGCCATGGGGGCCGCGAACCTGAACCTGGTGACGCCCGGCCACTTCATCCCCTCGATCATCCGGGGAATAGGCCTGGCCAGGGCCGAGGGCCTGGCCCTCCCGGTCCTCTGGAACAGCTCGGGCTACGAGAGTGTTGAGGGCGTGGAGGCCCTGGCCGGGACCGTGGACGTTTGGCTGCCCGACCTGAAAACCCTCGACCCCGGCCTGGCCGGGCGCTTCTTCGGCACGCCTGATTACCCCGAGGCCGCCACGGCGGCCATCCTGGCCATGGCCTCCCTCTCGGGGCCCGTCATGGAAGGCGGGCTGATGAAGCGCGGCACCATCCTCAGGCACCTGGTCATCCCCGGGCGCCTGGACGCCACCCGCGCGGTCCTGGCCTGGTTCGCGGAGCATCTCAGGGGCCGGGCCCTCCTCTCGCTGATGAGCCAGTACACCCCCATCCTAGCCATGCGGGCCAAGGGAGCCCCGGCCCGCCAGGTCGATCCGGCAGAGCACGAGGCTGTCCTGGGCATGCTCGAGGAGTTCGGGCTTGAGGATGGCTTTTACCAGGAGCTCGTCCCCGGCCAGGAATGGCTGCCGGACTTCGGCCGCCCGGCCCCCTTCAGCTCGGAGCTGGCCCGCCCCCTCTGGCACTGGAAGGGCGGCTTCCTGGCCTGAGGCCGAGCGCGTTCCGCGGACGCGAAGAAACCCGGCCGCCCCCGGCCCCGGCCGTGCTATACTCCGCGCAAGGGGTCCCGGGCGGATCCCGCGAAGGGGGTGCCTGCGATGGCCGAGAACAAGGGCGGATTCAAGAAGTACCTGGGGCTGACCTTCCTGATCGGCTTCGGCTTCTTCACCATGGGGCTGATGGATCCCCTCTACGACACCTACGTCCCCAAATTCCTGGGCGACCACATCTCATCCATGACCCTGGTGGGGCTGCTCATGACCCTCGACAACGCCCTGGCCATCTTCCTCATCCCCATCGTCACCGTATGGTCTGACCGAACCAGGAGCTCTATCGGCAGGCGCATGCCCTGGATCATCGCCCTGTTGCCGCCCACGGCCATCTGCTTCGCGATAATCCCGTACGCCGCCCCCATTCTGGTCTCATTGTTAGTGGCAATATTCTTTCTCAATATCTTCAAACAAGCTGCACGCGGCCCCGTAGTGGCCCTGATGCCCGACCTTATCCCGGGCGATTACCGCTCGGAGGCCAACGGGGTAATCAACACCATGGGTGGGATCGCGGCCATCGTGGGCACCCTGGTTCTGGCCCCAATGATGGGGATAAAGGCGTCATTGCCCCTCATCGGCCAGGTGGAAGGGCGCCTGCCCTTTATCCTGGCGGCCCTTCTCATCGTCCTAGCCACCATCCTTGTGTTCGCCCTCATACGGGAGAACAAGCTTTCCAAGGCCGCCGGCAACAAGCCCGAGGAGAAGCCCCTGCCCTTCGCCCAAGCCATGTCGAAGGCCATGAAGGGCAGCCGCGGCGCCCTGCTGATCCTGGTGTCGCTCCTCCTATGGTTCATAGGCTACCAGGGTGTCCTGCCCTTCGTGGGCAAGTACGCCATGGAGACCATAGGCGTGAGCAAGGGGCTAGCCGGATTGGGCGCCGGCGCGGTGGGCGTGGCCTACGCCATATTTGCCATCCCATCCGGCTATGTGGCCCATATGGTCGGACGCAAGAGGACCATTAGGGCCGCCCTAGTCGCCCTAGTCATGGTGAGTCTCTGCCTGTTCGGTTTCGATCTCGGCCTGCGCGGCGGCATCATTCCCGCGGGCGGGGCGATCTGGATCTACCTGGGCATCCTCTTCGTCTTCGGCATCTTCTGGGTGACGGTGGTTACCAACTCCTTCCCCATGCTCTGGCAGATGGCCGGCCAGGACACAATGGGCATATACACCGGCCTCTACTACACCTTCTCGCAGCTGGCGGCCATCGCCGCCCCGCCCCTAGCCGGGGCCGTCATCGACATCATTCGCAAGGCCTCTTCCGGCGGCGCTTCCCTGGACGATGTGCCGGCCAAGATAGGCTATCCGGGCATGTTCGTGCTCTGCGCCTTGGCCATGGCCGCGGCCTTCGTCACCATGGGCTTCGTCAAGGGCGGGGAGCCCGAGAAGAAGTAAGCCGATGAGGACCGACCGGGCCCTGGTGGATTCTTACCTCAACCAGCGCCGCCTGATCGGCTTCCTGGGGCTGGGCCTGCCCCTGATGGTGGTCCTGCTGGGGCTCATGGGCGAGGGGCCTGTCCTGAGGGGGTCCATCAGCTCCTACTACTACACGAACGCCCGCGACGCCTACATAGCGGTCCTGGCGAGCATCGGGATATTTCTCATCTCCTACCGCGGTTATGAGCGCGTGGACGACATCGCCGGGAACCTCAGCGGCTTCTTCGCCCTGGGGGTGATCGCCTTCCCCACCTACCGCACCGAGGACTACGCCGGGCGGGTGGGCTTGTTCATGCTGAACGAGCGGACTTCCGACATCGTCCACATGGCCTTCGCGGCCATGTTCTTCTTCTCCTTGGCCTTCACCTCGATTTTCCTCTTCACCCGCAGCCGGGGCGGGCGCGTCACGGCCGCCAAGCGCCGGCGCAACCGCCTCTACGTGGCCTGCGGCCTGGTGATGGTCGCGGCTATCCTCCTCGTCGTCGTCTACCTGGTCTTCTTCCAGGGCTCGGCGATCTCGCGGGCCAAGCCTGTCCTTGTCCTGGAGACGATAGCCCTGACGGCCTTCGGGATATCCTGGCTTGTGAAGGGCAAGACATTCAAGCGCGGCGGCGGGAGGAGCCGGGCGCCGGGGGCGTCGTAGGCAGCCGCTCAGTCCGGCAGGATCCCCGGCCAAACCAGGAATAAGAGCTCGCCATCCCCCGTTCCGGGATTGTAATCGATGCAGGCCAGTGCGCCCTTCTTGAAGGCTATCCTGCCCCCGCC
>CAYYCP010000047.1:19376-26793 GCA_964470375.1 uncultured Spirochaetales bacterium
GAAATGCTCCTGGCCGCAGTGGGCGTAGGAGTACTTGAGGAGCTTCTTCATGAGGTCGGGCGGGGGGAGGAGGGTGACCGCGTCTTGGTTGTTGACCCAGCGGTAGCAGGGCACCTTCAGGGCCGCGGCGAAGGCCGCGTCCCCCACCATGGGTGAGCCGTAAGTGTAGAGGGCTGCGGCCTTCGGGAAGAGGGCTGAGGCGATGGTGGCCAGGGCGGCGCCCAGTGAGTGCCCGGTGATGTAGACGCGGGTGCCCGGGTTACGGGCCACTTCCTCCATGTAGGCCCCCAGTCCGTCCAGGCGGGTCCAGGAATCCTCCGGGGCCGATGGGGGGCGGGCCCCCTTGCCCTCCCAGACGCGCATGACCCCCTCCTTGAAGCCCTGATGGACATGGCCGCCCAGGAGCTCGGCCTTGAGGAAGCGCGCGTCGGTGTAGAGATCCATGATGGAGCGGAGACTTTTGAGCTCAGTGCCGCGGAAGACCAGGATAGCCAGGCCGGGCCGGCGGACCGCGTAGGCCTCCGTGGACTTGTTGGCCCAGAAGCGGAAGTCCGTGAAGCCGATGAAACGCAGGATGTTGGCGGCGAAGTTGGCTGGCTCATAGGCCAGGAGGGACATCTCTGCCAGCCACCAGGAGGCCTCCAGGGAGAAGGTCCCCGCGTCCCCGGGGAAGGGGACTTCCTCTGCTCCGGAAAAGTAATCGTACTGCTCCATAGGCGGGATGACCCGGCCCAGGAGGGCTGGCGCCTTCTTTTCTTCCATTAATGAATGCCCCCCTTCCGAGGGGATGATAAACCCCCTAGCCGCCTTTGGGTAGCGCGGGATTCAAGTCATCGGGGATTCTGTTTTCCCCGCGCCCGGTTCCAAGGCTTCCAGTCGATTCTAATATGTCTTTCAATAATAAAGACTTATTCATATCGAGCCGAAATAGCCTCACCGATAGGACGGTGACTGGTTCCAAATTCCGAGGGCGCCCGTCTCCTCGCCTTCATCGGCGAGGTATGGCATAAGTATCGTCAGGCCTATATAATCAAGCCAAATGGCATCGATCCAAATTCCCACGAGAGGTCGCTCCATCGCATGACGGATATCAGGTACTACGTCCTCCTAGCCGGAGAGGCCGGGGTCTTCAAGGATATCGAGCTTGAGATCATGAAGGAGACTCTGGAGGAATGGGAGCGTCGCTCTGACAGTCCCTCGACTCTCATCGAGCTGACAGCTTCCGGTCGGGTCTCTGGCTTCGCCTACTTCGGTCCTGCCAACGGGACGGAATTCACCTTCGACCTCAAGTGGCTGGTGGTGGACAAACTAGCCCACAAGCAGGGCATAGGCGACCAGCTCCTTCAGCGCATAGAGGTGGAGATCCTCAAGCAGAAGCGCAGCGCCATCCTGACCGTGGAGACGACCACCCGCAAGGAGGGGGCCATCCGCCCGGGCTTCTTCCAGGAGGCGGGCTTCTCCCTGATCGGGCACATCCCCGATTTTTACGGCAAGGGAGACGATTTCCTCATGTACGCCAAGCACCTCCGGCCGCCTGAGGAGATAGCCGCCGAGGCCGAGCGGGCCGCCCAGGAAGCGCGGGCCGCCGAGGCAAAGCGCGCCGCCCAGGAGACCCAGGGCGGGAACGGGGCTCAGGCATCCCAGAACCCGGAAGAGGAGGAGGCTTGAAAGGCCGTCCGCCCTCGCCTCGTCTCCCCAGCCTTCATTTTTAGGCTCCCGATGCCGATATTGGAACCATGTTCCAGGCGGCGGCGGGCCCAGCGCCCCATCCGGGTTTGACAGTCCCGCCGAGCGGAGGCTACAATTCAAGGGCGGATCCGCGCGTGGCCCGGCGGCCCCGTTCGATATCCTAAGTTGGAGGGCTGATGCCCAAGGCGATGACCTACAGGACCAACTCCGTCATCTACTTCCAGGGAGATGAGGCGGACAAGGTCTTCATCCTCCAGAAGGGCAAGGTGAGCCTCAACTACCAGGATATCGAGACCGGCCAGGACGTGCACGAGCTTATCCAGATGGGCGAATTTTTCGGAGTCAAGTCGGCCCTGGGCAAGTACCCGCGCGAGGAAAACGCCCTGGTCCTGCAGGACGCGGTCTGTCTCCTCTTCACCGTGCCTGAGTTCGAGCAGTTTGCCTCCCAGAATATCCGCATCATCATGAAGATGCTCAAGGTCTTCTCGAACCAGCTCCGGCGCATCCACGGTCAGGTAGAGAACCTCCTGGATAAAGACGAGCAGGTCAGCCCGGAAGCGGGTCTTTTCAAGACCGGCGAGTACTACCTCAAGAACCGCCTGTATTCCCAAGCCGTGTACGTCTTCTCCCGCTATCTCACCTACTATCCGACCGGGCGCATGGCCCGCGAGGCTTCCAAGAACCTGGAGCTAGCCGAAGGCTCCCTGAAGCGCTACGGTCAGGGCAAGGGCCCCCAGCCCATGATGCCGGGCGGGGCCACGGCCGCCCAGCGCCCGCCCGCGATGGACATGGATGGGGAGGGCGATGAGGATGAGCCGACCCAGGCCTCCCCCGCCCGCCAGGCTCCGGCCAGTAAGCCGGACATGAGCGACGCCGCCAAGGCCTATTACAACGCCGTGTCTATTTTCACCCAGGAGCGCTACAAGGAAGCCTACCAGGAATTCAAGCGCGTCGCCGAATTGGGCGGGGATGACGAGTATACCGCCAAGGCCAGCTACGAGATAGGCCGTTGCCTCTTCTTCCTCGGCCAATACGATGCCTCGCTGGCCCAGTTCTCCAAGACCCTGCAGACCTACCCGCGCCACCCTGATATAGCCGACGCCCTCTTCTACATGGGCCAGTGCTACGAGAAGAAGGGCGACAAGGCCCGCGCCTCGGGCTTCTACAAGAAGATCCTGAGCATGCCCTTGGACGAGGATGAGTCAGCCCGCATTAAGGCCAAGCGCGCCCTGAAGGCGATGGAGGGCTGAGCATGGCCATGGACCTGTCTTCCTTCCAGCGTTTCGCCCGCACCTTCCAGAAGGGCGAGATCATCTTCTCCGAGTACGAGCCCGGCGACACCTTCTACCTCATCCAGCAGGGACGCGTGCAGATAAGCAAGATCATGGGCGACATCGAGAAGACCCTGGACGTGCTCCAGCCGCCCGAGCTTTTCGGCGAGATGGCCATCCTGGAGGAGGCCCCGCGCTCGGCCACGGCGGTGGCCCTGGATACGGTCAAGGTGCTGGAATTCAACCGGGCCAACTTCGAGGTCCTGATGATGGGCAACCCCCAGATCGCCCTGAGGCTGCTCAAGCTCTTCACCAAGCGCATCTACGACCAGAAACGCCGCTTCATGGTGCTCAAGCTGGACGATCCCCAGGCCCGCGTGGCCGATGTCTTCTTGATGCTCAACGAGTCCAACCCCCAGCAGAACGTGGAGGGCGCGGCCCGCGAATTCAAGGCCAGCCTGGACGACATCGCCCACTGGGCCGGCATGTCCGTAGAAGCCGCACGCGAGGTCCTCTCGCACTTCGCCACCCAGCGCCGGGTGGAAATCCTGCAAGACAGGATCATCGTGAAGAACATCTCGGACTTCCAGCGCTTCGTGAACACAAAGCGCAAGAAGTCATAGGCCGAGCCGGATTGCCCCACCGGATGCTCGCCGGCGCGCTTGCATTTTCCGCGTTTTTCCTTATACTAATACCCTGGTTAAAATGACAACATGCTCAGCATGTCGTCTTGGTTTTAGAAGCTATTAGGTAAAGGGATTCATGACCACGTTCCCTTCGGTCATGTGGCTTTATTCATGAATCCCTTAATAATCGCATCGCCCGCCAAGATAGCTCAGTCGGTAGAGCGGCGCTCTCGTAAAGCGCAGGTCTCGGGTTCGATTCCCGATCTTGGCTCGGCCCAGCCCGTCCGGTTTCCCGGACGGGCTTTTCATTTTAGGACCACTACGAATATGAAGGCGCCCTTGGAGAATGCCGCCCGGGCAACCCTGGCCGACCCCGTGCTTTTCTTTGAGGCCGCGATGGCTTTCAGAAGCGCCCACTCGTCGGGTTGGAAGAAGCCTGCGTCTTCAGGGCCGAAGCTGACTGTATAGGCCTTGCCGCCCTTGGCTCCGGGGCCGGGGAAGGCGATGGAGGCCGCGTACAGGCCGGGCGCTCCCTTGACGGCGGATTTTTCCCTCAAGAAGCCGGACGAGACGCCCGGCTCCGAGAATTCGGCCGTCCCGTCCCGACCGACCTTGAAGCTGAACCAGGAATAGCGCGCGGCGGCCGCGGCAATGAGGCCTTCCTCGAACGCGCTCGGGAAGGGCTGTCCGTCGTCATCTGTGCGGGCGATGAAGACCGTGGCCTTCTCAGGCCCGGCCGGTGCGACTCCGATAGAGGCCTTCACCTTTGTATCGGCGATGGCGGCGCAGGCCGCGCAGAGAAGAGCAGCCAGGAGTGCCGGCTTGAAGCGCATGGGTTCACCTCCTCGTCAATGGTATCACGGGCGGCTCCCGCTTCCCGGCCGGGACTGCTTGGATTTCGCCCGGGCGTGCGGCGGATCAGCGGCGGCCTTCAGATCAGGAGGTCTACGGCGATGGCGGAGGGCAGGGAGGGGGCGGGGTGGTAGGGCCGGGAAGGCTTGGCGGCCTCAGAACGGAGTTCCTTTTCATAATCGATGATGAGGGCGTCCAGGATACTTGGATCCGATGCGCCTGAGGAAACCTGCGGCGGGGAGGAGCGGCCCCGGGCCGTGGCTAATCGGTCGATCAGGGCGTTAAGGATATGGACGCGGTCGAGGCTGGCGCCGCCTTGCTTCTCCGGCACGCCATAGACGTGCTCGAACTGGGCGTAGATAGCTTGGCTTCTCTGGACCGGGACACCGATGCGCCGCCCCGAGCCACCGATGAGGGCGTAGGAGGAGAGGGGAATGTAGGCGCCGCCGAGGGCCTGGACCATGGCGTCATCCTCCATTCTCAATATCGGCTTGGGTTGGCACCGGCTGTAGGCGGTATGTAGAGAGACAGATGGAAAGGCGGAGGCCTCAGCTCCCTGGATTTTCCTTAAGCCAGGTTGAGATACGGTTGAATAGGGCATCCTGGCCGGGCAGGGGGGAGCCGGAGGCTTTAGCGCACTCCTCTTCCAGGAAGGGGATGACTACGTCGCGCTTGATGATCGGCCAGGAGGGGGGAAGGGGCTTAGCGGCCAGGAAGGGGCCGGCCGGGAGGCTATGGCCCAGGAGACCTGGATAAAAGGAAGGGAATATCTTGGCGTTGACATCCTTGATGGATGAAAAGCCGCCGGCGATGCCGAAGGAGATCTCCGAGAGGCGCTGGGCGCGGAAATCCTCGAGGATGGCGTGCTGCGTCTCGGATTTGAAGAGCCAGGTGGCGAAGGCTTCGGCGGATTCCCGGCCGGCCCCCTTCCGGGTGATGCCCAGGAAGGTTGATTCCTCATTCACCGGGATGAGGCCCTTATGGATGATCCAGCGGAAGGTCAAGCCGGCGCGCTTCTGGTCCGGCAGGCTGAAAAAGTCCTCAGAGTCCATGTAGGCGAAGAGGATGCGCCCCGCCGAGACGGAGCGGTAGCCGGGATCATAGAGGTACTTAAAGGCGAATTCATCCTCTCTCGCGGGGGAGCCGTTGGCCTCGGCCACCCAGGTCCTGGCCAGGGCCACAGCGGCCGCCAGGCCCTGTGGATCGAAGGCGAGGGGCTTGGCCTGCTGGAAGGAAGCCCCCTCCAATCGGGCCAGGAGATAGAGGAAGTCCGGATCCCAACGCGGCGAGAAGCCTATTTTAATGAAGGTCTCGCCCTTGGCCTGATTAAAGGCCTTGCCCGCTGAGCGGAGTTCCTCCAGTCCGATGTAGAAGGCCGAGCCGGCGGCTTGAGGCCTATGATCTGGGCCGGTATCTGCAGCGGAGAGATCGGCGTCTTCGCGGAAGACGATCAGGGGCAAATTGAAGGAGAGGGGGATGAGGAGCTGGCGCCCCTCGAATTTGCCCTGGGCCAGGAGGTCGGGGTAGAAATCGCGCGCGTTCAGACGCAGATCCGAGAAGAGATGATCCAGGGATCTGAAGGCTGCCCGGGTGGGTGAGGAGCGCAGCCATCTGCCCGCTACTATCGAGGCTTCCCCAAAGCCGCCATCGCCGGCGAGGTTGGAGCGGTAGCGCGTCTCGACGTGGTGCCGCGTGTCCTGGGAGTTGAAGAGCTCGGCGTAGGCGGCCATCTCCGGAATATCAGTCAGGAGGACGGCCGTGTTTTCTCCGCTGCAGGAGCAGAGCCAGGCTATGGTCGAGAGGAGGATGGCCGGGGCGATCGCGCCGAGGCCGGGCCCCGCGGCGCTTCCTTTGCGCATGCCGCGAATGTAGCACGCGCGGGCGGCCTTGTGCTATCGTCGCCTCCGTGGAGGATGCGCGCTTCTCGGAGTATTCAGCCTATCTGAGGCGAAAGTACGGCCGCCCGCCCGGACGGGTGGCCGTGGACGCAGGATTCACCTGCCCTAACCGCTTGAACGGCGGCGGGGGCTGCCTGTACTGCGGCGATGAGGGATCGCGCGCGCCTTATCAGGATGATCCAGTGGCTGCCCCCGGCGCCCGGGGCAGGCCCTCAGCCGCTGCCGCGGCTGCCCAGGCCGCGCGCGGCTTGGCCCGCTTGGCGGGCCGGGGAGGACCGCCGCCCATCCTCTACTTTCAAGCCTTCACCGGCACCTTCGCCCCCCTGGACGAGCTAAGGGCGGTATACGATGCAGGTTTGGCCGCCGGAGTCTTCTCCGCCATGGCCGTGGCCACTCGCCCTGACTGCGTGGACCGGGATGTCGCCGGGCTCCTAGCCTCCTACATAGGGCGGCCCGGCGAGGTATGGGTCGAGTTGGGGCTGCAGAGTTCCTCGTCGGCCACCTTGGCGCGCATCGGCCGGGGCCACGGCCCCAGCGACTTCGCCAGGGCATGCGGGCTCCTCAAGGATGCCGGGGTGAAGGTGGCCGCCCACCTCATCCTCGGGCTCCCCGGCGAGGGCCGCGCAGAGATCCTGGAGAGTGCGCGTTTCGTGGCGGGCTTGGGCGTGGATGGAGTGAAATTCCATGACCTGCGCGTGCCGCGGTTCTCGCGCCTGGGGAGCCGCTTCCCCAAGGGCGAGTATATCCTCCTCTGCCGCAGCGCCTACCTGGGGCTTCTGGCGGATGCCATCGAGCTTCTGCCTCCAGAGACTCTGGTGATGCGTCTGAACTGCGACATAGACGATAGTCGGCGCCTCATGCCCACGCGGGCCTGGGACAAGGCCGCCCTTAAGCGCGACCTCATCCGCCTTCTCGAAGAGCGCGGGACCAGGCAGGGCTCTGCCCGCCCATCGGGAGCTCGACGGGAAACGGACGGCGCGGGCCTGGGCGTCGGGGCCGTGGGGTGATATACTCCGGGCATGCAGATAAAGGACGCGGAGATTTTCTCCCTGATAGAGACCATAGGGCAGCATTACCGGAA
>CAYYCP010000048.1:0-8518 GCA_964470375.1 uncultured Spirochaetales bacterium
AACATCTCGGAGACGAGCTTCTCCCAGCCGTAGCCGCGCTCGGCCATGGCCGGATAGGCGTCGCTCTCCTTGAGGGCCCGAACGTGCGGGTCCTTCTGCAGCTCGGTGTTGTAGGCGCAGGCCGAAGAGGAGTAGAAATAGCGCTTGCAGCCGGCCCGCCAGGCGTGCTCGACCATGTGGGTGTTGATAAGGATCGAGCGCAGGCAGTCGACGCGGTGGGTTTCAATGAAGCCCATGCCGCCCATGTCGGCCGCCAGGTTGTAGACCTCGAAGGCGCCCTCGACGGCGCGCTTGCAGTTCTCCTCAACCGAGAGGTCGAGGCAGAGGCTCTCGACCCCTGGCACCACCTGGTACCACTCGTAGAGAGGCTTCTTGTCGATGGCGCGGATGCGCTTGAAGCCCTTGTCCCTGAAATATGCCGCCAGGTTGCCGGCTATGAAGCCGCCCGCTCCGGCGATGACGATTAGGTCGTCCTTCCCGGCCGAGGGGATGGGCTCCTTGGCCTTGGGGAATTCGTATTCCATGCTCTGCCTCCTCGGGCGGCCCTCCGCTAGAGCCCGGCCCTGCGCCCCTGAGACTATCCCCGGGGAGGCTTTTGCGTCATACTCAAATTGCGTATAATATATCCTGAAATGCGCAAGGTGGCCATCCACATGGGCTTGAGCGATTTCTATGAGCACGGCATAGCCCGGGGCCTGGTGCGCTACGCCAAGGAGCGCGAGGGCTGGCGCCTCTACGGCTACAGCTGGATGTTCCGCCCCATCGAGGACCTGAGGCGCTGGAAGGGCGATGGGATCATCGCCCGAATAGAGGACGGGCGCAGCGCGGACAGGCTGGCGGGCCTGGGCCTGCCAGTGGTGGACGTAGCCGGGGCCTATCCCCGCAAGGCGATATCCGCGGTCACCAACGACGACTTCTTGACCGGCCAGAAGGCCGCCCTCCTCCACACCGAGCACGGCTTCACCCGCTTCGCCTTTCTGGGGGTGTCCGGGACGCGCTGGTCGGCCGAGCGCAAGGCCGGCTTCCGGGAAGGCATCCGGGCCGGCCTGGCCGCCCGGGGCCTGCGCCGCGGACTGGGCGCCGCCGCGACCTTCCCCTGCTTCGAGCGCCCTCTGGAATGGTGGGAGGGTCGGACCGCCGACCGGGAGGGCACGGGCTTCCGGTCCGATTCCCTGGAGGCCTTCCTGTCCAGCCTCGCGCCCCCCACAGCCCTGTTCGCCTGCAATGACACATCAGGACTGCGCGCCACGGACGCGGCCAGGCGGGCCGGCATCAGCGTACCATCCTCATTAGCCATCCTGGGCGTGGACAACGAGGACGTCCTGTGCGAGCTGGCCTCGCCCAGCCTATCCAGCGTCATGCTGGATTGCGAGGCCATCGGCTACCGCGCGGCCGAGGCCCTGGATCGCCTCATGGAGAGCGGGGGGCCGGCCATACGGTCGACCGTGCCGCCCAAGGGCGTGGCAGAACGCGAATCGACCCTGGTCTTCGCCTGCGAGGACGAGCTGGTCGCCCGGGCCGCCACCTTCATCCGCACCCACGCCCACGAGGGCATCGGTGTCGCCGAGGTCCTGCGCGCGGTGGCATCGTCCAGGCGGCGCCTGGAGACCCGCTTCAAGGCGGCCATGGGCCGGAGCCTGCACCAGGAAATCCTGCGCGCGCGCCTGGACCGGGCCAAGCGTCTCCTCCACGAGACGTCCCTCACCCTCGAGCGGGTCGCGGCCGACTCGGGCTTCGGCGGATTGCAGCGCTTCCACGAGGCCTTCAAGGCCGCCGAGGGCCTGAGCCCCGGGGCCTGGAGGAAGGGCCTGCGCTCGGAGCCCCGTTCCTAGCGCCGGTTCGGCCGAGGGGCCACGGGGAAGTAAACCGCGTAGCGCTCGTAGCCGACGTCCCGCAGGGGGATGAAGCGGATCCCGGGATCCTGGCCGCGCATGCGGTAGCTGCCCTTCCACCTGCTCCACTCGCGCTCGTCGTCGGGGAGGAGCTCCGCCTCGGGCACGCCGGGATCCCGGCAATAGAGGATTCGCTCCTCCTCGCAGAGGCCCGCCAGGAGGTCCGGCCCGTCCATGAAGGCCACCAGGTCGTCGCAGCCGGGCAGGCGCTCGGAGGATAGGCGCTTGTGCAGCTCCAGCCTGAGGGTATCGTCTTTCCAGGTCCTGTCGATCCGGGCGAAAGAGGAGGGCCCTGCGGCCGCATCGATCCTCTCCCCGTTGATGCTGAGCGCCGCTTCCCCCGCCAGCCACCAGGGGAACCGCAGTGACAGGCGGAAGGTCATCGGGCTCGCACAGGACAGGCGTATATCGAAGATCTGGCGCTTGGGGGGCGCCGGGAGGGAGGGCGCGATGCCGTCCACGGCTTGGCAGCCGCCGGCCTGGTCCGCCGCATCGATCCGAACGGATACCATCCCTTCAGGGCGCTTCCAGGCCAGGCGCGAGGCGGTCAGGTTGGCGATGACCAGCCCCCCGACATCGCGGTAGTACAGGCAGCCCGTGTGCGAGGCATTGGCCTGGACGTTGGTGCCGTGACAGCAGAAGAAGTGCTCGGTCTCCGAGGCCCAGTACTTCCTCGATCCGGGCCGCAGGGGGAGGAAGTAGGAAACCAGGCCCGAGAGAGGATGTTCGGCTTTTTCCCCGTTCGCCAGCGAACCCTGCCAAAAGCCCTGGGCCAGAACGCCGTTCCTCAGGTTGCGCTCCCAGTAATCCGCGTAGCGGGCCTCGCCGGTGTGCCGCAGGAGGAATTCCGCCAGGCGCATCATGTTGTAGACCGTGCAGAGCTCCTGGTTCTTGTCCCCCAGGCGGTAGGGCAAGCGACCCTCGGGCACCCAGACCTCGCCGCAGGTGCTTCCGCCGGTCGCGGAGCGCGGGAGGCGCTCGACCGCCAGGGCCCAGTAGGCCTTGACCGCCTCGAGCCATTTCCCCTCGCCGGTGACCTCGTAGGCCCTAGCCGCTCCCAGGATCTCCGGGATGGTGGTGTTGGCGTGCATGTTCGTCAGCGGATCGTCTCCGGCCAGGAGGGGATCGATGAGACGGCGGCGCGTGTAGCGCTCCATGAGAAGGTGGTATTCGGGCTGGCCGGTGGCCTCGAGGAGATCGGCCCAGACTTCCAGCATCCCGCCCGTCTCGTAGTCGATGATGTCGTCCATCTCATCCCTGGTGAAGCGCCCGCTCCACTGGAGGAACCAGCGCGCCCAATTTGCCGCCAGATCCAGGGCGCGTCGCGAGCCCAGCCAGCGGTAGGCGTCCAGGAGACCCATGAAGGTCTTGTGGAGGGTGTAGTGGGGCGCCCAGACCGGCCGGCCGCGGGCGGCGAAGTCGAGGTACTTCTCGGGGATGGATCCGAGCCACTCGCCGCCGTTCGCCTCCTGGCAGGCGGCCAGGCCCTCTATCACCGCCTCGGCCTTGCCGCGCAGCTCGCGGTCTCCCGTGGCCGCGGCGCAGAGCGATGCGGCCGAGAGCCAGTGGCCCAGGAAGTGCCCGCGCAGCTGGCTGGTGGGGGATTCCCAGCCCCAGTGGATGCCCTCGGGCTTCGCGGACTCGGACCAGAGGCCGGCCTCAAGGCGGAAGGGCCTGAGGAGGTTCTCGGTCGTGAGCCTCAATAGGTAGGCCCGATCGGCATCGCGCTTGCGCAGGAGCAGGGGATCCAGGAGCTCGATGTCGCCGGGCATGAAGCGCTCAAGAACGGCCATGGCTTCCTCCTTGCCGCGCATGATACCCGTGCGCGGCCGCCCGCGTAAGCCCGTTCTGGCCGCCCCCGCCGCGTCTCCACCCCCCGCGTCGAGCAGCGTCGGCGCTGCGCAGCCGGCCCGTATGTGCTATGATCCGGCCATGAAGAAGCCAGCCTTCAACCCCTACCTGCCCTCCTGGGAATACATCCCGGACGGGGAGCCCCACGTCTTCGACGGACGCGTCTACGTCTACGGCTCGCACGACCGCTTCAACGGCCACGCCTACTGCCTGAACGACTACGTCTGCTGGTCGGCCCCGGTAGACGACCTGGGAAACTGGCGCTGCGAGGGACTGATCTACCGGAAGACCGACGACCCCCTCAATCCGGACGGGCGCATGTGCCTCTACGCCCCGGACGTGACCCGCGGCCCGGACGGGCGCTACTACCTCTATTACGTCCTGGACAAGGTTTCGCTGGTATCGGTGGCCGTATGCGACAAGCCGGCGGGTAAATACGATTTCCTGGGCTACGTGCACTACGCGGACGGGACTAGGCTGGGCGAAAGGCCCGGAGACCAGCAGCAGTTCGATCCCGGAGTCCTCACCGAGGGTCGGCGCACCTACCTCTACACCGGCTTCTGCTGGAGAGACGACGCCTCCAAAAAGGGTCCCATGGCCACCGTCCTGGGCCCCGACATGCTGACCATAAAGGAGGAGCCCGTCTTCATCGCCCCCAGCGCCCCCTACAGCGCCGGGAGCGGCTTCGAGGGCCATGAGTACTTCGAGGCCGCCTCGATCCGGAAAATCGGCGACACCTACTACTTCGTCTACTCCTCGGTGGTCTTCCACGAGCTCTGCTACGCCACCAGCCAGCACCCCACCAAGGGCTTCCGCTACCGGGGAGTCATCGTCAGCAACGCCGATGTGGGCATCGATTCCTACAAGCCGGCCGCCAAGCCCATGTACTACGGGGGCAACAACCACGGCGGACTCGTCCAGATAGGCGGGGAGTGGTACATCTTCTACCATCGCCACACCAACGGGATGAACTTCAGCCGCCAGGGCTGTGCCGAGAGGATCAGCCTCCGCGATGACGGCTCCATCGTCCAGGCCGAGATGAGCTCCTGCGGCCTCAACGGCGGCCCCCTACCCGGCCGAGGCGAGTACCCGGCCCACATCGCCTGCAACCTCTTCTGCGGCACGGAGGCCTTGTACGCGCCTCCCAACGCCTACATGGACAACCGCTTTCCCATCATCACCCAGGACGGGCGGGACGGGGACGAGGAGCCCGGCTACGTGGCCAATATGATGCCGGGGGCCGTAGCCGGCTACAAGTACTTCGACTGCCGCGGAGTCCGCGAGGTGGCCATCAAGGTCAGGGGCTACTGCAAGGGGGACTTCGAGATCAGGACCGCCTGGGACGGGCCGGCCCTGGGCAGGATCAGTGTGCCGGACTTCTCCAACGTATGGCAGGAGCACGCGGCGCCTATCAGCATTCCGGACGGTGTCCAGGCCATTTACATCGCCTTCGCGGGCCAGGGAAACGCCAGCCTGGCATCATTCAGGCTGGGCTGAGCCGAGGGGGACCATGCCCAAGACGCCGACGATAGGCTACATGAACCTCACCCTGACCCAGGAGTGGGCCTATGTGCCCTGGAACGGGATTGTGCGGCGCGCTCGGGAGAGGGGCGTACGCCTCCTGTCCTTCCACGGCAACGCCGTCGGGCACAGCGATCCTGACGGCCAGCAGCCTAACATCATCTATGCACTCGCCAGACAGGGCCGCCTTGACGGCCTGGTAGTCTGGAAAGGACACCTCACCGCGGCCCTGGACGAGGCCGGCATACTGGACTTCTATCGCTCCTTCGGCATCCCCCTGGTGACCATCGAGGGCCTGGCGCGCGGCTTCCCGGGCGTCACCTACGGGAACCTCGAGGGCATGCGCCTCATGACCGACCACCTCATCGAGGAGCATGGGCACCGGGCAATCGGCTTCGTGGGCGTGAGCGACTTCCACGTCTTCGCCCAGCGCCTGGAGGGATACCGCCGAAGCCTCAAGGCCCACGGCATAGCCGAGGACAAACGCTTCCTCGTCTCAGCCTTCCCTTGGGTAAAAGAGGAGAACGGCAGCCCGCCCGAAAAGCGCTTCGACGCCTGGCTGAAGTCCGCCCTGGACGCAGGGGCGCGCGCCTTCATCGGGGTATGCGATCCTGTGGCCCTCTGGATCATGGAGCGCGCCCAGGCCTTGGGCCTGAGCGTGCCCCGCGACTTGGCGGTGGCCGGCTACGACGGCTTCCCCTCCAGCCGGGCCTCCCTGCCGTCGTTGACCACGGTCAACCCCGACTGGGAAGGCCTGGGATCCGTGGCCTTGGACGCCATCCTGGATATTTTCGATGGTAAACGCGTCCAGGAGGAGCTGCGCGTCTCCCCGCGCCTAGTGAGGGCGCGTTCCTGCGGCTGTGTTGAGGAAAACGTGCTGCGCGCGGCCGGCAAGCGCGATAAAAGGCTTGTCAGGAGCAAGGCCGATGGCCCAGCTTCCCGCTCCGATGCGTCCAGGACCCGCGCGGAAGCCCTGGCCCCGGCCTTCGCGGAGGCGCGCCGGAGCGGTCGCCCGGAGGCCTTCCTCGACGCCCTGGACGAGGGCCTGCGCCGATCCATCAGCGCCGGCGACGACCTGCAGGCCTGGCAGGACGCCATCACGGAGCTGGCGGCCGGCGCGGGGCGTAAGTTCCGCGGCCCCTTCAGCCAGGCCTATTGCAGCGGCCTCCTGGATCAGGCCCGCGTCCTGGTCTCTGACGCCGTGGAGCACGCCATGTCCCGGCGGGCCGACTTCGAGGCCAACCTAGCCGGAAAGGAGAGGGCCCTGGGCCAGGCCCTCATCACCTCCTTCGACTCAGGCAAGATCCTGGAAGCCCTGGCCGAGGGACTGCCCGGCCTGGGCGTGGAATCGGCTTGGCTCTCGCTCTACGAGGCCCCCCGGCCCTACCGCTATCCGGAAGACCCTCCGGAATGGTCCCGTCTGGTCCTAGCCCTGGAGAATGGGATCCGCGCGCCCCTGCCGGAGGGGGGCCTGCGCTTCTCCTCCCGCGACCTCATTCCGGATCAGCGCTGGCCGGCCTCGCCGGACTGCCTGGCGGTCGAGCCGATACGCTTCAACCTGGAGCAGATTGGCTTCATCGTGATGAAGGCCACCGAGGGCCGGGGTCCCCTCTACAGCGCCCTGGCATCCCAGATAAGCGCCGGCCTCCGGGGCGCCCACCTTGTCGGCGAGATCGAGACACGCTCGCGGGCCCTCGAGGCCGGGGTGGCCAGCCTGTCCGTGTCGGGCGAGCAGATGTTCCGGTCCATGGAAGCCGTCTCCGCCAGCATCTCCCGCCAAGCGGATGCCGTCCAGGAGGAAGCCTCGGCCATCACCGAACTGGACCGCAACATCGCCGGCATAGCCCGCATCTCCAAGGAATCCCTGGAAGTCTCCAGGAGCCTGGACGCCAAGGCCAGCCAGGGCGCCGCATCCCTCAAAGCCCTCTTGGAAGTCATGCGCGGGCTCCAGGAACATTCCCGCGACATTCTCGGGCTGATCGGCATGATCCAGGAATTCGCCGACATGACCAAGCTCCTGGCCTTCAACGCGGCCGTGGAGGCCGCACGCCTGGGGCTGGCCGGCCGGGGCTTCAACGTGATCGCCAAGGACATCCGCGTCCTGGCGGAGAACGCGGACTCCAACGCCAAGCGCATCGGCGACATCGTTGGCCGAGTAGCCGCCCTGATCGACCAGGCCTCGGAGATCTCGCGCGAGACCGGCGCAGGGCTGGACGGGATTCTGCTGGATTCGGGCAAGAACGCCCAATACTCCGACAGCCTGAGCGCGGCCATGGAGGAGCAGGCCAGGGGCCTGGACTCCATGCTGGAATCCACGCGCATGCTCACCGGCATCACCGACGAGATCCGCTCCTCCATCAGCGAGCAGACCAAGGCCATGGGCGACCTCAGGGATGCCCTAGCCATCCTCAAGGACAGCTCCCAGCGCCGGCCAGGCTCCGCGGCCGGGCCGGAAACCTAGGAAGGGTCCGCGTGCCCCCCTCGCCCGCCCCCAGGCCCCCCATGGGCTGGAACAGCTGGGACTGCTACGGCGCCTCCGTCACCGAGTCCGAGCTCATGGACAACGCGGAGGCCATGGCCGCCGCCCTCAGGCCCCATGGCTGGGAATACCTGACCGTCGACATCCAATGGTACGAGCCGGCCGCCGAGTCGAGCCGCTACCGCAAGTTCGCGCCCCTGGCCATGGACCGGCACTCGCGCCTCATCCCCGCGGCAAATCGCTTCCCCTCCTCCGCCGGCGGCGCCGGCTTCAGGCCCCTGGCCGAGCGCCTCCACGCCATGGGCCTCAAGCTGGGCATCCACATCATGCGCGGCATCCCCCGCCAGGCCGTCCACGCCGACTCCCCCGTCCTGGGCTCGGAGGCCGGCGCGCGGGCCCTGGCCCATCCCAATTCCATCTGCCCCTGGAACACCGACATGTACGGCCTGGATCCCGCCCATCCCGGCGCCCAGGCCTATTACGACTCCCTCTTCAGCCTCTACGCCGAATGGGGCGTCGACCTCGTCAAGGTCGACGACATCGCCGCCTCGCGATTCTACGGCGCGCACAGGGAGGAGATGGCCATGATCCGCCGCGCCCGCGCTCGCTGCGGCCGCCCCATCGTCCTATCCCTCTCCCCCGGACCGGCCCCCCTGGAACTGGCCTCCGAATTCCGCGAGAACGCCGAGATGTGGCGCATCACCGACGATTTCTGGGATCGATGGGAAGACCTCCTGGCCATGTTCGACCGCTGCGCCCTCTGGCATCCCCACGC